>JAKAQR010000070.1 GCA_021819725.1 Actinomycetes bacterium
CAGAGGTTCAGCCGTTGGGATGTTGAGTGAGGCCATCGTCTCTTGGGTCAGGTCGGGTGCTTGTCGTTCGACATCCGGCGTTGGGCGTGGCTCGCTGGCGGCGGGCGTGCAGGCGTGCGAAAAGTGCGCTGGCAACGATGAGCGAGACGGCTCCGGCGACAAATGCCCATCGCGGAGAGAAGTCTTGTGAAAGGAAACCGACGATGGGCGCACCGATGGGGGTACTGCCGAGGAAGCCGAGAGTGTAGAGTGCCATGACTCGACCTCGCATGTCGAAGCGGGAGTTCAACTGCAAGGTGGTGTTCGCCAGCGCGTTGAAGCTGATTGACATCGCTCCAAGGCCCACCAGGGCAAGCCCGGCGAGCCAAACGCTTGGTGTCAGGGCAACGAGACCCATCAGGATGGCAAATCCGATCGAGATCAACATCATCAGTCGTGCGTTTGCTGGTCGTCGCAGGGACGCGGCCGCGATGCTACCGATGATTGCACCTACACCGAAGAGGGACATGAAGTCGCCGAGGAGTTGTGCTCGCCCTTGGAAGGTGGTCTCGGCCAATAACGGTATGGTAACCGGGAAGTTGTAGGCAAAGATGCCGGCGACCAGGATGGCGAGCAACGTGACCCATAATACGGGTCTGTTGGCGACATAGCGGAGACCAGCGCGAATTTGACCGGGCTCGCGCACCACCGTGTTGTGAACGTAGAACTGGGCAGGATGCATCATCACGAGTGCCAACAGGATGGCAAGAAAGGAGAGCGCGTTGAGCAAGAATCCCCAACTCGGTCCCAACTCGGCAATCGCAAGTCCTACGATAGCCGGGCCGATAGCGCGGGCGAGGTTGAAGCTCGCAGCATTGAGTGTGACGGCGTTTTGGAGATTATCGCGTCCGACTAGCTCTTGAACAAAGCTTTGCCGAGCCGGGGTATCAATCGCGTTGATCAGGCCAAGAACTCCCGAAGCGAGGAATACTAGCACAATCGTGATGGTGTGCGTGGCTACGAAGTAAAAGAGGACGAAGGCGACCAACATGAACAGAGTCTGGGTGATCATTATGAGTCTCCGATGGTTTTGGCGGTCGACGATGATACCAGCCTGGGCGCCGAACACCAGAATTGGGAGAAACTGGACCGCAGTTACGAGTCCAAGGAGCGATCCACTCCTGCTCAGGGACAGAACGAGATAGGCAAGTGAGATCGACTGCATCCAGCTTCCGGTGTTCGATATGAACTGACCGATGGTAAAAAGCCGGAAATTTCGGACTCGCAAGGACTGAAAGGTATCGTGACGCCATGTTCGGATGAAGCGCGAACTCATACCTGTCGTCCAATCTTCGTTATCTTCAGTCTACTTTCAGCCTATCAGCCGATAGGGGTTGGCCCAGATCACAATGGGTGCGCGTGATCAAGACCGCGCCAAGACTCTTGACATGAGGAGAGACTCACCCACCTGACAGCGCACGTTTGGGTTTGGAGATGGGCACTTAGGCCTGCCCCATCCATTGATTAGTCGCGATGACAAGGGAGATTCTTACCGGATCAACCGTAGGTGGTGAGGATGATAATCCCTCAATACAGTTGACCAGGTCGACGAGGCGCCGTCTTGGCGACGAGGGCGGGTCCTTGTGCCGGGGCAAGAAGAACTTCGACAGCTCCGGAGGCGATGGTGCGCTATCTCACCCGCACCCGTGGGTCAATGACCCCGTAGAGGATGTCGACGATGAGGTTACCCAGCACCGTCATCACCGCGATGACGAGCACTATTCCGAGCAGCACTGGAAAATCTCGAGTTTGTGCCGAGTTCCAAAAGAGAAGGCCCGCTCCTGGATAGTTGAACAGAGCCTCGACGATCAGGGATCCGGAAACCGTGTAGGGAAGCGAGAGTCCGAGCAGCGTGAGCGTGGAGTTCAAAGAATTGCGAAGCACATGGCGTAACAGAATCGTCCGATTGCGCGCTCCTTTTGAGCGAGCGGTGCGCACGTAGTCCTCCAGCAGATTGTCGATAACCGCGGAGCGCATATAGCGGCTGAAGTAGCTCACATTAGCCAGGCAGAGGGTGATGATGGGCAACGCGAGGTCGGTAGCATCCACCGTAAGGCTGCCGCCGAAGTTGGAGGCTGTCGATGGGAAAATGGGTAGCCATATGTTGAGTACGACGATCAGAACAACACCAAGGAGGAACGTTGGCATGGAGTACATGATCAACATGGTGCCGCTCAGGGTATGGTCATCCGGCTTATTGCGACGGTAGCCTTGCCATAGCCCCATAGGGATCGCGAGCGCCACCGCGAACAGCAGGGAGATGGCCACCAGGAAGAAGGTTCGAGGTACGTACTGAGCCAACAACGTCGATACGTTTTCGCTGAGTTTGTAGGAGTAGCCGAAGTTCCCGCGAAGTGCATTCCAGGCCCACGTCAGGTATTGGATGGGCAGCGGTCGCAGTAGACCCTCTTGCACTTCCAAGGCATGTACCTGAATGGGACTTGCCTTTTGCCCGAGCTGGGCTCGGACGAGGCCCCCGGGCAGAAGGTGCAAAATGATGAAGACAATGATCGAGACCGCGACGATGGTGATAAGGGCCTGCCCACAGCGTCCGAGGACATAGCGAATCATGGATACCTCCTCAGATGCCTTGGCTTTGGGTTCACTGCCTTGGTTCGCGCGGTTGCCGGATTGGTGGGGCTATGAGGACTGCTGGTTCTTAGACCTGATTGCATTGACAACGCAAAACCTCCTAACGCTGGGACAGTCGTGCCTCTACGACGTCGCGTAGCGCATCGCCAAGTACGTTCACTGCAAGCACGGTGAGCACGATAAGCACCGCAGCCGGCCACAGCTGCCACCAATAGCCATCGAAGATGTTGTTGACGCCGCCGGCAAGGATCTCTCCCCAGTTGGTCGCCGGTGGTGGGATACTGAGGCCGAGATATCCGAGAGCGGCAAACGTGAGTATTGCATCGGCTACCTTGAGCGTTCCGTTGACGACAAGGACGCCGAGTACGTTGGGTACGATATGTCGCGCGATCAGTCGCCACCGTGGTGTGCCAAAACCCGCCGCAGCTATGACGTAGTCCCTTGTCTTGAGGCTCAGCGTCTCGCCCCGCACTAGGCGGGCGGTCGAGAGCCAACTTACTCCTGAGATGACCAGGATGATGAGCCATAGAGTTGGTCGCACAATGGAGGCAAGCAAAATGACGAAGAACAAGAAGGGGATAGAGAGCAGGGCGTCGACAATCCGCATCATGACCGAGTCGACAAAACCACCGACAAAGCCACTCACCGTGCCCCAGATGAGCCCAAATGTCGAGGCCAGGAGACCGACTGCGAGACCGAGCTCGATGGTACTTTGCCCTCCGAGCATGAGCCTGCCAAGTTCGTCGCGGCCTGCGGGACTCGTCCCAAGGATGTGCTGAGGTGAGGGAGGCTGGTTCTCGAGCAATAGTTGTGCTGATGTCTGATTTGTGTGATACACGAACGGTCCAAGGAAGCAGAAGAGGATGATGAGGATCAAGATGACGAGACTTCCGACTGCTAGCTTGTTGGCGACGAAGGTGCGTAGCGCGACCCGTAAGGCGCCGACCCGATGGTCGGTCTCGACGACGTCAACGGTTGTTCGATCGGTCTGCGTTGTCGTCATTGCCCCTCCTTTGACCCCGCGCCTGCTGAACTCCATCGCCGTTGCATCAGTTCGCTACCATGAGCCGAGTTGTTTGACATGATACCGCATGATGTCGTGCTTGTGCACATCAGATCACAAAGTAGCCTCCGCATTGTCTCAGGGCAACGCCTTAACGCCGCTTGATTACGCTTCGCATAGCAGTGCTCGCGTAGGGAAGCATGATTCCATTGTTAATTCTGATAGAAAGTTTGGAATCAGTTGCAGCTCTCCGTAGGCTGTAGTAGGGTTATGGCGATCACCAAAAGACGGGCAAGGATGGAGTGTTGCCGTGACGGGGAGGATAGGTTGCAGCGACGAGAGCGACGCATTTTCGCAGAGCCGATTCGGGCAAACACCAACAAGGCGCGGTGGGCCGAGCGAGGGTGCGGGCTCGGTCGTGAGCTTCCGACCGTCGCGTGGCTGGACTGATGGGTGTCGATCGTAGGTGAGCGTGAGGCGTTTCCGAACCAAATGGTGGGGATCGCAAAGGGTACGGCATCGTGCCGGTCACCTCTGTGCTCCTCGCCATCGACATGGTATGCATGGTACGAAGGAGGAGGGCTGTGCTGGCCTTGCGTTGGTGCCGTGTTCCTAACGGGAGCGGCGAGCGAGTTTCTGAGGTGTTCTAGCGAAAGAGCACCGATGACGGGGGTCCGACGTATGTGGCTGTTGACGGCGACGGTGTAGGGGAGGGAAGAGTGGTGTGTAGTGGATAGCCAGCAGGAGGCGATTCGATCGCTGGCCGGGGTGCGCGACAATGCGTTCTGGCTTGACACGGATGAGATCCCATCCTTTCGGCCGTCCCTGGGGCACCATGTGGATGTGGACCTCGCGGTGGTTGGTGCAGGGTTCCTTGGATTGTGGACCGCAATTCTTGCCAAGCAGCGCTTTCCGACCTGGGAGGTAGCGCTCGTTGATGCGGGTCGTGTTGGCTTTGGGGCGAGTGGGCGTAATGGTGGTTTTGTTGACGCAAGCCTAACACACGGCTTGGAGAACGGGCTTCGACGTTGGCCAGACGAGATGCAGGAGCTCGAGCGGCTTGGTGGCGATAACCTACAAGCGATCTCTGAGTTCGTGGTGGATCATCAGATCGAGTGCGATCTCAACTTCTCGGGTGCGATCGAGGTTGCTACCGAGTCATGGCATCTTGATGGGCTCGAAGAGTTCGCGCAGTCAGCTCGTCGTTTTGGTCACGAAGTGGAGGTACTTGATCAGCAACATGCACAAGAGCTCATTCATTCGCCACGGTTTTTAGGTGGTCTTTTGACAAAGAATCGTACGGCATTGGTCAACCCGGCGAAGCTTGCTTGGGGTTTGGCTCGCGTGGCCAGTTCCCTCGGTGTGACGATTTACGAGGGGACGATGGTGACAGGGGTGCAGGCACGCGGTGGGATGATCGATCTGTCAACTCCCCAGAGCGGGTCGCTTCGCGCCGCCAAGGTGGTATTGGCTACCAACGCCTTCCCTCCCCTCATCCCAGGGGTGCGGAGCTTCGTGGTTCCGGTCTATGACTATGTCCTCATGACGGAGCCATTGACGGCGTCGCAGCTCGAGGCGATAGGATGGAGCGGACGCCATGGGCTCTCGGACCTGGGTAACCTCTTTCACTACTCTCGTTTGACGCACGACAATCGCATTCTTTGGGGTGGTTACGACGCCATCTATCATTTTGGATCGCGAGTCAGCAGCGCCTATCGGTTGCGTCGGGAAACGCACCTGCTCCTGGCCCGCCACTTTTTCGACACCTTCCCGATGCTCGCGGGCGTGCGTTTTAGCCATGCTTGGGGCGGCGCTATCGATACATCGACTCGTTTTTCGATGTTCTTTGGGTCACGATATCAAGGGAAGGTTCACTATGCTCTTGGCTTTACCGGTTTGGGTGTCGGGGCGACGCGTTTTGCTGCTCAGGTACTCTGTGGTCGGCTGGAGCCGCGAGATACTCCATTTGAAAGGTTGGGATTGGTGCGTACGAAGCCGGTGCCGTTTCCCCCGGAGCCACTTCGCTCTCTGAGTATTGCTGTAACCCGCCGCTCGTTGATGTGGGCTGACAGCCACGAAGGGCACCGCAATCGTTGGTTACGCACACTCGATCACTTTGGCATTGGCTTCGACTCGTAGGGGGATTGGGTGGCCGAGCTGTTAGAGATTTGCGATTTAGTAACGGAGATCCGTCAGAGACACACTACGGTGCGCGCGGTTGATGGCGTTACCATGTCGCTTGCTCGGGGTGAGACCCTGGGCGTGGTGGGTGAGTCTGGCTGTGGAAAGACAATGACCGCACTTTCGATCGTCCGTCTCTTGCCAACTGGCGGTGTGATCGCGAGAGGGAGTATACGCCTGGACGGCGAGGAGCTGGTCGGAGCCTCCGAGGCACGAATGAGAGCTATTCGCGGAGACAAGATCGGTTTCGTCTTTCAAGACCCGATGACCAGTCTCAATCCGTCGAAGACAATCGGGTGGCAGATCGCCGAGTCTATGCGAATCCATAAGGCGGCGAGCAAGGCTGTTGCACACAAACGAGCACTTGAGGTGCTCGATCTGGTGCAGATCCCAGCCGCATCGGAGCGTCTCAATGACTATCCACACCAGCTCTCTGGGGGCATGCGTCAGCGCGTGATGATCGCGATCGCCCTGGCTAACTCTCCCGAACTCCTCATTGCCGATGAGCCGACCACGGCTCTGGATGTAACGATTCAAGCTCAGATCCTTGGTCTTTTGGATGAGCTCAAGTCGACGTTGAATATGGGCTTGATTCTAGTTACGCACGATCTTGGTGTCGTCGCAGGTCGCGCCGACCGAGTCATGGTGATGTATGCGGGACGGGTAGTGGAGAGTGCCAAGACAGGGGAGCTGTTTGGCGCTATGCGTCATCCGTATACATTCTCCCTCTTCGCCTCGATCCCTAGGATCGGTGATGATCGCGATCGGGTATTGCCGAGCATTCCTGGGCTTCCACCGGATCTGGCCAATCCTCCGTCAGGCTGCCGGTTCGCGGAGCGTTGTCGCTTTGCGCAAGATCGCTGCCACGAGCAGGACCCGATCCTCGCGGGCGAGGCACACCAGTTCGCCTGTTGGTTCCCGGTCGATCAGCAGATACGATCAGTGGTCGTTACCTCACGAGAGCGTCATGCTGATCGTAGGAGAGGGCGCGAGCCGTTACTGGAGCTCAAGGCACTGGTAAAAGAGTATGACGTCTACGCTGGAGCGCTTCGTCGGAGGGTCGGTAGCGTTCATGCGGTGTCTGGCATCGATTTGACCCTGTATCAGGGTGAGACGATCGGCATTGTTGGTGAGTCAGGATGCGGTAAGTCGACGCTGGGACGGATGATGGTCGGCTTGGAACGTCCAACCTCTGGCCAGATTCTGTATCACGGCGAGGATATCGCCAATCGTTCCTCTCGCGAGATGCGGAAACTTCGGCGCAACTTCCAGCTCATGTTCCAGGATCCTTACGCTTCGCTCGATCCTCGCATGCGCATTGGTGCTGCACTGCTGGAGCCAGTTAAGGTTCAACATGTTGGGAGCCATGGGGCTCAAGAGGCGAGGATGTATACCCTGCTTGACGAGGTAGGACTCAGGCACAATGCTGTCGAGCGGTACCCGCATGAGTTCTCTGGTGGTCAGCGCCAGCGGGTGGGTTTCGCACGCGCGCTCATGCTCGAGCCTGGGCTAGTCGTGGCTGACGAGCCCGTCTCAGCGCTGGATGTCTCGATCCGTAGTCAGGTGCTCAACGTGATGCGCAGGCTCCAAGATCGTTACGGCCTCACGTATGCCCTCATCTCTCATGATCTCTCGGTCGTGAGTTACCTAGCTGACAGAATCGGGGTGATGTATTTGGGCGAACTCGTGGAGCTAGGACCAGCCGACGACATTTTTGCTAGGCCAGCACACCCGTACACGCGTGGACTTTTGCGATCGGTACCTATCCCTGATCCGATCATCGAGCGAGAGAAGGCGACGGCAGGCCAGATCATCGGCGAACTCCCATCGCCGCTCTCACCACCATCGGGCTGCAGGTTTCACCCACGTTGCCCATACGCGAGCGCAGAGTGCGCGACCGACCATCCGCAACTTCGTGTTGTCAGTAGCGGGCACAGCGTCTCTTGTCACCATGCGGAGCGCGTCCTCGAAGACACCTGGGAACTTCAGGGCCTCGCAAATGTTGCTAGTCAGCCACGAAGAGCCGACGCGAGTCTCGTCGCCGAGGACAGCGACGCCCGATAGTCGCTTCCGGAGGCGCCGACAGTTTGCTACATCGCGCGCTCACCAAGGCAAGGAGTTAGGTTAGCTTGAGATAGGCCTTGCCATCTCGCTGCGCCCTGATCAGCTCACCGATCGCACTCGGCACAATCGTCACAAAGGGGAATAGCTCCGATTCACTGATCGAGCGCTGGTGGAGCGAGTTATTACACGCGACGAACGAGACACCTCGCGCTGCGAGCTTGTTGAGTTCTATCGAGAGATGGGTAGTATCCCGCCGGATGAGGTCTACCCCTCGTCCGGAGCAAACGACCTCCACGGACGCTGACTCATCCTCCACCAGCAGGTTCTCGATCTGATGCAGCACCTGCTTCCAAGCCTCCTGGTCCGGGGTATCGAGTTGTATGACCGCCTCGAGTTTTGGTTCACTGGATTCGTTACTCATGGCCGCAGTCTACCCCAGGCAGCTTAGAGAAGTTTGTGAACTTCCCTAAGCCAAGGTCACAAGCTCGAGTAGCTCCTCGTTCCAGTAGTCCTCCACGCCGTCAGGGAGCATGAGTACTCGTTCTGGCTGGAGTGCTTCAACGGCTCCGGGATCGTGGGTGACCAAGATGATCGCACCGGTGTAGCCACGTAGCGCTGCCAGCACCCGATCGCGACTCGCTGGATCGAGGTTGTTAGTCGGCTCGTCGAGCAGGAGAAGGTTTGCGCGCTGCGAGACGAGAGTTGCGAGAGCCAGGCGCGTCTTTTCGCCGCCTGAAAGCGTGCCGGTTGGTTGTGCAAACATCTCTGAGGTGAACATGAAGGAACCGAGAATCTGACGCAGATCGGCATCGGTTACATCTCCTGGCGCACTGTTGCGAAGGTTTTCCAGTGGTGTCAAGTTCGGATTGAGCATCTCGTGTTCCTGCGCATAATAACCAACTACGAGGCCCTTCCCAGGATGTATCTCTCCAGCGTCTGGCGTCTCGACGTTGGCTAGCATTCTCAGCAGCGTCGTCTTGCCTGCGCCGTTGAGTCCCAGGACCACCACTCGAGATTGGCGATCAATAGCGAGATCGATTCCGCTGAGTACCTCCAAGGAGCCATAGGACTTTGCGAGCCCGGTGGCTTGAATCGGGGTCTTGGCGCAAGGGAGCGGCTGAGGGAACCGTATATTGGCCACTTTCTCTGCCAGACGAACGTCGTCAACGTTGTCAAGGATTCTTGTTGCACGTCGGTCAAGTACCTTCGCCTTACGAGCGCGCTTTGCCGTCGAGCCCCGCATCTTATCGGCTTGGCGCTTTAGCTGCGTTGCCTTCGTTGTCTCCACCTCGTAGAGGTGACGACGTCTGGCCTCATCTTCGGCGCGCGCTACGAGATAGGCCCGATAGTGCAGTGCATAAAGGTCCAGTGTCGAACGCTGGGGATCGAGGAATGCGACCCGGTTGACGACCGACTCGAGCAATCTCGCATCGTGGGAAATGACAATTAGTCCTCCATTAAATGTTTTGAGAAAGTCGATAAGCCAGTTGATGGAGTCAGCATCGAGGTGGTTTGTGGGCTCGTCGAGTAGGAGTAGGTCGGCCTCGGAGAAGAGGATGCGGGCTAGCTCGATCCGCCGGCGTTGGCCGCCGCTCAGTACGCCTATCGGTTGAGACAACACCTGCGGATCGATCCCAAGTGAACCGGCGAGGACGGTTGCGTCAGACTCAGCACGGTAACCGTTTCTGTTGGCAAAGAGCGTCTCAACCCTTCCGTATTCCTTGGTGGCCTGCTGCTGAGCCGGGCCAGTGAGTTGCGTCATCTGGAGCTGCAGTTCAGTGAGTTGGGCAAAGAGTTCATCGAGCTGGCGGCCTGAGAGAATGCGCGAAAGAGCGGTAAGCTTTGGATCAGCAGCGAGCGGGTCTTGCGGTAGATAACCAATGGTCCCGGCGCGCTCGAGAGTGCCCTTGGCATCAAGTTCTCCTGCGAGAATCCTCATGAGCGTCGTCTTGCCAGCACCATTGCGGCCTACCAATCCAACTCGGTCGCCTCGGTCGACGAGGAGGTTCACATCATCGAATAGGAGACGGGCACCGTACTCAAATTGTAGGGACTTCGCGTGGACGAGCATGGTTCTCATTTCCGAGAGGGAACGGTGTGGATCTTTCGCCATTCTAGCTGCTCGCGGTCGTAGAATCGACTCTGCGTGTTTCATGGATTGGCTGGTAGTCAGTATCGCGGCTGTCCAAGATCGGCGACACCTAGGATCGGTGGAGCGCAAACCAGGGCAATGATCGCTCCCATCCCTGGGTTGGTGTCGTACCGGGTAGGATGGTCGGGCGCAAAAGTTTGTAGAGTCTTCCCTTGCACTATTGGAGTGAAACCAGATGTCAGCCAGATCAGACGATCCGAGACAATCCAACGAGTCGGGATCGTCCGATCGGTCTGACCGCCCGGACGGCGGTTATCGCCCTGGTGCAAGCGCACGAGGTGGTCCTCGACCCGATCGCGGTGACCGTCCCCGCAGGGATGACACCGACCGTCCTCGCTACGCTCGTCCACGAGACGACGATCGCGGCGGTTAT
>JAKAQR010000007.1 GCA_021819725.1 Actinomycetes bacterium
TAACGGTAGTCGTCGTTGATCGCTTCTTCCCTTCATCGCAGATCCACCATGACTGCTCTGGCAGACTCATGGGTGCAAAGCTCGCCAAGAGACTGACCTGTGAGACCTGTGACGTTGAGGTGGATCGAGATGCCAATGCTGGGCTCAATATCCGTGACTGGTCGGTTACCAGTCCTGGCCTAGTCGAGGCCAGTGCCCTGTTCGTTCCCAGGCCCTTATCGGGTACAGGCGGCAGTTCAGATGATGGGTTGACTTATCACCTGGAGAGAGGATGTAAGACCAGTAGCAATGCTGGCCGTACTCGGAGAGGCAAGAACGACTCTTGGACAAGTGAGCATGAGAACCTTGTAAAGGGTGCGTCATTATGAGTGGACTCACCATTGATCACTCAGATGCAACGGTTGTGGAAAAGTAGTAATGTTGCCATTGTGAGGTTATGTTTCGTAGAGAGGTGACGATATAACCGCTATGTATCCGAAACAGGAACAGTGTCAGACGACTACAGAGCGCGCCGCTTTCTGGGAAGTCCTGGAACGGACGGCGGCGCTCGCAGAGTCGGAGCAGGGGGTCAAGCTTCCAGAGTTGGTCGACCTGGTTCCTGATCTGTCCTCCACTGGTCCGGGTGATACGCGGGTGGTCGAGAGCGACTCACAGCTTCCCCGGGAAGTCTATGAACATATTCGCGGCTTACTTGGGGATGTTGAGGCTACCGAAGTAGCGGTAGTGGCTCGTGGGGCAGAGGACGTTGCAGAGAAGGATCTGGTCGCTGGCGAGGTGGCTGAGGCCAAGGATGGCGGAGTCGCCGCCTCCTCGAGTGTCGAGAGCCAGATGGAGCAGGACCCAGTCCAACAGCAGCCAGTTCAACAGGGTCAGGTCCACCAGGCACAGGCTGAGCAACCCGAACAACATCAAGGAGCTGCGGTGACCGACCCGACCCATGCTGGCGCAGGTCCCACGGGTTCATCGTTTGAGGCGGTGGAACCCGTTGCCACGCGAGCAGGCCCTGGGGGTCTAAGTCCAATGTATGAGTTCGGTGCTCATGCCGCGGTGATACCTGGGACCGAGGAGTTCATGAGCTCATTGGCCCGCAAAAACAGAGCCTTTGAACATACGGGCGAGATCGATACTGATCTGGATCGAGCGGCGGACAAGCTTGGTTGGAACAGAGCTGATGACGACATCGTCGCAAAGAGAAAGATCTTTAAGAAGAAGAAACGGTCCTAGACCGAGCCGGTCGTGATGGTACAGCGTTTGGCCAACATCGTATCCTGCGCTTCGGGTTCTACTCTTCGTCGATGTCCCAGGTGACGTAGATCCCTTCGCGTTCTGCATCACGCATCACACGCTCGCGATTCCGTCGGAACTGCGGATCGTGGGGGGGTAGCATCATGAGCCGAGCGCTGACCCGTTGGGTGAACTCGTCGACGACCGTGCGATCACCGGAGAGCCAGCGCACCTCCCAGTGTGGTGCAACCGGTCCCAGGTAGGCGATTCTGACCCTGGCGCGAATTTCAACTGGCTGTTCCGTCTCACTCATCTCTAGCAGCCTACCCTGTTGTCGACCCCATGCATGGCGTTGTGGTTTCGCACGAGCTGTCATCCAAAAGGATGACGTAGTGGAGCGCTGGCTGGCAAATGTTACTCTACGGTAATATTGTTGTTGTCAATGGATTACTCAAAGGGGGAGGGAACCTTGGCAACTGACGAAGCTGATGAGATCGTTTGGGTGAGCGAGCCGTGGATGGCGGCCGGAGCCTGCAGGGGGTTGGACCCTGCGATCTTTTTCCCGTCTGATGGGTCAGGAGTGATTGGTGCACGCAAGATCTGCGTGACGTGTGCTGTGATCGACGACTGTCTTGCATATGCCCTGAAGTATCGCATTGAGCATGGGGTATGGGGAGGATCGTCGGAACGCGAGCGTAAGCGGTTGCAGCGTTCGCAGCTTATCCGGCGGTAGTCCATTGTGGAGAGAGCTCGCGGTTTGCGGATCGGTGTGTCTCCGCCTGGCCCTCCAAGCAGAAGGGACCGTTTCCTGTGGCGGCGTTTTCGCCCGCGACCCTTCTTCAACAAGCGGCTAACATCGTTTGGGTGCTCGAATGTGTCGTGAATGTATCCCAAGGCCGTGACCAGGGCGTGATCGACGAGCTTGCGTCGAGTGGTGGCCGGTCGTTGCTCGACGTGCACACAGACGCGGACTATGACCGCTCGGTGCTCACGTTGGCAGGGCCGGATCTCCTCGTCGATCTGGCTCGCCTTGCCCGACGCACACTCGAACTCATCGATTTTCGTGGTTACCGAGGGGTCCATCCTGCGCTCGGAGCCTTGGATGTAGTGCCTTTTGTGCCCCTTGGCGAGACAACCCGCGAGACCGCGCTGTATCGTCGCGACCAATTTGGAGCGTGGTTGGCGGAGGAGTTTGGCCTGCCAGTCTTCATCTACGGTGAGGAGGCCTCGCTTCCCGAGGTTCGTAGGGGTGCCTTCACGACGGTATCGCCGACCTATGGCGGCCGTTGGCCCGACCCGATCATGGGGGCGACGTGTGTGGGGGCTCGGGGTCTCCTTGTGGCCCTGAACGTCAATCTAGGTTGTTCCTTGGAACGCGCCCGCTATGTTGCGCGCACCCTGCGATCCACGAACCTTCGGACGCTCGCACTGCTCGCTGGTGATCGGGTGCAAGTCTCGATGAACCTGATCGATCCGCTTGTCGTGACCCCTCTGATGGCGATAGCCAAGGTGGCCGCGATGGAGCCGGTGCGCTCCGTGGAGCTGGTCGGTCTCCTCCCCGAGGCCATTGTGCTGGGCCACGAGCCTGAATACGAGGCGCTTGGAATCGAACCAACGGCGACGATCGAGAATCGGCTAGGTCGACAGATTACGCATCCCTGACCAAAGTAGTTCGGTGGTCTGCGCTGCCCGCTTTGCTGCAAGACGAGCACGGAAGCGCTCGCTCTCATGGTGATCGATATCGAGCAGGTAGGAGCGTGCAGCTCCCTGCGCCAATCCGATGAGTGCAAACGAGACGAAAGCACGGTAGGTGTCATCCTCGACGCCGCTGACCCTACTGGCAACCAGTTCGGCGATGGTCAGTTGTATCTCATCGATCACGCGTTGAAACTCAACATCTTGTTGACCTCGACCGTCGAAGATGAGACGGTAGGCCAGCCGATGGTGCTGTACAAATTGAAAGAACGCATCAACGCCAGCCCGCAAGCGTTCGTGTGGTGGTTCCACGGTCGCGGTCGCGGTCGCAATCGCGGAGGTGAGCCGATCTCCGACCTCCTTGAGAAGCGTAAGGTAGAGACTTCGTTTCGAGTGGAAGTGGCGATAGATGATTGGTTTGGTTACCGACGCACCGGCGGCGATTTCGTCCATGGAGGCGGCATCGAAACCGTGAATGGCAAACTGCTCGATGGCCGCCGTGATGATGACCTCGCGGCGATCGGCTGCCGAGAGCCTTGATGAACGAGTTGACGATGGCATGACAGATTTGGTCTCCGAAGAAGGTAGAGGGCTAGCATCTACGATATATGGATTCTGATCAAGTCATCGTAGAACGACACGAATCGGTCGTTCAATTGGTTATTAATCGACCGGAACGGCGAAACGCTCTCGACTGGAGTACGTTGACGCTGCTGCACAACTCCATTGAGGAGATCGCAGCCGATGAGGGGGTGCGAGCGATCATACTCACGGGCCAAGGTGATCGAGCATTTTCGAGTGGGGTTGATCTTGCCGGCATGGGCGAGGGCACTTCACAGCGAGTGTTGCATGATTCGCGGGCCAAAGTGGCGGCGGTGATTCAGGCGATGTGGGCAGCACCACAACCCATCATCGCTAAGGTGCGAGGCTACGCGCTCGCTGGAGGCTTTGGTTTGGCGATGGCTGCCGATGTGGTAATCGCATCGGAGTCGGCCGTCTTTGGCACGCCAGAGGCGGAGGTGGGCCTTTGGCCGTTTCAGATCACCGTTCCACTGCTGCGCTTCGCGCCACCCCGCATTGCGTTGGAGCTGATGTTAACGGCACGCCGGATGGACGCCGCTGAGGCTTTGGCCAATGGGTTGATCAACCGAGTGGTGCCCGATGAGCAGTTAGATGCGACGGTTGAGGAGTTTGCCGCAGAGCTTGCCGGCCTCTCGAGTGCAGCGACCGGCTTTGGGAAGCGCTCCTTCTATCAGGTATCTGGCTCGATGGACCATGAGCATTTTGACTACCTGGCAACATTACTTACCCTTGTCAACCAGTTCGACGATGCCAAGGAGGGGTTGGTTGCTCGTCGAGAGCACAGACAACCTCGGTTTCTCGGCCACTAGGCTACGACCTCATGGCTCAACCCGTCGCGCTCATCACCGGTATCACTGGCCAAGACGGCTCGTATCTGGCGGAGTTGTTGCTCGACAAAGGCTACAGCGTGGTCGGCATGCACCGTCGTTCGAGCACCCTCAATTTTGAACGTATTCACCATATTCAGGATCGGCTCATCCTTGAACCCGGGGATCTGTTGGATGAGGTCTCCCTGATGCGAGTGCTTCGGACGTATCGACCCTCAGAGGTCTACAACCTTGCCGCGCAATCCTTTGTGCAGACCTCCTTTGGCCAGCCGGTTCTCACCGGGGAGACGACCGCATTGGGGGTCACACGTCTCCTTGACGCGATTCGGATGGTCGACCCGCAGATCCGTTTTTATCAGGCATCGACCTCCGAGATGTTCGGCAAAGCCCAACAGGTGCCACAGTCGGAGTCTACGCCATTTTACCCCCGCTCTCCCTATGGCGTCGCAAAGGTATATGGTCATTGGATCACGATCAATTATCGTGAAAGTTACGGTATGCACGCGTCATCGGGCATTCTCTTTAACCACGAGTCCCCTCGTCGAGGGTTTGAGTTTGTTACACGGAAGGTAACCCATGCGGTCGCACGGATTGCCCTCGGTCTCGCCACGAGTGTCACGCTTGGCAATCTTGAAGCACAGCGTGATTGGGGCTTCGCTGGTGACTACGTGAGGGCGATGTGGCTGATGTTGCAGCAGGATACGCCCTCCGATTATGTGATCGCCACCGGCGAGACACATTCGGTTCGAGAGCTCTGTGAGAATGCCTTTTCGGTCGTGGATCTTGATTGGGAGAAGTACGTCGAGATCGATCAGCGCTTCATGCGTCCCGCAGAGGTTGATCTGCTCATCGGTGATGCTTCAAAGGCGCATGCGCAACTCTCGTGGCATCCGATAGTCAGTTTTGAGGATCTGATTGCATCGATGGTCAAGGCTGATTTGGCGTTGCTTGGCGCCCCGTGAGGTGAGCGTGTGACGGATTCGTCGACGGGTCGTTTGGTTGCTCGCCTCCGAGAGGTGACCGTGTTGCTTGATAGGTTCCCTGCTCTTGTGCGTTGTGACTTCGATGCCTATGAGGGCGAAGTGGTTTTCGTACAGGGGCCGAATGGATCCGGCAAGACGACGCTGTTACGCTTACTCGGCGGGTTAGTCGAGGCGATGAGTGGTTCAGTCTTTGTTTTTGGCCGTGATCCCAAGACGGAGGCTCGTGCAATTCGGCGCGAAGTGAGCTACCTCGCTCATGCCTATCAGATGTATGAGGAGCTCTCCGGACGCGAAAATCTGGAGTTCTTTGCGATCGCTGCGGGATGCGATCTCGAGGGCGCGATGGAGTGGGCACGCCGTCTTGGGCTCGTCACGCGGGATCTCAACGCACGATTCCGGGTACTGTCGGCTGGACAGCGCAAGAAGATCTCCGCCGCGATCGCCCTATCGCGTCGTACGGAACTCCTCCTCATCGATGAGCCGCATGCGCTCCTCGATCAGGCCACCAAGGCGACCCTCGACCAGGGCTTGACTGCGTTGGCGCAGGAGGGAAAGACGATCATTGTGGCCTCGCACGAGCTCGACCGCATCTCTCGTCTAGCCACACGAACGTATCGGATGTCCAACGGCACAGCCACGCTTGTCGCAGGTGCCTGATGTGGCGGACAGCATATGCGATGGCGAAGAAGGACCTTCGATTGGAGTGGCGAGCACGAATATTGCTCAATCAAGTCCTGCCGTTCGTCTTTGTCGTGATCGTCCTCTTCGCCTTCGGTTTTGACGCCAAGGTCGAGATTCTCACCCAGGTGACACCTGGCTTGTTCTGGGTCACGACCTTTTTTGCGTTGGAGTTGGCGGTGACACGCGCCATGGGGATTGAGGGCGAGAATCAGGCACAGGTTGGACTCGTGATGATGGGTGTCAATCCGCGGGGAATCTTCCTCGGTAAGGTCGCTGCTATTGTCCTTGAGATCTTGCTGCTCGAAGTCGTCTTGAGCGCCGGTATCGCAGTGTTGTTCAATGCTCCGCTCCACGAGGTGGGATTACTCGCTGGTAGCGCCTTTCTCGCCGACATCGGCGTCGCAACGGTGGGGATCGTATTGGCGGGTGTGACTGAGGGGCTTGGTGGGAGCCTGTTGCCGTTGCTTCTCTTCCCGGTGGTCTCGCCGGTGTTGTTGTCTGCGACCAAGGTGTGGCAATATGGGTTAGACCAGTCGCCAGCCAAGGCGCTTCCTTGGAGTGAGCTGTTAATCGGGTTTTCACTTATTTATTTGGTTCTTGGCATTATGGTCTATGGTGTCGTTTTGGAGGGTTGATGAGTACGAATGCAAAGTTGAAGCGGGGCATTGGTATTGTCGCGCTGGTCATGATCGCATTGACGTTTTGGCTGGGGTTGTACGTCACTCCGCCAGCAGAGGTGATGGGCAATCTGGTCAGGATGCTCTACATCCATCCTCCGATGGCATGGATCGCCTACCTCGCTTACGGGATTACGACGGCGGCGAGCTTGCTGTACCTGTGGAAGCGAACGCGGCGCCGAGAGTGGGATCTGATCGCCGCCGCCTCCGCGGAGGCGGGTGTCTTCTTTACGGGTCTGACCATCCTCACCGGATCCATTTGGGGACGTCCAGCGTGGGGTGTGTGGTGGACCTGGGACGCACTGTTGACCTCTACCGCTGTTCTGTTCCTGCTTTACCTCGGTTACCTTGCGCTCAGACAGGTCCCAATGTCCGAGACGAAGCGGGGAGTGCGCTCGGCTATTGCAGCGCTCGTGGCCTTCATCGACGTACCGATCGTGCACGAGTCGGTCTATTGGTGGAAGACACTCCATCAGACCCCTTCGGTCTTGAACCCGAGTATGAACGTTGAGGTACATGGTTCGATGGCGTGGACGCTACTGCTCGGCTTTCTCGCCTTCACGCTTGCCTATGTGTGGATGGTGTGGACGCGTTTTGAGACAGCGAAGCGTCAAGCGCAACTTGCTGACCTTGAGGTGGAACAGGCTATTCGTGAACGCCTCGCTGTCGAGGAGGTAAGGATATGAACCCCTATGTTGAGGCTGGCTACGCTGCTGTGACCTGTTCGCTTGGTGGTTACGCCCTATATCTCGGAATGCAGTCCCGTCAGGTAAGGCTTCGGTTAGCGCAGCTCAAAGCCAGTGAGTTGCACGCGAGTCCACCGTTGGAGGATGTCGAATGACCTTAGCGGATGAGGACTTTTCCCAGTGGAAGACGGTTGAGGGTCCAGGACGATCCCGAGCCAAGCTGATCCGATCGTTGGTGGTGTTGGCTGTGATTCTGGTGGCGTTGGGTTTTGTACTCTTCAAGGGTGCCACCAACTCTCTCGAGTATTTTCTGACGGTACAACAGGCGAATGCTGCGCGGGCCAAACTTGGCGATCAAAGTTTTCGCATGGAGGGTGTCGTCGTGCCAGGCTCAGTCGATCCAACTCCTGCCGGGGTGGATTTTACGATTCGCTACAATCACGCAGAGGATCGAGTAACGGAGATTGGTAATCCACCGGAGCTCTTTCAACCCAGTATCCCCGTGGTCATCCAGGGTCATTTTCAGGGAAACGTCTTTGTCTCAAGCCTGATCGAAGTCAAGCACAGTTCGAACTACGTGGCGGAACATCCGACCCGCATCAAGGACGCAGGGGGGACGCAGGGCTGATGTTTGATGCAGCGCTCGGGTCCGCAGGGCTCGTCCTCGCCTTCCTTTTTGGCCTGATCGGAACCCTCACCTCCTTCTACGGTGCTTACCGACGAAATGACCGTCTGATGTCGGGTTCCCGGACGCTGTTGCTGGTCGGTTTCTTTGGGACAATCGTCTCCACCATCGCCATGGAACAGGCACTCATTACCCATGACTTCTCGCTCGCCTATGTGGTCGCGAACAACTCGAAGGAGACGCCGCTGCTGTTCTCGATCACTGGCATGTGGTCGGCGCTGCAAGGATCCTTGCTGTTGTGGGCGATCGTGCAGGGGCTCTACATTGCGCTCCTTACCTTCGCGATGCGCCATGAAACCGATCGACGAACCGGGTCCGTTGCCCTTGGTATCCTCGGGGTGATCTTCACCTATTTCTCAGGGGTCCTATTGTTTGCGGCGAGCCCCTTCTTGACGACCGTTGGAGCGATTCCCGCTGATGGACGCGGACCGAACCCGCTGCTCCAGGACTATCCGCTTGTCGCGATCCATCCTCCGATGCTCTACATGGG
This sequence comes from Actinomycetes bacterium, assembly GCA_021819725.1. Next base: position 8,531 of record JAKAQR010000007.1, read on the forward strand.
CTTCGTTGGCATGAGTGTTCCCTTTGCGCTGTTGTCGGCGGCGCTCATCACTGGCCGTCTCAACAACGATTGGATCCTTCGTGTTCGTAACTGGTCGCTCATTACCTGGGTCTTCTTGACAATCGGGATCGTCTTAGGGGCGTGGTGGTCGTATCAGGTGCTCGGCTGGGGAGGCTATTGGGCTTGGGATCCAGTCGAGAACTCGGCGCTGCTGCCCTGGCTGTGTGGTCTGGCCTTCATCCACTCCGTCCTTATCGATCGTCGACGTAAACGGATGGGTATTGCAAGCTATGCGTTGGTGGCGGCCGCTTTTGCCCTCACTATCCTCGGCACCTACTTCACCAGATCCGGTGTGCTCCAATCGGTTCATGCGTTTTCGGACTCAAGCCTGGGCACCGTGCTGATCCTCTTCTTTGTGGTCATTGTCGTCTTTGAGATTGGGCTTTCGATTTTTGCCGCCGATCGACTGATGGGTCAGCCGCGGTTTCCACTGCTTTCGCGTCCCGGTTCATTGCTGATCAACAACGCCATCTTTGGACTGTTGACGCTGATTATCTTGGCTGGCACGGTCTATCCACTCTTTGCTCACTATTTTCAGCATCAGACGGTTGACGTGGGTGCACCCTTCTTTAATGCCTTTGTGATACCCCTTTGCCTTGCGCTGCTCGCGGTGATGGCGATTGGTCCGTGGCTCAACTGGCGCAAGACTCCACCAGAGTTGCTGGGACAGCGGCTCTTCCTGCCCGGTGTGGCCGCAGTGGCCGTTCTCGCTATCTCTGCCTTCGCTGGCGTTACCGCCTTAGCGACGCTCGGAGCCTACGCGTTGGCTACCTTTGTGATCGTGTCGTCGGTGGTGATTATCTATGGGAATCTCTCCCGTGCGTCGGGTCGTCGGATTTCAGCGATCGTATCGCGTTCTTCGGCGGGGATGTTGTCCCATATCGGGTTAGCGATCATCGCTATCGGCATGGCCTCAGCGACGACCTTTGGTCATCAGGGTTCCGTGAAGATGGTCCCGGGTCAGACCGTCCATGTCTATGGTCAAACGCTGACCTATGAGGGAGTTGAGACGGTCGTTACCCCTGCCAAGACCTCCTTTGAGGCCAATGTGATCGTCAACGGTGGCAAAACCTATCACCCGGCGATTACGCAGTTTGGAACCTACTCCAGTGCGGTGGGGACACCAGCGGTGAACGTAGGACTCACGCGAGATGTCTACCTCACGATCGATGCAGCGCCCACGACCGACAAGGGCCCGATCACCTTAGGTATCGTCGTTCAGCCGTTGATCTTCTGGCTCTGGGCCGGCGCTGGGGTGATGGTGCTCGGTGGCTTGCTCAGCGTCGTTGGCATTCGGGAGCAGAACCGGAGACGCCAACAGGTGACGTCGTCTTCTGACGAGCACCCGGTGGAGGTCACGGTGTGAGCAGTGTGTCGGGTGCTCTCCGTCAACGACCTGTTTTGGCGACCGTCGGCGTACTGATCCTCGCCATTGTCGCCTACTTTGCAGTGATTGCCGCGCAGACTAAACCAGCGGTCGACCAAGTATCTCCTTCCCCGCTACTCTACCGACAAGCGCCGGCACTGAGCGGGGAGTCACTGTACTCAACGAAGACCCTGTCGCTCCGTCAATTCCGTGGGCACTTCGTGCTCGTCAACTACTTTGCAAGCTGGTGTTCGAGCTGCGCGACAGAGGAGAGCCAGATCGCCGCACTCGCTCGTACGGCGACGGTACAGGTGCTTGGTGTCGATTATGACGATAGCCCTGGCCCTGCCCGACACTTCCTCTCTCTCTATCACGCCCAATTCCCAGTGTTGCAGGATCCCTCGGGGACGAACTCACTGCGGTGGGGTGTCTCGGCCCCCCCGGAGAGCTTCTTGGTGGCGCCCAATGGTGTGGTGTTGGCCAAGGTCGTTGGTCCTACGACGGTGCGCATTGTCGATGCGCTCGTGACCTTAGCGAAGGAGAAGGGCTACTGATGTTGACGCGTCCCCATCGTTCCCGGCAGATTCTTCTGGTCTGGCTCACGCTCATCATCGTTGCGATGGTCTCCATCGGTTATGCGGTGGTTAACACTCCCTCCACCACTGCGCAGGGGCGCATTGTGACACTTGAGAAGGAGGTCCGCTGCCCCTCCTGTGGCAACCTGGCCGTCTATAACTCAAAGAGCGCCTCTTCGTATTCGATAGCGGACTATATCCAACACGAAGTCCACGCCGGTGCCTCGAATCAGGAGATTGTCGACTCCCTCGTCGCGAGCTATGGCGACACGATCTTGATGGCTCCCCCCACCAACGGTGTCGGTCTTTTTCTGTGGCTGTTGCCGATTGTCGTCGGTTTGGTCCTCGCGTACGAGGTGTATCGTAGCCTCTCATCGCGGGCGAGAAAAGCGGAACATCGAACAAGAGCGTTAGCGATCGCTGCTGCGACGGCCGTGGTATCGTCGGAGGTTCACGCGGCTCCAACGGAGCCGATTGGCGAAGCGATGACCACTCGTGAGACAGCGGCCACGGATGCAGCGCTAATCGATGCGAGCGAGGGGGAGGACACTCCGCCAGTCAAGTCTCTGCCAATGGAGAGAACGGAGACAACGGCGCCAGCGGAGGCCACGGCGCCAGCGGAGGCCACGGCGCCAGCGGAGGCCACGGCGACATCTGAACCGGTGGCGACGGGTAAGCCATTCTTCTCCCGTCGGCTCGCCCAAATTGGAGCAGCGCTGATCCTAGTGGGGGTCGGTGCCCTTGGAACGTTGTTGCTGACGCGATCGAACTCCCCATCGACACCGAGCCTCACCCAGGAGCTCGCATCTGGGGAGACACTGGCAGGCCTGGGGGCCGTCAAGCAGGCCCGTGCGGAGTTTGATCATGTACTCGCCACCTACCCCTCCGATCCGACCGCACTGGCCTATGTGGGATGGATCGACTTCAATCTGGCAAAAACCAAGAGCACCAAAGCTGAGGCGATCGGTGTGCTTGCTCACGCGGCAACGCTTGGCGCCTATGACGCCAGTGCGCAGCTCTATTACGGTTTGGCGTTGTACTATGGGGAGGACAAACCGCGTGCTGCGGTCGATCATCTCGACCGTTTTCTGGCGACGCACCCGAGCAAGTCACTGGTTGTGCAGGCCTATCGCCTTGCGAAACCCGCCTACCTCGCAGCGCATCGGAAGATTCCCAATACCTTTTAGGTTGAACTCTTTAGATCTTGATGAGGAGTGGTACGCTTGAGTTTTTTTGATCGCAATCGGAAGGAGCTGGAACGACGGGGCATCGCACCTGATCGCCTTCCACCCGGCCAGTACATGACCGACCGATTTCCCGTGTTGCACGCGGGAGAGGTGCCTCAGTACTCGGATTTAAGCCAATGGTCGTTGCGCGTCTTCGGATTGGTTGAGCATCCTGTCGAGCTCAGCTATGATGAGCTGGTCGACCTTGGAGTCGAGGAGCGCACGACGGATATCCACTGTGTGACCAAATGGTCGAAGTTTGACACCGTTTGGCGCGGGATTCCAATCACCAAGATCATCGATCTGGTTCGACCTCAGTCATCTGTCACCCATCTCATTGCCCATGCGGAGTATGGTTTTACTACCAATATCCCGTATCAAGATGCGTTGGATGACCCCATCTGCATGTTGGCGGTCGCCTTCGACGGCGAGCCGCTCGATCCCGAGCACGGTTATCCGGTCCGATTCCTGTTACCCCATCTGTACTTCTGGAAGTCGGCGAAGTGGCTTCGCGGTCTTGAGTTTCGGGATGCAGATGCCCCCGGATTCTGGGAGCGAAATGGCTACCATAACTACGGCGATCCATGGCAAGAGCAGCGCTACTGGGGGAGTTAGCTTGGCGGCGTCCGCTCCGGGCGTGGTTGAATACTGACAATGGTCTCCGTTGTCGGGTAGATGCGCACTTCGCAGCCCTTCATGCCACCTCGGACTGGCTCAGCGCGGGCGAGGTCCCCATCGATGGCGAGGCTTTCGAGCAATCCCTCGATGATGCCGCTCTCCGTAACACAGAGGACAGGATGGTCGGCGACCAGGCTGCCAAAGGGACAGGACCTGTTTTTGAGGCCGAGCGAATCGTCGCGAGAGTCTTCGCTTGAGGAGAACCCATTTCTGGTGAGCGCATCGGCGACCAACTTGAGACTTGCAGCGATGCTCTTGGTGGCGGCCTGACCATTCATCTGCAGGCCGATCTCATGACCGTAATCGAATCCTACTTCATAGGCGAGCCGTTCGACGCTTTGGTTATCCAGCATCTCCAGTGCACGTGCAAGCAATCTTCCAAGGAGGGCGGCCTGCTCCCCGATACCGTCAACCAGCAGTGGGGCTCCAGTGCTTCGGTAGCGTTTCGAGGGCCTCCCGACTTGCGGTGTCGCATCGCGGTCAACCCCCGCCTCGACGTAGCCGCTTGCGGCGAGTCGGTCAAGATGATGTCGAGCAACGTTCGGGTGTAGTTGGAATTGGCGACCGATCTCCTGGGCAGTCACCGACCCGTGCTCGCGTACGTAGAGGTAGATTTCGCGTCGAGTGGGGTCCCCAAGCGCCTGGGAGAGTGCCTGTACTGCGCCCGTAAAAGAACTCGAGAGTGGGTCCTTCGCCTCCCGGTGACCGCGATCCGGCTTGTCGTCGCGCAGCGGTCGTCCCGTCGTCGGTCCGGTCTGATCTACATTTGCCAGTGGACGTGTGGATGATGGTGTTTGTTTCGTCGACTGTGTTGTCGTTTCCATGGACGCCTTCCCCTCCACCAAGACGGTAGCGGTATTGTTCCACTAGTTTAGTCATGAGAGGTTCAGTGCGAGGTGCTGGGGTACAAGGTAGGAGAGAATGATGGCCAAGGATATCCAGGAACAAGTCCTAGAGCGTTTGGGATCGCTCATCGATGATGAGCTGGGGGCGAGTCTCCAAGAGCTCGGTCTCGTGGGGCCAGTGAGTTCGCGGCTCCGACGGGTCAGCGCACAACTTTACTATGTGGGTGGTGCACCTGAAGTCGCCCAACGACTGCAGGCAGAGGCGGACGCTGCGGTTGCCGAACTCGGTTCTTCAGTCACAGTTGAACTGCTACCGTTGGATCCTGCCGGCCAGGCACAGCTCCGTGAACGGCTTATGACACCGGAGATGCTCGAGGCACGAACGACTCGGACGCCCGTCTTTTCGTTGCCTGGTTCGACGGCGCGCGTCATCGGCGTTTCCTCGGGGAAGGGTGGCGTTGGGAAATCGTCAGTGACGGCGAATATGGCGGCTGAACTCGCACGAAGAGGGCGTCGCGTTGGCATCTTGGACGCTGATGTCTATGGTTTTTCGATTCCAAAGCTCCTTGGACTCACCAGCATGCCTCGGGTGATCGACGATCTCATTTTGCCACCGAAGGCCTTTGGGGTGAAGGTGATGTCGTTGGGGTTCTTTGTCGAGGAGGATACGCCTGTCATCTGGCGAGGCCCGATGCTGCATAAGACGATTGAGCAGTTTCTGGTCGACGTGCTCTGGGGCGAGCTTGACTACCTGTTGGTCGACATGCCGCCAGGGACTGGTGATGTTGCCCTCAGCCTCCAGCAGTTTCTTCCGCGGTCCGAGATTTTTGTGGTCACCACCCCGCAGTCGGCGGCGGTTCGTGTCGCACAGCGGTCAGCACTGGCTGCCAAAAAGCTCAAGCTGCCGGTACGCGGCGTCATCGAGAACATGTCGGCATTTGTGACGCCAGAGGGCGAGCGCTATGCGATCTTTGGTTCTGGTGGGGGCGCGCGACTCGCTGGAGACCTCGGGGTGGAGTTGCTTGGAGAGGTGCCTTTGACGATGGCACTTCGCGAGGGCGGGGATCAAGGGATTCCAGCGGTGATTGGGGCGGCTTCTGACCTTGCGAGCGAAAGTTTGCGCGAACTCGTTGATAGGCTAGAGAGTCTAGGTCCAGTGAGACGGTATCGGAGTGATCTCAAGGTCCAAGCGAAGTAGGAGGTACTAGTGGAGATTCGTATTGGGCTCGGTGATGCCATGCGTGAGATTGAATTAGAGATGGACGATGGAACCGACCAGGCCAAGGTGATCGAGGAGTTCGCGAAGGCGCAGTCGGGGAGCGAGTCACTCTGGTGGTTGACGGACCGTAAGGGCAAGAAGGTCGGGGTACCGGTCAACAAGATCCTCTTTATCGAGGTTGGTCCAAACAAGGAACAGCGCAAGGTTGGCTTTAGCGCCTAGCGCATGATTGAGGAGTTGCTTCATAAGAGATTGATCTTCGTGACCGGCAAGGGTGGTGTTGGCAAGAGCACCATCGCGGCCGCGCTTGGGTCCTTAGGCGCACGCCGAGGCCTGAGGGTGTTGATCGTTGAGGTGGATGGCAAGGGCGACGTTGGATCGATGTTGGGCCTGACCGAGACCTCGTTCACGCCACAGCGCGCCGCAGAGAATCTTTGGGTCATGGAGATGGATACCGAAGCCGCCTTGGCAGAATATCTACGTATCTACGTCAAGGTGCCGTTCATCTCAAAGTTTCCCGGACTCGGCAAGATCTTTGACTTCGTCTCCACAGCGGCTCCTGGGGTGCGTGAGATTCTGGTGATCGGGAAACTCTGCTATGAGGTACGACAGGATACCTACGATCTGATCGTCGTTGACCCTCCTGCCAGCGGACACGTTATCTCGCAGCTCGGGGTGGCCGGTGACGTTGGTCAACTGATCCAGCTTGGACTCGTGAAGAATCAGACCGAGTGGATGCTGGAGATTTTGGCTGACCCAGAACGTTCGGTGGCGCTGCTGGTGGCCACGCCGGAGGAGACCCCGATCGAAGAGGCGCTCGATCTCGCTGGACGGTTGCGAGCTGAGACGCCGGTGCGTCTTGAAGGTGCCGTCGTCAATCGGCGATTTGTCGGTCCGATGGCGGGTGTCGAAACTGAGGTAGTCGAGGCGATCCGCACCTTCGGCGACTCGATCGCTGGCCTGAATGAGGTGCTCGCCGCCTCTGACCTTTTTGCGAGAATCAGCGATCGGCATGATCGTAACCTCCGAGTCTTCGTCGATCAATTGGGGCCGTCGTTACGGGTGGCAACCGTAGGAGAGTACTTTGGAGCGCTCGAGACACGTGAGCTCGTCGACGAGGTCGCTGAGGTGCTCGAGGTGGAGCTATGGTGACAAGGCTCCTTGAGAGCTTGATGACCAGGGAGCGGGTTTTTGTCGTTGGGAGCGGTGGCGTCGGCAAGACGACCCTCGCGGCGTCGCTAGCGATCACCGCTGCGCTTGAGCAAGAACTCAATGTCTTGGTCGTGACCGTCGACCCAGCGAAGCGGCTGGCTGGCACCCTTGGGGTGGCAGCTCTTGCCAATGCGCCTCGTGAGGTTGAACTGCCGGGACTCGCTCCCAAGGGAAGGTTGTGGGCTGCCTCAGTCGATATGAAGAGCGCTTGGGACGATCTTGTACATCAGTTCTCCCCGGACCACGCAACATCGGAGAGGATCCTAGCGAGTCCCATCTATCACAACCTCTCAGCGAAGTTCATCGGCTCGTATGACTATGCCGCCGTGCAGGTACTCGCTGCGCTCACCGCGGATGATCGCTATGATCTTGTCTTCGTCGACACTCCTCCGTCGCGTAATGCCCTTGATTTCTTGGATGCACCGGCGCGACTCCGTGAGTTTTTCTCCTCTCCACTGCTCGCGCTCTTGACCCTCCCGAGGAGGACGCGTCTCTTCTCTGCCGCCACCCGCCCCTTCTATATCGTTGCTGACATGGTGCTCGGTTCCGCTTTCTTGACGGATCTGACGGATTTCTTCGCGGATTTTGCCAAACTCGGCCCTGGATTGGTGGAACAGAGCAGGTCATTTTCGGAGCTCCTGACCTCGCCGACAACCGGGTTTATTGCGATCGCATCTCCTTACGGCCCTTCAGTCGATGAGGCGCACCGCCTCCTTCGGGCACTCGAAACTCGTCATTTGCATGCACTCGCCTTCATCGTGAATCGCTCTCTGCCTGGACGGCTTTTTACCCCGCAAGCGGAACAGGCGCGCGCGTGGCTCGAGCAGGAGGCACCTGGCGTCTTGGCGGCTCGTTTTGAGGAGAAGCCGGTGGTGGCCGGTGCCATTCTTCGTGCGACCTCCGAATTGGCCTTCACGCACCAGCAACTCACCAATGCCCGTGCTCGTGAACTCGTTGATGCCCTCCAGGATGTGGGTATCGATCTTTTCGAAGTTCCGATCTCGGAGCTGGCGTTAGATTCACCCATTGCGTTGGCGGAACTGGTCCGTTCGACGACGGTGGTTGATTCAGCGGGTGGCTGAAGTACCTTCTTGAAGCGGACCATCGCCTCCGTTGTCGGATCGTGATCAGTGGGTTGTGTGTGCTGAAGGTACGCCAGCGCGCGACCGCTGGGTGGTCGGAGTCCCTTCGAAGAGATAGTATCTCAGTGGTTTCGCCACGGGAGTCAGTGATGGCTACAGGCCGGGAGCTAGGCTGGACGCATGATCGACTACCATCTCCATCTCTGGTCTCATGGCTCCAAAGATAAGCCGGTCGTACTCGAAGAGCTGGCGGCGTACTGTGAACATGCGGCCGCGCAGGGAGTGTCGGAGATCGCGGTGACGGAGCATTTTTACCGCTTCTCGCAGGCGCGTTCGATTCTGTCTGGCTACTTCCGACGCTATCCCGAGAGCCCGATGCGTGATCTCATGGAGCAGTACTGGGAGCAAAATGCTACTGCCGATCTCGACCAATACGTCGCTGTTGCGCTGGAGGCGAAGGCTGCGGGCCTCCCTGTCGTGATGGGTCTTGAGGTGGACTACTATCCCGAGGCGATGCACCGGGTACAGGCGATGTTGCTCGGATACCCCTTTGATGTCTTGCTCGGCTCCGTCCACTGGATTGAGACCTGGCCCTTCGATCATATCGATGACCCAGTGGTGATGGCGGAGTGGGAGCGCGTAGGTGTGGAACCGGCTTGGGCGGCCTATACACGAGCACTCGAGGAACTGGCGGCGACCCATACCGTGGATGTACTCGCGCATCCTGATCTCGTGAAGGTGGCTGGTCACCGACCAAAGGTGCCCCAGGAGTACTTCGACCGCATGGCTGAGGCGGCGGCCACGGCGGGGGTAGCCGCGGAGGTCTCCTCGGCGGGTATGCGCAAACCGGTAAGAGAGTTCTATCCCGCTCCCGGGCTGCTGCGACGGTTTCTTGAGCTCGAGGTGCCGCTCACCACTGCATCAGATGCCCACGGTCTTGGTGACGTCGCTGATCGTGCACCTGAGATCAAAGAGCTGTTGGTGGCCCATGGGGTGACGACGTTACGCCGTTTTGAGGGTCGAGTGGGCACCGAGGTAGCGCTCTAGCCATGCTGGAGAGGGATGCAGCCTCGCTGATCGACTCGCGGCGTACCTATCTCGGCGAGCTCTTGCGCTTTTGGGGGTTCCTTGCTGATCTTGGTTTCAGCGATCTGAGCATTGCACTTCCCATCGAAAACCAAGAGGGTCGGCGCTCGCGCTACACCATCGTCTCTCAGGTGCGTCCTGCCACCTCCCAGACGGCACATCCTGGGGATTTGATCGGGATGCAGTTTGACCTCACCGAAGGATCGCCAATCTATCGCTGCTTTCACCGAGGGGAGATCGTTCATGAGACGCGTTCCGATCCTCGAAGCGGACGTCACATCACCTCCTGGTTCATCCCCCTGCTCCAGGATGGCGAGGTCTTCGGCGTGATGATCCGCGACCAACTCAGCGAGCGACATCGCAACCCAGGAGAGTTGGAATCGACCTACCTGAGCCTGTTCGATCAGTTCATGGCGATGTTGATCAATGGCCGTTTCCCCTACCCGCCGAGCGAGGTCGAGGAGGCCCCCCGGGTTGGTGACGGGGTGTGCGTGCTCGATGCCCATGAACGGATTCGGTTTCTTTCACCGAACGCGCTGAGCGCGCTGCACCGGCTCGGGTGTCCAAGTGTACGGGTAGGAATGAATCTTGAGGAACTAGGGCTCCGTATTCAGGCGCTGCAGCGCGCCGACATACTTGGAGCGCCAGTCTTTGAGGAGGTTGAAAAGTCGCGCGGGGTGACGGTCACCTTCTACTGTCTCCCGCTGTATCGTGGTGACGTCGGGAATGGGTATGTACTGCTATTGCGCGATGTGACCGACCTCCGTCAACGGGATCGCCTTCTGGCCTCCAAGGATGCGACGATTCGCGAAGTGCATCACCGCGTGAAGAATAACCTGCAGACCATCTCGAGCCTCCTCAGTCTTCAGGCTCGACGCCTCTCCAATAGTGAGGCTAAGACGGCGCTCGGCGAGGCAGAACGCCGCATCCGGTCCATTGCTGTGGTGCATGAGTTTCTCTCGCGAGACATCTCCGAAGAGGTGGAGATCGATGAGGTGATTGAGGCGCTGATTCGGCTCGCGCGTGAGTCGAAGTTGCCAGGGCGAGAACTCGATGTGGTCCTGGAGGGTTCTGCCGAACGGATCGATGCTCAGCGAGTAACGCCGTTGGCGATCGTGCTCGCGGAGTTGATTCAGAACTCGCTTGAGCATGGCTATGGCGACGACCGCAAGGCACTCAACGTTCGGGTAGTCCTCGAACGGCACCCAAAGGATCTGTGGGTGGAGATCAGTGATGATGGCGTCGGTTTCCCGGAGGATCTCGTTGCAGCGAGCGCAAAGTCGCTCGGCCTCGCCATTGTGCGTGACCTTGTCACGACCCAGCTTGATGGTACGATCACCTTTGATCATTCACGGCGGGGTGGTGCGCTCGTTCGTCTTCGCATACCGGTGCTGACAAACTCCCGTTCCTGATTCCACCAATCTGCAAACGAGCGATAGGCTAGTACGTTGTAAGCGTTGCAGAAGGGTAGGTACACGCATGAAAGTTGTGGTGTGCGTTAAGCAGATTTCCGATCCGTCGGAGCCACAGAGGATCGATCCGGCTTCGATGCGCCTGACTCGGGGTGCCAAGGCAATTTTGGACGATTCTGACGCCTATGGCGTTGAGATTGCATTGCGCCTCGCGGAGGCGGCTGGAGGTGCGGAGGTGATCCTGGTCTCAATGGCACCCAATCAGGAGGTCCAAGGGGTCAGGACCGGGCTCGCCATGGGAGCGACGAGTGCCGTCGTGATCAGCGACCCAGCACTTGCGGGTGCGGATGCGTTGACGACGGCGAAGGTGCTCGCTTCGGCGGCGCAGCGCGTCGGTGCCGATCTGGTGATTGCGGCGACTGAGTCGACGGATGGGTATACGGGTACAGTTCCCGCTCAGATCGCTGCTCTCCTCGAATGGCCAGCGTTGACCTTTGCTAAGCAGATCGAGTTACGAGGGACGACGGTATCGATCCAGCGCCAGACCGAAGATGGTTACGACGTGGTGGAGGCAGATCTTCCTGCGGTGGTGAGTGTGACGGCAGGGGTTGTCGAACCCCGGTACCCATCCTTTAAGGGAATTATGAGTGCTAAGTCAAAGCCCGTTGAGCAGCTCACACTCGCTGATTTGGGCCTCTCGGTCGAGATCCGCGAACAGGTCGTGGCTGTCGAAGACGCAGAGGCTCGTGCTGCTGGCCAAATTGTCGAGGACGACGGGTCCGCTGAGACCGAGATTATCAATTACCTTGCTCAGATCAAAGTACTCTAAGGAGAAGAAATGTTAACAAACTGCGTGATTCTCGCTGAGCCCCAAGGAGGGGCAGTAGCGCCGGTTGCTCTTGAGCTCGCTACCTTGGCCCGGAGCCTGTCTGAGCAGGTGACGGCGGTCATCTATGACGTCGACAGCCAGGAGGCTGCAACGACGCTTGGATTCTACGGGGTCACCGCGATCATCTCACTTGGATCCACCGACTCGCATCTGCCTGGCGTCCCTGTCGCTGATGCGATGCGTGAGGTGGTCAGCAGCGTGGGCGCCCAGGCGGTTTTGGTCGCTCAATCGTACACGGGACGAGACGTCCTCGCCCGGCTTTCGGTCCTGCTCGACGCTCCGGTGCTCACGAACGCGGTGATGGTCCGGGAGGTCGATGGTGCTATCGTCGCAGATAACCTGGTCTTCGGTGGTGAAAAGGTGGTCTCATCGAAGATCACTGCTCCGGTCCAGTTGCTAGCGATTCGCCCCAAGAGTATCGCCAGCGAGGCAGCTGCGGTGCCAGCTAATCCAGCCGTCACCGATGGATCGGTCAGCTCGAATACCCAGGCAGACCGAGCCGTGATCGTGTCGAGCCATGTGGAGGAGCGACAGGGACCGAAGCTGGACGAAGCCGAGGTAGTGGTCTCCGGTGGTAGAGGGCTTGGAAGCGCGGAGAACTACCGCTACGTGGAGGAGCTAGCGGGATTGTTGCATGGAGCGACTGGAGCCTCTCGTGCGATCGTGGACGCGGGCTGGGTTCCCTATGCCTATCAGGTAGGACAGACCGGCAAGACGGTGAAGCCCAACCTCTATCTTGCCATCGGTATCTCAGGCGCGACCCAGCATATGGTCGGCATGAAGGGGGCAAAAAACATCATCGCTATCAACAAGGATAAGGACGCTCCTATCCTCCAGATCGCCGATCTTGGCGTGGTCGGTGATGCGCAGAAGTTGTTGCCGCGACTGATCGAAGCGATTCGCCAAAGGGTTGGCGCCTAACACAGAAGATCGGCCGCCATCGGAGTTTTCGAAGAGCGTGTCCGACAGAGTCGGTGAAATGATGATAGGATCGCAACAGCAACGAAGACAAGGAGTTGTGATGATCGTATCGACCACGTGTGAGCTGCCCGGCTATCGTATCGATCGGGTGGTTGGACCAGTTTTTGGTCTGACTGTCCGATCGAGGAATGCCTTTTCCCAGGCTGGCGCGGGACTCAAGGCAATGTTTGGTGGTGAACTCAAAGGCATGACAAAGAACCTTGAGGACTCACGAGCGCAGGTTATTGAGCGGATGCAGGAAAGGGCTACAGAACTCGGAGCGAATGCTGTGGTTGCCTTCCGATTCGATACCTCGGAGATGGGTGGTGATTGGACGGAGATCTGCGCCTACGGCACGGCCGTCGTCGCAACGCCGGTGGGGTAACCGAAACCTGCCGGTCCGGCGCCGGTGAGATGATGCCCGCGTCGTTCGGAGGGGTCGATGGATGGGATCGCTCATGAAATGACCTCACCGCTTTCAGACCAGTGGCTGCTTTCAGATCAGCGGCCATGGGTAGGGCCGTTCGTCGACGTCGAGATCGATGAGTGCGCGCATCGATGCCACCACGCGCAGCCGATGCACCAGCGTTCTTCGCTCGCGCTGGCTGAGCAGCTGGGTGAACTCGGGGTTCAAATCGTCTGCTGTATGGGTCATGGCGTCGAGTAGTTCCTGGGGGATTGGAGCGCCACCAAACTCCCAAATCACCGTCCGCAGCTTTGGCTCGGCGTGGAAACAGAGGGCGTTGTCGATGCCCCAGAGGTGTCGACCTTGATCGAGTAGAAGATGGCCGGCCTTGCGATCAGCGTTGTTAGCGACGAGGTCAAAGGCGGCGACCTCGATGAACCGATCACGCAGGTCAGGCTCGTCGTAGAGCTCAAAGTAGTGCAGGTCAAAGTCGGCATCGATGAAACTCTGCAGCGATCCTCTCCCGAGTGGAAGGTCATCGCGGATGACGATCGGTGGAATGAAATCGAGCCCGAGCTGGCGAGCGAGCACATAACTCGCTCGTTCTCGTCGAAAAAGCCCAGCGGTGAAGTCCCACAGCGGTCGCTCTAGGGATGCAGGTTTGTAGACCCCAAGGTGGCCGCTCTCGAGTTCGACGAGGAGCGCTCCATTCGAACTCGCCTCGATTCTTCCGAGGATGGTTACCTCGCCGGTTGTGAGTTCTGCTTCGGTTGCTAGAGGCTCGGAGCTCGGTGGCCGTTGGTTCTCGGGCATGCGTGTCCTTGTGGATCGAGTGGGTAACCGCACAGTGGACATGGTGGGCGTCCCTGCTCCACCAGCCTGGTGGCGGTGATCGCGAACTGTGCCGCTTGTTCTCGGGTGATGATGAAACGTGCCGACGCGGACTCGGCGCCTTCGGCGGCGAGCTCTTGGAGCTCGATCTCGATCAGCTCGGTGGTTGCATCGACCTCGATCTCGATGGAACCGACGGCCCACGCTGGGGTCAGGTCGCCAAGGAGTGACTGGTCACCACTGAGTTCGTGGGGACGCGAGAGCTCCTCCAGCGCGGTAGTGAGCCCTTGAACGAGCGCGAGTACCTGCGTCTTCTCGACCTTGACTGTTAGCAGAAAGAGGCCCGAGCCGACCTGCAGGAGGAAGACGCGATGGCCGGGCTCACCTTGGGTTCCCACCGTGAAGTGGGTCACTGAACCAAAATCGATCAATTCGCTCAAACTGGTGCTCCTCCAATCATCACTCCGGTGTTGAGAGAGTCCAAGTTTATGCCCGACTCCCCGATAACAATGACCGTCATCGATGCGGTAGCGACGGAGATGCGATGCATCTGGTCGAGATGCATGCCCAGAGCTTCGGTGGCAAGGATCTTGATGGGATCGGCATGGGTGAATCCAACCACGGTCTCTCCGCTGTGCTGGCGGCGAATCTCGTTCACGAGATCGAGCATACGGTCGAGGACCTCCCGGATAGACTCGCCGCCGGGGAAGCGAAAGTTCCCAGCTTGAGCCATGAGGTCACGCCAGGCGGGTTTGCGGTAGAGTTTGGTCAACGTCGCTCCCGTCCACTCGCCGAAGTCACATTCGATCAGCCGTTCCTCGACGACGAGTGGTTGGTCGAGGTGTCTGATCAGTGGTTCCGCCGTCTCGCGAGCTCGTTCGAGTGGTGATGCGAGAACGACATCAACCGCCCCGTACCTTGGGCCGAGTTGCTCGCTGACCGCGTTGGCCTGTTGGAGGCCATGTGTGGATAGGTGGAGACCCTCGGCCCTGCCGGGGAGGATTTTGCCGGTGGTCGGAGTGGTGCCGTGGCGGACCAGAATGAGTCGAGTGGGGGTGGTAGCCAGGTTCCTAGAGCCTTTCGACGATCATTGCCATGCCCTGCCCGCCCCCAACGCACATGGTCTCAAGGCCATAGCGGCCCTTCGTGCTGGCGAGACCATTCAGCAGGGTCGTCATGATGCGAGCACCGGTCATGCCGAATGGGTGACCTAGCGCGATCGCCCCACCGTGTGGATTGAGTTGATCCTCAATCGAGATGTGGGTCTCGCGCGCCACCGGTAGCACCTGAGCGGCGAAGGCCTCGTTCAATTCGACGATGTCCATCTGCTCGATGGTGAGACCGGTGAGCGCGAGGACTTTTTTGATCGCCTCGATAGGCCCAACGCCCATGATCTCTGGTGCGATTCCGGTTACCGCACTCCCAACGATGCGAGCAAGCGGAGTGAGCCCGAGCTCATTGGCGAGTCGGTCTGACATCACCACCACGCCGGCGGCACCGTCGTTGAGAGGACACGAGTTGCCCGCAGTGACGGTTCCCTCTGGCAAGAAGACGGGCTTGAGTTCGGCGAGTTTTTCGATGGTGGTATTCGGACGAGGGCCATCGTCCTGGCTGATCACGCTCTGATCCGCTCGCGTGACTGGCAGGATCTCTCTTGCGAAAAAGCCGGAGTTGATGGCGGCACTCGCGCGATCCTGAGAGAGCTTTGCGTACGCATCCATCGCCTCGCGAGTGACTCCAAACTGCTTTGCAACGTTCTCGGCGGTGAGGCCCATGGGGATGTACATCTCGTCGATGTAGTCGGCGCGGGTCGTATCGGTAAAGCGCGGGTTCATGTCCTCGGGATCGAACCCTTTGAGTGAACACCGGGTCGTGCTCTCGACACCGCCGGCGACAAAAACGTCTCCCTCCCCGGCTTTGATCGCATGGAAGGCCATTCGGATCGCCTGGAGCGAGGAGGCACAGAAACGGTTGACGGTGGTTCCTGGCACGCTCTCAGGGAGACCTCCAAGCCCGGCGACGTTGCGCCCGAGGTTCATGCTCTGTTCCCCGTGCTGGAGAGCGGCGCCCCAGATCACGTCGTCGACGCGACTCGGATCAAGTGATGGCAGTCTCCGCATCAGCTCGGCGATCACGAGACCCGAGAGGTCATCGGGTCGTTCGTTGATCAACGAACCTTTAAAGGCCCGGCCAATAGGGGTACGCACAGCGGCAACAATGACGGCTTCGGACATTTTCGATTCTCCTTTGTGTAATTTCTTTGACGTACAAAGCTAGGTAGCTACCTCCAAAGTGACCCCAATGTAGCAAAGCGTGACTGTCGTAGTCATCGTCATCGGCGTCGTGGAGCTAGCGTGATGGGGCCATCGCCTCGCAGAGGCGCAGGATGCGTGTGGCATGCCCGGTGGCCTTGACCGCATAGAGGGCATGAGCGATCGTGAGATCTGGGTTGAGGATGAAGGTGGATCGAATGACGCCAACGACTTTGCGACCGTAGTTCATCTTTTCTCCGTAGGCACCCCAAGCGGCCATGACACCCTTGCTGGGGTCAGAGAGAAGATCGAACCCCAGATGAAAGCGTTCAGCAAAGTTCAAGTGACTCTCGACGGTGTCGGGAGAGATGCCGACGAGCTCAATGTTGAGCTCCCTCAGCCGATCACCCATCTCATTGAGGTCGGTTGCCTCAAGGGTACATCCGGGCGTCATGTCCTTGGGGTAGAAGTAGACGATACTGACCTTGCCAGCGAGTGACTCAAGGCATCGCTGTGTTGAGTACTGGTTTGGTAGACAAAATGACGGTGCCTTGTCGCCCGAGGCAAGTCTCACGGAGTCGGTCATTCCTCCAGGCTAGCGCATATCGAGCCACTCCGGTAGTCGGGGACCGGGTGTGGTGATGCGTCCCGCAATCTGGTGACCGAGATGAGCCATGTGGACCGGCCGCGATGCTCGGAGCCGTACTTGGTCCATCGTTCGTCAGAATCTGTTATACTCGCGGGCATGGTCTTCGTCTCCTGGATCAGCGGCATGGTGATGGTGGGGCTCGCCGTCGCTGTGATCCTGGGCATCGATAATCGTCGTAAGAGAACGAGCTATGCCCAAGTTTTGCGCGAGTATCCCCCCGCTCAACAACGTCGATGGCGCAAAACGGTGAAGCAACTGCATCGCCAGGGTGTTCTCGATGCAGCACCGCTGCCGCAGCCAGGGTTGACGATCGATGAAGTGCCGACGACCTTTCTCCTCGCGGAGAAGATGCGACTGGAGTCTTTGCGGCGAATGCAGCCGGTGATGATGGTCGTCCTTGGGGTCGAAATGCTAGGCCTCATGCTGGTAGTGTCTGGATCCAATGGCGACCGAACGCTAGCGATCGTCGGCCCGCTCATGGGCTTGTCGTTCTCCTGTCTTTGGGCGCTATGGCGGTGGCATCAGTTGCGCCGCACCTCTCCGGGGGTCGCGAGAGGAAGAGTGCCAAGGCTGATCAGATCCTACGAGTATGCGCTTGCGTTGCGCAACAGATGAGTGCGTATCGAGGGCGTGACACGATGACGGCAGGCGGCCGCGCGAGCTGCATGGGTGTCGGGAGTCTGTTCACCGCGTAACAGGCGTGATGGTGAGTAGCTGACCTCGCGCGGGCGCGTCTACTTTTTTCTTCCACACCAGCAAGTGCCTTCGTCGGGGGCTCTGTGGGGAGCCTACCTCGATCAGGGGAGTCTCCACCCTGGAGGTAGGCTAGAGGGAGAACAAACGGAGGTTATCTATGTCCCTAACGCCACTCGAGCCGGTAAAGTCGGTTTTGGTCATTACCGCTCACCCAGACGACGTCGATTTCGGTATCGCTGGTACGATTGCGGCATGGCGCAAACAAGGTACGGAGATCGCCTACTGTATCGTCACCGACGGTGATGCGGGCGGTTTCGATCCGAGTATCGCTCGTTCGGAGATACCTGCGATTCGTCGACGTGAACAGCGGGCTGCCGCGAAGGTGGTCGGCGTCGACACGGTTGAATTTCTCGGCTATCACGATGGATCGCTCGAGGTGTCGATGCCGTTGCGACACGACATCACCGCGATGATCCGACAGTTTCGGCCCGAACGGGTGCTCTGCCAATCTCCGACGCGCAATTTTGCTCGCATCGGTTCATCACACCCCGACCATCTCGCGGCTGGTGAAGCGGCGCTCTGCGCGGTCTATCCGGATGCTCGTAACCCTTTTACCCATCGTGACCTCTTAGAACAGGGCCTTGAGGCGCATACGGTGCTCGATGTGGCGCTGATGGCGTACCCTGACCCGACGCACTACGTGGATGTGACCGATACCTTCGATGCCAAGCTTGAGGCAATTGAACAACACAAGAGTCAGCTACCCGATCCCGAGGGGATGCGTACGATGGTTCGAGGCTGGCTCGCCATGGGTGCTGCCACCGCGGGTCTCGCGGAGGGGCGCTTGGCGGAGCTATTCTTTCTGGTAAAGACTGCGTAATTACAAGGGGGTAGGGGTCAATGGTGACACAACTCGGTTCTGATCTTCTCGCGCACATTGGATCGACTCCGCTGGTGCAGGTAGAGGAGGGGATTTTTGCCAAGCTTGAGTATCTCAATCCATCGGGCTCGATCAAGGCACGCATCGCGAAGTACATGATCGAGCGGGCAGAGGAACAAGGCCTGTTGGAGCCCGGGATGACCATCGTCGAAGCTTCAAGCGGGAACACCGGTAACGCGCTCAGTATGGTGGCGGCGGTCAAAGGCTACAAGATGCTGGTGATCATGCCAGAGGGTCTTAGCAGTGAGCGAGTAGCGATATCTAAGGCTTTTGGAGCTCAGGTCCGTGAGATCGGGGACTTTCATGTCAACAATGCACTCGAGGAGGCGCGACTGCTTGGAGCGCAACCGGGGTTTTTTTGCCCAGGGCAGTTCGACTCTGAGCTCAATGTAGAGGAGAATCGAGAGATTT
Organism: Actinomycetes bacterium; assembly: GCA_021819725.1. The sequence goes on from JAKAQR010000007.1 coordinate 27,326, forward strand.
TTGGACCTGAGATCCTTGCCGATCTCGGTGACGGACGCCTACCAGACGCCTTTGTCATGGGTGTTGGCACGGGTGGTACCTTGATCGGAGTCGGGCAATGCCTGCATGCCGCCAATCCAGCCTGTTGGGTGGTCGGCATGGAGCCCGATGAGTCGTGCACAATCCTCTGTGGCGAGGTTCATCACCACAAGATCGAGGGTATCGCCGATGGTTTTGTCCCCGGCATCTTTGCGCGCCACCATGATGAGGTGAACGAGTTGGTGGCGGTGACCAGTTTGGATGCCATCACGGAGATGTATGCACTTGCGCAGCGGGGTTATTTGGTTGGTCCGAGTTCTGGTGCCAATCTCGTGGCGGCCAGACGGTTGAAGGAGCGCCATCCCGAGTTTGGAACGATCGTCACAGTCCTCTGCGATGAGGGTGAGAAGTACTTGAGCGAGTACTACCTAGGTCAGTAGCGTCCACCATCATTGATGTGATTGTGGCGAGGATGAGAAGAGGGCGGTGCTGTTGCACCGCCCTCTTCTCCTTGATCGGTTGTGGGCTCGAAGTCCTCGGTCTCCCAACGGGCCAAGGACTTCTCCCGATTAGCTAGTCGGCGAGACTCGCTTCACCATTTTGGACTCCGCGACGGAGCTCAGCTGCCCGGGCGAAGGCCTGCTCAGTGTCCTCGCTGTTACGACCCGAGGCAACGGCCCAGGTGTAGAAGACAATGGCGACGATGATATCGACGACGATGTCATAGGGGTAGTGGATGAATCCCTTGTTATGGTTGAATGGAGCTCCAAACCGTGCCGCACCAAAATAGGCGATGGCGAGCATGGAGAGGAGATAGACCGGCAACCAGATGCCGGACTTCCAGTCCTCACGCGTGATTTTTTCGACAGGCGCTCCCACGGCAGAGGCGATGAGGTAGATAGCGGTTCCACCGAGAATACCGACGACGAGCTTCCAATCGACTCCCCAACCTGACCAGTAGATGATGAGGGTGCCACCGATGAAGGCTAGCAGGCCAAAGACTTTGGCTCCACCCAACCGGAAGGGACGGTGCTTGTCGTTGTGGTACTTGCGGAAGACCGCGAGCGAGACTGGACCCATCACGTAAGTGAAGGCAGTCGCCGAGGAGATGACCCCCACTAGGCTCTGCCAGCTTGGGAAGGGCAGCAAGAAGATAATGGCAAAGAGCACGGTGATGGACATGGCCCAGATTGGGACGCCGAAACGTTCGGAGACGCTACGGAACTTGTTGCCGAGGTAGTTATTACGAGCGGAGCCGAGCACCACGCGTCCACCAGAGGAGAGGTAGACCAATCCGGTTCCTGACGGTGAGAGCACGGCATCGGCGTAGAGGATCGATGCAAGCCATCCCAGGCCAATGATGGTCGCTACCTGGGCGAATGGTGAGGTGTAGGCTAACGCAGCCCAACCCTTGGCAATCGCGTTCGGTGGAAGAGCGGCGATGAACACCACCTGGACGAGGGTGTAGACCAGCGCCCCAAGCAGGATCGCGGTGAGGATGGCACGTGGTACGTCGCGCTGTGGATTCTTTGCCTCACCAGCCATATCGACCGCCTGCCGGAAGCCGAGCAAGGAGAAGATGATGCCTCCGGAGGAGATGGCGATGAAGACACCAGCGGTACCATAGGGCATGAAGCCCGATCCATGGGCCGTGGTCGCCGTGTAGTTGCCCCAGTGCTTTGCGACGAAGAGAATCACGATGATCGTCAGTGTCGGTGTGATGAACTTGAGGAACGTAACCACGCTATTGATCTTGGCAAAGACCTTGACCCCGTAGATATTGATCGCGTAGAAGATGAGGAGAATGATGGCCTCGACGACGAAGTCTAAGGTCTTGTTGTTCTGAAACGAGGTGATGTAGTGCTCGGCGTACTGGACGACCGCTTCTGCCTCGATAGCCGGTACTGCCGCGTATCCCAGGAATGCACCCCAGCTCATGATGAAGCCGACGAGCGAACCGTGGGAGAAGTGCGGAAATCTCGTGATTCCACCGGCCTCGGGCAACATGCCAGAGAGCTCGGCGTAGACGAGCGCGATGAAGGTGACGATGATCGCTGCGATGATCCACGCCAAGATGGCGGCTGGACCAGCGTAGTTTGCTGCGTAGAGCACACCGAAGAGCCACCCAGACCCGATGATCGCACCGAGCCCAGCGAAGCTGAGGTCGATATACGACATCTCGCGTCGTAAGCGCCCTCCTTCGGTAGTTTTGTTTATTTGCATTGAGTAGGTCCCCCTGACTTCCCATTTTGTTGTCTCTGGCCTTGTCGTTAGCCCTCGAAGCCATTGTGGACTTCGATTGTGCTAAACCTAGTACCATTCGAAGGGAGAGGTCGACAGTTTTGTTAAATTTGTGACGTTTCCAGGTTGGTGGGCTCCGGTTAGGAGTCGAGATGCCAGGCGCTGCGGCACCCAACGGCGCTAGTCGATCCTTTCAGGAGTAGGCATCGGTAGGTCGGTAGCCGCTGGGGATCGAAACTGCCGCTCGAAGACACTTGCGTAGAGTCCTTGCTGACTCAGTAAGTCCTGGTGCGAACCGACCTCAGCGACCCGGCCGTGATCGAGGACCACGATCGTATCGGCGTCCAAAACCGTGGAGAGTCGGTGGGCGATGACGAGCGACGTCCTGCCTCGCAGGGTACGTTGAATTGCCCCCTGGATGAGCGCCTCGTTGGTGGAGTCCAGGCTCGAGGTGGCTTCATCGAGGACGACGACTCTCGGGTCCTTCAACAGGACTCGGGCGATCGACAGGCGTTGCTTCTCGCCACCTGAGAGCCGATAACCCCGTTCGCCTACCAGCGTGTCGAGCCCTTGGGGAAGACGGTCGATGAGTTCGGCTAGTTGGCTCGCTTCGACCGCGTGAAGGAGATCTTGGGTGGTCGCGTGGATGTTGGCATACAAGAGGTTAGAGCGTACGGTGTCATGGAAGAGAAAAGGGTCCTGGGAGACGACACCGACGAGTGCTCGTAACTCCTCCAGATCGAGCTGGCGTAGATCAACACCGTCGAGGGTGATTGACCCATCGATTGGGTCATAGAGTCGAGTGATCAGGTTCGTCACGGTGGTTTTGCCAGCGCCTGAGTGTCCCACGAGCGCTGTCATCGTCCCTTCGGCCAGGGTGATGGTGATGTCAGACAGCGCATACTCCTCAGTGGCGGCCTTGGTCAATGTCGGGTTCTTGGCAAGACTCGCCAACGGGGTTGCGCTTGGGTAGCGAAAACTGACATGGTCGAAGACGATGCGTCCCCTTGGATGGGCAAGATGGATGGGATGGGTCGGGTTCTGCACCTCGGGCGTGAGGTCGAGCACCTCGTAGACCCGGTCAAAGCTCACAAGCGCCTGAAGAAGGTTGACACGGGCCGAGGAGAGATCGGTGAGGGGCGCGAAGAGCTTCGTCACGTACTGTGCTAAGGCCACCAGAGCACCAAGCGTGAGCGCATGGTGTAACGCCTCGTCTCCACCGATGGCGTACACCGCTATCGTCCCGATGCCACCCATGAGTGCCAAGGTGCTATAGTACAGCCGTCCAAAAAGTGCAAAACGGATGCCAGCCTCTCGGACATCGGCTGCCTGGGTCCGAAATTGCTGCGATTCCCGGTTCCGATTGCCGAATAATGAGACCAGTAACGATCCAGAGACGTTGAAACGTTCCTGTTCGAAGGCGGTCATCTCCGCATTCGCCTGCATCTGAACCCGTGCATACTGGGTGAGACGCTTGCCGAGTAGGCGATCGAGGAGGATCAGTACGGGTACGATCAGCAATGCGAGAGCGGTCACCTCTGGTGAGAGTTCGAACATGAAAAAGAGCGTAAACACGAGGGTGGCGACGTCCGAGACCAGCGAACCGAGTGTGCCAACAACCTGCTGTGAGGCTACGACATCGTTGTTCACCCGCGAGATGATCGAGCCGGTCTGCGAATGGGTGAAGAAGCTGAGGGAGAGAGTTTGCATGTGCTCAAAGAGACGGATTCTCAACCGGTAAATAATCCCCTCTCCGATCACGGACTGAAGGTAGCGGCTCAGCACTCCGACTCCCGTCTGGGCGAGCGTTAGGGCGCCGAGGATGACCGTGTAGATGATCAACAGGTGCAGTGAACCTCGGGGGATGGCATTGTTGATGAGGTCTTTAAAGAGCAGAGGGGTGAGGGAACCAAAGAGTGCGCCGAGCAGAATCGCCACAAGGTAGGCGACGATGCCAAAGCGAAACTCCTTAGTCACCTGCCACGCACGACCGAGTGTCCTGCTATCGATATCCTTCGCTGATACAGGATTTGAAGTCCTGTTCCGAAGGCCGCGCATCGTATTCACCGGCGTCGTCTGATTGTCTGCACACCAAAAAGGCTAGTAGCCTTGGGCGAGGTTTGTGAAAAGAAGGGATATTCATGGACAAGGACAGCTTCTACGAGGTAGTCTTCGGGCGTCGGGACGTCCGGGGGCAGTTCAATGGGGAGGCGATGGATCCCAAGGTGCTCGGGCGGATCTTGACGGCAGCGCATAGCGCACCGAGCGTTGGGATGTCACAACCCTGGGATTTTGTCTTGGTCGAGGCGGACGAGACTCGCCAGGCCTTCCATGCTCATGTTGAGAATGAACGGGCTATTTTCGCGGCGAGTCTTGACGGCGATTCGCAAGCGCGTTTCCGTGGAATCAAGATCGAAGGGATCCTCGATGCCAGCCTCGGTATCGTGGTAACCTACGATCCAGAGCGTGGCTCTCCTCACGTCCTTGGGCGTCATGCGATCGCTGATGCGGGACTCTACTCTGTGTGCCTAGCGATTGAGAACCTTTGGCTTGCTGCAACTGCGGAGAGGATTGGCGTCGGGTGGGTCTCCTTCTATCGCGAGGAGTTTCTCGCCGATCTTGTTGGGCTCCCTGCTGGCGTGCGGCCAATCGCTTGGCTCTGTATTGGTCCGGTCACGCACTTTGAACAGGTGCCTGACCTCGAAAGACTGGATTGGCAGGCGCGACGTCCCCTGTTGCCTTACGTGCATGTCGATCGATTTGGCAGCCAGTCAGGTTCTGAACGTCTTGCTGCGGTGCCCCGAGATGGGGCCGACTGAGACGCAGATACTCCGAAGAGCAGGCTCGCACCATCGGCGTAGCCACCGTTCACTCAACGATCCCGATGACAGTACTATGGTTGTTAAAACTTCAGACTTTCCAGGAGGGCCTGAAGCATCTCCCCTCGCTCAAGGTTGTCAGCGACGTGCGCCACCGCCTCCGTAATGGTTGCATCGAGCGGTTGCCCCAGAAAGATACTGCGCGAGAGGTTGTTCAAGCGATCCTGTACCTGCTGCTGTGCGAGTACCGAAGCGAGGTCAGAGGTAGCAACATTGGAGAGTAATTCGCGGGTGTTGATGATCCCACTGTCGAGCTCCAGACGGTAAAGCCGATCTGCGAAGCTCTCAAGGTCGTCCACCGTGTGTTCCTGATCGACGAGCAGCGAGAGGTAGAGCGCCAGCGCTCGTCCGGGAACAAGGAGGTCGGTTGCTTGGGTATCGAGCTCCGACTCGGACATCCAAGCTCGTCGCTCTTGCCAACTCGTAGGCAGGTCATCGCGTAGGCTTAATTGGTGTGCCACCGTCTTGACATCGGCGACCAGTGAACTGAGATTATCGGCGTCGAAGAGACCTTCTGGCTCACCGACGACGAGCCGCAGTTCGAGGGCAGAGGTGCAAACCAGATCCTGGAACCCGAGATAGGCCGACATCCGTGCGTCAAAAGAGGTTCCAGTGGACCACAAGAGCCGACGCACGGTCGTACGAGCATCCGTGAGCAGGAGTGCCAAGTAGACGTATTCGGCGGCCTTCACGATCGAGATGTTTGCGGCCGCAGCGATGGCTTGGACACCAAAGACTCCGACATGGTTGACGATGACGTTGGCGATCGTGGTAGCGATCAGCTCGCGCCGCAGTGGGTGCCGAAGCGAGAGCTGTTTGATGCGCTGTCGAACCGGCAATGGGAAGTACTCCTCATAGAGGCCATCGGTTAACGGATGGTCTAACAGGGAACTCTCCATGAGTTGTTGGTTGAGGTCCAACTTTACATACGAGATGATGATGGACAACTCGGCCCTTGTCAACTTCCTCGTCGGTGGATTGGCCGCGATGACCGAAGGATCGGGTAGGTGTTCAACCGCTGGAGCAAGGCCCGCGGACTGCACAAGATGACCAAGTAGTCGGGTGATCTCGCCCCAGGAATGGTCGTAGCGCGCCTCAGCGGCTGAGAGTGCCCAGTTCTGGTAGACGTTATCGGCAAGCACCTGCGTCTCAACTTCAGAGACACATTGGGTTAGTATCTCGTTGCGCTGGTCGACGGTGAGCGCACCCTCATGCACGAGCGCATCCAATGCGATCTTGATGTTCACCTCGTGGTCGGAGGTATCGACGCCAGCGGAGTTGTCGATGGAGTCGGTGTTACACCGACCGCCGCTCAGACAGTATTCGATGCGACCGAGTTGGGTCATCCCGAGGTTGCCGCCTTCACCGATGACTCGAGCACGGACCTCATTGCCGTTGACACGGACTGCATCATTTGCCTTGTCGGCGACCTCTACATTGGCCTCCGATGTGGCTTTGACATAGGTGCCGATGCCTCCGTTGAAGAGGAGATCGACCGGCGCTTGGAGGATATGCCTGATGAGCTGATTGGGCTCGTAGGTGGCTACTGGTATTCCAAAGGCCTCTGCGGCCTGGGCTGATATTTTGATACCTTTGACGTTGCGCGGATAGACACCGCCGCCGGTGGAGATGGCGGATTCAGGGTAGTCCTCCCACGTGGTGCCAGCCCCCTGTGAAAAGATGGCGGAGCGTGCCTGCCACGAGACCTCTGGCTCTGGATCGGGGTCGAGGAAGATATGGCGGTGATCGAATGCTGCGATGAGCTTGAGCTGGTGGGAACGTAGTGTCCCGTTGCCAAAGACATCACCAGAGAGATCGCCAACCCCTACGACTCGAATCGGAGTCCGTGCGATGTCGATGCCGACGGCGTCGAAGAGATGCTCTACCGAGACCCAGGCGCCCTTGGCGGTGATGCCCATTTCTTTGTGGTCAAAGCCATGAGAACCACCCGAGGCAAAGGCATCTCCGAGCCAGTAGCCATGAGCTACGGCGATTTCGTTCGCGATATCGGAGAAGGTCGCCGTTCCCTTATCGGCGGCGACGACGAGATAGTGGTCAGGCCCATCGTGGCATACCGTGTCCTGGGGAGGAACGATTTTGCCGGCCACAAGGTTGTCGGTCAGCGAGAGCAACGTCTCCATGAAGATGCGATACGAACGCTCGATCTTGGCGGCATTACGACTCTTCGGATCGAGGTCTTTCACGATAAAGCCACCCTTGGACCCGACTGGCACGATGACCGCGTTCTTCACCGTTTGCGCCTTCATGAGACCTAAGATCTCGGTCCTAAAGTCCTCCATGCGGTCAGAAAATCTGATACCACCTCGTGCCACCGGTCCACCACGCAGGTGCACGGCCTCGGTGGTCTCGTTCCGTAGATAGATTTCGTAGCGTGGCTTTGGATCAGGAAGGAAGCTGAGGTGTCGGGGGTCGATCTTGAAGGCTACGGCTTTGCGTTCTGCTTGGAAGAGGTTGGTGCGAAGCATCGCACGAATGAGTTCCTCCATGCCTCGCAAGACTTTGTCCTGATCGAGCGAACTCACATTGCTCAATTCTTCCTCCAGTGAGGCGATCAAACGTTCACTGGACTCGTCGCGGTCAAGCTCGGAGATCTCGGGGTCAAAGCGGGTGTAGAACAGACGCACCAATGTGCGCGCGAGCGTCGGCTGATTTACCAGAGCCTGTTGGCAGTAGGTTTCGGAATATCCCAAGTTGGTGAGCCTCATGTAGCTCGCTAGCGCCCTTGTGACCGCGATCTCATCTGGTTTGAGTTCAGCGGTAATGGCAAGCTGATTGAGCTGATCGTTTTCTTCATCGCCGCGCCAAATAGCAGCCAGCGACTGCTCTACCCGTTCGCGGACCCGTCCATGGCCAAGACGTTGCAGTGCCTCATCGCTTTCGACGACAAGACCTAGATCGATGATCCAGAGCTCTCGGTTCCCGGTCCGGCCTCGGTATGGCTGTTCATCCGAGACCTTCAGCCCGAAATTCTCGATGACCGGTAATATCTGCGACAGCGAGAGTCGACTCCCTATCAGAATTAAGTGGAGTCGTAGCTCTCCATTGACATCGACGAGGAGCCGCGTCGACAGTCGGCGATCGGACTCTAAGAGTTCAGCGATGGCGGTGAGGTCGGAGATGATGAAATCGTCGTTTTCTTCCTGTTGATAGCTCTCCTCGACGGATTCAGCGACCAGGTCTAAGGCACCGAGTACGCGCGGCAATACGTCTTGGTCAACCTCCTGGCGAAGTTTCGTGCGGATTCTTGTCCTCCACGGGGTCGTGATTCGGTCAAGCTCTTCGGCGAGCTTGTCGAGCCCCTCAGGAGTCATTGAGCCAAGAAGGATGTACTCTAAGACGAGGCGGCGTTCGGAGAAGAACCGGCCGATTTGCTTCGGGACGCCGTCACAGAAGTTCGCGAGCGTGTCGTCGATGCGATCCTCAATGCCAAACTCGACTCTGTCACCTGGAACCAAGACGAGCAGGCGACGCGGACCTGTCGGTGTTTGGCTCAAGAAGACCTGGGTGCGTGAGACCTCTTCGACCAAGAGGCCCGCTCGCGCGAGTTCAAGAAAGTCGTTCATCGGTAACGCCAGCACCGTGTCGATGTTGAGCGAGGTGACAAAGTCCTGCAGGACACGGTAGGAGTGACTTGTGGGGAGGAGATTCAGTCGCTTGCGGGCGGTTTCGAGACGGTCAGCGACCTCTGGGACGGCGAGCCCAATAGACCCAGTTCGTTGGGGGCGGAAAATCCCGACAAAATCAACCTCTCCTTCAGGCGCCTTGAAGGAGACGGCGCGGAGCTGCGAAAAGTCGAGAATCTCGGATCGTGCCGGAAGCACCTGGATGTGATAGTTCGTGCCGATATTACGTGGCCAGTGGCGATCGATGGCGACGTCCTCACGGGTAATGCCGAGGTCAAGCCGTTGCCCTTTCTTTGGACGTCGAATCTCGGCAAATGGTAAAAAGTGAGAAAAGGCAGAGCTGCTGATGGGAATCTCAGTCTTGCCGTTGATAGGAAACTCCTGCTCCTCGATGAGGTGAAGGAGATCAGAGAGCATACGATCCCGGTCTCTGTTGAAGTGGTGGAGTTGTTGATAGCGTTTGGCCAGCGTGCGCAAAAGTTGCTCGGCCTCAACCTTGGTCACCGTCATCGGGATCTGGGCGGCGAAAAACGAGACGAGCTCGGTTGACTGTGCTGAGGCAACGTTGCACCCACAACGGGCGAGATCGGCGCGCTCGAGGATGGGGTGAATCGTGGTGAGCCGATCGGATTTCTCACGGATGGTCTGAAGGAAGGTGTCGACAAGGAACTCCATGTCGTTACTGACGATGGAGATCATGGTGCCTGGGGCGCGCATCGTCGAAAAGACGGATTCGAGCTCAGAGACTCCCTCAGGTCGACAGCGTATGCGCAGGACATCTGACCCACGGACAATCTCCATCACACACATATCCTCGGCCGTAACGGTGTCCAAGGTATGGAGCTGGGCCGTGAGGGCCGCGATGACAAAATCGGTAGAAAAGGCCGTCTCTTCCTCGGGATCGATGTGTGCGGTGAACGAGCGAGCGAATCCGAGAAAAGCTTTGCGTTTCTCAGGCGAACCCAATTGAGATTCGAGTTCTCGTAGACGTTCCTTCAATCCGCTAAAGACCGGATTTTTTCCAAGCTTCTTCGTTGTAAGTGTCAACTTCGACTCCTTTGTCGAGTAGATCTCCCTCTAATTTAGCGCGTTCTAGACTGAGATCGTCACGTTCAAGAGTTCTGGACTTGTTCTTTGAGGTTGTGGTGGGCCTGTCTGCCGTAGTGTTTCGGCACAAAATCTCGAAGACTTGATGCCGATGCTGGGCGTGTGCGCGCTAACGGTGTTAGGTTGGGGGGGAGGAAGGACTGTAAGTTATGCGTCGATCCGTCTACTGGGCCTTGGCGTGGCCGTTCTATCTTGCCCTCGCTCTGCTCTTCGTTGTGCTAGTCGCACTCCTTGGTCTCGATCTTCTCAGATTTGCGTATCAGCGGATTGGCATCGCGCCCGGTTGGCTGCTGCTCATTCTTGTCGCGACGATTCTCGGGAGTTTTATCAATATTCCGGTGGCGAGACTTCAAAACCCGATCGAGGAACCGGTGGAGCGTTCGATCAGTTTCCTCGGTATCCGCTATGTCATCCCGACTCCGCCCCGCCCAAGCGAGACCTCGATTGCGGTCAATGTAGGTGGCGCGGTTATCCCAACGGTCCTTTCGATCTACTTAGCCGTGCACGACCATCTCGAGCTGCTGGCGCTCATCGGGGTCGTTATTGCAGCAGTCGTGGTCCGATTCGTTGCTCGTCCTATCCGTGGCGTAGGTATCGCGGTCCCGATCCTCCTGCCAGCCCTAATGGCGGTCATCCTGGCCTCGTTGCTAACGATTCACTACCTCGCCGCACTGGCCTACATCATCGGTGTGATGGGTGTTCTTATCGGCGCTGACCTCTCGAATCTCAGCAAGACGAGGACGCTTGGCGCATCCATCGTCTCCATAGGCGGCGCGGGGACCTTTGATGGGATCTTCTTGACGGGGCTCCTGGCGGTGCTCTTGGCTTCGATCTAATGGGTGCGCTAGCACTGACCTCCTAGCCGACACCCTGTGTGTCTATTGCCCTTGGCTCAGGGAATACCCTGGTACGCCGTTAAAGGCGTAGAGCCCCTCCGTCTTGATGAACGGGAGCCCTGCTGTGTCGAGTCGATTCAGCTGGTCGATCAGATCCGCTGTCGTGATGGTAGCTCCAGGCACACGAGCCTGGAACCGACAGCGCCAGTGATCGACGCAAAACGTCTCAGCAGCTCCATTTGGATAGACTTTTTGTCCACGATTGCTGATCATGACCAACGTGAGGTTCGGGTTGAGGTGCGCTTCGATCTGCTGTCCAAGCTGGTTCACGTCACCCCGATACTCCAGAAAAATATCGATTCCCTCAAGCGTCTTGATCTCTATTGGACGTTCCTTGAGCTTGACGATGATCGGCTCCTCTGATGCTGGGTAGTGAGCGGCGGGGAGTCGCTCCGGCGTCTGGCCCAGTCGCTCGATGACGGCATCTGCGAAGGCATCGGTGCCCACCTTCTTTGCCGATACCCCATCGGTATAGATGTCAGGGGTGTGAATGCCGTCTTCGATCGTGCAGAGCCATGCGTTATGGACCCGAGTCGCGATTGACCCGAGCCCCAGATGTACCAGCATCAGCACGGCGCCCATTAGAAGACCAGAGGGGTTGGCGATGTTTTGGCCAGCTAGTGGGGGTGCCGAGCCATGAATAGCCTCGAACATGGCGATCTCATCGCCGATATTGGCGCTACCGGCCAGCCCGACGGAGCCGGTGATCTCGGCGGCTACGTCAGATAAAATGTCGCCGTAGAGGTTTGGCAGGACGAGGACATCGAACTGCTCGGGTGCGGTGGCAAGTTTCGCCGTGCCAATATCGATGATCCAGTGCTCGGCCTCTATCTCCGGATACTCGGCCGCCACCTCGTCGAAGATCTTGTGGAAGGTGCCGTCAGAGAGCTTCATGATGTTGTCTTTGGTGAAGCTTGTCACCTTGTGGCGATGGTAACGGCGCGCGTATTCGAAGGCATAGCGAATAATGCGTTCGCTGCCGGGTCGAGTGATGAGTTTGAGGGTTTGAAACACATCTTGGGTCTGACGATGCTCGATGCCGCCATAGAGGTCCTCTTCATTTTCACGGACGATGACGAGATCCATTCCCGGATGTTGGGTGGGTATAAAAGGAGAGTAGGAGATGCAGGGTCGAATGTTGGCGTAGAGGCCAAAAGTTTTGCGAATGGTGACGTTGACGCTTTTGAATCCACCACCTTGTGGAGTCGTGATCGGCGCCTTTAGGAGAACCTTGGTGCGCCGCAGCGAATCCCATGCCTTTGGTTCGATCCCAGACGTAATCCCTTGGTCAAAGACCTGTGCTCCAACCTTGATCCGTTCGATCTCGAGATCCGCCCCCGCCTCGGCGAGAATCCGCAGGGTCGCCTCCATGATCTCTGGGCCGATCCCGTCCCCTTGAGCCACAGTGATGCGTCTTCTACTTTCAATGGTCACGTCCGCTCCTCGCCAACTCGTTGATCCATCGCCAAGACCGGTCTATTCGGGTATCTCAAGAGAGAGCGGTCATTGTCGCGACAAACAGATTGTAGACGACAGTGTCATGGGCCACCAAATGGGAGCATCTCGATGCCTGATGACTGGCTCGCGCGAGGTGGCTGAGGAGCATCCCAGACGGGTGCGGACCCAGATCCTGGGGCCAAGATGGATCTTGCCGCGAACCATGGGTGGTCAATTGCGATGCCCGACCGCACATGTCCCTAGATCAGCCTGGGCGGTGCTGGAACGAATGCACTGTCAGATATGTATGGATCGTAGTGTCCGAAACCACTCAGGCTGATCCTCCCTAACGTCTCGCACCCACAGTTGTCACCCCCCTTGGGGTGCCGTAACGTGGGCTCACGCCAGAGGTGAGGTCGGTGAGTGCGCTCATTCCAGGTGTCTTGTGATAGTCGTGCTGACGCAGTGAAGGTATCGATTACGGGAGGGCGGATCGATTGAATTGGGTCCGTGTTAGCCTTAGCGGGAGGATCCAAGCTTGACGAATCTCATCAGATCGGAGACAGGTATGAACACGGAACAGCTTGAACAGATGACCCATGGCGCTGGCTTTATAGCCGCGCTCGATCAAAGTGGTGGAAGTACGCCTGGCGCCCTCGAGCTCTATGGCATTCCTCGCGAGTCCTACGATTCGGATGAACAGATGCTATCGCTGATGCACGCCATGCGGACGAGAATCGTCACCAATCCGAGTTTCGGCGGTGATCATATCCTCGGAGCTATCCTCTTTGAGGACACGCTCGATCGACAGTTTGCAGGGGTCGATGCCGCGACCTACCTGTGGGACCACAAGCAGGTGGTTCCCTTCGTGAAGGTCGATAAGGGTCTGGCACCTGAGGCCAATGGGGCTCGCTGTATGAACCCGATGCCCGGCTTGAATGCCCTGTTGGACAAGGCGATCACAAAGGGAGTCTTCGGGACAAAAATGCGGTCGTTTATCCAGTTGGGGGATCCTGTTGGCGTACAGGCGGTGGTGGATCAGCAGTTCGAGATCGCCACGAGCATTCTTGCCAAGGGCCTCATCCCTATTCTTGAGCCCGAGATCGATATCACTAGCCCGGACAAGCAAGTGGCCGAGAGCCTGCTTCGAGACGCTCTTCTGAAGGGACTTGATGCGTTAGATGATGATCAGTTGGTCATGCTCAAGCTTACGCTACCCGAGCGTGATGATTACTATGCCTCACTGATAGAGCATCCTAAGGTGGTGCGCGTCGTGGCGCTCTCTGGAGGGTACACCCGCCAACAGGCGATCGAACGACTCGTCCACAACCATAAGATGATCGCGAGTTTCTCACGAGCACTTACCGAGGGCCTCCACGTCGACATGAGTGACGAGGCGTTTACTGCGGAACTCAAGAGCGCGATTGAACAGATTTACACTGCCTCGATTAGCTAAAAAGTTCCTTGTGTCTCGTGATGGTCACTTGCCGCCTCGGTAATCGATCACCTCGACTTGGTCTCCTCGTCCGATGATCGCTGTAGTCACCATCTCTGGGGGAAAGAGACCGTGTTCGATGAGGCCAGGGGTGCCAGAAAGTCGAGCAGCTGTCTCTCTTGGATTCACCAGTGGTCCATGGTAATCGGCGATGATGCCGCCATCAGGGCTAGATGGCACCGCTCTGAGGGTGACGTCGCCCAAACGGCGAAGAGTCGAGCCAAGACCAAAGGCGAGCAGCTCGATCGGGATCGGGCCTTTGAGCACAGCAACCGGTTTCGTCGAATCAGCGATCACGATAAAGCGATTGGCGGTGATGGCAACGAGTTTTTCGCGAGTGTGGGCGGCTCCTCCTCCTTTGACAAGCCAGCCATCTGGGGTGATTTGATCGGTGCCGTCGATTGCTAGATCGAGGATGGCGAGCTCTGTGAATGGTGCCACATCGATGCCGAGCTGTTGCGCGAGATCGGCGGTATGAGGGGAGGTCGCAACGCAGCGGATGTTGCGATGGCGGCGTGCGAGTGCCGGCAAGAGAAAAGCGACGGTTGAACCCGTCCCAAGACCAACGGTCATACCGTCTTCGACAAGATCTGCAGCGGCCTCAGCTGCAAGCTGCTTTTCTCGGTCTACCTGATTGCTTGTACGCACCATTGGCCTCCCAAGAAGATCACTTCCATCGCTCAACATGACCTAGGCACGATTCTATCATGCACCTAGCTGATGTGAAGTTTCCATCGTTTGGCCTGTACTAGAGTAACCCTTTCTCCGTGCACCCCGTAGGAATACAGAGCATCGTGGCTGTTCACTTTTCCCAGCGAGCAGTGATCCAATGAGTCGATGGCCATGCATGGGCGACCTTGGTCGGCGGCGATAATGGTCGCGTGGTTTGTCTCCCATCGCCTGGTCCCCCGTCTTACAGCACCGGGCGCTTCTAGATGCTTGCGTGTAGAGATCACTTGATGGGCGAGCATGCCCTGGACGCATAGAAGGTGCGGATAGGTCGCAGATGGATTCAATGACGGGATTGCTTTCGGGCAAGTGAGTTGGCGACGGGGTGCACTATCGAACGGGAATGGCCTCCTCGTCGGTCGTGATAGAGCTCATCAAGCATGTGCGAGGTGCGCTGACTCAGCGGCACCTCCATTGGGAGACCATAGGCACTCCAGCTGCACGTTCTCCGTGCAACTGAGTATCGCCAGGAATGATTTCTACGAAGACCTGACCGCTTGCGAGCCGTGTGCGGAGCAGCCCAACTACACGTCCGATAGCGGGTGAGTTATTGTGAGCAGAACGATCTGGCCCACGGCCTCGCGAGGGCGATGCTGGCGACGTCGCGAATTGTGCGGCGACGGGTGACAAGATTTGCCCAACAAGAGTCTTCATGGCAGATGAGCGACGTTGGCCGCCGCGTCGTTGAGTCGGAGCCGACCCCACGACGATAAAGGCGGGTGCTGGGCTCACCTGCGTGAGCATGATGGGATGGTTGCTGTTGGGCAGAGGCGAATGGCGACGCGAACAATCATGCATGGTCGAGGACGGTGGCCCGCAACTAGGCGGCAGGTTCGTATCTTGCCTAAAGGATGATAGGCAGGCGGGCTACTCGTAGTATTTCGGTCGGACACGACGAGTGGAGGTGAAGGGACTCGAACCCTCGGCCTCTACATTGCGAACGTAGCGCTCTACCAGCTGAGCTACACCCCCGCGTGCACCAGTCTATCCGGTTCTCAGGCGATCGCTCGCTCTGATGTGGTGCCACGAGAACTCGCCAAGCCCTGTCGTGACGTGGCATAGGTCGGACGAGCACGAGTCGCATTGTGGCTTGCTCTCGCAAGGGTGAGGAAAACCGCTATTGAAACCAGGCTGATGGTGGTGAGCAGCAACCCGATCGGCGCTGCGACGACGATCAACAAAAGCCCAATAAGCAGTGAACCACCAAGAGAAGCAAGCGTTCTCTGCCTTCGACGATACGGCGGTACTGAAGCAGCCGTCGAGGGGCGTGTCGGACGATCTGTGCTTCTTTGCTGAACAAGCGGCCGACTCTGGATGCCGGTCTCAAGCGCCCACAGCTGTTGGCGAAAGGTCACAATAGATCGGAGGTAGTCTTTGCGCCTTCGAGCGCTGAAGAAAGGTTGCATTAGCACCAAGGACCAACCGACGATGAGAATCGCCACTACTCCAGCCTGCATACGCTCATTTCCCCTCTTCGCGTCGCCAACTACCTGACTTCCCTCCGGTTTTCTCCCACAGTGCGAGTTCACCGATGACCATCGACCGATCGTATGACTTGCACATATCGTAGATCGTCAAGGCGGCAATCGATGCTGCAGTGAGAGCCTCCATCTCTACACCAGTTCGATCCACCGTCTCAACCTGGGCCTCGACTTCAACGAAGGTGTCCCCCAGGGTGAAGTTAATGTAGACCGATCCAATCAAAAGAGGATGACATAGCGGTATGAGATCTGGCGTACGTTTCGATGCCTGGATGCCGGCGATTCGCGCAGCTCCGAGCACATCGCCTTTGTTGACGGCGTTGTTTGCCACCAGCGCTGTGGTCTCTGGCTTCATAAAAACCTTACAGCGCGCAAGTGCGCGCCGGTGTGTTGGCTCTTTGGGGGTGACATCAACCATTCTTGCCCGACCCAGTGGGTCGAGGTGGGTGAACTCTCGATCTGCCATCCCTACACTTTAGGTGACTCTCTCACCGCGTGGCGGCAGTTTTTTGATTACCCGCCGATTTGACTCATGGATTTTCGTGGTCGGATGAAGTTCACCCGGCCAATGGAGTGTCCGGCCCACTTTGTGGCGATGATTGCCTCGATCTCGGTGGTGAGTTGTTCCGGGGTGGCATTGTCTCGGACAAGGCCGCGGAGGTCGTGCTCATCGAGGGCGAAGAGGCAGGTTCGAATCTTTCCCTCAGCGCTCAAGCGCACACGGTCACAGTCGCCGCAAAATGGTTTCGTGACGGAAGGAATGATTCCGAATGATCCCTTACCATCTCTGTACCGGTAGGTCGTAGCGGGAGCATGGGTCCGCTCGATCGGATCGACAGGGTAGACGCTCGCGATCTGGGCAAGAATCTCGTCGGCGGTAAGCACGTCCGCCCGTTCCCAGGCATTTGCCCCGTCGAGTGGCATAAATTCAATAAACCGTACTTGTAGGTCATGTTCGCGGCCAAAGGCGGCAAAATCAACGATCTCGTCGTCATTGATGCCCTTCATCGCGACCACATTGAGCTTCAGCGGGTGAAAGCCCGCAGACTGTGCGGCTTCGATGCCTTCGAGTACTCGTTCAAATTGGGGACGTTTGGTGATTTGGAGAAAGCGATCCGCTCGAAGGGTGTCGAGGGAGATATTGATGCGGTCAAGACCGGCATCACGCAACGGTTCAGCGATCAACGGGAGTGTCACTCCATTGGTCGTCATAGAGAGGTTGACCTTGCTCCCTTCGTGGGTGGTTAATGAGGCGAGCATTGCAACAAGACGTGGCAACTGTGCTCGAACCGTTGGTTCCCCACCGGTGAGCCTGATGGAGTCGATATAGAAGCGCTCTACGAAAATTCGACTGATCGCCGTGATCTCCTCGAAGGTCAGCAGTTCACTGCGCGGAAGCCACTCGATTCCCTCCGCCGGTAAACAATAGGTGCAGCGGAAATTGCACCGGTCAGTGATGGAGATGCGAAGGTCTCGAATCTCACGACCGTAGCTATCTATCAAGTGCTTCCGAGGATCCATACTCTAGTAGCGTAGTGACAGTGGGCAATGGTGAAACCTTTAGGTTGGGTACATGACCCCGCTGGTATGTCTTCTGACTGGCGGACGCTCGCGTCGGATGGGGAAGGATAAGGCTGGCTTATATCGTGATTGCGCGACACAGGCGATCTGGCTCTCACTGTTGGTCAGGCAAGCGGTTGGTCCTCGGGTGATTGAAGTGGGCGGTACGTGGACACACGGGGATGCGTATCTCGATGCAGGCCTCGGGCCAGCTTTCGCGCTCCACGAGGCAGCACGAGCAGGGGCACTTGGGCACTCCGGAACAGTTATCGTGCTCCCAATCGATCTCTATCGTCTCGAGGCAACGGGTCTTCGCTGGTTTGTGCGCGAAAGCCTGCGTATGCCAAGCGTGCTCGTTGTTGACCAGACCCCAAGTTGGGTAACTTTTGGGGCGCCTGTGGAGATCTTGCTACGCAGACCACAAGATGGGTCGTTGCGCGCACTGACGTCACAACTACGACCTCTTCGGGTTCCGCTGCCGCTGGAGGAACAGTTTCGTGATAGTGACTATCCATGGGAGCTGCCTACGACCGTTTCAGCACCTTAGACCGCTTCTACAAGATCTGTATAGCGTCTCAGGGCCGCATCCTCGCACGCCGCTGAGTGCAGAAGATGTCGTTCGAAGAGCAAGCCCACCACCATCGTTCGTTTGGCTCGATCGCCGTTGGGGAGCAAGAGATCGAGAAGGTGGCCAAACTGCTCAGCGCCTCGCTCCCTAGCGTCGACCATACAGATCATGAGTGCCGTGATCCATAGTGCCGCCGATGGTCGGTCAAAGATGGAGAGCTTCCACATCAGATCACGAGAGGGATCTGCCAGTTCGGCCTCTACCTCCAACGGTATATAGGTCACCTCCTGGAGCAGATCCGCCTTCGAGCTAAAGTAGTGATAGATCAACGCAGGGTCCACACCAGCGGCTTTTGCGACACTACGAATCGTTAGGCTGCTAGCTCCGTCGTTGACGAGAACATCCATAGCTGCTCGCAGGATCTGCTCTCTGCGTTCGCGCCAGGTTTCTTGAACATTTCCCATGATCTGATCCACCTTTGCAAGTTGCAAGAAGGTATCGGAGCGATTTGTCGATTCTAAACTTTCTCGCGCGTGCGCGTGATCCTCAGGTAGTGGGAACAGAGGTCAACGAGACGAGATAATGGACAAATTGCGATCGGGAGATACTCTCGTCGGCGAGGACAGATAGCTCAGTTGGAGACTGTTCGGAGGCGATGGCAAGTCCACACGTCGGCATGTCGAACTCTTGGAGTGCCTTCATGGCCGGGATATCACCTACATCGTCACCCGCGTACAACACAGCGGAATGGCCTCCAGCTAGTCGACGCAGTACCGTTCCTTTGTCGGAGCGATCACCGACGCTCACTTCCACCACAGATTTTCCAAAGTCGAGGGCGACGTCGTACTCACGCTCTTGTCGACGACTCCAGGCCAGGACCTCAGATGCTCGATCGGGAGCGCGACGATAATGCAGCGCGAGCGAACTCGGCTTTTCCTCCACCAAAATGGCGGTGGGCAACTCTTGGCGAGCACGTCTAACGAGCGCTTCGAGCAGCGTTTGGTCCGTTGGTTCCAGCGTTTCTGGACGGCCGTAGTTGCCGATGAGATGGATCCCAATACCAGCGAATTGCTCCTCAAGATAGTCAGTTGGACGACCGGAGATGATGATAACGTTTGTTTGGTTGCTCAGCCTCTCTAGAGGTTGACGCAGCTGGACATCAAGGCGGGCTTGGCCAGGCGTTGACACGATGGGAGCAAGCGTTCCATCGAAGTCGAAGACAAGCAGGGCAGTCGTGGGGTGCTGGAGATAGACCTGGCGAAACTCAGCGAAGAGCACGGTTGATGGTCTCCAACCACCTTGTCCACGTATTCTGGTTGGTCCATGATCGGACAGGGTCAAGATCGCCACCCTCGAGCGCTCGGTCGAGTGCTCCCGCCGTGCCAGCGATGTCGAGCGGGTTGATGAGTTCAAGCCATTGGCCAACGTGCTCGGCGGCGCCAGCTTCGGTAGAGAGCACAATTTGTGCAGTCGGCTTGGCGACGAGAGCGGCTTCAAAGACGACGAGATTGAGGCCGTCGCGCAGCGGGTTGACCAAGAGGGTATCAAAAAGCTGGTAACTTGCAAGGCTTCTGGCGGGATGGTCGGAGAGGTCGAGGTAAATGGGGTTCCAGCCTTGATGAAACCAGCGTTCATTGACCTCTTTGACGAGCGTCTCGAGTTCAACGGTCAAACGGCGATACTTGGGAATGGTGCTTCGCGATGGGTAGGCAAAGAGGAGGGCTCGGAAATTGCCGCGTGTCTTCGGGTTCTGGCGCAGCATGCTGTCGATGGCGTAGACGCCCCGTAGGAGGTTTTTCGACGGTTCAATTCGGTCGACTCTCAGGATTGTGGGGAGCCCCATGGCAAGCGGTTCGAGCCGATCACGCTCATAGGCGACCCCTTCGTCGGAGAGTGAGTTCACCATGCCAAGCGTGTCGGCCGGGAGGGGAGCCACTACCGTTGGGGGCAGCCGGAACCCGCGGTGGCCGAAGGAATCGATAAAAAATTGCTCCCAATGATGAGCATGGAGACCGATCACGTTAGCGGCAGCGAAGTTACGGAGCAGTTCGTCGCGGATGATTGACGGGATGAGTTCGGATTCTGCCGCCGTGCAGATTGGAGTATGAAAGAACAGAACGATCGAACCACTGAATCCGCGATCGCGTAAGAGTTGGGGCATCAGCATCAGGTGATAATCGTTAATAATGATTGTGGTAGCGGTCAGATCAAGTTTCGATACTGCGTTGGCCATCTGGTCATTGAAACGACGATACTGATCGTAGGCGTCAAAAAAGGCCTGGTCAAAGATTGGCTCGAAGCTGAGGTCAAAGAGCCCATGGAAAAGATACCAAAAGTATTCGTTGGCGATCACTTGATAGGCGACCCTGTGGTCTTGCTCGTCGACGGGAGCAGGGCAGAAACCTGGCTGGATGGCCTCATATCGATGCTCGCGCGCCGCGATTACTTCAGCTTCGGAGGAGATAGGAAACAACCATCGAATTTCGTCGTGCCCCGGTTGGTCCATCAGTCCAAGCAAGCCACTCGCGAGTCCACCTCCCGAGCGGATAAGGGTATGGCCGTCGGCACCGACCTGCATCGGTCCTCTATTGGTGACAAAAAGATATCGTGACTTTTGCTGCATAATGGGTGTCGCGTTTTAGTGTAGTGTCAAGTGGTAAGGCGGGGTGCGTGAAGGTTCTAGCCGCTTTTGACAGCTTTAAGGGTACGGCGTCGGCACGAGAGGTCTCCCATACCCTTGCGCGAGCACTTCGCGCCGACGAGGTAAGAGAGTGCCCCCTCTCTGATGGTGGTGATGGCTTTCTTGAAGTCCTCGCGGACCGATGGGAACAGGTGGCGACCGTCGATGCTCTTGGTCGTCCATGTCGTGCGCGTCTTGGTTATCGGGCCTTCGATCAGGACAACGTTGAGGTGATCCTTGAGACGGCGGAGACGATCGGATTAACGCGTATCGGTGGCGCTGCGAACAATGATCCGATACGTGCGGACTCGACCGGCGTTGCGATTCTGCTTGAAGAGGCGCTACGAAGATCGGAACCACACCGGATTCTTATTGGTTGCGGCGGTTCTGCGGTTACCGATGGTGGACTTGGTTTTATCCGAAGGGTGCGACAGCGTCGTCTTGCACCTGATCCCAGGTTGTTGAGGGTTGCGCTCGATGTGCAGACTCGGTTTAGTGACGCTGCTGCCGTCTTTGGCCCTCAAAAGGGAGCGAGTGTGGAAGCGGTAAGACTACTCACGATGAGGCTCGGCGCTGCGCGAAGCTGGTATCAGCGTTGGTACGGGATCGATCTTGACCATTTTGTTGGTACTGGGGCGGCAGGAGGCTTGTCGGGGGCCTTGTTGGCGATCGGAGCCGAGCTCACCTCTGGGTTTGATGAGGTGGCCGGCCGAGTCCAACTGGCGCGCCAGATCGGCGATGCTGATCTGGTTGTTACTGGCGAGGGCCGGCTCGACGATACGTCGCTTGGTGGGAAGGTGGTAGGCGGTGTTCTCAGGCTTGCTGAGAGTCAAGGTACGCCAGTTTGGGTGGTTGTCGGCTCTGCGGCACCCGAGACGGTACGGGCCGTGCGCCAGCGAGGACACCGGGTATCGGTGTTGAGTGAGCTTTTTGGTCTCGATATGGCGTTGGCCAACCCGCTCGGGCTGCTTACTCAGCTAGCCACGGCGGTAAGCGAGGACTAAGTGAATCAGGCTAGAGGAGTTGTGTGATCAGAGATTCTGGGATCGGCTCCTGCGCATCTATCTGGAGCCGCTCGACGCGCTCGAGGAGCGCACGGATGACCTGTCGCGATTGAATGCCGAGCGACGAAAGCGGTTGGTGCGGGTGATCTTTCATGCCAAAGGGGACTTCGGCGATGGCGCTGCGCCCATAACGCTGCGCAAGTTCTAACAGAATGGCGATGTCGATACCGTAGTCATCTGGAAGATCCAGAGAGATGGCGTCGTCACGATAGAACGCCATCTCGCCGCTGAGTGGAGACTGCAAGTCGGCACACGACGGGAAGAAAACCTCCAGTAGTGGCTTTGCAGTGAGTTCAGTCACCCGTCCACTGTCATCAGCAGAGTTACCGTACGCTGCTTTCGTGAGCCGCAACTGTCGTTGGCTTGTGAGCGTCCAAACAAGACGACTCAACTGTTCGTGCTGCAGCGAGCCTAAGTCCGCATCACAGGTCACGACAATGTCGGCCATGGACCGTTCCCAACCGGCCCGCAGCGCCTTACCCTTGCCGGGCCTCCCGTCGCGAATAGCGACAACGCGTACCTGTGGGAACTCATGGGCCACCTCTTGGGTGGCGTCAGTGGAACCATCGTCTACAACGATGATCTCGTCAAAAAGAGCGGCTTGATCAGAGGTGACGATATCGAGCACATGCGAGAGTCGTGGAGCCTCATTTCGAGCTGGTATGATGAGCGCCACGGTGTTCCTTGGGCTCAGGGAGTTTTTGACGACCACGACGTATCATCCTAGAAGTTTGTGTGGCCCTATGCGCAGACGGTGTCTGAGTCCTGGCTTGCCGAGGCCCAAGTTCGTGGTTTTTCCGCAGTCGCAAAGCGGACCGAAACGAGGATGTCAGACGAGGGCCGGTGAGTTCCCCGCGGTTGAACGGAATTTTGAGGAGCAGAGCGTGCGTGAATGGTGCGCAGTCTGGCTAGGATTGTTAGCACTCTCGTATGTAGAGTGCTAGTTTCGGTAAACACGCTAGTTTCGGTAAACACAATGGAGGAAAGTGGCTATGGCTAAGCTGATTCTGTTCGATGATGAGGCTCGACGTAAGCTCGAGTCAGGGATGAACCAGCTCGCTGACGCGGTGCGGGTAACCCTCGGACCCAAGGGACGTAATGTGGTGCTCGATAAGAAATGGGGAGCACCCACCATCACCAACGATGGAGTGTCCATCGCCAAGGAGATTGAGCTCGA
This sequence comes from Actinomycetes bacterium, assembly GCA_021819725.1. Next base: position 50,302 of record JAKAQR010000007.1, read on the forward strand.
GGATCCGTTTGAGCGACTTGGTGCTGAACTGGTGAAGGAAGTTGCCAAGAAGACCGATGATGTCGCAGGTGACGGCACAACGACGGCGACAGTTTTGGCGTGGACGATGGTCCGCGAAGGCCTTCGCAACGTCACCGCTGGGGCAAACCCCATGTTGTTGAAGACGGGAATTGAACTCGCAGTAGAAGAGGCTGTTCTCTCGTTGAAGAATCTCGCTCGTGAGACAGAAACGCGGGAGCAGATTGCCCAGGTTGCCTCGATCTCGGCGGCCGATCCGGAGGTCGGTCAGATGATCTCCGAGGCTATTGAGCGCGTCGGTAAGGACGGGGTCATCACGGTCGAAGAGTCGCAGACCTTTGGGATGGAGATCGATCTGGTCGAAGGCATGCGTTTCGATAAGGGTTATATCTCTCCATACTTCTCCACCGATCCGGAGTCGATGACGGCGGTGCTCGAGGATCCTTACATCTTGTTCTACAGCTCCAAGATCTCTGCGATTCGTGATGTCTTGCCGGTGCTCGAGAAGATCATGCAGGCTGGCAAGCCATTGTTGATCATCGCCGAAGACGTCGATGGCGAAGCTCTCGCCACGCTCGTGGTCAACAAGATCCGCGGAACGTTCCGTTCTGTTGCAGTCAAGGCCCCTGGTTTTGGTGATCGACGCAAGGCGATGATGCAGGACATGGCGATCCTCACCGGTGGTCAAGTGATCTCTGAAGAGGTCGGTCTAAAGCTTGAAAACACAACGCTTGATCTGCTGGGTCGGGCGCGACGTGTAGAGATCTCAAAGGATGAGACCACCATCATCGAAGGTGCTGGCGATGAGACCGAGATCAAGGGTCGAGTCGCGCAGATCAAAAATGAGATCGAGACGACAGACTCTGACTATGACCGTGAGAAGCTGCAGGAGCGGCTTGCCAAGTTGAGCGGCGGAGTTGCCATCATCAAGGTGGGCGCAGCGACAGAGGTGGAGCTCAAGGAGAAGAAGCACCGCATCGAGGATGCGGTCTCGACCACGAAGGCAGCCATCGAGGAGGGCGTCGTTCCTGGCGGCGGCGTTGCACTTCTGCGCGCACAGGAGGCCGTCTCTCAGTTGGCCGATAAGCAAATCGATGCAGACGTGGCTACTGGCGTCCGGTTGGTGGAGAAATCCCTTGAGGGTCCACTGCGCCAGATCGCCACAAATGCTGGCCTGGAAGGCGGTGTTGTGGTCGAGAAGGTGCGTTCTCTCAAGAATGGCTCCGACGGCCTGAACGCGGCCACCGGTATCTACGAGGACCTGTTTGCTGCCGGCGTGATTGACGCGGTGAAGGTGACTCGCTCGGCGCTACAAAATGCAGCATCGATTGCGGCGCTCTTCCTCACAACAGAGGCTGCGATCGTTGATAAGCCAGAAGAGAAGTCGGCGGCGATGCCACCTGGAGGCATGGAGGACTTCTAGTTGCGAGTTCTTTAAGGCAATGGGCGGCACACTACGTGTCGCCCATTGCTGTTTTCTGCCCAGCTGTAGACAGGTTGGCCAGCGAGCGATTGTTGCTACCGCCGGTGGGGTCCCTAAGGTAGAAGTAGCGAATTTGCCCCGCAGGTGTGGTGGCTGGGCAGTGCGCGGTTGGACACACAAGGAGAGGATAGCATGGTAAGGGATGAGGAAATGATGCAGCCAGAGGAGCTCAGCCAAGGAGCGGATGAACTGGAGGTTCCGTGTTCGGAGGTTACCGAAGGGCTCAACGTTTTGCATCTCTTTGGGGACGCTACCAAGGATTTCGATCCGGAACTTGCGACAGCGAGGGTCAAGCAGGCCATAGAGCGCGGCACCCAGGTATTGACGGTTGCTACATTGGGCCATCGTTGTGAGGTCGCCATCATGGCACTCGATCGGGATCTTCTCGGGCTACGACGTCTTCAGTTGGATTTACGACGTGCTGGCCTGGTCTTTAGCGATTCATTTTTCTCCATCACCGAAGTCTCTGAGTATGCACGTAATATCACCGAGGAGCGTAAGCGACCGCGTCTGTACCCAAAATTGCCGCCCAAAGGTAAGGATGCGTGGTGTTTCTACCCAATGGCTAAGCGTCGCAACGTTGATCAAAATTGGTATGCACTTGGCTTTGATGAGCGCGAGCACCTCATGGGAGAGCACGGTTCGTCGGGGAGAAAATTCGCTGGCCGTGTCACCCAGTTGGTGACCGGTGCGACCGGCGTGAGTGATTGGGAGTGGGGTGTGACGCTATTTGCTCGCCACCCAGATGATTTGAAGGACGTGGTCTATACGATGCGCTACGACGAGGTGTCGGCGGTGTATGCAGAGTTTGGTCCGTTCTACGTCGGAGTTCTCCAGGATCCTGAGGTAGTCTTCTCCTCCCTCTTTGCTGAAAATTAGTCCTTTGGGGCACGCGAAAGCGCTGGAAGGAGGATGCCGAGCATGGCGGTGGATGTAGACACGTCCTTGGTCGATGATAAAATCAGCGAAGTTCGACGCTGGTTTTTAGGTGTCGGCAACGTGGTGGTGGCCCTCTCTGGTGGGGTCGATTCTGCTGTCCTTGCGGCGATGGCGAACAGGTCGCTCGGTGATCACGCGTTGGCGGTGACGGCGGTTTCTCCGTCGTTATCGCAAGAAGAACTCGAAGGCGTTCGAGGCTTTGTGCAGCGAGAGTCGTTGAACTTCATGGAGGTTCACACTGATGAGATCCAAGACCCGAACTATGTCCAGAATGCACCAGACCGATGCTACGTCTGCAAAAGTCATCTTTTTGAGGAGCTTTTGCCCATTGCGCTTCATCGGAAGGCGACGATTGTCGTCGGGACCAACCTTGACGATCTGGGTGACTACCGTCCGGGCCTGCGAGCTGCGGATGAGTTTGGAGTCGCTTCGCCCTTTGTGGAGTGTGGGGTAGACAAGTCCATGATCCGGTCGATAGCTCGCTCGTTAGGGCTCGGGGAGCTTGCGGATAAGCCAGCTTCGGCTTGTCTAGCCTCACGCATTCCCTATGGGGTGCCCGTCACGATCCAGCGGCTGAGTGCTGTGGAGCGCCTTGAGCGATTTCTTCATCGTCTTGGCCTCTCGGTCGTTAGGGTACGCCACCATGGCGACATCGCGAGAATCGAGCTACCCCCGGAGATGTTCCAGCGGATGTTGGCCAATCGTGAGCAAATTGTCGCCGAAGCCGAGCGACTCGGATTTGTCTATAGTACGCTCGATTTAGGAGGATTCCGGAGCGGTTCGTTGAACCGGGTGCTCAAGGGGGCAAGCGGCGATGAAGGTGATCGTCAAGCTGTGGTATGAGGGCGCGCTCATCGGTCAGCCCATTATTGCGGAACTGGTGGAGAACTACGGCGTGATTGCCAATATCAAGCGGGCAAACGTTGAAGACGATCTCGGGTGGATCGTTTGCACGTTGGAGGGCCATGAGAACTCAGTGGCTGCTGCGACTGATTGGCTGACATCTGTTGGAGTTGAGGTGGAGATGATTGAGGGGGACGATGACGCTCAGTGAACCGGTGACCCAAGAGGAGTTTGGGAGAATTTCAGCAGCATTCCTTGATGGTCTCACGATGGCGATGCCGGCGTACTTCGCGAGAGTCGAGGCAGAGTTGGTGCGCGAAGGTGAGGTCGATCTCGACTGGCTCACGGAGCTGCAGCGCCAAGTTGAGTCGGAGTTGGCGCTGCTCCTTGGAGCGCCGGCAGAGACACAGCGAGAGCCCCCGGTGGGGCTGATTCGCCGTCGGATCATGGAAGGGCTGGCCGAAAACGGTTGTGCTGCGAGCACGCCAGCCCTGCAGCGGCGTGGCCTCCTGCCTGCTAGTGCAGTGGATATCGATTCGGATCTGTCCGCGTTGCACCTCGCCTGGGGCGTAGCCAAGGCCCGCAGATTGCGCGCCCTGACTGAAGAACCGACGCGCGGCTAATCATCCTTGCGTTTTGGGATCTCCCAGCCAATTTTGGTCACTCGCGTACGGGCCTCATAGAAGAGGCAATCAGGTGGACAGGCGAACGGGAGATCAAGGTTGGCTTTGAGCCTGCACCTTTGAATGCGCTCTCCTGAAGGGAGTGTTTGTAGAACATAGTGTTTGCAGGTCTCTTGAATGGCCACCCCTGTAGCGTACCAGTCCTAGGCTTATGGTGAGCGAAGGAATATGTTGAGTGGGTGAAATCGACCGAGGTAGTCAGGGGGCGACAGACGACCCTCGAGGTCCAGCATCAGTGAACGAGCTGGCGCAGTGGATCCTGTCGCTGGCCGCCATTGCTCAGACGGGGCTAGCATTCAGTGATTCACTCTATGAGCGTGAACGTTACGACGAAATCCTTAAGGTGGTCGGCCGAATGCAACAGGCAGGTCTCTCCCAAAACGCCGGAGTTGATGCATCAGTGTTGACGGAGGAGGGGCCACGAGGGGTTCCAGGCTATGTGACGCCAAAGACCGCGGTTGGCGCCATTGTACTCGATTCATCGCAGCGCATGCTCCTCGTTCGCCGAGCAGATAGTGGAGTCTGGCTTTACCCCACAGGTTGGGCCGACGTTGGATACTCGCCAGCTGAGGTGGTCGTGAAGGAGGTCCAGGAAGAGACGGGGATTCGCTGCACGCCGACGCGTCTACTCGCGGTCCTTGATGGCATGCGACTGGGGTTCACCCGGGTCGCAATGTATAGCTCAATCTTCCTCTGTCAAGCCGACGGTGGTGAACTGCGACCGCACCCGCTCGAAACATCGGGAGCGGACTGGTTTGCTATCGATCGACTGCCACCTCGTCTCGAAGCGTTATTGGAACTACCATGGTTGAGTTGGATCCGAGACGGCGAGGAGCCACCACTCACTACGTACTTTGACCCTGTACGGGCTGATCACGTCTGAGTCCTACTGCCTCTGAGTCCTACTGCCTCTGAGTCCTACTGTGTCGAGGGATAGGGTTGCACCTTCTTTGGTTACTCTCCCTGCTGTCTGCGAAGAAAGCGTTCCGCCTCAATGGCGATGGTATCGATCGATGATCGTACGTTGAGTTCCTGTTCGTAGTTGGACTCCAGCGACGAGATATAGGCGACGAGATCGGGGTCCCGAGAGACGAAGTCCTTCACTTCTTGATCAGTGTCGCCAAGGTCCTCTCTGAGCTCGCGGAAGTCCTCTTCCATGCCGAGGAGGATCTCAAGTTGACGTAGGAGGGCAAGTGCTGAGCGTTGCGCCGGAAACTGGCTGAGATAGTGCGGCACTTCGACCCAGAGGGAAACGATCTCCGTGCCATAGCTCACTGAGGCTGACTGGAGCACACTCAGAAAGCCAGTGGGCCCCTCGTAGCGAGGACTGTCGAGTTGGAGCAGGTCGGCGACGTCTGGAGTACTCGCATAACCAAACAGCCGTGGTGGTTTCGTGTGCGGTGCAGGCGCGAGGAGCGAACCAAGGGTAATGACCCGGTCAACAGCCAGCAGGTTAGCTACCGCAAGCAGTTCTGCCGATGCGGTCTTCCACCGAAACTGTGGCTCGGGTCCAAAGAGGAAGAAGACCGGTCCATAGCGCTTTGTGGTCGCCTCGCCGATGACGAGCGTACTCCAACGTAGCTCGGAGATGCCGCGGTGGTCAATGGTTACCATGGGTCGGACCATGGAAAAGTCATAGAACTTCTCTGGATCGAGATACGCAAGATCGACGAGTCCAAGAGCCGTACTGATCTGATTATAGGCAATTGTTGCGGCATCACCTGCATCGGTCCACCCAGAAAGCGCCGCGATGAGCGTCGCGGGCTTTCGGCGTTGGCCTACCCGCCTATGCCAGACGATATCTCTCATCGTATCTATGCTAGTTGCCAAAGGTGAAAACTGAAGGTAAACGAGAGGAGTTTTGATGATGGCTGTGGACGAGTGGCAAGTCATACAACCGAAGGAGGGAAACTTCGAGCTCCTCCAGGCAATCAATCTGCTCTTACCACAGCTTTCGCAGCGAGCTGGGTCGCTCACACTGGAACGGCTCGACGAAGTCCTCGCCGCGCCTTCGTCGCATCTCTTCGTTGCCGTTAACCGGCAGGGTCAGATCGGCGCCATGTTGACCCTGGTTGTTTTCCCGATACTGACCGGGCAGCGGGCATGGGTAGAGGATGTGGTGGTAGATACCTCCTTGCGAGGAAAGGGGCTGGGTCGGTTGCTGACCCAACGAGCCCTACGAGCCGCGGAGGAACTCGGCGTAGCGACCGTCGACCTGACGTCAAGGGCCAGCAGGGTCGCTGCTCATGGCCTGTATGAGTCGGTTGGGTTTGTAGTTCGCGACACAAGTGTGTACCGTTTTGTAGTGGAGGCAAGTTAAAAGCCACGAGACAAGAAGAGGAGAAAATGGCTGATTCAATTACGATCACAGACAACCGTACGGGCGAGGCGTTCGAGGTCCCGATCGTTGACGGGACGGTGTCCGCGGAACAGTGGAACAAGCATTTGCCTGGTATCTGGTTCCTTGATCCGGCTCTCGCGACGACAGCGATGTCAGAGAGTAGTATTTCGTATCTTGACGGGGAGGCGGGGATCCTCCGCTATCGCGGTTACCCAATCGAGCAACTCGCCGAGAAATCGACCTATCTTGAGGTCGCCTATCTCCTCTTGAATGGCGAACTGCCGACCGAACAGCAGCTGTCGGCTTGGGTCGACGAGGTTACCCACCACACCTTCATCCATGAGAACGTGCGTAAGCGTTTTCTTGAGGGTTTTCACTACGATGCTCACCCGATGGGCATCCTGGTCTCAGCGGTTGCGGCGCTCTCTACCTTCTATCTGGACGCCAAGGAGATCTTCGACCCCGAGGCTCGTCATCGCCAGATCGTACGATTGATTGCGAAGATGCCGACGTTAGCGGCTGCTGCCTATCGTTTCTCCCAGGGCATGCCTTTTGTCTATCCTGATAATGCGCTAAGCTTCCCTGAGAACTTCCTCTCCATGATGTGGAAGATCGCTGAGCCTCGGTATGAGGCAGATCCTAGGCTGATCCGAGCGGTCGATGTTCTCTTCATTCTCCACGCTGATCATGAACAGAACTGTTCAACAACGGCGATGCGGGTGGTTGGTTCTGCTCACTCCGATCCCTACTCCTCAGCTGCCGCTGCCTGTGCGGCTCTCTATGGACCACGTCACGGCGGTGCGAACGAGGCGGTAGTGAAGATGCTGACCGAGATCGGCAGTATTGAGAATGTTCCAGATTTTGTTCGCTCAGTCAAAGAGGGCCACGGACGGCTGCAGGGTTTTGGTCATCGGGTCTATAAAAATTATGATCCTCGTGCCAAGATCATTAAGAACGTTGCCTATGACGTATTTGATGTGACTGGCAAGAATCCACTCCTCGATATCGCCTTGAAACTGGAGGAGGTGGCACTCTCGGATGAGTACTTCATCTCGCGTAAGCTCTATCCGAACGTCGATTTCTACTCCGGGCTGATCTATCAGGCTATGGGCTTCCCGGTGGACATGTTCCCGGTATTGTTCGCGATCCCTCGCATGTCCGGCTGGCTCGCGCACTGGCAGGAGTTGCTCGATCAGGACGCCAAGATCGCCCGACCTCGCCAGCGCTATATTGGTGCCGACAAGCGCGACTTCGTGCCGATTGCAGATCGATAGATAGTCACCGACAGCTTGCTGCTCTCTAGCGAAGCAGTAGAGCAGCAAGCCATCAGGGCTTCACCCTGATGAGGCCCTCTTGGGCGACCGACAGGAGTAGTCGGCCTGCTTGATCATACATCCTCCCCTGGGCTAAGCCTCGGGAGTGTTGGGTGGTGGGGCTGATCATGTCATAGAGAAACCAGTCATCGGCTCTGGCACTGCGGTGAAACCACATCGCATGGTCCAGGCTGGCAGCAAAGATTCTCTGGTCCATCCAAGACAGCTGATGGGGGAGCAGCGTGCTGTCGAGCAAGGTCATATCTGAGGCATAGGCAAACAGACATGCGTGGAGTAGGGGAGAGTCTGGAAGTTGACCATCGGCTCGCAGCCAGATCATCTGCTGGGGTTTCCGGGGTTGTGGCAGTTTTGCCATAGTGGGTGGCAAGACATAGCGAATATCGAAGGGCCGTGGCCGGTCGTACCACTCTCCCATCAGCTCTGCCCATGGTGCCATCGTCTCTTCGAAATCAGGGAGGCTGAGTGGGTCAGGGACTTGGGGCGCCTCGATTTGGTGCTCGAGCCCTTCCTCTTCGACTTGAAACGACGCGGAGAGGTTGAAGATGGGCTTGCCGTGTTGGATCGCAAGCACGCGGCGTGTGCTGAAGCTCTTTCCATCGCGGATGCGTTCTACCTCATAGAGGAGGGGAATGTTTGGATCTCCGGGTCGGATGAAATAGGCGTGAAGGCTGTGCACGGCTCGATCGCTGGCAACCGTTCTCCCGGCGGCCACGAGTGCTTGTCCGGCAACTTGGCCACCGAAGACTCGTTGGCGGTCCTCTCGCGGGCTTTGCCCGCGAAAGATGTTGACTTCGATCGATTCGAGATCGAGCAGGGTGATGAGATCATCAAGGGCTTTTGACACCATTCTCCTATCTATGCCCTCTGCCAAGGGCTATGGTTATCAACCGCTGCAAAACGACTAGGATTGTCCCGTGCAGTCTCTCTATCGCACATTCTATGGCTGGTTGGTCGGCAAGGTCGGTCTCAAAGCCATTAAGTATGCACTTGCTTCAGTGGTCTCGGTGATCGTCACCGAAGTCGTACTTTTTTTGGTCTTCGGCGCTTTTCGGCTCTTCTCCGCCGAGGTATCCAATATCGTGGCTACCGCCGTCGCGGCCGTGCCTTCGTACTACCTCAACCGGAATTGGGCGTGGGGCAAGTCTGGCAAGTCCCATTTTCTCCGCGAGATCGTTCCCTTTTGGACGCTTGCGTTTATCGGGCTCGCCCTCTCTCTCGTGACGGTTGGTTTGGCGCAATCGTTTGCACAGACCCATCACCTCTCGCACCTCACCGATGCCCTCTTTGTGAACTTTGCATCGCTGGTGGCATTCGGCGTAGTCTGGGTCGGCAAGTTTTTCATCTTCAATATCTGGCTCTTTGTAGAGACAGCAAACAGTGAGACAGCAAACAGTGAGGTAGAGCCACTATGAACCCACCTGGAGAGGAAGCGAGTCGGTTCCTCGACCGCGATGCGATGGAGGCGGCGTTACAGCTGCAGGGTCGACTCACGAAGCCGGCCGGATCACTGGGTCGTCTGGAGGATCTGGGTGTACAGCTAGCCGGCATCAGTGGTGCCTGCCCTCCTCGTATCCCAAGCAAACCGATGGTCGTGATCGCGGCTGGTGATCATGGCGTATTGGTTGAAGGAGTGTCCCCATGGCCGCAGGAGGTCACGACACAGATGATCCACAACTTTCTTGCCGGAGGCGCTGCCATTAATGTGCTTGCCGATGAAGTTGGTGCCCAGGTCGTCGTCGTTGATTGTGGTGTCCACGCGGAGTTTACGCCAACCCCCATGTTGTACAGCGTTAAGCGAGCGCAGGTCACGGGCAACATCCATATCGAACCGGCGATGACAGAGGCTGTTGCTGCTGCCCTGATCGAGGAGGGCAGACACTTTGCCGCCCAACAGGCATCGCAAGGCATCGATCTCTTCGTAACAGGAGATATGGGGATAGGCAACACCACACCTTCAGCGGCACTGATCGCAACCGTCTGTAGCGTGAGTGCCGTCGATGTGACAGGCCGTGGCACTGGAGTTGATGATCATACGCTCGCAAAAAAGACGGCCATCGTCACCCAGGTCGTCGATTCGTACCATGGTGATCGATCGAATGCCGTGCAACTTCTAGCGCGCATGGGTGGATTCGAACATGCCTTTCTTGCCGGTCTGATCCTTGGTGCAGCGGAGGCACGAGTGCCGGTGATCCTCGATGGCGTTATCGCCATCGCTGCCGCATTGATGGCTGCCGCGGAGGACCAAGCGGTCGTTGACTACCTTATCGCCGGGCATCGTTCGGTTGAGCCAGGCGCCTCGGTTGGGTTGGCACATCTTGGGCTGGAACCTTTGCTCGATCTTCATCTGCGCTTGGGGGAGGGAACAGGGGCCGTGCTGGCGGTTCCGATGGTTCGAGCAGCCGCCCGGGTACTCGCTGAAATGGCTACCTTCGATGCCGCAGGCGTAACGGAAAAAGGTTAGTGAACCAGTGGTCGCGGCCAGTCAGCCGCGAACAACCGGTAGCTACGCTGACACCAGCTGTTGTGCACGTGACCTGGCGGTGGCGATACACGTTGGGATACCTGAGCCATTGATGTAGGCACCAGTGACGCCAATATCCCCATGAAACCGATCGAATAGATCGGCATCCAACTTGGCGATCAACTGTGCATGGTAGGGGCGAAAATGCGGGAAGGAACGGTTCCAACGGACGATACGGTTCCACGTCGTGGGCAATTGATGGTCGAGGATTTGATTCGCCTCAAGGGTCAGTGCCTCCAGTAGCTCGGTATCTGCCATGCGTAGGTGGCGGCGATCATAGAGCGAACCGGTTGATATCCGCAAAAGGGTTCCAGCCTGAGCGGTCCAACCTGGCCACTTGTTCGAGGCAATTGACACCGCAGTGGTGAGAAGGCCGAGGTCACGCGCTACTAAGATGCCGCTGACCTCGAGAAGGCGTGATGGCAATACCTCCTTGGAGTAGCTGATGAGCATGGAAACTGATGAGTAGTGGATGGTGCTCAACAGACTGTGCCCTTCGTTGAAGAGGGGACCGAGCAGTGAAGCGCTTTGGTCGGCAGGCAGGGCGAGGAGCAGCCGTTGGCTTGCGTAGGATGCCGCCGGAGTCGTGATGAGCACATCGGATGGGCCACGTCGTTCGATCGACTGTACCGGGGAGCCGGTGACGATCGTACACCCTCCAGCTAGCAATGCGTCCTGCAGCTGGTTGATGAGTATGGACAGTCCCCCTGACGGTGCTCCAAAGGCTGGTGTGGCTGCTGCTCCCGACGACGGTGCAGGTGGAGGGGCATGCAGAATGCTTGGTGCGCTGGTTTGGGCGCTCAGTCCGTAGATGGTGTTGGCGTTGATACCTCCGACGAGGGGTTCAACATTTGCGTCCGCCCATCGACGTCCATAACGGTTCGCGACGATAGCACCGAGGTCGTCGCTGGGACCAGAAGGCCAAAGCGAGGGCATGAGCGCCCCGATAGCGGCTCGTAGACGAGCGGAGGGTGGCACCAGGTGATTGGCCATCGCCTGCTGCGGTCGCAGTGGAGTGCCCAGATTGAGACCCGCTGGAATGGGCTCGGTCCCGGTAGACGTATAGAGGAGTGCTTTGCTGGCTGCTGGAGAGATCTCGGAGAGGGCTAAGTGATCGAGGAGCTCGTTCGCAGACGGGTTTCGACGCAGATAGGAGTCGGGCCCCAGCTCTACCTGAACCGTGTCGATGGTGGTCGTCTGTAACTTACCGCCAAGTCGCTCTTCTTGCTCAAAGACCGTTACTTCGTGGCCGTGTTGCATGAGCTCCCAGGCGGCCCCAAGCCCGCTGATGCCACCGCCAACGATGGCGACCTTCATCGGCTGGCTCCGGCCGCTCGGTCGGGTGTGGCTGGCAGACCAGCTGCACCACGTAGGCTTGCCCCACGTTGATGGACAAGCTCCACGATGGCGGCGAGCGTGTCGGGATTTGTCTCAGGCAGGACTCCGTGGCCAAGATTGAAGATATATCCCTTGGCCTTTGCGGAAGCGGTCAGCACATTTTCGGTTGCCGCCAGCACCGTCTCCGTGGGCGCGAGGAGGATCGACGGATCAAGGTTGCCCTGCAAGGCCACCTGTGAGCCCAATCGTGTCGCTGCGTTCCCGAGGTCGATGCGCCAGTCGAGTCCTAACGCCGGGAAACCGAGATCGGCAAGGTCCTCAAGCAGCCCTGCGGTTTCGACCCCGAAATAGATCACTGGTACTCCCAGTCGTGCGGACGCCTCTGCGAGGCGTTGGAGATGCGGTCGCACCCACGTGCGAAACATCCACGGGCTCAGCGTTCCGATCCATGAATCGAATATTTGTACCACGCTGGCCCCCTGATCAACCTGGACGGTGAGGGTAGCAATAGCGATATCCACCAGACGTGAGGCGAGTTCATGGAAGACCTCAGGCTCTTGGAGCATCAGTGTCTTGATGGTGGCGTGTGTCCGTGATGGACGTCCTTCGACGAGGTAGCTTGCGATGGTGAACGGCCCACCACAGAATCCGATCAACGGAACAGTGAGCTCCTGGACACAGAGCGCGACGGCGGCCGCCATTGGTGCTAGGTCGATCGAAGGGTCAACTGCCCTGAGCCGCTCGACATCGCGCATCGACCGCATGGGCTCTTCGATGACTGGTCCCACTCCAGCGACAATATCAATCCCGATCCCCAGGTTCGCCAGTGGGGCCATGATGTCGGAGTAAAGTATTGCGGCATCAACTTGGTAACGTCGCACAGGCTGTAGCGTGATCTCCGCGGCCAACTCTGGAGACTGTAGCACTTTGAGGATCGATTCCACCCCGCGCACCTTCCGATACTCTGGCAACGAACGGCCAGCTTGGCGCATAAACCAGACGGGCGTTCGTTCTGTTGTCTCCTGGTGGAGTGCTTTGAGGAGCACGGAGGAGCTGAGGTCGGTGGTCTGTGTATTCATAGAGCTACTCATCGAGTCTACTGGCACGACACCTGAAGGGTCAGCTATCGATGTCGAGTGACGCCCACGATGGCTCTTGTGAACCTATGTCTGGGGACCGGGTAGAGTGGATGGTCGGGATAGGCAAAACGTGTGCGAAGGTCACCAATGGCGATAGGTGTAGTTTGGGATATGTAATCGAGTGGCGAATGGTCACCTTGAAGTTGGTTGAATCCGATGACGCCTGACCAACAGGAGCACGCTGTCGGTGCTGAGCTGGACGCCTTTGAGCTAGAGCGGGCCTATGTTGAACGGGCGTATCGGACACTCGATGAGCTCAAGTCAAGGATCCAAGGATCTATGCATCAGGCACTGGAACTCCCCAGAGGGGGGACTCCCCAGGCGCGGCTTGAGCGCGATGTGACGATCGAGACCTCCCTCACCCGTCTTGGACGACTAGAGGTGGGTGCGCATCCTCTACTCTTCGGGCGAATCGACCTCGACGACGTCGAGGGCCCAGCGTCGTACCACATTGGACGCATTTCTCTCTCCGATGATACCGGCGACCCGCTGGTGGTTGACTGGCGAGCACCAGTCGCCGAAGCATTTTATCGAGCGACTGCACTCCACCCGATGGGGCTGCAGCGACGATGGCATCTCGCGATTGCACAGCGAAGCCTTGTCGGTCTGGAGTGTGAGGATTTGGTCGCCTCGGATCGAGGAGACCGGGAAGATGCGTTGGTGGGGCGAGCATCGCTCTACTCTGCCCTGGAGCGTCCACGCACACTGGAGATGGCCAACATCGTCGAGACGATTCAGGCCGATCAAGATGAGCTGATTCGAAGGCCACTGAATCGGACCATTGTGATCGAGGGATCGCCCGGAACCGGCAAGACGGCGGTGGCGCTACACCGAGCAGCCTACCTCGTCTACACGTACCGTTGGAGGCTAGAACGCCAAGGTGTACTCGTGCTTGGTCCCTCCGAGTCGTTTGTTCGTTATGTTCGTGCCGTCCTGCCTTCCTTGGGTGAGAGTGGTGTGGAGGTGCGATCCATCGCTGGGTTGCGCGAACCGCGCATGAACTCGGCCCCCACCCGTGATGCCTTGGTAGCACGGTTGAAGGGTGACCCTCGCATGGCCCGTGTACTACGACAGGCGGTCAAGGACCGCGAGCGGCCACTGAAGCAGACTGCAAGTATACCCTTTGGGTCCAGAATTCTTGTGGTGTCACCGGAGCTCACGCAGCGAGCGGTCCTGGCTGGAGCTGCGGCCAAGGGGCGTCATAATCAGCGGCGTAAAGCGGTTGAGGCCTATCTTGCAAGGGAACTGGCCATCGAATTTCTTCGTGGCGGGCAACTCTCCATGAGTCCTGCTGATTTAAGTGAGAATGTCATCAACCTCTTCGATGATGACCTCGATCTGCCGTTGCGACTTCCCGAGGACACCGAGGAGGACATCATTGGTGATGTGGTACTCCAACTCCGCCGGGTAGAGCGCTTTCAACGGATCGTTGAGCGGATTTGGCCAGCGCTCAAGGCGGAGGAGCTGCTTTTCGATCTCTTCACCCATCGTCCGTTGCTGCAGCTTGCCGCCAGATCGACCCTTCGTGAAGATGAGGTGGCTGCCTTGTCGTTACCACCAGATCTGGTACTGGCAGAGGTGCAATGGACCGACGAAGATATCATGCTTCTCGACGAGATTGACACGCTCGTTGGGGTACCTCAACCGAAGATATTCGGTCATGTTATAGTCGATGAGGCTCAAGACATATCGCCGATGGCTGCGAGAGTGATCCGTCGACGAACTTCTAAGGACTCTCTTACGGTGCTCGGTGACCTCGCACAGGCGGTTGGCCCCTATCGCGGGAGATCGTGGAGGGAGGTGATGGGTCCTTTTGGGGTATCTGAGTTCGAGCTCATACGACTCCCGATGAACTACCGTTCTCCACGGCTGCTTGCCAGGGTAGCGGACCGTCTTCGACGTCGTATACTGGGCGATCAGGCACTTCAGGAGGTCCCGGTCCGGACGCTTGTCGGGACACTTACGACCACTGTGATCGATCATGCCAGCCTCGTTCAGCACCTCGAGGACCAGGTTCGTACTTGGCTGGCCGAGGCCGAGGGTACGGTCGCGCTCGTCGTTCCAGATGAGGTCCCGGAGTTGCTCCAATTGATTTGCAATTGCAAAGTCGATGTCGCTAGAGTGTTCGTAGCTAGTGTGTCCGGGGTCAAAGGGATGGAGTTCGATTCAGTAGCGCTTGTTGGGTTCGATGTGCCGGAGGAGGGTGATCTTCTTCGACGGTCGATGTATGTGGCCCTTACTCGCGCGACTCGCTCTGTCTCGATGGTTTTCCTCAACTCGATACCTGGATGGGTCGAGTCCATGCTTGTGTGATGGAGCGATATAGTGGCGTCAGGGTTGGTCTGACAAGGTTGGTCTGACAAAGGAGTGCTGGGAGTGATGGGTAACAATGGCTGAGACGACTGTCGCAGCGCCGACGAGACGAGAACCGATCCGATTCTCAAAGCCATCCATACTCGGGTTAGGTACCATTGTCTGGCTTGGCTCAGAGCTAATGTTTTTCAGCGGTCTCTTTGCTGCCTATTTTACTATCCGGGCCCATGATGGTTCGCCTTGGCCACCAGCGGGAACCCACCTCGATACCGTGCAGGCAGGCATCTTCACCGCCATCTTGGTGATGTCGAGTGTGACGATGCAGAAGGCAGTTTTTGAGGCTGAGCATGATCGTCCCAGGAGCGCGATGTGGTGGATCGTGTTGACCTTCATCATGGGAGGATCGTTCATTGCGAACCAAGCGGTTGAGTGGTCCACGTTGAAGTTTGGTCCGCAGACCAATGCCTATGGTTCATTGTTTTATGTCATGTCCGGAGTTCATGGCCTGCACGTGATTCTTGGTTTGGTGGCCATGCTGTTTCTTCTTTTTCGGCTCAAGGGCATCAAGGGCGGCTCCCGTCACTTGCCAGGCCTGCAGGCATTGTCCTACTACTGGCACTTCGTTGACATTGTGTGGGTTGCGCTCTATGCCTGTCTGTTTCTGGTGCACTGAGTGTGCGGTATTTGAGGTGGTTGATGATGAGGGGTTGGTGTGGTGAACGATCACAAGAGGCGTAAGAGCAAGAGACAGTCTCAGCTCAAATGGGCAGTGGGTTCCGTGGCATCCGGTGCGGCGGTGCTTGCGCTCGCTACGATTGCGTTATATCCCCATCAAGGGCATACGGAGGCGCTGACGAGCGCCAAAGTGGCGTCGCACGCCAAAGTTGGGGCCAAGCCAGTGGCTCATGGTACCGCATCACAACAACCGATTGTCTACAAAAATCCACCTAGAAGTCTGATTCCACAGGGTAGGGAGCTTTTCGCTGAGGACTGCCAGACCTGTCATGGTCCTGACGCTGAGGGTTCGGTGCGAGCTCCTAACCTGCAGGGACTTGGGGCGGCGACTGTCGACTTTTGGGTAGCGACTGGGCGGATGCCGTTGGCAGATCCGACGGAGCAGGCGGCGATCAAGCCGCCGCGGTTGTCGCATGAGCAGCAGTTGGCGGTGTCGGCCTATGTGGCGTCGCTGGCTCCAGGGGGTCCTGCTATCCCCTCTCCGAATCTCGGATTGGCGAACTTGCCAAAAGGAGAGTCACTCTTTGCCGAGAACTGTGCGGCGTGCCATACCATCACGGGAGCTGGTGATGCATTGGCAAACAATATCTATGCGCCGTCGCTCTGGGCGGCAACGCCGACGGAAGTGGCCGAGGCCATACGAACAGGACCTGGCAATATGCCGCGTTTTGGTCCGGGTACCTTTTCGAACCAGGAGGTTGATGATATCGTCCGCTATGTCACCTACATCCAGCACCCCAATGATCGGGGTGGGCTGGCACTGGGCGGTGTTGGTCCGGTGGCTGAAGGTTTTGTAGCCATTCTCATTGGATTGGGTTCGTTGATGGTGGCGGGTTATTGGATTGGGGGACGGGCGCAATGAGCGATACCCAACTCTTTGAGGGTGCCGGAGATGAGGAGATTCGACGTCCTTTGATGGAGAAAGTCGTGGCGATCAGCTTTATCGTCTCCGTCGTCGGCACCATTGGCCTTGGGGTGACTTATTGGGTCGGGGGCCAACCTCAGGTTGAAGGTGGTTTCTTGTTTCTTGCACTCGGCGGTATCGGGGTCGGTATCGTCTCTTGGGGCAAGTATCTCGTCCCACAGGGGCCCTACGTGCAAGAGCGCCATGAGATGAGGAGTGCTCCTGAAGATCTGGATGCGATGCACGCATCGTTGTCACGAGGGCTGGGGCAAGTGGGTCGGAGAAAATTCCTGCTGCGCCTCCTCGGTGGAGCGGTGGGCGTCTTTGGCATTATCAACCTATTCCCTTTCCTTCGCTCGCTCGGTCCAGTTCCTGGGAAGTCGCTCTTTGTGACCAACTGGAAGCATGGCTCAGAGCTTGTGACTGCTGATGGCCGAACGGTGCTAGCGAGCGATCTTGAGGTCGGTGGCGTGATGACCGTTTTCCCCAAGGGGTTCGAAGGCGAGCCATCAAACGCGATCGATCAGGTCATTTTGGTCCGGGCTGCTGATTACGACTTAGTCACTCGGCCGGGGAGGGAGACATGGGGACCACAGGGGTACCTCGCGTTCTCAAAGGTCTGTACTCATGCGGGCTGTCCGGTGGGGTTATACCAAGAGTTGACCCAGCAACTCCTCTGCCCCTGTCACCAGAGCCTGTTCGATGTCCTCACTGGCGCGACAAATGTGTTTGGCCCGGCTCCGCGACCGTTACCGCAGTTGCCGCTCTATGTCGGGACTGACGGGGTGTTGCGATCACAGTCTGGCTTTGATGAACCGATTGGTCCTGGATTTTGGGAGCGTGGAGCGTGAGTACGCTAGAAGAAAGGGCGGTTGAGGCCGCTGATTTTGCTGATGAGCGCTTAGGGGTTGCGAAATTTGCACGGAGCTCGTTCAACAAGATCTTCCCTGATCACTGGTCGTTCATGTTGGGCGAGATCGCGATGTACTCCTTTGTGATCCTGATCTTTACTGGTGTTTTTCTCACGCTGTTCTATGTGCCATCCCAGCATTTGATCACTTATCATGGATCGTACGCACCACTACGCGGCCAGAAGGTATCAGAGGCCTATGCCTCGACGCTCAATATCTCCTTCAACGTCCGTGCGGGTCTGGTCATGCGCCAAATCCACCACTGGGCCGCGGATGTCTTCATCGCCGCGATCGTGGTCCATCTGCTGAGGATCTTCTTCACCGGCTCCTACCGCAAGCCTCGCGAGCTGAACTGGATTATTGGGAGTTCTTTGCTGATCCTCGCTATCGTGAATGGGTTTATCGGGTACTCCCTGCCCGATGACTTGATCTCTGGTACCGGTATTCGTATCGCCTTTTCCATCATTCTCTCGATCCCCGTGATCGGGAGCTATCTGGCCTTCTTTGTCTTTGGCTCGAACTTCCCTGGAACCTCCATCATTCCAAGGTTCTTCATTATTCACGTCTTGATCCTCCCTGCCATCATCGCAGGTCTGATTGGGGCACATCTCGCCATTATGTGGCACCAGAAGCACACCCAGTACCCAGGGCGGGGACGAACGAACCGCAATGTCGTTGGTATTCCGTTCTGGCCCGCGTACGCGCTTCAAGCTGGTGGTTTTTTCTTCATCACCTCAGCCGTGATCGCCGCGCTCGGTGGCTTTGTCCAGATCAACCCCATTTGGCTCTATGGCTCCTATATTCCTTACAAGGTCTCCTACGCGGTACAGCCGGACTGGTATATGGGTTGGCTGGATGGCGCCTTGCGTTTGATGCCGAGTTGGGAGGCGGTCTTTGGGCCAACCTACGGGGGCCATATGATCCCAAATGTCTTCTTCCCGGCGGTTCTGCTCCCGGGCGTCACCTTTGGCTTGTTGTTTGCATGGCCGTGGATTGAGAAGAGATTCACCAAGGATGATCGTGAGCACAATATCTGTGATCGTCCAAGAGAGCATCCCGTGCGGACCTCGGTTGGCGTTGGTATCTTGATGTTCTACATCGTGTTGTTCCTCGCAAGCGCTACCGATGTTCTGGCGAACACCTTCCAGACTTCACTGAATCTGGTGCTTTGGACTCTACGCATCATGCTCTTTGTGCTTCCGTTGGTGGCTGGTCTCGTCACCTACCTTCTGTTGCGAGAGATGGCGGCGATCCCGACGATTGGCGATCCCAAGATTCCAGTAGAGATTCGGCGTGACTTCGACGGATCGTTTACCTTGGCTGAGCTGAGTATCCACGGGGAGGAGGAGGAGATCCGAGAACTGCCCGAAGAGGTCGCTTACCGTAGTTTGGTGGGTGGTAATGGTCATTCGATGAGTTCTCATGATGCAGCCCCAGGAGATAGTTCGGCGGAGACATCTGGGGTCGAAGATGACCATGGTGTCTTTGAGGTTCCGAGGGATTGAGGTGGAGTGTGGATAGGTCTAATCAGCAGGGATTGATGCAGCGTCTTCTCCACGGTCGTCGCCGACAAGGTGGCCTTGCACCAAGGGTGGCGAGGCTGCTGGCACCCGTCGCGGGCGTGTTGGGAGCGGGTTTGGTGTTGTCCGCGTGTAACCTCCCGAGTTTCGGGGCCTTTAAGGGCAACACGGTGCAAGGGAATAGCACCTATCATCTCTTTCAAGGTTTCTTTGTGGCTTCGATCTTTGTGGGTGGCATCACCTTCATTCTCTTGGCATTGGCGATCATTCGTTTTCGGCGAAAGGGAGATTCGATTATCCCTAAGCAGATTCATGGCAACACCAAGCTCGAGGTGTTTTATACTGTTGTCCCCGTGCTCATCGTTGCCGTGCTCTACTTCTTCACGGTTCGCGTCGAGAACAAGGTGGATACGGTGGCTCGTAACCCCAACTTGCGGGTCGACGTGACTGGGTTTCAGTGGGGTTGGAAGTTCTACTACCCCAAGTATGGGGTGACCACCATCACCAAAGGCGTCGATCTGTATCCCACACTTGAGTTGCCGGTCGGCGAGACCGCTACGTTCCGTTTGGTCTCCAACGATGTGGTCCATGGGTTTTATATGCCGGAGTTTGATTTCTCAAGGTATGCACTCCCAGGCGTCACCAACTATTTCGACTTCACGCCGCAGCACACGGCGAACTTCCTTGGGCGCTGTTCGCAGTTCTGCGGTCTGTACCATGCCGATATGTTGTTCTATGTTCATGTGGTCTCCCCGAGTCAGTTCCAGTCGTGGATCCATGCACACCAGGGAGCTTAGGATGAGTTATATATGCAAGATAAGGGTTAAGGTGGAACAATGACGATTCTTCAGGAGCCGCAGGTTCAAACTGGGGCTGTTCTGCACGAGCAGAAGGCTCCCGGCGGGTTCTATAAGTGGATCACCTCGGTTGACCATAAGGTCATTGGCAAGAACTACATGTATACGGCGTTGGCGTTCATGTTCATTGCTGGTGCGATGGCTCTGTTGATACGCACTCAGCTCTTTAATCCGAATGGTCATGTGGTCTCACTACAGACCTACAATGAGCTGTTTACGATCCATGGTTCGATGATGCTGTACCTGTTTGCAGGGCCTTTTGCTTTCGGTGGATTCGCAAACTTCATCGTTCCGCTCCAGATTGGGGCGCCAGATATGGCGTTCCCACGGCTGAACAACCTCTCGTATTGGCTCTTCCTCTTGGGGGGCGTCACGATGCTGTTTGGTTTCTTCACCGCTTCGGGTGCAGCGGCTTTCGGATGGGTCGCCTATGCACCGCTCTCGACAGCGCCGTACTCTCCCGGTCCCGGTCCCGATCTTTGGATCGTCTCGATCGCGATGGTGGGTTTCTCTGGTATCTTTACAGCCGTCAACTTGGTGACGACCATCTTCTATCTCCGTGCGCCGGGCATGACGATGTTCCGTATGCCGTTGTTCAGCTGGAGCATGCTCGTCACCGGAGTGCTTATCTTGATCGCCTTTCCAGTGTTGACCGCGGCTCTGGTCCTGTTGTACGCGGACCGACACTTTGGTGCGCATTTCTTTAGTGTCGCCGGGGGCGGCGTGCCGGTGATGTGGCAGAACCTGTTTTGGTTCTTTGGCCACCCGGAGGTCTATATCCTGGCCTTGCCCTTCTTCGGAATCGTCTCGGAGCTGATCCCAGTGTTTTCGAAGAAGCCGATCTTCGGCTACAAGGGTATGGTTTTTGCGACCCTCGCGATCGCTGGTCTCTCCACTGGTGTTTGGGCGCACCACATGTTCACTACCGGTACCGTGTTGCTCCCCTTCTTCTCCGCGATGTCGCTGTTGATCGCGGTTCCAACCGGCATCAAGGTCTTTACGTGGATTGCCACCATGTGGGGTGGGCAGATTAAGTTCAATACCTCAATGTTGTTCGCGGTCGGTTTCATCTTTGCCTTCGTGATGGGCGGGATCACTGGAGTGATGTTGGCATCGCCGCCGATTGACTTCTACACCCACGATACCTACTTCGTTGTCGCTCACTTCCATCAGGTGTTGATCGCCACCACGGTCTTCGCTGGCTTCGCCGGAATTTATTACTGGTACCCCAAGCTGACCGGCCGGTTTATGCATGAGGGGCTCGGCAAGTGGAACTTCTGGGTGACCTTCATCGGATTCTGGCTAACCTTTATGCCCCAATACCTGCTCGGTCTCCGAGGGATGCCACGACGGATCGCCATCTACTCGCCAGCTGATGGTTTCACCTTCCTGAATCGGATGTCGACTGTGGGTGCCTACATGATGGGCATTGGTATGTTCCTGTTCCTGCTGAACTTCATCGTCTCTTGGCGCCGTCCACGCCCCGCAGGAGATAACCCTTGGGATGGCTTTACGTTGGAGTGGGCGACAAGCTCTCCGCCGCCTCCGCACAACTTCCACTCCCTTCCGGCCATTCGATCGGCTCGTCCGACGTGGGATATGAATCATCCCGAGCACGCTGATGCGGTCCCAGTTCTTACAGGAGGTGACGAAAGTGCGGAATGAGTCGCGAGTCTATCTCGGTATTGGTAGCTTCTTTGTCGTTGTTCTGATCATCTATTTCCTGTGGAGCCATGAATCAACTGGTTCTGTGCTGCTCTTGGCGAGTGCCGGCCTCGGCCTGATGCCTGGTCTTTATTTGGGCTGGTGGTCTCGGAGGATGCAGCCACGACTTGAGGATACCGAGGTAGAACCAAAGGATATCACCGGGGTGATCGGCCAGTTTCCTGAGAATACAATATTCCCGTTCACGCTCGGAGTCGGTGTGTGGTTGGTTGGATTGGCCTTTGTCTTCGGGCTGTGGTTCGCCATCATCGGCATGGGTTTTGTCTTCGGTGCTGCAATCGGGGCGACGCAGGAGTCCAAACGGGCGTCCTACTCCGAAGTGGAGAATGTGCACCATTCCTGAGACCTGTCGTTCTTTCTTGGGCGACTAGTTTCATGAACGCTCGTCGTTGCCAGGTTCGAGTTCATACCGGCGTATGCCCTGCCTCAGATTGGCAATAGCGCAACTCTGGGGGATCCTGCTAGGTGGCGGTTGGGGCTAGTGCGCCGGGGTCCGGTTGCTTAGCCGTTGGTCACGGTCAAAGGCGAGATGAAGGCAGGCTTCTATATTCCCTGCGTCAATCTCGGTAGTCGGGGCGCCATTCATGCGACTGGCAGTGCCGTTGCGGGAGTTGTGCGGTTCTTGCCTCACCGCTGGGAGCTACGGGGGTGCGGAACAGGTTGTCGATCGGGATGTGAGCCGTTGCGCGATACCTTCGAAGTGGTCGTTTGCGCTATGTGAGTATTGGTAGGCACTGGTCCGCCATGCTTTGGTCTATCACCGGGGCTGTGGCGGGTGTCGAGGCCATCGTGGACTCTTGGAAGGGGGCCGACGAAGGTGCGATTGTCGGGCAGCGGTCGTGTAGATGAAAACCACGGAGTAGAAATACTCGGTTGCAGTTGCGGGAGTCCAAGACTGCCATGATCGAGTGGGTTCTCCCCCGTGGCATACAGGACCGGTAGGACGTCGGCACCTCCAGGGATGCTCGGTGCGTTACCGTGTGTGCGGTATCGCGGCATCCCCGGGGTTCCGGTGAGTTCACAGCGGGACAGGACTCGATAACGTCCCGGTGTGACGCGAGCTACTCTGGGTTAGTGCTCTCGTCGGGCTTTGTTGCCTCGGCACGTGGCTGCTCGTCGGGCTTGTCCGCAGTGGAGCGGGCGCCTTCGTCGACGCCTTTCTTGAACTCAGAGGTCGCTGACCCAATCGAACGAGCGAGACCGGGAAGCCGCTTACCTCCAAAGATGAGGAGGAGCACGACGACGACAACAATGAGGTCGGTAGGACTGAATATATCTGCTAGTAACATGGTACTCCTTCGGTACTTCTCCATTAACTTAGCACGAGAGGTTAGACAAAATGAACTTTCTCGTCTCCCGGCTATTATCTGTTCCTTCGTTACTGGCGTTGGTTCTGGTTTTCGCATTCCCTGCATTGGAAGCCTCTATTTTCCTGGGTTTCATCTTCCCTGGTGAGACTGCTGTCGTGTTGGGGGGCGTGCTGGCCGCTGAAGGTCGTTTCCCGGTATGGCTCGTAGGGGGGATTGCGGCTGCGGGTGCAATTATTGGTGATTCGGTTGGGTATTGGGTCGGCGCTCGATACGGGCCGCGGGTGATGAAGAAGATTCCGCGCCGACTGCTAAAGCCAGAGTCGCTTGACAAGGCTATTGACCTATTGCGTCGGCGGGGAGGCCTCGGCGTATTTGTTGGCCGGTTTACGACGGTCCTTCGTGTGCTGATTCCAGGGGCTGCGGGGATTGCCGAGATGCGCTACCGGCGGTTCCTGGTCTTTAATGCGCTCGGTGGCATCTGTTGGGCGGGACTCTACACAGGGCTTGGGTATGTCGCAGGAGCGAACTATGCATCCGTGTTGAAGGATGCAAGTCTGACGAGTGAGATTGTGTTGGCGCTTGTGGTTGTCTTATTCTTCGGTGTTGGGCTATATCGACACTTTGGTCCGTCCTTGCGGAAGCCAAATCCTGCTGCTGAGGATTGATGCGTGCCGTTTTGGGAGTGTGAGAGTGGTTGGAAACCTCAGATCTCCCTCCTTCGACGAAGTCGCTCGGTGAGGAAGGGGATGGTGAGTGTCCTCGTGGCGTGCAGCTGGGCGATTGGCGATACCCGTAGGCCGCGAAAGGTGATCTTGGTGAGGAGCGATAGGTCACGTTGCAACAGTGCAGCGACAAACATGCGTTGGACGTGCCAAGCGATGATGCGTTCACGGTCACTGGCGTCAAGGAGCGCCATGGCGTCAGTGGTGTGGATCATCCGTTCGAGAGTCGTCCAGAAGCGATGCAGGTCCTTAGAGACGCCGTCAGGTGAATCACGGTAGAGAACGAGGTCCTGTTCAAGAACGGCCAAGGTACCCTTCTTGGCACAGGCAATCCAGAACGCCCAATCTTCCACGGTGTCGAGTGTTGAGTCAAACCCGCCGACCTCGGCTGCGAGTTGGCTGCGCATGAGGACCGTTGATGTCTGGAACTGATTCATCAAGGTGAGGTCTCGATAGCTCAACCAACGAATCGACAAGTCCTGGCGTGGCACAGGAGATGTTCGCGACCAGCGGGTGGCGATAAGGTCGAGGTGTGGGTGTAGCTCTAAAAGTCTGATCTGGCGCTCGAGCTTGGTTGGATGCCAGACGTCATCGTCGTCGAGGAATGCGATAACGTCGCCATTGACATGGGCTAGACCTTTGTTACGTGCTGCAGAAACGCCCTGGTTGGCCTGTTCGATGATCGTTGCTGCTGGCATGACGCTGCGCGCAATCGCTACAGAATCATCGGTGGAGCCATCATCGACGATGATGATCTCTGACGGTGGGTATGACTGCACCGCCACGCTCGTCAGAGCAGCGGCGAGGGTAGCGTGGGCGTTGTAGCAGGTGACGATGACTGAGATTTGCATTGACTCCCAGGATTCTGTTGATGGTTGCGGCTGCTAGCCTAGCATCTCATGAGTGACGGCTTTTCGGCGAGACGATCCTATTGCCTGGACTAGCGGAGCTCGCTGACCTTTTGCCCTCGGCGCAGCTGATTGGCGAATCGGTGTCGTTGACGGATCTGACACTTGACTCGCGGGCGGTTCGCCCTGGGTCGCTGTTTTGTGCAACCCGGGGCAGTCGTTACGATGGACATATCTTCATCGATGATGCGATCGAGGCCGGAGCGGCGGCGGTGATGGTCGCGCATCCGGTGAACGTGAAGGTTCCCCAACTCATTGTCCCCTCGGTGCGCCACGCGATCGGCCGTGTCGCGAGTTATTTTTTCGGTGAGCCATCGAAGTCGCTAGAGGTGATTGGGATCACGGGTACCAACGGGAAGACGACCACCTCGTATCTGATCGAGTCGGTGTTGAATAGGACCGAGCGCAGCGTTGGTCTAATCGGAACGATCGAATCGAGATTTGCCGGGCTCAATCGGCCGAGTATTTATACGACACCGGAGGCCCCTGACCTGCACCGTCTCCTGGCTGACATGCTCCAGGATGGGACGCAGTCCGTAGTCATGGAGGTCTCGTCGCATGGTATCGATCAGCATCGGATTGATTCGATGCGTTTTGAAGTGGCCGTGTTCACGAATCTGTCGCCCGAGCATCTCGACTATCACGGCACGATGGAGCAGTACTATTACACCAAGGCGCGACTATTCGTGCCGACCCTCACCAATGTCGCTGTCATCGGTACGGATACCGAGTGGGGGCGTCGGCTAGCCAGTCAAGTGGCGGTTGAACATGTGACCTACGGACCAGGGCCGAGCAACGATTTTGTCGTCTCAGACATCGAGCTCCTCTCGATCGGCACCCGTTTTCTCCTCCGTCACCATGGACAGACAACCCAGTTGACCGTTCCAATACTTGGCGCCCACAACGCGTACAACGCAGCAGCGGCAGCAGCAGCCGGTTTTGTCCTAGGGGTGGACCAAGACGTCGTCTATGCGGGCATAGAGAATTGTCATGCGGTGGCTGGCCGTTTTGAGTCAATCACAATGGGGCAGGATTTTCAGGTCGTGGTGGACTATGCGCACACCCCAGATGCGATCCGATCGCTTATCGAGACGGTCAGGCTTCAGTCCTCGGCCGGCAAAGTCATTTTGGTGGCGGGAGCCCGAGGGCGACGCGATCGGCTCAAGCGTCCAGAGCTCGGCCGGGCTGCGGCGACGAGCGATCTTGCGATCTTGACGGCAGATAACCCAGGTGATGAAGAGCCTGCTGAGATTGTCGCTCAGTTATTGGCTGGCACCCTCGACGTCGCTACCTCTCGCATCGTGGTTGAATTGGACAGGCGCAGGGCGATCGAGTTCGCTATTAACGAGGCTGAACCGGGAGATACGGTGCTCATTGTGGGCAGAGGACACGAGCAAAGCTTGAGGGTTGGTCCTGCAGTTGTCTATCTGGACGATCGCGAGGTGGCGCGGTCGGCGTTGATTGCCCGCGGTAGCCGCTGAGACTTACACCCTCTTACGGTAGATATTGACCGAAAGCGGAATCATGATGATCAGGAGGCCGACGCACCAGATGATCGCGGTGATGGTCAAATCACCGGTGGCGGATTGGGCTGCACGGGCTGCGACCGGGCCGTCCATGAGGCTCCTTGCTGCATTGACCGCCACACTCAGCGGCTGGTGATTGGCAAACCCACGCAGCCACGATGGCATACTCTCCACGGGAACGAAGGCAGATGAGGCGAAGGTGAGTGGGAAGAGCAAGGGGAAAGCCATCACCTGCGCGGTTTCACTGTTAGGCGCGGCCAGTCCGATCAACGCAAAGAACCACGAAAGCGCATAGGCAAAGAGGAGGGCGATGCCGATTCCCGCGAGAAACTCCCCTACGTTGGTTCCGATGCGAAAACCGACTAAGAAACCGACGATCACCATGATAACGATCACCACCAGGTTGCGGATGAGATCTGCGATCGTTCTTCCTGCCAGAACCGCAGAGCGTGTCATGGGAAGGGCATGAAAGCGTTCAATGAGCCCTTTCTGGAGGTCCTCGGCCAAGCCAACGCCGGTCTGGACTGAGCCAAAGGCGATCGTCTGGATGAAGATTCCTGGCATCAGATAGTTGACGTAACTCAGGCCAAGCTTGGAGGTCTCTGAGCCGATGGCACCCCCGAAGACGTAGCGGAAGAGGAGTACGAACATTACTGGTTGGATCGTAGAGAAGACCAACGACTGGGGTATACGGACATAGTTCAGGAGATTACGCTTGGTGATCGTGAGGGCATCGGCCACCATCCAATAGAGACGAGAGCGGTGCGGACTGGTCGTAAGTTCTGCGAGTGCCATGGGCCTATCCCTCCATTGTCGCTGGTTGTTCGGTGAGCGCGAGAAAGACATCGTCGAGGCTCGGTTCGCGAAGGTTGATTCTGGTCGGGTTGATCTTCTCGTTGAGCAGACGCTCAAGGACCAGTGCGGTGGTCGCTGCACCATCAGCCACAGGAATCTCTAAGCGATTCTCAACCTGTTGTACGGCCGCCGAGGCCAGCGAGGTGACGGCTGCCTTGGCTTTGTCGGTGACCTCTTCGTCCTTGAAGGAAAGTTCTAGCACCGTTGCTCCAAAGTTCGCTTTAAGCTGATCTGGCGTACCCTCGGCGATCACGAGGCCATGATCGACGACAGCGATCCGCGATGCCAGTCGATCCGCCTCCTCGAGGTATTGCGTGGTCAACAGTACGGTTGTCCCATTCACGAGGAGTTTTTCGATGATCTCCCAAAGGTCGTTGCGACTTTTGGGATCGAGGCCGGTAGTAGGTTCATCGAGGAACAGCACCGGAGGCCGTGCGACGAGGGCCGCAGCGAGGTCAAGTCGCCGTCGCATCCCTCCTGAGTAGGTGCTGAGCACGCGTTTGGCCGCGTACTCAAGGCCAAAGTCATGGAGGAGCTCAGCGGACCGGTCCCTTGCAACTTGTTTCGGGAGGTGGTTGAGCCGGCTAATCATGAAGAGATTCTCCTCACCCGTTAGCCGTTCGTCGACCGCCGCAGCCTGACCCGCAAGACCGAGGTGTTCGCGGACCTGCTGGGGGGATTTGGTGACGTCGATGCCCATAATGGTCGCCTCGCCATTGTCGGGAGGGATGATGGTGGTGAGAATCCTGACGATGGTCGTCTTCCCAGCCCCATTAGGACCGAGTAGACCAAAAACGGTTCCAGCCTCCACCTGAAAGCTCACATCCTCCAGGGCAGTAACGCCTCCTTTGAACGTTTTGCGCAGGTTGCGCACCTCGATGGCTAGGGTCATCTCACCTCCGATGGGCTTGATCAAATGTTGTGTTGCTAGGGGTCTCAGCTGACGAAGACGTCGTCGTTATGAGCTCGCTGTCCTCAGGTTAGTTGTTTCTCTACAGATCTTCCTATCTCAACACAGGAACGATGCCTGATTAATCCCGAGAGCAGGGAACAAGTCCGCTTCAGGCCTTATACTTTGCCGAGCCCATACTTGAAGCAGGACTTGTGGTCGTAGTCCTCCTGGCCTCAAATAGCTAGGGAGCGTCAGGTAACTGGCTTGCTCTACCGTCTTTGGGCGACCGTCTTTGTTGGACGGCCGGGCCCGGGCCTCTCAGCGTATCGGGAGATGGCCTGAGCGCCCCCGGTAGGATTCGAACCTACGCACCCGGCTCCGGAGGCCGATGCTCTATCCCCTGAGCTACGGGGGCTCAATCAGGCGAACCCGAGTCTAGCGTTCTCTGAGGTCTGAGACGCCGAGTGCATTGTCTGCGCTGGTAGCGCTGATATGCTTTGCTCAAAGCTCTTCGTTGCCCGGCGATAGCTGTATTCGATACGTGAAGGAGTAAACAGTGGCGATTGCAGACCGGCTGTTGACGTTGGTGCACACCACTGCACAGGATAGTTTTGCGATACTTCAGGCTGATCCTACGCCTTTAGGGGCGGTTGCGATTGATGAACCGGCGATCCCTGATCATGGCGATTACGCGACAAATGCAGCGATGGTGCTCGCAAAGACACTGGGAACGCCTCCTCGGATCATCGCTGAGCAGCTTGCCGAGCGACTTCGTGCCGATGCGATGGTGGATCGGGTGACCGTCGCTGGCCCTGGCTTCTTGAACTTTTGGATCGCTCCCGAGGCGTTGGGTCGAGAGATTACGGCACTGCTTGACGAAAAGGTTGAGTACTTTCGCCCTGACCTAGGCCACGGTGCCACTGCCCAGGTCGAGTTCGTGTCGGCGAACCCTACTGGTCCGCTCCATGTTGGCAATGGTTGGCTTGCGACCTACGGTGATGCGCTGAGTCGGCTGCTTGAATTTGTGAACTATCGGGTGACTCGAGAGTACTACGTGAACGATACCGGGGGGCAGATTCGACAGCTTGGTGCCTCTATCATTGCGGTCCGGCGCGGAGACGAGGTGCCTGAAGGTGGATATCAGGGGGCGTATATCTCTGATCTGGCGCTTCGTTATCAGGGCGCAGATGATGTGGTGGAGGCTGGCAGCTGGGCCGTCCCGATCATTCTGGAATTGATCCAAGCAACGCTTGGTTCACTCGGCATCGAGATGGATAGTTGGTTTTCGCAGGCCTCGATCGAGGAGTCGGGGGATGTCGCCGAGGTGGTGGCCAAGTTGGATGCACAGGGAGCGACCTATGAGCGTGACGGCGCGCTCTGGTTCGCCTCTGAGCGCTTTGGTGATAGCCGTGACCGGGTGATGCGTAAGTCCAACGGGGACTTCACCTACCTTGCCGGAGATATCGCCTATCACTATAACAAGCTCGTGGTTCGATCGTTTTCGCTGGTGATTGACGTTCTGGGGGCCGATCATCATGGTCAAGTTGCCTCCATGATGGCTGCGGTGCGTGCGCTTGGCATCGATGAACATCGGTTGGAGATCAAACTTGGTCAGATGGTGTCCCTGCTCGAACAGGGCCAAGCGGTTAAGTTCTCCAAGCGTGCTGGAACGGCGATTCCTCTTGACTGGCTGATCCAAGAGTTGGGCCGTGATGCAACGCGGCTGCTGATCCTCTCTAGCTCCATCGATCGCGCCTCGCAGATCGACCTGGCGCAGGCGAAGGCGCAGTCGATGGAGAACCCGGTCTACTACATTCAGTACGCTTATGCTCGGATCTCGGCGTTGCTGCGCAATGTGGTGAGTCGTGGTGTCAGCAGTGAGCCGAGTTCGTCTGAAGCACTGGCCGGTCTAAGCCATCCTCGCGAAGTAGCCCTGATGAAGGATCTCTTGCGGTTGGAATCGGTGATCACACGTGCTGCGCACGAGCGGGCTCCTCATAAGATTGTCGGCTGGTTGATGCAGGCGGCCGCTGATTTTCATGGTTTCTATCATGACTGTCCGGTACTCACGGCTGAGCCTGCCGTGCGTGATGCCCGACTGACGTTGGCCACAGCCACACAACTCGCATTGGGCGTCGCGCTTGAACTGCTCGGGGTGACGCCCCTCGAGGAGATGTGAGTTGGCCGACCTAGGGGTACTCCCTGAACATCTCGCCCCACAGGGTGCCACGGTCGATGGCCTTGGTGAGCTCTTGGTGGGTGGCCTCGCAGTGAGCGAGCTCGCAGGCCGTTTTGGAACCCCGCTGTTCATCTATGATGAGGGACATCTCCGGAGCCGGATGCGCGAGGCAGCCAACGGGTTTGGTCGAGGACAAGTCATCTACGCCTCCAAGGCATTCCCGACGATTGCCATGGCAAGGATCGTCGATGAAGAACGGTTGTGGTGGGACGCCGCATCGCTTGGGGAGATGAAGGCGGGTCTACTTGGTGGAGTCAAGCCAGCGCGTATGGTGCTCCATGGGAACAACAAGTCGATGGAGGAGTTACGGTTGGCGGTCGAGGTGGGGATCGGCAGAGTGGTGGTCGATTCATTCGATGAAATCGACCGGCTTGAAGGTCTGGCGGGAGATGCGATCCATGTGTGGCTTCGGGTGACCCCTGGCATTGAGGCACACACGCATGCCTATGTACGCACGGGGCAACAGGACTCCAAGTTTGGCTTCAATCTTGCCAATGGGGACGCTCAGCGCGCGATTACGCGGATGAAGACAAGTTCACGTTTCGTGCTGTCCGGCCTCCACTGTCACATCGGTTCTCAGGTTTTTGCGCTGGACTCCTTCCGCGAAGCGGTGGCGATCATGGTCGAGCTCGTGCAGGAGAACGATGTTGAAGAGTTATGCATCGGTGGTGGGTTTGGAGTCGGGTACTTGCGGGACGAGCTGGTCCCCTCGCTTGGCGATTGGACGCATTGGCTCCGCGAAACGTTGGATGCACATGGCATTGACCCAGAGCGAACCTTTGTTGAACCAGGTCGCGCAATCGCTGCTGCAGCTGCAGTCACTATCTACACCGTTGGAGTCATCAAAGCGATACCTGGAGTGCGTACCTATGTGGCTGTCGACGGAGGTATGAGCGATAATCCGCGTCCCGTCCTCTACGGGAGTGGTTACGAAGCCTACGCCCCGTCCCGCTTATTTGCTGCGCACGACACGACGGTAGCCCTTGTCGGCAAACACTGCGAGTCAGGCGACGTGCTCGTACGGGAAGCTCGTCTCCCGTCGGATCTGCGCGTTGGCGAACTCGTCATGACGCCGGTCACTGGCGCCTATGGTTGGGCGATGGGATCGAACTATAACAAGCTGCCACGACCGGCCGTTGTTGGGGTTCACCAAGGACAGGCGCGATTGATGGTCCGGAGGGAGACGGTTGACGATCTCTTTCGTTTGGAGTTGGGTCTATGAAAGTCGGTCTTTTGGGGTGCGGAACGGTGGGCAGCGCGCTCGTTTCACTGCTCGCAGAGGAGGGAGATCGGCTCGCTTACCTACTAGGTGAACCTCTCGAAGTCGGACGCATCTTGGTTCGTACTCTGGACAAGGAACGGAGTGGGCCAATACCAGCTGGTTTGCTGACAACCCAGTTGGCCGAGGTGATCGACGATGACGAGATCGAGGTGGTGGTCGAGCTCATAGGACCTGGTGAGTTTGCCCTCTCCGCGATTCGGGCTGCGCTTGGGGCAAAAAAGTCGGTGGTGACGGCCAATAAGGAGATCCTGAGTACGCACTTTCCTGAACTTGAACTTGCTGCTCAGGCGGTGCATCGAGATATCTTTTTTGAGGCGGCGGTGGCGGGAGGTATTCCGCTCATCCGTGCATTGCGGGTCTCGCTTTTTGGTGAGCGACTTTCACGGATTGTGGGTATCGTAAACGGAACGACCAACTACATTCTGACCCGGATGCAGGAGGAGCATCTCAGCCTCGAGGCGGCGCTGCTGGAAGCTCAGCAACTCGGTTATGCTGAGGCGGATCCTTCGGGAGATCTGTCCGGCAGGGATGCAGCCTCCAAACTTGCGATCATTGCCAGTATCGCCTTTGGAGGCCATGTTGACGTAGGAGACGTAACAGTGGATGGAATCTGGGGAGTAACCCCAGCGGATTTTGACTTCGCAGAGCGGAGCGGAGGAGTCATCAAACTCCTTGCGCAGGCTGAGCGAGACATCACCACCTCGGATGCCCCCGTTCGTGTCGAAGTATTTCCAGCTATCGTGATGTCGACGCACCCTTTGGCTAGTGTTCGCGGTTCATTCAACGCGATCTTTGTGGAAGGGTCGGCGGTTGGTCAGCTGATGTTCTCTGGTCCTGGAGCAGGTGGTCTGCCGACGGCATCGGCCGTCTTGGCCGACATCATCGACGCAGTGAGGAACCTGCGAAGTGCCACTCGAGCACCGATGCGCATCGCTGAGGGTACCCGCTTTGTCGAGGATTCAGCCATTGAGGCAGTCTTTGCACTCTCCATGGAGGTGGTCGATGCTCCTGGGGTCCTCGCGCAGGTGAGCGAGGTGTTTGGTCAGCATGGTGTCTCGATCGCTCGTATGGAGCAGGACGAACTCGGTGGCGAGCTTGCGCATCTGGTCTTCCTTACACACCGTACCCGTCTTTCTGCCATCAAGGCAACGATGGCGGGACTGGCAGGACTCGATGTGATCGAGCGGTTACACCAAATTTTGCGCGTCTTGGAATGAGGAGTGAAGGCATGAAAAAGGAGACCTGGCCAGGGGTGATCGAGCGATATCGCGCATTTTTACCCGTTGATGCGACGACGCCAGTCGTGAGCCTTGGTGAGGGAGGAACACCTCTACGGTACGCCCCACGACTGTCAGGTCGGGTGGGAGCAGATGTCTATCTCAAGCTGGAAGGATTCAACCCCACTGGCTCCTTCAAGGATCGTGGCATGACCATGGCGGTTTCGCAGGCGCTCGCAGAGGGGAGCCGTACTATTATCTGCGCCTCTACTGGCAACACCTCAGCGAGCGCGGCGGCCTATGCGGCTGCTGCGGGGATTGATGCAGTAGTGTTGATACCCTCGGGTCATATCGCTCTTGGCAAGCTGGCACAGGCGCTTGTCTATGGAGCACAGGTGATTCAGATCGATGGTAATTTCGATGAAGGTCTCCGCCTCGTTCGTGCTCTTGGAGAGTCCCATCCGTTGACGATCGTCAATTCCATCAACCCCTATCGCCTCCAGGGACAAAAGACGGGAGCCTTTGAGGTGATTGACGAACTCGGGTTTGCCCCCGATGCTCAGTTCATTCCTGTTGGCAATGCTGGTAATATCAGCGCGTATTGGCTTGGCTATCGGGAGTATTACGAAGCTGGCTACGCGCAGCAGCTCCCGAAGATGTTTGGTGTGCAAGCAGCTGGTGCTGCACCCATCGTCAACGGTGCAGTCGTGCCACAGCCCGAGACGGTCGCGACCGCCATCCGCATCGGCAATCCTGCCAGTTGGTCACTTGCGTTAGCAGCGCGTGATGAATCCGGTGGGGCAATTACGGCGGTGACCGACGAAGAGATCCTTCAGGCATATATACTCTTAGCGAGAGATGAGGCAGTATTCTGTGAACCAGCCTCAGCAGCGTCAGTAGCTGGACTTCTCAAAACCCCGGTTGTTCCTGGTTCGTCAATTGTTTGTGTGCTGACCGGAAATGGGTTAAAGGATCCAGACACTGCGGTATCCCAAGTGCAAGTACCAAAGGTAGTGGGTACGTCAATGAAAGAAGTGGCAGAGGCGATTGGTCTGTGATTTTTGAGATCAGGATTTGATGGATACCTCGTCACTCAATTCGCCAAGTTCCTTGGCAAAGAAGGGAAAGAACTGATGGACGTATCGTCTGGTACGCTTGAATCGCTTGATAAAGAGACACTGATGGGGCTTGCTCGCCAGCTCGATCTCAAGGTCTCTGCTCGGCTGAGAAAGGCAGAGCTGATCTCGATGATCGAAGGTCGCGGATCCGCTGGTGGGGAGCACGATACGCCGGCAGGGCAACAAAGCGTTGTCTCGTCTGCTCAGACCCACCAACGTGATAGCACGAATGGATCCAGCACGAATGGATCCAGCACGAACGGGTCTAGCACGAACGGATCGGCTCCCGATGGGGAATCCCGCCAGGAGGCCTCGCAAGCGAGGACCAGCGGTCATAATCGGCCTACCAATGGGACGAGCGAGTCGAAGCGTGCCGAGAGTACCCGCGGGGGCCTTGCGACACTGATCCCACCCATCACGGTGAATCCTACCGAGCGCACAAATGCGCCACAAGTCGATGAATCACCGAGTCCCTCCCAGCAGCCCCGAGGGGAAGACGGGGCTTCGCGTCGCTCTCGACGCAATAGGCGAGGCAAGGATCGAACGGATCGCCCAGAGGGTTCGGAGAGATCAGAGAGTCAGCAACCGGTAGAGCTGGTGACCGTCTCTGGTGTGTTGGATCTGCGTGATGATGGCTATGGTTTTCTTCGCACAAAGGGCTACCTCTCTTCAAAAGATGATGTTTACGTACCTGCATCATTGGCGCGGAGGATGAGTCTGCGACGTGGTGATATCGTCGTTGGTGGAGCCCGGCCCGCGGGATCGACGGAGAAGTATCCTGCACTATCGAGGGTGGATACCGTTACGGGTCTCGATCCAGAAACTGCGAAGGCACGTCGTCGGTTCGAGGATCTCACTCCGCTTTTTCCGAATGAGCGACTCACGCTCGAGACCAGTGCCGACCCAACCAACATTACACCACGGATCATTGATCTCATCGCGCCGATAGGGAAGGGACAGCGTGGGTTGATCGTCTCACCCCCGAAAGCCGGCAAGACGACCATCATGAAGGAGATCGCGAATGCGATCGAACGGAACAATCCAGATGTTGCACTCATTGTGCTTCTCGTGGATGAGCGACCTGAAGAGGTTACTGACTTCCGCCGTTCGGTCAAAGGTGAGGTGATTGCCTCGACCTTTGATCGCCCCGCAGAGGAGCACACCCAGGTGGCCGAGCTCACGATCGAGCGCGCGAAACGTATGGTTGAGATGGGGAGAGATGTGGTGGTCATTCTCGATGGCATCACTCGTTTGGCTCGCGCCTATAACCTTGCCCAGCCCGCCAGTGGAAGAATTATGTCGGGTGGTATTGACTCAGGGGCACTCTATCCACCAAAGAAGTTTTTCGGCGCGGCGCGCAACATCGAGGAGGGGGGATCGCTCACCATCCTCGCGACCGCTTTGGTTGAGAACGGATCGAAAATGGATGAGGTGATCTTTGAGGAGGTCAAGGGAACCGGCAACATGGAGTTGAAGCTTGACCGCCGACTTTCAGAGCGTCGGCTCTATCCCGCTGTTGACGTCAACGGCTCCTCTACCCGCCACGAAGAGTTACTCTTCTCACGTGATCACCTGAACCAGATCTGGAAGCTCCGGAGGGTCCTAAATGCGATCACCCAAGATGGGACGGCCGCAGCAGGACTCGAGTTGTTGCTCGACAAGGTTCGCAGTACGCGATCGAATAGCGAATTCCTCGCCGAGATCGCCCGCAGCTCGGGAATGCAATAGGAGGATCAGGCGTTAACGGGCTTGGGGGATGGGGCGCTATGCTGATGGGCGGAGTTGGCGGTAGTAGTCTGGTTGCCATGGTGTGAACTCGGAGTTCATGGCGCGTTGTTGTCAATGGTTGGCAAGCGAGTCTGAGACTCCGAAGACCGAATCGATGTTTTGATGCTTCCGTTACCGTGCGAGAGTGGGCGTTCAGCCCGGATCAATCGGCGATAACGGTTGTCCTGGCGGCATGGATGATGTCAGCGGCGGCAATGTTGGCGGTGATAACTAGCTGGCCAGCGAGACGGCTCGTGGGCGCACGTGTTGTTGCGGTCCCGGATGAGAGGGTGCGCCCGTTTTGGGCCGCCATGGGAAGAATAGGACAGAGGACATTATGAAGAGCGATATTCATCCAGAGTACGTGGTGGCCACCGTGCATTGTTCGTGCGGAAACACCTTTGTGACTCGTTCGACCAAGGCTGACCTGCACATAGAGTTGTGCAACGAGTGCCATCCGTTCTACACGGGCCGACAGAAGTTGGTGGATACCGGAGGCCGTGTCGAGCGCTTCCAACGCCGTTATGGTGATCGTTCCAAGAATCGAGCACAATAGCTCGAGGCTCGCGCCTTGGATGTAACTGGGTTACCACCTGCGTCAGTTATCGCTCGGGCGTATGGCCCGTTTGCGACGGTGTGTGAGATGGGAGAATCCTGGCGGATTGGTCTCACCTCCGATGCCGTCATCGTTTGGCCAGTCCCAGGTTTCTCAGTGCCTTCGATGGAGGCGGTACTTGGTCAGGTGATCAAAGCTCGTCGGCGCTATCCGGAGTATCCGTGTAAGGTTATCCTCCCGACTCACGTTGGCAATCGCGATGATCACCTTTTGGTGGCGGTTGAGGACTTTAACTCGGTGTTCGCTAGGGCCACCCCCGGCGTTGAGGTGTTGACGCTGCATCGGGATGTGTTCTCTCGGCTTTGTCCGCCGTCTCCCCTGGTGGCAGTCACACCTGGCATACTCCCGGTTCGGTTCCAAGCGTTGGCCCAGCAGGTCTTTGGGCGAGCGGCGCAACCCGAATATGCGTGGTATCAAGGTTCTGTCTTTGCGGAGTATCTTGGGGTCCCAGTACTCGGATTGGTGGAAGAGTCTCTCGTTGTGGGTATTGATCCACGCGACCAGGCGATGGCCAAGGAGGCGCTGATGACACCAGAGTCACTGGAGGCATTCGCCCGAGAGGTTCTCGTGACGTTGCTGGGGTCACGCGAGCGCCGCCAAGGCCGATTCGATTTTTCCCGGGTCGCATTGGGCCGTCTCCTGCGATCACGTTTCCGCCTCGAGCACCCTGAGGTCATGCCCGTCGAGTTCGGTACGGTTGGACAGGCAAGGTCGCGTGCCTACGCGAAGATGGGCCAGGAGTTCTACGGATTTGGTAGCGCGGTCGACCTGTGGCTCATCGTGGAGACGGCTGCCCTCTGGCTGCTGGCTGGTCAAGCGAGGCAGGTCACCTACGTTCTTGATGGAGAACCAATGAAGGCGTTCGTGGAGTTGGCTAGGCTAGTAGGAGTTCCCTATTCGATCGAGGTCAAGGAGCTAACCGGTGGCTGATAGGCGTCTGGAGAAGTTCGAGCTCGAGTATCAGCGCAGCATCGAGGAGATGTCTGATCCGAAGCTGTTTCAGGATCAGCATCGAGCTCGCGAGGTCGCACGACGTCACAAGGCGCTCGAGGCAATTGTCGCGACCCTGCGTGAGGTCGACAAGCTGCAGGAGGATTTGGCGGCAGCCACTGAGTTTTACCAGGCGGCTCCCCTTGACGAGCGGTCCCTTTGGGGCGATGAAATAGCGTCCCTCGAAACTGTTCTTGCCGCGAAGACAGAGGAGCTCGAGATCCTCCTTTTGCCACAGGACCCTAACGATGGCCGTAATGTGATTCTTGAGATTCGTGGGGCCGAAGGTGGGGAAGAGGCGAACCTTTTTGCTAAGGATTTGACGGAGATGTATCAGCGCTTCGGCGACAGGATGGGGTGGCGTGTCGAGATGCTGGCTGCAGATCCGTCTGAGCTTGGTGGTTATAACTTCGCTTCGCTGTTGGTCAAAGGGGATGATGCGTGGCGTCGATTGAAGCATGAAGCGGGCCCCCATCGGGTCCAACGGGTGCCAGTGACTGAGACCCAAGGAAGGGTACATACCTCTTCCGCGACGGTAACGGTATTGCCTGAGGCCGACGAGGTTGAGGTCCAGATCGATCCAAATGACCTTCGGATCGACGTCTATCGATCGACGGGACCTGGAGGACAGTCGGTCAACACGACGGACTCGGCGGTGAGAATCACCCATATCCCTACCGGGATTGTTGTGGCGATGCAGGATGAGAAGAGCCAGATACAGAACCGCGCCAAGGCGTTGCAGGTGTTGCGGGCGCGACTGCTCAAGGCCGAACAGGACCGGGTGAACGAGGAGCTTTCGCGCACGAGGAAGTCCCAGGTTGGCGGTGGTGGTCGCTCTGAGAAGATTCGTACCTACAACTTCAAGGAGAACAGGGTCACTGATCATCGGATCAAACTGACGTTGCATCGCCTTGACCAGATTTTGATGGGCGACCTTCTTGAAATCTCTGATGCGCTGATCCAGGACGAGCGCGCCGCACAGCTACTTGATCAGGATGATGGTCGCTGATTCTGCGCGCGAGGCTATCACCCCCTCCGCGCCCCCTTCCGTCTTCCCTACTCGGGTGCAACAGCGATGGTTGGAGCAAGCAGCTAGGGAGGTCGCGGCACGTACCGGGCAACCTGCGGTTGCCGTGCTCGCCCATTATCGATCGCGTTTAGATGATGGCGAGCCACTCCAATACGTGCTGGGGAGCTGGCAATTCCGATGGCTGAACTTGGGGGTGGACCGTCGGGCACTTATCCCTCGTCCAGAGACGGAGCTGCTAGTTGACCTTGTCGTCGCAGAAGTAGACAGTGGGAGATCGGGAAGAGTCTTAGAGCTAGGGACTGGTACGGGTGCTATTGCGGCATCCCTCGCACACGAGTTTCCGACGCTCCAAGTCGTGGCGACCGACTTCTCTAGGGATGCCTTAGCGCTGGCCGCTGAAAATCTTCGCCAGCTAGAGCTTGACCAAAGGGTGGAGCTCCGTTTCGGTCGTTGGTGGGAGGCGGTGGAACCCCAAGAGCGTTTCGACGTCATCTGTTCGAACCCACCGTATGTGACCGATGATGAATGGATCGGATTGGACTCGACCGTCCGTGACTGGGAGCCAAGAGAGGCACTGGTAGCTGGCACTTCTGGTGTCGAGTGTTACGAAGTCATCTTCGCGCATGCAGGTTGTCATCTTGACCGAGGACACGGCACTGTTGTCGTTGAGATCGGTGCCGATCAGGGCGCTGAGGTTGTTGCCATTGCTCGTAATGCCTCCTTTGGCGCCGTTATCAAACAGGATTTGGTTGGTAGAGATCGTTTTGTGGTGGCTCGGCTATGATGCACCAGCCATCATCGATGCTGGTCTATAACCTGCGAACGGGACGTATCGTTGAACGCGACGATTCCGCTGCTATCGAGTGGGCACGGTCGGAGCTCCGCGATGGACAATGTGTCATCGCTCCAACCGATACCGTCATCGGTCTCCTCGCCGACGCTCGCAACCCCCTGGCAGTCGCGAATATCGCACGCATCAAAGGACGTACGAGTGCGACTCCCGCACCGGTATTGATCGATAGCGTTGCGATGGCCGTGCGATTGGCTGCACCGTCGATGATGGGGCTATTGTCGCGCGTCAGCGATCTGTGGCCAGGGCCGCTTTCGGTGATTGTCGATATCGATGATCCACTCGGTGAGGCTGTAAATCCGACAGCTGGGACGGCAGCGCTTCGGGTGCCAGCGGTACCATGGCTCCGTGCACTCTGTCGGGACATGCCGCTCGCTGCTTCTTCAGCCAACCGACATGGCGTGGCTACCGAAACCAGCGTTGAGGGGGCCATCGCTGCATTGACGGCTGGATCCTACGATGCCCCCCTTACCCTAGCGATCGATCGATCAGGGGATGGTGCGGCCGGGACCATTGCATCGACCGTCGTTGACCTCACCTGCCAGCCGCCAACGATCGTGCGACAGGGGGCATTAGCCTATGAGATCGTCGCAGAGCGGCTTCCCGGGCTACAACCTCGCTGAGCTAGTCCCGATTGTCATGGGCGCATCCCGTAGGCTTTCAAGGCGGGCTTCCCCTACACTCAGTGGTATCGATTCCATGCAGTCGTGGGTCGACGATTCGAAAGGGGGTGCCCTGTTGCGTTCTACCGAGTTGCTCTGGAGCCAAGATCCTGAAGTAGCGCGACTTCTGAGTGAGGAAGAGGAACGACAGCGAACGACGCTGCAGTTGATTGCCTCTGAAAACTTCACCTCTCGAGCGGTGATGGAGGCGACGGGAAGCGTGTTGACCAACAAATACGCTGAGGGTTATCCAGGTCGTCGGTATTACGGGGGTAATCAGGTCGTCGATCAGGTTGAGGACCTCGCTCGTGAGCGGTGCAAACAGCTCTTTGGGGCTCCCTATGCTAACGTCCAACCACACGCTGGTGCAAACGCGAACGCGGCAGCCTATTTGGCACTGCTGGCACCCAGAGATCGGGTACTTGCCATGAGGCTCGACCAAGGCGGACACCTTACCCACGGTTCTCCGGTGAATTTCTCCGGGCAGATCTATGATTTCATCGCCTATGGGGTGCGCGAATCGGACCCGAATCGGGAGTGGCTGGATCTCGACCAGATGCGTCAACTCGCCCTCGAGCAACGACCGAAGTTGATTGTGGTAGGGGCTACCGCCTACTCGAGAATCATTGAGGTCGATCCAATCCGCGAAATTGCTGACGAGATTGGGGCACTGGTCCTCTTTGATGCTGCTCACGTGGCAGGGCTGATCGCCGGAGGGGTCTATCCCAATCCGCTCTTCACTCGCTCGGGGGAGCGGGGTGCCGATGTCGTGACTTTTACGACCCACAAAACATTGCGCGGTCCTCGAGGAGCCGCTATCGTTGCCCACGAGGATCTTGGCAAAGCGCTTGACAAAGCGGTCTTTCCTGGACTGCAGGGAGGTCCCCTTGAGCATGCGATAGCCGCAAAAGCCGTCGCTTTTGCAGAGGCGCTCGATCCTTCCTTTCGGGAGTATGCCGAGCGCGTTGTGGAGAACGCTCGCGTGCTCGCCGATGCACTGAGTTCTGAGGGATTTCGCATCGTTTCGGGAGGCACGGATGTCCACCTTGCTTTAGTAGATCTGCGAGACTTCGATGCAGAACTCGATGGACGCACCGCGCAAGATCGGCTGGATCGGGCGGGGATCACCTGCAATAGAAACCAGATCCCCTTTGATCCTCGCTCACCCTTTGTCACCAGCGGACTGCGCCTTGGTACCGCTGCGATGACTACGACGGGCATGCGCACCGATCAGATGAAGACGGTGGCCGCGCTGATCTCGCGGGTACTGCGCACTGATGATGAGCAGACCCCTCTGGAGGTGCGGCACGAGATAGCTGAACTCTGTCGAGCCTTCCCTCCGCCGCTCGAGAGGTAATGTGCAATACGTCCTGGTAGCGTTCGTCGCAGCTATCGTTACGTTTCTGGTGGTGCCGATCGTTCGACGTATCGCGTTCCGGACCGGTCAGGTCGTGCAGCCTGGTGGCCGTATGGCTCACCTTAAGCCGACACCGACCCTTGGGGGGGTCGGTATGTTGGTGGGATTTGGAGCGGCGATGGGGGTCGGCAGTCTGCTGCATGCCTTTCGCCCCGTCTTTACTGACTCCTCCGAACCGATGGGAGTGCTCCTCGCGGCGATCGCCATTACGGGTATCGGTGTGGTCGACGATGTGTGGAATCTGTCTGCTCCCGCCAAGGTGGCGGGACAGGTGTTGTCGGCATCATTGCTTTGGGTCTTCGGCGTGACGATGTTCTGGTTCAAGGTCCCCTTCGCTGGCATCGTTGTCCTTTCGAACTCATTAACGCCGCTGTTGACGGCGATTTGGGTGATTGCCATGGAGAACGCCATCAACCTTATCGATGGCCTTGATGGGCTCGCCTCTGGTATCGTCGCGATCGCATCGCTCGCCTTTGGTCTCTACTCATTGAGGCTTGAGGCGTTGGGGCAGCTGCCGAGCTCCTCCATCGGGCCACTGATCGCGTTCGCGATCCTTGGAGTCTGCGTCGGGTTTTTGCCCCACAACTGGAATCCAGCCAAGATATTCATGGGTGACACTGGTGCCATGTTGCTCGGACTCCTCTTGGCTGCCAGTACCTCGGTCGTAGGGGGCCGGACCGCCAACGTCTCCGACCAGACGTTCTTTTTCTTTGCGCCATTGGTGATTCCGTTTGTCATACTAGGAGTCCCAATGGCGGACTTAGTGTTTTCTGTGCTTCGTCGTACGGCCCATCATGTGAGCTTTGCCACGCCCGACAAAAAGCACCTTCACCACCGCCTCATGGAGATGGGGCATGGGCCGCGCCGCTCCGTGGCTATCCTCTGGGCATGGACCGCCATTTTGTCAGCCTTTGCGCTGCTCCCTACCTATGTTGGAGGCCTCGGATTTGAACTCCCCATTGCTGTGGCGGCGGTTGGAGTGCTACTGTATACGTTGTTCCATCCTGATTTGAAGGGAACGCATTCGCGGAGCGGGAGGGCTCTGGCGGTGATGCGTCGAAGGGATAGCGGGATCAGACGGTGAGTTATTCTGGTTTGCGTCCAGGATGGCAGTTGGTTGGCCCGTAGCTGGTAGAGTAACTAAGGTTTGGTTCGGAAGAGGTTCGATCGTGGACAGCCCGTCAGTGGCCCGAGGTATGGTAGCGAGTTTTAGCGAGGCAATTGCCAAAATGATTGAGTCCTTCGGGACCATGGTGCTTTCGCTCGTTGTCGCCGTCGTGGTCGGTCAGTGGACGCACTCCTGGGCATGGGGTGTAGGTATAGCCGTTTTCGGAGTCGTGGGTTCGATCCTGTCGATGTACTACCGCTCGAAGGCGGAGATCGACAGCACTCCTGTGCCAGTCAAGACGCGGCGGCCCGAGAGAGGTGGTGTTTCGCGTCTGCTTGAGTCAGATCTCGAACTCTCTGACGACGTTCGTCAGGCTGATGCGTGGCTGAGGAGGAACGAGTAGCGTGTCTAGCACACCTATTCAGCCTGAGGTGAGTATCGCCAAAGGCTTTCTCATTCGGCTGCTCATTGTCGCCCCAGTGGCGGTCGCCATCTCGTGGGCTCTTGCCGGTGATCGAGGTTTGTGGTCCTCGTTGTATGGTCTCGCGTTGGTCGCCGTCAACTTCGCCATTATGATCGTGTTCTTCCGTGAGGGTGCCAAATTTGGTATGACGGGTCTGATGGCCGCTGCTTTCCTGGCACTGCTCATCGGGCTCGGAGTGTTGACGGCGGCGATCATTCCGGTTGCGCATGCGCACTGGATGGATCTCATCGTCTTCGGCCTTGTGGTGATTCTTGGCCACCTCGCTGCGGTGATCATTGAGGCGCGCCGTGTCTCTGGACGTTTGGGTGATGATGGTCTTGCTCCCTGGAGATTGGTCAGATGATTTTTGCTGGCATTAACTTTCCGCCCATAGCGGAGCTGTTGAACTGGAAGCCGATCGCCTTTGGCGGCACGGCGCTTATGTTCAACAAGATCGCTGTCCTTACCCTGCTCTCAGCCGCGATTACCCTCGCGCTGTTCTTCGTCGCTGGACGGCGCCAAAATCTCGTTCCCCGTGGCATCCAGAACATCATGGAGTCGTCGATCGACTTTATCACCAACTCGGTCGTGATCGACGTGATGGGTCAAGAGGGCCTCGCGTGGGTGCCGTGGCTCACCGGTCTGTTCTTCTTCATCCTGTTCAACAACCTCTTTGAAGTCATTCCCTTTATACAGATGCCGGCGACCGCACGAACGAGCGTCACGATCCCTCTAGCGCTCATCGTCTATGTCACCTTTATTGTGGTAGGCATCAAGAAGCAAGGCTTTGGTCGCTATTTCAAATCAGCGCTTGTCCCGAGTGGAGTGCCGGTAGCACTGCTGATACTCCTTGTCCCCATCGAGTTACTCTCTACCTTCATCGTCCGCCCCTTTGCTCTCGCCGTCCGATTGTTTGGCAATATGCTCGCCGGCCACCTCCTCTTAGTGACGTTTGCAGTGATCTCGGAGGCGCTGTTCGTCCGCAGCATTGGCCTGATCGTGTTGCCGTTGCCAGCGGCTACCCTGGTGGTGTTGACGGGCTACGAGATCTTTGTAGGTTTTCTGCAGGCCTTTATCTTCACCATCTTGACCGCCGTCTACTTAGGCGAATCTTTGGGAGGTGGGCACTAAGGAGTTGGTCTGAAGTTCGCCGTGAGCGCTGAGGCTCATCAAGGAGTTGGTATCGAATGTTGAAATGGAGAGGAAAGCAAGTTATATGCATAGCATGATGGCGACAATTATCGCGGTTGCGGCAAATGTCAACTTACGGAAAGGTCTCGCAGAGCTTGGGTCTGGCTTGGCCTATGGTCTCGCTGCGTTAGGGCCTGGAATCGGTATTGGAATTATCTTTGGTCAGGCAATCTCGGCGATTGCTCGGCAACCGGAGACCGCTGGGCCGGTTCGGTCGTTGGCCTTCCTGGGTTTCGCGCTCGCTGAGGCACTCGCTCTGATCGGGTTCGTTGTCTTCGTCCTCTTGAAGTACACCGGTTAAGGAATCGTTTCGTGCTTTTCGGAGTAGTTACGCAGTCGCCGAACCCAATTCTGCCCTCGACAGGGGAGATTATCTGGTCGGTCATCTCCTTTGCCCTCCTGTTGGTCATATTGGTGAAGTATGCCTTCCCCCCAGTGGCCTCCATGATGGCCAAACGCAGTGACAAGATCCGAGATGATCTTGAGGCCGCTGAGTCGGCGCGTCGAGACGCCGAACGTCTCGCAGAGGAGCGTCGCGCTGAGCTTGGGCGTGCACGTGAAGAGGGCCAGCGTATCATTGAGGACGCGCGAGCTACCGGTGAGGCGCTGCGCCAAGAGGCGGCGGCTGAAGCACAACGTGAGGCCCAGATGGTACGTGAGCAGGCTCAGCTGCAGGTAGCGGCGGAGCGATCCCGGCTGATCCTTGAGCTTCGGGGTGAATTGGCTGGCATGGCTATCGAACTGTCCACTCGGATACTCGCGCATGAACTCGCCTCGAGTGAGGTAGATCCCCTAGTGGAGTCCTTCCTCGCGGAGGCGGATTCGGAGTAGACATGAGAGAGCGGACCCGTGGATTCGCCATCGCCACTCGTGATCTTGGGATCAGGAGTGATGAGTTGGCACGCATAACACAAGAGATGGCGGCGGTGGCGGTGCTCGTGACCGACTCCGTCGAATTGACCGATGTACTGATCGACCGTGGTCTCCGTTCTGATGTTCGACGATCAGTGTTGGTCGAGCTCTTGAGCGACCGTGTGGACCCGCGGATCACTGCGCTCGCTGGCTATGTGGTGGAGACCGAGTTGGCGGGGGATATTCCCGAGGTTCTGGCGGGTCTTGAAGCCGTGCTGCAAAGCACCTACGTCCTCGGTGACGGAATCGAGACGGTGACTGGTGCGCGTGCGCGAGGATATGCACACGCGATTATGGGCGATCTCG
Organism: Actinomycetes bacterium; assembly: GCA_021819725.1. The sequence goes on from JAKAQR010000007.1 coordinate 95,287, forward strand.
ATCGAGATGCTCTGCTGCTCATGTTGGATGAACTCATCAGCGTGACGCAGTTGTTGGCCGGAGACGTCGCGTTACGAAGGGTGCTATCAGGTCTTGGTGGCGATCCAGAGCAACGGATTCACATTGTTGAGGATCTCTTTGGAGGACGAGTCTCGTCGGCGGCGTTGTCGGTTCTTCGCGCAGTCGTTGCTGTGAGCAACCCGCGCTCCCTAGCGGAGTCGCTCGAGAGGATCATTGGTGACTGCTCCAGGCTGATCGAGAGCCAGATTGCCCGAGTGACACTCGCTCGTCAAGCCAACGATATCTACCGTTCGCGGATCGCGTCAACGCTCGAGCATCGTATTGGGCGCGAGCTGATCGTCGAGTGGAGAGTCGATGAAACACTCATCGGTGGAATGGTCGCTGTTATTGGCGATCGGGTCTACGACGTGAGTGTTGCCAGAGAACTACAGAGGGCCCAGCAGTTGCTTGCCGGGCGATAACAAGGAGAGACGATGGCGGTAGAGTTGAAAATTGATAAGTCGGAGATCGCTGATGTCATCCGGCGGCGGCTACAGGAGTACACGACGACGACCGCAGGCGAAGAGGTCGGCCGAGTGCTGGAGTTCGGTGACGGGATCGCCTCGGTCTCGGGACTCCCCTCGGTGGCGGTGAATGAAGTTTTGCGCTTTGCCAACGGTACGGTTGGTCTCGCGCTCAACCTCGAAGAGGATACGATCGGCGTGGTTGTCCTCGGCGAGGAATCCGGTATCTCCGAAGGCCAGTTAGTGAAGTCGACCGGCGAGATCCTGTCAGTTCCGGTGGGCGATGCACTGCTCGGTAGGGTTGTCGATCCGCTCGGTCGACCGATCGACGGGCTTGGTCCTATCGATTCCACAATACAGCGTCGCCTTGAGGTGCAGGCGCCAGGTATTGTCCAGCGCAAGCCGGTTGGAGAACCGCTACAGACTGGAATCAAGGCTATCGACGCCATGACTCCGATTGGACGTGGTCAGCGCGAATTGATTATCGGTGACCGCAAAACCGGCAAGACGACGGTGGCGCTTGACACGATTATCAACCAGCGTGGCCAGGGTGTGAAGTGTATCTATGTGGCTATTGGGCAGAAAGGCACCTCCATCGCGGCAGTGGTCGACACGTTGCGTGATCATGGAGCGCTTGAGTATACGGTGATCGTGGCAGCGGCAGCATCTGAGGCTGCGCCGTTCAAGTACCTTGCACCGTATGCAGGCTGTGCGATGGGCCAGCATTGGATGGAAAATGGGGAGCACGCCCTGATCGTCTATGACGATCTTTCGAAGCAGGCTGACGCCTATCGGCAGCTCTCGTTGTTGCTTCGTCGTCCACCAGGACGTGAAGCCTATCCTGGTGACATTTTTTACCTCCATTCCCGGCTTCTTGAGCGCGCGGCGAAGCTCAGCGATGCGCTTGGTGGAGGTTCGTTGACGGCGCTGCCGATCATTGAGACCAAGGCAGGAGATATCTCCGCCTATATCCCTACCAATGTGATCTCGATCACGGATGGTCAAGTGTTTCTCGACTCTGACCTCTTTAACTCTGGTCTTCGTCCCGCGATTAACGTCGGGACGTCAGTGTCACGAGTTGGCGGTGCCGCCCAAACCAAGGCGATGAAAGAGGTGTCTGGAAGCCTACGACTGGACCTTGCTCAGTTCCGTGAACTCGAGGCCTTTGCCACTTTTGGCTCCGAACTGGATAAGTATGCACAGGCACAGCTCGATCGTGGTTATCGACTGACTGAGCTGTTGAAGCAAAATCAAGGAGCTCCTCTCTCCGTCGCTGAGCAGGTGGTGAGCATCTTTGCGGGCACCAACGGTCTTCTTGACGCACTGCCGGTAAGTGATGTGTCGAAGTTCTTGGCCGAGATGATTGGCTTCTTGAAGGCTCGACACCCTGATTTCATTGACGGAATTAACACCAATGGTAAGATGCCGGATAAGCAGGCGTTGACGGATGCAATCACCACCTTTGCGGGTGGGTTTGCCACCTCAGTAAAGGTTTAGAGTCTCGTGCCAGGTGGGAAGGAACGGGCTCTTCGGGGTCGCATTCGGAGTGTGAACTCGACGAAGAAGATTACGAAGGCCATGGAACTCATTGCGGCCTCGCGTATTGTCAAGGCCGTTGGGCGTATCGGTGGGGCTCGGACCTATTTCCGGGAGATCTCAGAGCTGACGCGGGAGTTGCTGGTGACGCTCCCAAGTTATCGTCCACCGTTGACGCGTACGGGTCTGTCGGGCACCACAACGGTCTTGATCCTGGTCACCTCGGACAGAGGACTCTGTGGAGGTTACAACAGCGCGGTCATCAGAGCCTATGAGGAACAGGTGCGCCAGATCGAGGGACCTATCGAATTGATCGGTATTGGGCGAAGGATTGAGAACTATCTCCAATTCCGGGGGATCGCGAGCGCCGTGCAGATCAATGGGGTCACCCACTTGCCCACCCTCGATCAGGCGTACTCGATCATTGCACCGATCATGAAGCGAGTCGACGCTGGCGAGGTAGGACGCGTGGTTGTCGTATCGAACCGGTTCTATTCACTTGGGGTGCAGCGGTTGGAGGAGACCACGTTGGTCCCCATTGACCCAGCCACGTTCAGCGCGGGTTCGACGGGGGAGGTTGACCACTTCGATTTCGAGGCCGAGCCGACCTTGGAGAATGTGATCGATACGACGCTACACCAGCTGGTGGTGGCTGAATTCTTTGGACTCCTGCTTGAGGCCTCTGCTGCGGAGCATGCAGCCCGGCAGCGAGCGATGAAGAACGCGACAGACAACGCGACGGAGCTGGTTCGTAACTTGACTCGGGCCATGAACCGAGTCCGGCAAGACGCGATCACGACGGAGATTACCGAGATAGTAGGTGGCGCTGAGGCACTCGCACAGGGTGACCGAGCCATGAGTGGAGATGAGAGGTAACAATGGAGACAGATGCTAAGCCCACAGAGGCGGGATCAACGGAGGTGGCGGGGTCCACAGATACTCCCTCTTCCGAGGGAAAGGCGCTGGGTCGTGTCGTGTCGATTGCGGGACCAGTAGTAGATGTTGAGTTTCCTCCCGAATCTATCCCTGAGGTGAATATGGCGGTCTCGATGGAGGCCGAGATCGATGGCCAAACTGTCGTCATCATGGCTGAGGTGGCGAGTCAGCTCGGCGATGGTCGAGTTCGCTGCATCTGTCTAAAGCCGACGGATGGTCTACGCCGTGGAGCTGGGGTCACTGATTTGGGCCATGGGATCAAGGTCCCGGTTGGTTCCGGTGTCTTGGGGCATGTGTTCAACGTCATCGGTGAGTCATTGAACGCGACGGAGCTGGTCGACATCGAAGACGTGTGGGAGATTCACCGCGATCCACCGCCTTTTGATGACCTTGAGCCAAAGGCGCAGATGTTCGAGACCGGCATCAAGGTGATCGATCTGTTGGAACCCTATGTGCAGGGCGGTAAGGTTGGCCTCTTCGGCGGAGCCGGGGTCGGTAAGACCGTTTTGATCATGGAGATGATTAACCGGGTGGCTCAGCAGCACGGTGGAGTCTCGGTCTTTGCGGGTGTTGGTGAACGGACTCGAGAGGGTACCGACCTGCTCCTGGAGATGGAGGAGTCTGGGGTGATTGAGAAGGCGGCTCTGGTCTATGGCCAGATGGATGAGCCGCCGGGAGTTCGCCTCCGCGTCGCTCTCTCGGCCTTGACGATGGCGGAGTATTTCCGTGATGTCAAAGATCAGGATGTACTGCTCTTCATCGATAACATCTTCCGTTTTGTTCAGGCGGGTTCCGAGGTTTCGGCTTTGTTGGGTCGGCTCCCATCGGCAGTGGGCTACCAGCCCACCCTTGCCGATGAGATGGGCGCACTACAGGAGCGTATTACCTCCACGAAGCGACGCTCCATTACCTCGTTGCAGGCCGTGTACGTACCGGCTGACGACTATACCGATCCCGCGCCGTTTACGACCTTTACCTTCCTGGACGCCACGACGGAGCTCTCTCGGCAGATCGCGTCGCTGGGCATCTACCCCGCGGTGGATCCACTGGCCTCGACCTCGAATATTCTTGCTCCTCATATCGTGGGTGAGCGTCACTACCAGGTTGCCCGCAACGTTCAACAGATTCTGCAACGGTACAAGGAGCTCCAGGACATCATCGCCATCCTTGGGCTCGATGAACTCTCCGAGGAGGACAAGGTGACGGTCTCGAGGGCTCGTCGCATCCAGCGGTTCCTTTCGCAGCCCTTCTTTGTTGCCGAGATCTTTACCGGGGCAAAGGGCAAGTATGTGCCGATCAATGAGACGATCGAGTCATTTGAGGCGATCGTACGAGGGGACCTCGATGGCGTTCCTGAGCAGGCGTTCTTGAATTCCGGTGGCATCGAGGATGTTCTCGCGCGAGCCAAGGAGATGGATGCATAGTGGCGAACGAGACCTTCAATCTGGTGATCGCTAACCCGGAGTTAGTGCTCTTTGACGAGGAGGTTGAAAGCCTCACACTTCGTTCGGCACTCGGGGATGCCGCCTTCCTTGCTCATCATGCCCCCTTCGTCGGAGAGGTGGAGGTTTGTCTGGGGACGGTGGTGCGGGGGCAAGGCGATTCCTTCCAGATTGTGATCGACGGCGGACTGGTTCGAGCCGGTGGTAATCGTGTGGTGGTTTTGGCCAATGACGCACAGTTGGCTAGCGACGTTGAACAGGAGTCTCTTCGGCGCAGAAGACAGCGCTACGAGGAGCGATTAGAGGAGCTTGATGATGCGATTGCGGAGTCCGAACTGCGGTCGCTGGAGCTTCGGGGGAGTCTGATCGACTAGGTGACACCGCGAGTTCGGTGCTGTGTGGCGGTAACATTTGCTGATCCAATCGAGACGGAACTGAACGTCGTCAGAAGGCTTCTCGGATCACGATCGACTGATTGGATTCCTCCCCATATCACCCTTGTTCCACCAGTGGATTGCACTCCGATGGAGGCGTGGTTGTGGGTGGGCAGGATCGGTACCTTGAGCACGCAGGTGGCGCCCGTCGATCTCGAGTTGAGCGGCTTTGGCTTCTTCGCCAATCGCCGGATCACGGGACATCTTCCGGTCGAAGCTGGCAGGGAGGCCCTTGGGCAGTGGCATGATCGTTTGGTTGGTCAACCGGATGAGCGCCCCTACCTCCCCCATGTGACGGTTGTGGAGGACCTCGATCTTGCGACGAGCTCCGTCCTCCGGGAGCGACTGGCACAGTACACCTTGGCGGTTCAGGCGAAGGAAGTAAGCCTGCTGGTGGCCGATGCGCGAGGGAAAAGGAGAGGTTGGCGACCATTCCTCCGGGCGCTCGTAGGCTTTGGTGGTCTGCGACGTCGAGCGCATCGATCAGTTCTGGCAGTCTTATCACACTCAAGTCCATTGTCGCACCAGGGATCTGCGCCCTCGATAAGTTGTTGGTTACTGGATGAGTCGGGGGGACTGCTCGGTTGGGGCGAGGCAATAGGCGCGCCAAGTGGAGTTTGGATACTCAATGATCCGGTGCTACTCGATGGTGACCTCGTCGGGTGTGGTTTTGAGGAGTTGGTCGTCGAGGAGCTGATGGAGTACCTCCGACCCCGCACCCTCGTGGGGCAATCATCGACCAAGATCCTTGATACCTTTGGAGCCAGGTCGATGAGTGCGGAGGCAGCATGGCTGTTGGGCCTCGATCAGTTGGGCCCCGACCACTCTGGTTTGGCCATGGCCGATTCGAAGGGGTTAGGTGGTTCTTACGCCATCAGATGGAAGTTTTTGAGCTTCTCTACGCGATGAACAGCCTCGATGGTTCTCACGGTTTTGCTTCGCGAGCGCATCACGATGGAGTGCGTAATCGCCTGATCGCGATGCGTGCGAACACCCCGTAGTAGTTCGGAGTCCGTGATGCCGGTCGCGGCAAAGAAGCAGTCCTCGGAGTTGACGAGGTCTGAGGTGTGGAGAATCTTGTCGAGATCGTAGCCGGCGTCGATCGCGCGTTGCTTCTCAGTCTCGTCACGTGGCCACAGCCGTGCTTGAATGGCTCCGTCAACGCATCGGAGGCTAGCGGCGGCGATCACCGCCTCGGGACTGCCCCCAACACCCAGGAGCATATCGATATTGGACGATGGGAGGGCAGTAAGGAGGGCGGCTGCGACATCACCATCACCGATCAGAAAGATCCTGGCGCCGGCTGCACGGACCTCCTCGATGAGCCCTTCATGGCGAGGTCGATCCAGGATAGCGACGGTAATGTCCGCGGTCTGACAGTGCCGGGCTTTCGCTAGTTCTACGACGTTTTCTCTTGGGGAGAGATCGAGTGAGACGGCTCCAACTCCTTCAGGTCCGGTAGCGAGCTTGTCCATGTAGACGATCGGACCAGGAAAGAACATCGATCCTGTGCCAGCGATCGCGATCACACTCATTGCACCGCTCCGTCCCATCGCTGTTGGGGTGGTGCCTTCGATGGGATCGACGGCAATATCGACTTTGGGGCCCGTGCCGTCACCAACATGCTCACCATTAAAGAGCATCGGTGCGTTGTCCTTCTCTCCCTCGCCGATGATGACGGTTCCATCCATCGCAACCACATCGAGGACACTGCGCATGGCGTTGACAGCTGCGCCGTCGGCTGACTCCTTTTGCCCACGCCCCACCCATTGGGTCGAGGCGAGGGCCGCTGCCTCCGTGACACGGACAATTTCGAGTGCGAGGTTGCGATCTGGTGGAGTATTATCGATCATCTACAGTATGGTAGCACAAGGTGGTCTGCGTGGGCGCAATGCCAAATCCCGGAGCAAATCCGGGGGCTGAGTGTTGGGTCCGAGCGCGACTTGCATTGCTTCTATGTCCACGGTATGCAACAGGACTAGACTGAGCGTATATGACACGTTTTGATGAGTGGGTTGCGAGCTATAGCCGCGCTCCGAAGAGGCAGGATCGTTTCGAGACACTTTCAGGCATCGAACTTGCTCCGGTCTATACCAGCCAAGGCCCTCTTGACGCTACAACGATGCCTACGGGGTCACAAGCTGTACTCCCCATGGATGAGGAGCTACCCGGCAGCTACCCCTATACCAGGGGGATCTACGCCAGTGGTTACCGGACCAAGCTCTGGACCATGAGGATGTTTGCAGGGTTCTCGTCGGCCCAGGAGACCAACGAACGCTTTCGCGAGCTGCTGGCTGCTGGTGGTACCGGCTTGTCAGTGGCCTTCGATCTCCCGACCCTGATGGGACGGGACTCAGATGACCCGAAGTCGCTTGGTGAGGTTGGCAAGTGTGGTGTCGCGATCGACACCTATGATGACATGGAGACACTCTTCACTGGCATTCGACTCGGTGATATCACCACCTCGATGACGATCAACTCGCCAGCTGCCTTTATCTTGGCATCTTTTGTAGCGGTCGCTGAGGCGAGTGGCGTGTCGAGGGATAAGCTCGGTGGGACCTTGCAGAATGACATTCTCAAGGAGTATCAGGCCCAGAAAGAGTACTATTTTCCGCCACGGCCCTCGATGCGTCTCGTGCGTGACACCATGACCTTTGCCGCTGCCGAGATGCCGAAGTGGCACCCTCTCTCGGTCTCTGGTTATCATATCCGCGAGGCAGGGTCCACAGCGGCGGAGGAGTTAGCCTTCACGATCGCCAATGGCTTTGCCTATGTGGAGACGGGTTTAGCCGCAGGGCTCAAGATCGATGATTTCGCGCCACAGCTCTCGTTCTTTTTCAACGCGCACATCGATTTCTTTGAGGAGATCGCAAAGTATCGGGCAGCACGTCGCATCTGGGCGCGTTGGATGCGCGAGCATTACCATGCAGAAGATCCTCGATCTTGGCTACTTCGATTTCACACCCAAACTGCTGGCGTCTCTTTGACCGCCCAGCAACCTGAGCTCAATATCGTTCGCACGGCTATTGAGGCGTTAGCGGGAACACTTGGCGGCACGCAGAGCCTTCACACCAACTCGATGGATGAGGTACTCTCGCTGCCTACCCAAAAAGCGGCCCGGATCGCACTTCGTACCCAGCAGATCGTGGCCTATGAGACTGGCGTGACGAACGTGGTCGACCCATTGGGTGGATCCTATTTCGTCGAAGAGTTAACGCGAGAGATGGAGCGACAGGCTGAGGAGATTTTTGCCGAGATTGCTGAGTTGGGTCATGGGTCCATGCTCGAGGGCGCGTTACTCGGGATCGATTCGTTTTATCACGTGAACAGGATCGCTGACTCTGCGTACGAGCTCGAAAAAAAGATCTCTTCCGGAGATCGTATTGTGGTAGGCGTGAATAACTTCGTCCTCGACAACGAGGAGCCCATCGATACTTTGGTGATCGGTCCAGAGGTGGAGAGACTCCAGGTGCAGCGGCTCCACGATGTCCGCCAGCGGCGAGACTCTGATGAGGTTGCTCGCGCGCTCGCCGGGTTGCAGGCTGACGCACGAGACCCCGAAGTGAACCTTATGGAGCCGTTGATCCGTGCGTCACGGGCGCGGGTCTCGGTTGGAGAGATCATGGAGGCGCTTGCCGAAGTCTTTGGTTACTACGAGGAGCCTGGTATCTGAGGCATCCCTCGAGCGTTGCCATGGGTCGCTGCCGAGTGGCAGAGGCTGTGGTCGAGCGTAAGCCCGCCAGGATCAACTCTTCTTGCGTCGCCTTCTCTTCGGGCTGAAGCCAACTCCGCTAGCGATGGAATTCGGCGTGGTTACGTGATAGTCGGGACGGATTCGACAGCAATGCTGCTGGTGGTTACCACGGTGAGCGCTGCATGCATCCACATGCTGGCCGTTCACGGCCTGAGAAATGGCAGCGCCAGAGCATCATGCGGACCTGTCGTTTAGCGAGGGATGCGACTACCGAGCACGCAACCGATCGGTAGAGCGCCGATGGGTACACGAGCTGTGTGAGGGTGGTTAGCCTTTTGGAATGAAGGCATCGACAACGGCCAGTGCGCGTCGAATTGCAGCCTTGGCGTCGATCACCTTGTCGGCAATATCCTGGGTGGCGCTCAGCATGGCGAACAAGAGTACGGCTGTGTTGTCCGGGTCGGTGAGCTTGAGTAGCTTGAGCGGTTCGACCAAAGGACGCGATAACTCGAGATAGTACTCCTTGACCTTGCTGGCGATCTCAGGAGTGCGATCTCGGTTCTCAAGGTTGCGAAGCACCTCATGGGCGAGGCGCGCGTCCGACGCCGTGACGACCTTGGCAAAACCAGTGATCTGCTCACGCGGCTCACGGTGACGCTTCATCGCGGCGACGAGTTGTTCTTGGTATCCGGGCAACACATCGTCTGCGAGTTCAAGCGCCAGATGGTTTTCCGAAGGGAAGTACAGATAGACACTGTTGCGCCTCAAGCCGGCCCGAGGTCCTACGGCCTCAAAGTTTACCGACCTGATGGTTGGATTAAGCAACGACTCCTTGGCGGCATCAAGTAGCGCCTGTCGTCGTTGAGCGTGATGTTCCTTAACTGTGGGGGCCATGATCTTGGGCATTGATCAAAGTATATAGCTGTTTTGCTTCCGTCTACCCGAATATCAAATTTCTCTGTCAGAGTCTCGAACTACAGTTCGCTTATGATAGAAATGCGAACCTCTCCTATGGTGGCCGATCGATCTCGGACCCATGAACACCCACGTCAAGTCCTGTTACGGTTGTTGGCCTTGACGATCGTTGTGCTCGCGGTGTTGGTGGTCCTCACTCGGGTTTTTGGTCCACTCGTCGATGGTTCACGAGCCTCTTCCGAGGTTTTCGTCGTGCGTCGGGGAGATACGTTGGTTTCGATCGCTGAGCGAGCTGATCCGAATAGGAATCCTTATCCAATCGTGGCACAGATGGAGGTACAGACACACGGTACTTTCCTCGTGCCCGGAGAACGAATCGTCGTCCCTATAGCAGCGCCATAATGACCCCAGGCGAAGACCCTGTTGGGTCGGGAGGTATCGTTCCGTGCCATGGCCTCCAGGCTGTGACACGGTTCGAAGGTCGCTCGTGGTGTTGTTGTCGGGTTGTTCCCGTTAGTCGGTCGTTAGGATGATTTTTCCAAATTTCCCAGGTTGGCGGAAGCGTTCATAGGCAGCTTCCCCCTCGGCGAGATCAAATTGTTGCTCGACGATAATCCGATACGCGCCGGTGGCAAGGTGTCCGAGAAGGTGGTGTTCGACGTCAGCTGCAAGCAGTGACTTCTGCTCCCAGCTGCGTGCACGAAGAGTGGATGCACGTAGCGTCCCACGCTTGCTCATCAAGAGGCGGAGATCGATCTCCGGTTTGGCCGAGCTGCCGACGCCGATCACGACAATCCTGCCCCCAAGCGCAAGCGATTCGAGGTTGGTTGGAAGATTCTCGCCGGAGACGAGTTCGATGATGACGTCATAGGGGCCGAAGGCAACGATCTCGGCGGGAGTCACGCTCGTGTGACAGCCCAGTGAGAAGACCTGTGCGTCGCTCTCGTGACTGCGCACAACGGCGGTGACATGAGCGCCGAGTAATGCACCAATCTGTACCGCTGCGTTGCCGACTCCGCCGAGGGCACCATGCACCAGCAGCCGATCTCCGATGCTGAGGTGGACCTGACTCATCAACGCGTCGAAGGCGGTGAATGCTGCCTCTGGGTAGCCGCCAGCGATTGTGGGATCGATGCCGTCAGGGACCGGAATGCAAGCACTTGCTGGCGCGGTGAGAAAGTCGGCATGAGCTCCCCCTCCGGTGATCCCCATCACCAGTTGACCAGGTTGGAGTGTGGTGACCGTGGAGCCGACCTCTACGACTTCGCCGGCGAACTCCAGCCCAAGCCGCTCAGGATCAAAGCCTGTCGGAGGGGGATAGTGGCCACGGGCTTGGAGCAGATCGGCAGCATTGATACCAGCACTTCTCACCCGGACGAGGACTTCGTGAGGGTCGGGTTGTGGTGTTGGGACCTCTGCTACCCTCACGGATCCGTTCTTTGCAATGAGTGCGCGCATCGCTTCTCCCTCTATTGGTGCATCATCGTCGATCACCGTCGAAACTAGCTTAGTGTTGGTGAACGACAGGTGGGAAGCACGCTGTTCGAACGGGTGTCAAGTGGATTTTCGAGACCTACTCCGGTAGCGTGGTGGATGCAACAGCTGTTCTAACCAGGGAGGTAATGATGACTGAAGAGATGCGAATCGAGCACGACTCGATGGGTGAGGTTGAGGTCCCAGCTGCTGCGCTGTGGGGCGCGCAGACCCAACGCGCGGTCAATAATTTTCCGATCTCAGGACAGCGGCTCCCAATGTCGCTCATCAGAGGTCTTGTGTGGATCAAGTGGGCCGCTGCGAGTACCAACGTAGAGTTAGGCATCCTTGACTTCTCGATTGGCGAGGCCATCGTCAAGGCATGCCAGGAGGTGCTCGAAGGCGATCATGATGATCAGTTCCCCATCGATATTTACCAGACGGGATCTGGAACCTCGTCGAACATGAATGTGAACGAGGTGATCGCCCACCTTGCCAGTGTTCATTTGGGTGCTCCCGTGTTGCCGAACGATCACGTCAACGCCTCGCAGTCGTCCAACGATGTCTTCCCAACGGCGATGCACCTGGGAATTTTGCTTGAACTCTCGGGATCTCTCCTCCCCTCACTTCAACGACTTGCCGATGGCCTTGAGGCGAAGGCATCGGAGTTTTCCGAGGTCGTGAAGTCGGGTCGCACGCATCTCATGGATGCGACCCCGATCACACTTGGCCAGGAATTCTCTGGTTATGCAGCGGCGGTTCGCAAGGGGATCGGTCGCATCGAGATAGCGAGAGATGACGTTGGTGAGGTTCCTCTGGGAGGAACCGCTGTTGGCACCGGGCTCAATGCTCCCCCGGGATTTGCGGCGGGTGTGTTGGCGCGATTGCAGGATCGGCTTGGAGTACCCATTCGAGAGGCAAACAATCACTTCGAAGCCCATGGCGCACGAGATGCTGTCGTCTTCCTCTCTGGGGCACTCAAGACCTTGGCGATGGCCTACTATAAGCTAGCCAATGACCTCCGATGGATGTCGTCAGGACCACGCTGCGGCCTCGGTGAGATCCATCTGCCAGATCTCCAACCTGGTTCATCAATTATGCCTGGCAAGGTGAATCCGGTCGTGCCAGAGGCGATGGGTCAAGTCGTCGCCAGGGTCATCGGTAACGATGCGACGATCGCCTTTGGGGGATCGGCAGGAAACTTTGAGCTCAACGTTATGCAGCCAATCATTGGGGTAGCTGTCTTGGATTCGATCCACATCATGAGCACGATTGCGGACTCAATGGTCAGCAAATGTATTCTCGGCATTGAGGCCGATGTCGAGCGCTGTCGCATGTATGCACTTTCCTCGCCGTCAATCGGAACTTCGCTCAACCCCTATATCGGATACGAACAGGCGGCAAAGGTGATCAAGGAAGCGCTCGCGAGCGACAAGGACTTGCGCACCGTGGTGCTTGAGAAGGGTCTCCTCTCCGAAGCAGAGGTTGATGTTGCTCTCGATGTCATGGCCATGACCAAGGGAGGTATCATCCGCTAGTGCACCGAACAAGGCTGAGGCACTGCTCGTTTGTTGGTACCCCTCTTGTCCTCGCCACGGCCTTGGTCGCAGGGACCGCAGCCGTGGCAGCGAGCTTGACGTTAACCTCAGGCGACTCGTTTGAGGTCGCTTCGCTCAAGTTGGACCGCTTGATCCTCGATTTTACGGTGTAACCCAGCAAAGAAGCCGACGACTGCATCAAAGAAGAAGGCGATCCCACCAAGGGCCAGACCGGTGATGGTGACGCCCACCCAGTCGGCTCGTAGGTGACTGATGGCGAATCCGCTCCATAGATTGAGGTTGGCGATCCAAGCGAGTGCGACACCCAGAATGAGCTGTACAAGTGGTTTGAGTTCTCGGGTGTGTCCGTATGCACGCTCCCCGAGGAGACTCAAGGCGTAGATGCCAAGGCCGAACAGGATGACAAGCCCAAAGAAGTGCATTTGATCCTCCTTTCAACTTCTGTTGGTTCGCTGATGTTAACGCGCGGAACGCAACGTTGTATGCCCGCAAATTTTCAGGTATTTTTAAGTCGGTAGTGTCGGTCGTAGCACCGACAGAGTGTGCATGAAGGAGTAACACGACGTAGGTGGGGTGCGAATGCGTCCGGACGAAGTCTCGCGCCTGGGCCACTGTGCAGGCAATGCGAAAGCACACACTCCGTTCCCTGATCCTCGGTGGCGTGGGTGTGGACGACGGCTTTCGGTCGGGGGAAGGCCGTAGGTTCGTAATGTGAGCACACAAGTGTGAATAAGCACGTGAGCTGGTGCCAGAATCGCCGCTGGAGCGAGAGGTCGAGCAGGACGAACAAGCCGACTCGTAGACTCTTAGCTATGGCACTTTTGGAACACTTTCGCTACCTGGCACGCTATGCGATGTTCGATGATCCCGATATCGTGACCGAGTTTGGCTATCTTCTGGCGGAAGGGGCAGACGATCCAGTCGAGCTTAGTCCCGCATTGGTTCAGTTGTTGAAGGGAATGCCGAAAGCGGTCGAGATTTGGAGTGTCACGAATTCACTGCTCGGGGCTGTTGACCTCGCGAGTGCCGCCGCCGAGCTTGGCTGGGCACTGATAGCGCACATCAGCGGGTGCGAGCTTCATCGATCCCCGATCATGCCGCTCGCGGTGAGCGCACAGTCCGCGCTCCAGATAGGTGCCCTGCAGGAGTGTTGCACCTGTCGCTTCCGACTGCTTCCTGATGTCTTACTCCATCGCTATGCGACGCATTACGGATACCATGTGGAGGCATTGGGGTCTCGCCCAGTCTACGTCGATGGAGTGAGAGTCCTCGCGAAACAGTACGAGTGGCCGAACTTAGCTCCAATATTGGCGGATCATTAACCTGCTCACCAGGCTGAATTGGTAGGACTCTGCATCGATTGACAGAGCTCGTCTTCTCATCAGAGTCAATGTTGTGTGAGTGCTCAGACAGAGCTAGAAGGCCCTCTGCCCTCGGAGTCGCTTTCACATCTGGGATAGATCTGATCAGTGATAGCGGCGCTTTGTGTGGTGGCATGGGCACGATTAGTGTGAGTTGATCTCACTATAGCGATAAATGCCTCCGGGTAAAAGGAGTGCCAGGACTTCTTGGCACCTGAAAACGGTATGCAGCGGAACAAGCCGTAAAAATTCTTGCGTGGTGATATTTCCTTATTGAGCTGGTAGTTCTCCTGGATTTTACTGCATACTCATACAATGAATAGCACATTATACGGGAGATCTTGCTAACATCGTTACTAGGGACATAGCAAAATCTAACGTACCTAGGGGGTGCTTATGGCTCAAACGACGGATAGTTCTATCGATAATTCGGGAGAAGGTGGTGGATCTCTTCGCAAGGGAATCTCGCTTCTACCGATGATTATTCTTGGTGTTGGAGGTGCAGTCGGAACGGGTGCCCTCTTTAGTGGTATCGGAATGGCGGCAGTCGCCGGGCCAGCAATGATCGTCTCATGGGTGATCGGGTGTGTGATATATACGTTCATCGGTATCACCTATGTGGACATGAGTGTTCGTTTCCCTGAGGCAGGTGGCCCTGCACGTTACTCGCTCTATACCCATGGTTGGGTGGCAAATCTGGTGAATTCAGTCGGCAGCCTTGTGTGGTACCTCCTCATCCCGCCGATCGAGGCTATCGCTACTGTCACTGCACTCAGCTACTTCGATTCTGGGTTTTTGAATGCGAAGGGCGATCCCACGCTCTCGGGCGCGCTCGTTGCACTGGTACTCCTCGTTGTCTACATCCCAGTGAACTTCTACGGCGTGAAGATCCTCGCTCGCATCAACAATGCGCTTGGTGGTGTCAAGATCGTACTGTACTTGCTGTTGGCGATCGGATTTATTCTTGTCATGGGGCGGGCATCGAACTTCAGTGCTTTTGGCGGCTTTGCGCCGTATGGGATCGGTCCAATCTTTGCCGCTGTGCCAATAGCAATGTTTGCCTTCGGCGCGATCAGGGTGATTCCTGATTTTGCCGAAGAGGCTAAGGATGGCCGCACCCTGAAGGTAGGAATCATCTACACCCTGATCGTTCAGTTCGTCATCTACGTGCTCTTTAGTGTTGCGCTGATAGCTGGACTCAGCTGGGGCACTCTCTCCACCAAGGTCGGCGAGTGGACGGCTCTCACCAAAGTGACGACCAACCCATTTATCGCCCTCACCACCAACCGTGGTGTGGATTGGCTCCTCGTCGTTGCTGTCATCGTTGGCATCCTTGGTCCAGGGGTTGCTGGCTATGTCTACCAGGGTGCGGGATCGCGGGTGCTCTTGGCGATGGCTCGTACCGGTTATGTCCCTAAGCGTTTCAAGGAGATCCACGCACGCCACAAGACGCCAGCGCTTTCCTTGATCGTGGTCGCATTGATTGGTGCGGCATTGGCCCTGCTCGCGGCGCCAGTTCCGCGCATTATCAGTCTGATCGATGACGCCGTGGTCGGAGGCTACATATCCTTTGGTGCGGTTCCTGCAGCGATGTTGGCGGTGCGTAAGCAACGCGGTGAATCATTCAGTGTTGGTTCCACCCTTATCGCAGCGTTGGGCTTTGGTGGGGCCTCACTTGTGGTGTATTGGTCCGGTTGGCCTGCCGTTCCCTATGCGGTGATCCTCATCGCTATTGGCTCTGTACTCCTCGGATTTGCGCAGAACTTTAAGCAGCTGCTCCATTCGTTGTGGTACATCGTCTGGATTCTCTTCCTGGCGGTGATGGCTGCGATCGGAAGTGTTGGGAAGGGCAATGAGATCTCCTTCAATCTCTCTTCGGTGCTGGTCGTGGTCGTCTCGATCTTCGTGATCTTGCCATGGGCAGTCCACAGCAGGTTATCGGTTGATGAGGTCGAGCAGCTGGAGGCCTCCTAGAACGTCTAGTGGTGACCCCTCGTATTCGTACACACTTTGAGCGACCCACGGTTGGATGCTAGGCTTGGGACCGGCCCCAAGGGGCCATGGGGACTGGTCGGGCATTTGGCGAGCGCCGCGTCATTCCCTTGGCTTGGGTGACGGTATTGGGTGGTTCTCTGGTGAGCTCTTCCCAATTGAGCGCGCGGAGGCAGGCATCGGGCGTTGAGGAGTGTCCATGTCGATTGACCCAGCACACGTCGCCGGGATGTTTGGGAGACCGAACGAAAGGAGAGTAGGCATGGGAAACCGTCGCTCGTCAATCACCATGACCGATGCTGAGTGTGAAGCCTTTTTGCGAACCGGTCGGACCTTAAACTTGGCTTCCATCGGCCTCGATGGTCGTCCTCATCTTGTCGCGATGTGGTATTGCCTCATCGAGGAGACGATCTGGTGTTGGACGTATGCGAAATCTCAGAAGGCGTTCAATTTGCGGAGGGATCCTCGCGTCACAGGCTTGGTTGAAGCAGGAGAGTACTACGAGGAACTCCGAGGTGTGACGCTGTATGCACGGGCTCATATCACTGAGGATCTGGATCAGATACGACGGGTAGGCAGTCGCCTCTTCGCTCGCTACCAGTCTGGGGACTCGACGGTGACAGAGCAGACATTCTTGGGTTCCGCTCCGAAGCGTATTGCGTTTGCTTTGGTGGTCGAGGACTCCGTGAGTTGGGACCATCGCAAGCTACACGGTGGGTACTGAAGGATTGAAGCCAGCAGATTCGTGCTCTGACGTGTGGTCCGCGGCTGTCCTCTCGTGACTTGCTAGGATTTGACCATGGGCGAAATGATTACTTTTCCTAGTAATGGACATGAGGCATCCGGATATTTAGCTACGCCGGAGGCAGGTGTGGGGCCTGGCGTCATTGTTATCCAGGAGTGGTGGGGTATCAACAGTCATATCAAGGATGTCTGTGATCGCTTTGCCGCACAGGGGTTTCTCGCGCTGGCTCCAGACCTTTACAATGGGCGTGTCGTCGCCGAGCCTGATGAGGCTGCCAAGGCGATGATGGCATTACAGCTGCAGGACGCATCCAAACAAATGACGGGAGCGGTCAAGGAGCTCCTGCGGCGCTCAGGGGGCAGTGGCGTGGGCGTCGTCGGGTTTTGCATGGGTGGGGGATTGGCCTATGTGCTTGCGGCGAACCAGCCGGAACTGGTGAAGGCTCTAGTCCCCTTCTATGGCGTGATCCCTTGGCCTGACGCGGAGCCCGATTATGCCCTGATTCAGGCCCCGATCCAGGGTCACTATGCCGAACACGACGATGCGTCGTCTCCGGAGATCGTCCGCCAGCTTGAGCAACGCTTGCGATCGATGGGCAAGTCGGTAGAGTTTTTCATCTATCCAGGTACTGAGCATGCCTTCTTCAATGACGATCGACCCGAGGTCTACCATGCACAGTCCGCAATGCAGGCGTGGGACCGAACCACACAGTTTCTGAGGGATACGCTGGACGACTAACCCTGCGTCGGGAGCTATTTCGTTCGCCCGCAGCTCGCTAGCTGATGGTATGTCGCTTAGCTATCGATCACTTGCGGCTAGGCTGGTAGACCGTGGTGCCCTCTGATTACGTTCGTCGATTGCGAGCACACGTGGGACACGACTGGTTATTGTTACCGAGCGCGGTAGCGCTGGTTGAACGCCAGTCTGGTGAATTGCTCCTTGTTCGGCAGGCTGATATGGCCGATTGGTCGCTCCCGGGCGGTGCGATAGAGCTTGGTGAGACACCGACGCAGGCAGTCGTCCGTGAGGTCGCTGAGGAGACCGGTTTGGATATTGAAGAGGTCGAACTCGTGACCGTCGTTGGCGGCCCCCGTTACCAGGTGGTCTATGCCAGTGGTGATCAGGTGGAGTACACCTCGGCGATCTATCGCAGTCGATGTCGAGCTGACCAAGAACCCGTTCCCGATGGAGTTGAACTAGTCGAACTCTGCTGGTGTCCACCAGAACGGTTGGCTGAATACTCCATGATACCCTACGTACAGAACCTTCTTGCTGATCTTGGCCTGTTGGCGGATACGACAGGATGCCGTCAAGGAGCGGCAGGCAGCTGCGAGGATGCATGATCTTCGGGTCAACCTATCGGGGTATATGGTCATGTTGTGGGGCCGATGAGGGATGTGAGCCACTCGTGTCTTGGCCCAAGCGCCACGATAGGAAGGGAATCCAACGCCTCGTAAGTGGCGCGAGCACTTTGCTATTCTCCTCGTTCGACCTGATGACGGAGGTAGCTCTGCATTTACTCCTCTAGGAGCATCTCGCATCTCTCGCTGTGTTGGTCGATTCGAATCGTTGCGTTACTAGCTTGTCCGTGGTTCGCTGCGAGCGAGCACGAGCTGAGGTGCACAATAGTCCACAATTGTACACTTCACTTTCATCGTTGAACGGTGGTGTGAGCGACTGCCTCGCACTCGTAGGACGGGCAGCGACTATCTCCTGGCGAGAGGATCGCAACTAACATGGGTCGTTGGAACGGTGCAAAGGAGGACGTCATGCGGGCCTATCGTATTGAGCACTGTGTTGGCCTTGACGGAAGCCTTGCGGTGCAAGGTGCAAAGAACTCGGTGCTCAAGCTCATGGCAGCAACCATTCTGGCCTCTGGCGTGCATGTACTCGATAATGTGCCGAGGATCACCGATGTTGAAATTATGCGGCAGATTCTTGACTCGCTTGGTGTAACGAGCACTTGGCGAGGACCGCATCGACTTGAGGTCCAGGTCCCGGAGTCGCAGGATCTCTCCAGTCGGCCCGACTATGAACTCGTCAAAAGCATTCGTGCATCGGTCGTGCTCTTGGGGCCGATCCTTGCGCGAACCGGCGAGGTGGTCCTGGCAACACCCGGCGGTGATGATTTTGGCGACCGACCAGTTGATATCCATGAGCTCGCCCTCACGGCATTGGGCGCGGTGGTGGAGGCGGTTGACGGACAGTTGATCGCAAAAGCTGATCATCTGGTCGGTTGCGACCTTGTCCTTGAATTTCCTTCGCACACGGCAACGGATAACGTTTTGATGGCGGCCACCACGGCGAAGGGTGTGACGACTATCGATAATGCGGCGAGGGAGCCAGAGGTTATTGATCTGGCAAATGCCCTGATCGAGATGGGGGCTCATATTGAAGGAGTGGGCACCTCCCGCATCGTGATAGAGGGCGTCGAGCGGCTTAGCCCGATGCATCATCGTGTCATCGGCGATCGAGTGGCGGCAGCGACGTACCTCGCGGCAGTGGGAGCAGTCGGAGGCCGAGTTCGGATCGAGGGTATTGCGCCGTCCAACATGTTCATTCTCCTTCGTAAACTGGTGAGCGTCGGACTGACTATCGAGGTTGGGGATGAATGGATCGAGGTTGCCGGTGATGGGCATCTTCGGGCGGTAGATATTCAAACCCTTCCATATCCCGGGGTGGCAACGGACTACAAGCCAATGTTGGTGGCGATGCTCTCCATCGCCGATGGCGCCAGCGTAGTGAGCGAGAATCTCTTTGCTGGCAGATTTCGCTACCTGGACGAACTGCGTCGATATGGGGCGAATCTGCGCGCTGAAGGACACCATATCATCATCCGTGGCGTTCCCAGACTCCTCGGAACTGAGGTAACGGCCCACGACATCCGTGCCGGCGCAGCGTTGGTGGTCGCTTCGCTGGCAGCGTGGGGAGAGAGTCAGATCAACGCGGTAGCGCACATCGAACGGGGCTACGATGCGCTTGCTGAAACGCTGGTGACTTTGGGGGCAACGATAGAAACGATAGAGGTATAGGTGGACAATTCCAAGGAGCTCATTGCCAGGGTGCTTGACGATGACGATAAGGGTGCAATCGCGAGGTTGATCTCTATCGTCGAGCGGCCCGCGTCTAGGGAGCGTGAGGAACTTGAGTTATGGCTTGCGGCCCAGGCTGAGACAGGTTTCGTAGTCGGTATGACCGGTGCCCCTGGTAGCGGAAAATCGACACTAGTCGATCGTCTCATCAGCCAGATTCGCACGAGCGATGAACGTGTCGCCGTTCTAGCGGTCGATCCTTCATCGCCATTTAGTGGTGGCGCTATCCTCGGTGACCGGGTGCGCATGCAGAACCACACCCAAGATGCTGGGGTCTATATCCGATCGTTGGCGACTCGCGGCCACCTTGGTGGCCTCACCGTGGCGGTGCCGAGGATCGTTCGTCTCCTCGAGGCGTTGAGGTTTCCTTGGGTGGTGATTGAGACCGTCGGGGTCGGTCAGGTAGAGATCGAGATCACTGGGGAGGCCGATGCGACGGTGGTAGTCATCAACCCAGGTTGGGGCGATTCCATCCAAGCTAATAAGGCTGGGCTCATGGAGATCGCTGATATTTTTGTGATCAACAAGGCGGACCGAGCGGGTGTTCGTGACACGCGTCGTGATCTGGAGAATATGTTGGAGCTGGGTGCTCATGACCATCGTCCACCGATTGTGGAGACCGTCGCAACTGGAGGGGATGGGGTTGAAGCTCTGTTCGAAGCGCTGGTGCAATTGAAGGTAAGGCTTGAGGAGAGTGGTGAGCTCGCGAACCGTCGTGCGACACGGCGATTGGCAGAGTTTGACCGACTGGTGATGTCAACGCTTCGGAGCACCGTGGAATCCTTGGCAGAACGGACTAATCTGCGTGATCGTGTACGCGAGGGTTCCATGACCCCGGTGACGGCGGCAGCCGAGCTTATTGAGATGATCAAGATATCCTCGAATGAGGAAGAAGGAGGGCGATAGTGGAGGAGTTTCTCATTCGAGAGGAGACCGAGGACAATGTGGTCATACTGCGTCTCAACCGGCCAAAGGCGAACGCGCTCTCCAAGGGGCTCCTGGAGGAGTTGTGGACCTATGCCAATGCGATGGCTTTGGATCCGCCGGCTGCGGTGGTGATCACCGGGTCGAAGCGCATCTTCGCGGCTGGTGCCGAAATCGGTGAGTTTGGCGGCATGGCGGTCGGACGTGAGATGGGACAGTACTTTCATTGGGCGCTCAACGCGCTCAGCACGCTACCACGAGTGGTGATCGCAGCCATCGAGGGCTATGCCTTGGGTGGCGGGCTTGAGCTCGCGTTGTCTTGTGATTTTCGGGTCGCAGGCAATGGTGCGAAACTCGGACAACCCGAGATCGCTCTTGGCATCATCCCCGGCGGTGGAGGGACCCAGCGTTTGCCACGTCTCATCGGAGCATCGAGGGCCAAGGAGATGATCCTCGGTGGTCAATCGGTCGATGCGGATCGGGCGTTGGCGTGGGGTTTGGTCGACCGTGTCGTTGCCGATGGCCAAGCCGAGGCGGCAGCGGTCGCCTGGGCGACGGAGTTCGCTCGAGGCCCACTCGTGGCGCAGTCGTTTGCAAAGCGCGCCATTGACGCCGGACTCTCTGGCAGCCTCGCTGAAGGCTTAGAGCTCGAGAAGTCCTTCTTTGGCCAAGTCTTTGGGACAAGGGATGCAGAGATTGGCATTCAGTCGTTCTTCGAAAATGGGCCTGGCAAGGCCCAATTTGAGGGTCGCTAGGTGACTGATGCTTCTCGAAGGATCCTTGCTGGCGGGGATGAGCGGACTTGGTTCCAGCGAGCGGTTTTCTATGAGGTCTATATCCGTGGATTCTTTGATGCCTCCGGTGATGGTCAAGGCGACGTCCGTGGAGTAACCTCGAAGCTCGATTATCTGGAGTGGTTGGGTATTGACTGCCTTTGGTTGTTGCCCTTCTATCCCTCCCCGTGGAAGGATGGGGGTTACGACGTCTCTGACTACTTCAGCGTTCATCCCGCCTATGGCAATGTGACCGATATCGAAGAACTCTTGAACCAAGCGCATCTGCGGGGTATCAGGGTGATCGCTGATCTCGTCCTCAATCACACCAGTGACCAACATCCCTGGTTTGTGGAGTCTAAGGCGTCGCGCGATAATCAGATGGCCGACTGGTATGTCTGGGCTGACGATGATAGCGGTTATCAATCTGCACCAGTGATCTTCGTGGATTCGCAGAGTTCAAATTGGACCTACTGTCCGGAGCGTGATCAGTACTATTGGCATCGTTTCTTCGCGCATCAGCCCGATCTGAACTATGAGAACCCCCAAGTACAGGAGGCCATGCTCCAAGTCGTCCGCTACTGGTTGGGACTGGGGTTTGATGGATTCCGGCTCGATGCCGCCGCGTATCTCTTTCAGGAGGAGGGGACGCGATGTGAGAACCTGCCCGAGACACACGCCTTTCTCAAGCGGATTCGTGCCCTTGTTGACACGGAGTTTCCAGAGGCGGTGCTCCTCGCCGAGGTGAATCAGTCTCCCGCTGAGGTGGTGAGCTATTTCGGTGACGGTGATGAGTGCCATATGTGCTACGACTTCCCGTTGATGCCTCGACTGTTTTTGAGCGTGAAGACTGAGAGTGCGCTTCCCACCGCCGAGGCGTTGCGGCAGACTCCCGCGATCCCTGACGGTTGTCAATGGGGCATTTTTCTCCGTAACCATGATGAGCTAACGCTGGAGATGGTGACGGAACAGGAGCGTGAGTTCCTGTACAGCGCCTTTGCAAGCGATCCTATCTCTCGTCGGAATGTGGGGATAGGCCGTCGTCTTGCCCCACTGATCGACAATGATCGTCGGGTGGCTGAGCTGTTGCACGCACTGATTCTTGCACTCCCTGGGTCACCCATTCTTTATTATGGTGACGAGATTTTGATGGGAGATAACATCTACCTCGGTGATCGAGACTCGGTTCGTACTCCGATGCAGTGGTCGCCAGATCGCAACGGGGGTTTCTCGCGTGCCGATCCCGCGCGCCTGTACTCCGGACTTATCATCGACCCGGTCTATGGGTACCAGGTGGTCAACGTCGAATCACAGATGAATAACCCCTCGTCGTTTCTGCGATGGACACGAGAGATGTTGTCGGTTCGACATCGAGAGTCGGTCCTCGGCGACGGTGACTTTCGACTCCTGTCGGTCGACAATGATGCCATCCTGGCTTTTGCACGATTTATCGCGAGGGAGGAACGGGTGGTGCTCTGCGTCTTTAACTTCGCCTCGAAGGTCCAGCCAGTCACGGTCGATCTCCGGGACTGGGATGGCCGTGTCCCCGTTGAGTTGCTTGGCATGACGCCCTTTCCGGCTATTGACGCCAGCGGTGCGTATGGGTTGACGCTCGCCCCATATGGCTTTCTTTGGTTTGAGTTGTGTGTGGCCTAAGCCCTCTCGTAGTGCCAGTATGACGTTGAGCTAACCTCGCTCTCGATAGGTGGTTGATGGTGAGCGTCGCAGAAGCTTCTAGGGGATTGCTCCACCATTGGGCGAATGTCTGACGACGGGAACCATTGGCGCTTGTTCTTCGCGTAAGATAGAGCCATGTCACTTCGCTCTCGTTCGCTGTTACGTCGCTCATGTCTCTCTGTTCCTGGGTCGAGTGAGCGCTTTATCGCTAAAGCCCGTGATATCGAGGCTGATATGACCTTCTTGGATCTCGAGGACTCGGTAGCGCCATCGGAAAAGGTCACTGCGCGTTCCAACATTGCTCGGGCGATCGCTGCTGGAGGATGGGATGAGCGGGTGCTGTGCGTGCGTGTCAATGCGTGGGATACGGCGCTGACCTTCCGCGACATTCTGGAGGTCGTAACGGGTTCAGGAGAACGTCTTGATGAGATTATGCTTCCCAAGGTCCAAAATGCCGCGCAGGTTGTCGCGACTGACCTTCTTTTGACCCAGATCGAGGCTGAAGCTGGTTTACAGCCCGGTCATGTGGGGCTCGAAGTTCAGATCGAAACGACCACTGGACTCATCAATGTGGAGGAGATCTGTCTGGCATCGCCACGGATCGAGGCTGTTGTTTTTGGTCCAGCCGACTTCGCAGCCTCGATGGAGATGCCGGTGCTCACGGGTGGGGTCGAGGTGCCGGAGTATCCTGGCGATCACTTTCACTATGTTTTCTCCAAGATCCTGATGGCGGCCCGCGCTGCTGGCATCCAAGTGATCGATGGACCCTACCTGAAAATCGCGGATCTTGAGGGATTACGCAACTATGCGAAGCGTTCGGCGATGCTCGGTTACGATGGTAAGTGGGCCATTCACCCGACGCAAGTAGAGGTTCTCAATGATGTCTATCGTCCGACCCAGGAACTCTTTGATAAAGCCTGCGATCTACTTGACGCCTACACCGCCGCAACCAGCGACGATGGACGCGGAGCAGTGATGTTCGGTGATGAGATGATCGATGAGGCGAGTCGAAAGATGGCGATGAAGTTCCGAGCCCGGGGTGAGAAGGCACGGATGGTGCGGACCTCACAAGGCGAGGTGCACACCTAGACCAGCTTGGAGGCGACCTTTGACAACAGGTAGAGGATGACGCCAGAGATCGCGAGTTCGAGGTAGAAGACGGTAACTCCCTGTCCGGTGGCCTTGAGGACGACAGAGGCGATGAGCGCCCAACTCAGGTGGATGCGAGGCAGGAGATAGGTCGGGATCGCCCAGAAGAGTAAGACCGCAAAAATCGACATCGCGATCAGCCACTTGCCGATCCTTGCAATCACCGCTGAACGCGCCTTGTGGATGATGAGCGCGAGGAGAAAGAGGACGATCGCGATCTCGGTGGCGATCGGAACGGCCGTCGTAGCGGCGCGAGCAAGGAACCCAAGGTTGGGGAGATCGGCCCCAGGAATCGCGATTCTCAAGTTAGTCTGTTGCACGGAGTTGCCGAGGGAGCTGGAGTACTGTGAAATCCCTGCTGCGATAAACTCGGTAAGCCCCGGACCACCAATGGTAATCGGAGCGTGGTTGGTGCCGAGAAGATGGCCGTCGGCCTGGCGGATCGCATTGACGAACTCCTGCTTGACCGCAGGTTGTGCGAGCGCTGCGGCGATGATCCCTTGCAGCTCTGCGTGAGAGATGGAGATACCTGATACCCCGGTAATGGGGGCAAGCGAGTTGGTGAGGCCATCGGCCATCGCAGATTGAATGGTCTTGCTGGTGCTGAGGGTCTGCGCATCGTTGGCGAGGCGGTTGGGGTTAAAGATTGTCAACAAGGAGAGATGGGCAAGGATGGCGATGGTCCCTGCCAACAGGCCAAGGCTGAGCAAGATATTGCCGAGAAACCTACGCAGAGCAATCACCTCCTTTCTATCCTTCGATTCATCAGAGGGTCACCGCGAGAGGTTTCGGCACAACATTGCGTTCCCTTGATCGGGGAGCATTGAGGCAGTTCCACTGATGCCCTTGGCTAGTGTAGCGCGAACGAGACCTAGCGGCGCGCGAGACCTTTGGCGATGACCTTTAATGCGAGCGTCTCCTCTGCACCCTCAAAAATGGAGAGCACACGGGCGTCGACAAAATAACGACTGACTGGGTACTCCTCGGCGTAACCCATGCCACCATGTAACTGCATCGCCTCCCTTGTGACCCACTCAGCCGCCCGGCAGGTATACGCTTTGGCCATTGATGCCTCGAGCGAGCCTTGATGTTGGGCGAGCAGCCGGGCAGTGGCGTAGGTCACCTGGCGGCTGGCCTGTAGGGTCGCGGCCATACGTGCAAGTTTTGCGCGACTCAGTCGGTAATTGACGAGGGGTTGTCCAAAGACTGACCGTGACTGCGCGTACGTGCACGCTGCCCCATAGGCAGCACCCATGACGCCAACGGCGCGGGCAGCTGTCTGGATTCTTCCATTTTCGAATCCTGCCATCTGAAGATAGAATCCGCGTCCCTGACCACTCGATTCGCCGATGAGTTGGGAAGCAGGGACGAAGACGTTGGCAAAACTTACCTCAAAAGAGTGCATGCCTCGATAGCCAAGAGTGGCGATCGCCCGGCCCTCGATGACTCCACCGTTGGACTCGAAGCGAAAGCTCTCACCATCGGCGCGTGCTTTGTCGACGAGAAAGAGTGAGAGTCCTCGATGCCCGAGCCGTCGATCGGGATCGGTGCGTGCAAGTACCGCGAGGACTTCGGCGCGGCCCGCGAAGGTGCACCAGGTCTTGGTGCCGTTGATGCGCCAGCCCCCTTCGGTAGGTGTGGCCGTGGTGGTGATATTGGCGACATCAGAGCCAAAGTCTGGTTCAGTGACGGCAACGGCACCCATGAGTTCGCCGCTCGCAAGAGCGGGCAGGAAACGCTGTTTCTGTTCCTCGGTTCCGCCGGCGAGAATCGCCTTGGCGAGGATCTCGGGACGGGTGATCAATGATCCCCCAGCGCCAAGTGAGGCGCGTGAGAGCTCCTCCGTTGCGATGAGCATGGCGATCAGGTCGTCGGCGGTCTCATTCGACGAGCCACCAAACTCCTCAGGAATGGAGAGGCCAAAGGCGCCCATCTGGGCTAACTGGTCGATGATCGTGTCGGGTATATCAAGGTTGTTGCGATGGATTTCGTCGGCGAGGGGGGCAATCTTCTCATTTGCCACGCGGCGGAAGGTCTCAGCGACCAGCTCAAGATCCTCGCCCAGGTGTGCAGGTCCTGGGTCGAGGGCGATCGCGTCGATCAACGCATCAGTGACCTGGAATTCGTCGCCGAAGACAATCTGGACGGCCGCTGGATCGATGAGACCTGCGGTCAGCAGGTCTGCAGCAGTCTCGCGAAGAGTCTGCAGGCAAAAGACGGTGGCAACCGCACGCTCTTGTTGGCCACGGTTGGCATACTCGAGCATGGTGGGTATCGCCAGTAGCGCTGACGCAGCCGTGGCGAGTTGGTAGGCCTCCACCTGTGCAGACTCGAGTTGGCCCGAGTCTGCTAGTTGAGCGATGTGCTCATGAATGTGCTCGTTGAGGAGGTCAAGCACCGATCGAACATGGCGGAACAGGGTCTCGGTCATCTCATGAGCTTACCGGGCGGGCCGTTGGAACCTGGTGCCTGGGATTAGATGATGGCGGCCGTTGCCACGGGTGCTCCGGTCGGTTGAGCCACGCCACTGGCCGGCTCAACGGTGATCGCAAACTCGAAGGCGTGGTTGCCGCCTGTGTGGAAGACGGAGACGGTTGGATGACTGCCAAGGAGCCCGAGCGATATCGGTTTCTCATCGACGATCGCCCAGACTTGGTAGGTGGAGTTTGTCGCCAGTGGATGCATCAGGAATGACGTGAGGACGACCTCGCCTGAGCGAAGCGCAACCACGCTGCCCACGGTGTGACCCTGCGGGTTGTCGAGGGCAAAGCGCTTGGCACCCGGCTGCAGGAGCGCAGCGGTGGCGATGGCCCTCGTAGCGGACGTCGTGACCTGTGTACTGAGCTCCGCGACCTGGTTGTGGAGGCTATGGATCGCGATGCCGAAGATGAGCGTTAAGGCAGCAGCCACAGCGAGAGCGGTCGATGCAATGATGGTCGGGATCCGCAGCCGCGAGCGTTGGGGGGGGCGAAAGGCAACGACGTCTCCGCTTCCATTGATCTCATCCTCGATCCGATCCCAGATGCCAGCGGGTGCTGGGCCGCCCTCATTGGCAAGCATGCCGAGTGTTGATCGGAGGGCGTCTACCTCTCCTCGGCAGGTGACGCAACGGCTCAGATGTGCCTCAACAGTGGCGCGTTCCTCTGGGTCGACTGCGTCAATAATATAGGCACCGAGTAGCTCCTCAGCGTCTTGGTGTTCCGTCTGATCTGCAGGATTGGTTCGTTCCATCATGCCTCCACCGTCTTCCACTGTGCAAGTGCATCGTTCATTCGTTTGAGCCCAGATCGGATGCGCGTCTTGACGGTGCCCTCAGGCTGTTCGAGACGCTGAGCGACCTCGCGATAGGTGAGCCCATGGAAAAAGGCGAGTTCGATAGCTCTGCGTTCATCTTGGGGGAGGGTCTGGAGTGCCTCGCGCACCGCCTCGCGATCGGCAAGGTCACCGAACTCATGGTCGATATCATAAGAGGTGGCAGCGATGGTCGCGGTATCGTTCTGTTCGCGACGCTTCCGGGCCTCTTCGGATCGAATGACGTCCACTGATCGACGGTGAGTCTGCATCAATAAGAAAGTACGTAACGTGCCACGAGCGGAGTCATAGCGCTCCGGTTCGTTCCAGAGCCGTACAAACAGCTCCTGGGTGACCTCCTCGGCCAGCGCTTGATCGCGCGTGACGCGCTTGGCAAGCGCGTGCACCGCACCTCCATGCCGCCGGAAGATCTCTGCCAATGCATCTTGGTTGTAGCGCGCTACTGCGACAACAAGTGCGGCATCGCTGATTTCGTGTAGTTGTGGTTCTATGACCCTACTTCGACGCCGACGGCCAGGTTGGATGGAGGTATTGTTCATCTGGACTCACTCGATGAGCTTGAGAAGAAAAAGACTGACATCGTTGGCGCGGTCGAGCGTGTCGTCAATCGCCTCCTCACCCTCGGTGATCTTGGCGAGGGAGACGGAGCGTCTGGCAGTCACGCTGATGGCTCGCTCTGGAGTGGCTGCGGGTGATCCGTAGCTGTCGGTCGCCGCCACTTCGAGAGGGAGCGACATGCCGGTGAGACCTGCGAGGTTGAGCGCCAAATTCAGAAGGTCGATGGAACCGGCGGGGAGGGTCCAGGTGAGGGTCAACGGGAAGAAGAACTCATCCGGAACCGAGTTCGGCTCGGAGGCGGTAGCAAAGGCGTCATCGAAGGCGAGCAACACACGAGGATCAACATCCAAGGCGAGGTGGAGCTCCATCGGGGATCCGCAGCCGGATTCGGGATGGAGATCGACCTCCCACCACTGTCGGAGTGAATAGGTCTCCATGAAGTGACGTTCGTCATGGACATGGAAGCCGTGGTGGATGGCTTGCCCCTTGACTTCCGTGATGAACCCTGCGAGATCGATGGTAGACACGGTTAAAGCCTATGGTCTTCTCGTTGGATCCAATGACAGGTACGCGCTTGACGGCAATGACGACAGCTCGCGGCTCGGTCTCGTCGAGGTCCACACGGACATTCGGAGAGTTCACGAAGTAGGGATGGTAGTTCGCGCTCAATCTGGCCCAGCTCGGCGGAGGAGAGCCAGTGGATTCGTGATTGCGTGAGGTAGAGGATGCCTGCTCGTAGTCCCGGGTGTTCGGCGTGAGCAAGGCTCAAGCCGGTCAAATCTCCCTCCGATAGGGTGAGGTCGATGACCGAATCTTCGTCGGAGAGAAAGGGACCCCACTGGAGAGACCAGGAGCAGACCGTCGACGTTCCGTAGCGTAGTGCTGGAGCGGTCCGCAGATGGGAGGTGAGAAGTTCCTGGTAGTAGCCGACCTGTTGGATCAGTTCCTCAGCCCGCGAAGTCGGCAACCAGTCAAGATCGCTGCTGAGAAGGGGTAGTCCCTCGGTCGCGCGCTCGAGTAGGAGTCGCCTGAGTCGATCGCTCCTTCCCATTGGTGTCTCTGTCGTCGCCAACAGGAGCGGACAGCGACGAAAGTCTGTGAGATCCCGACTTGCCAGGGTCTGGTGTACGTGTCGTGAGGGGGCGGACAGATCGACGCTTGAGGGGCGATAGCGTGGAGCCTCGGTGCCCGCGACGACTCGAGGGACAGGGGGAGCCAGATTCGTGGGCAGTTGCGTGATCTCGGCGTATTCACCGATCTGGTCGAGGAGTGTGCTGACCCGATCTCGGGAAGCGAGGGCAAGGATCAGGTGGTCACGAGCCCGTGTAGTGGCGACGTACCAACGTCGACGTTCTTCGAGCAACTCCTCCTCGCGTTGGAGTTCGTTAATCCACGAGAGATGGCCAGAGTGTTCGTCTTGGAGCTTGAAGGCGATGCCACGATGCGGGTCGATGGCGAGCGAAGGTGCTGGGCGAGGGCTTCGATCGAGGTCGATCACGATCGTGATCGGCCATTCCAAACCCTTAGAGGCGTGTACCGTCACCAGCGAGATCGAATCCTCTGCTTCGACGGGTGGGCGGGCGATTCGCGCACCATCGCGGATGGCAAAACGCAGGTAGCGGATGATATCGTTGGTATCAAAACCCTTACTCGCACGCTCGTCGACGAGGTCAAGCAGAGCAATCCAATCGGCGCGACGTCGCTGCGGATGGTTTAAGCCGGCAAGAATCTCGGGGTAGAGAAGGATGTCGCCGACCAGCGCAAGCTGGTCGCTTGGGGACAGACTGGTGGGAGAGAAGGGAAGGCGCGCGATCGGTTCGATACGCGGGTCATCTCGGAGGTGGTCAAGGAGAAAACTGAACCACGAACTCGATCGTTCCTTTGCTCCACCTAACTCCGCAAGTTCCACGTCGCTCAACCCAACCATTGGGGAACGCATGAGTGCGAGGCAGGAGAGATTCTCATGAGGGTTCGCGCAGAACGAGAGCATCGTCACGACGTCCGCCGCCTCCTGGCTAGCGAGGAGCCGACCTCCACCGACGATATTCGCGGGCAGCTGGAGCCGCTGGAGCTCCTCGGCGACTCGGTCCAACATATCCCAACTGGCGGAGATGATGGCGATGTCTTGGGGTTTGACCTGGCGAAGGTTACCGGTGGTTGGGTCGGCGATCACAAAGGGCTCTTCGAGTAGATTGAGAATTCGATCGCCGATACGTTCGGAGAGGACTCGCCGTCGCTCGGCCATGGTGGCATCGCTCGTCTCATCAACCACCATGACTTCCACCGGGGGGCGTGCGTACTCGGTGGTGCGCATGGGGCGCAGCGCCTCATAGCCTGGAATGAGCGTCGCAAAGGTGTTGTTGACGAGCTCTACGAGCGCAGGGACGGTACGGTAGTTCTCGTCGAGCGTTACATGCTCCTGGCTCAAGGCAATCTGTTGCGCAAAGAGCTCCGGGTCCGCGCCCCGGAAACGATAGAGCGACTGTTTGGCGTCACCGACTGCGGAGAGGGTGGCATGACGGCTAAGGCGTTCGAGTAGCTGGTACTGGAGCGGACTGATATCTTGTACTTCGTCGACCAGAATAGCTCGCCACCGATCCGTGAGTTCCTCACGGACAAACTCGTTATTGAGCGCTTTGAGCGCATGCGTCTCCAGGTCAGCAAAGTCGACGATGCCCTGCGCTGCCTTGATCTCGTCGAGCTGGGTCGCCACGATCTCTACAGCTGCACGGACGGCCTCTACGATGACTTGGTTGCGGTCGTCGATCTCATTCCAACCGATACGGACGTAGTCGGGCAGTCCCTTGATCTGTTCCTGGAGGATCCTGAGATCTTCTTTGACCTGGTCGTATTCTCCTGGAAGCCAATTTTTAGCCGAGCCACCTCGGCGATTCAACGCCGAGAGTACTATCCAGCCTTCATGATCTCCTTGGCGTAACAGCTGCAACCCTCGTAGCGCTGTGCGTCTGGTCTGTTCGATGAGGTCGGTTTCGCGCAGAGCCTGGTGCTGCGCTAACGCTGCCTCAAGTTCTGCCCAGGGCCCGGTGGTGATGGCCGCTTGTTGGGCGTCGTGGATGGCCGCTTTGATCGTGGCGATGTCCATGGCGCCAGCACTCCGGAAGCGCTCAAGATCTTTGAGACAAATCGTGACGAAGGACTTTAAGGTGGAGTAGTCGATCAGTTCGTAGGTGGTTGGAGGGATCCGTTCGAGGAGGTGGGGCAGCTCAAGGGAGAGTAGCTGGCGGTAACTGGTCTCGTCAATGACCTCGAAGTCGAAGTCGAGTTCGGATTCGACCGGAAACTCGGTGCAGAGGTGTTGACAGAGGGAGTCAATGGTACCGATCGGTGCAACCTCGACCTCCAGCACCCTTGGGTCGTTGGCACGGTATCGTTCGCGCATTTGGCTCAGGATACGATGGCGAAGTTCAGCTGCAGCTCGGACAGTGAAGGTGACCGCGACGATAGAGAGAGGTCGTAACCCCGCTTCAACATGAGCGAGATAGCGGGCAGCCATCGTCTGGGTTTTTCCGGTCCCAGCTCCAGCTGAGATCGCGACGTCCCCACCGCTGGTGACCGCTTGGCGTTGACGATCGCTCAGCTGCATGGTCGCCTCGGTGGACGGCAGGAGGTGGCGACTTCGTTTTGGTCGATCCTGTGTCGCGAAGTGATACGCCAAAGAGGTTGGAGCTTAGCCAGCATTTCGGCTCGCGATGCGACAGGTCTGTGCGAAGTCGCAGTAGGTGCACGCCTTGCGATCGATGTCAGGAGCAACCGCAAAATCACCATTCTCGAGACGAGTGAGCAGGCGGGCCGCTGCCTCCTTTGCGGGTTCCTCGCCCTTGGTGATCCCTGGCGCTTTGACGAATGTGCCACGTTTCACTAGGCAGTACTTCGCACCGACGACGTGCTTGCCTTGGCCCTCCACTAGTTGGGTATAGACAGAGAGCTGTACATCGACCTTGAGACGACCCTCGGCGTCTTGGATGCCCGTTGGTACTGACTTTGAAAACTTATAATCGATGATCGCGTAGTCGTTTGGTCCGACGTGATCGAGGCGGTCGATACGGCCTTGTACCGGGATCTCATGCCAATAGCCATTGAGCGCGAGTTCGACCTGGGTCCCCAAAGCACCCAGCGAAAACTCTGGATTCGCGACCAGCGTCTCGAGTTGCTTGGCGATCTCGGCCCGAATCGGCAACCAGTTAGGTGTGTACTTCGTCAACGTTACTGGGGCGTGTTGTTCAAGCAGCTCCTCAAGGACTTGACGAGGTACTGGCTCGGGCGTCGTGACCAACGTCTCAAGGAGCGTATGCACGAGCTGCCCGAGTGTTCGAGGGTCGGGTTCATTTGTCTCATCGTCCGGCGCCCGAACACGGAGGCGGTGTTTGACAAACCAGCGGAATGGGCACTGGCCGAGATCCTCGAGCTGGGTCGCTGAGAGTTGTCCAAAGGCAAGCGGACCAACCTTGCCAGAGAAGTCTGAGGATTCGACGTTACGAATACGTGATCGCTCGATCGCTAGCGCGTGGTCGCGTCGGACTTTGATCTCCGGATGGGTGGTGTCAAACGCCACCCGTTCCATGGGGAGCACACCATAGGGGGGTGGTGCACTTGTGGGTTGCAGCCCAAGTTCTTCGAGGAGCAGACTTGCAAGGGTGCGTTCATTCTCGATCCGCTGGGGGGCGGTGATGATGAGCTCTTCGGTGGCGGCATGGAACATGCCGATCGCTTGTGCACGTTGCCACTGGACGAGTTCTGCAGTGGTGGGCAGCCCATCGACACGGTCGCGTATTGCAAGCGGGAGGAGCGGGTTGTTGGAGAGTTCAGGGGGAAGATGGCGATCGACACCACCCAGGACAAAGACGATTCGATGCTGGCCGATGGGCTGACCGGTGTTGGCCACCGTAATCCCCTCTGTTCCTGCTTTCTCCGCGAGTGTCATGGCGCCAAGACGGTCACGAACAGCGTCGAGGAACTGGGACAAGGTGTCCACCGACGCGGTAGTTGGCAGAGACGGTTGGAGTT
The DNA here is from genome assembly GCA_021819725.1 of Actinomycetes bacterium. The sequence continues at coordinate 128,408 of JAKAQR010000007.1, forward strand.
GGGCGAAGAGCTCCGCTCGCAGCGTTTGATCCATGGAGTTGATCTGCGCACTCGCATTTGGATCAGCCATCATCTTGTCGAGCAGCTCCAGAAGCCATTCGAGCAAACGATCCCAGGTGTCGGGTGGTGCTTGGTCGGCGATGAGGTTGGCGAGTAGCCGACTTCGGTGGGCTGATCCAACCACATGACCGACCTGGAGAAGGTCCAAGAGTTCGAGGAGGTGGCGACCGAGAGTTGTTTGGGATGCCTGGCGTTGCTGGTGGAGGATGAGAGGAAGGCGATAGGCGCGGCTGTAGTGCCGAAGGGCGCGGTGGTAGTGCCGGCTGTTGGGGAGGTAGATGACAAGATCTTGCATCCGGAAGGCTCCGGTGTGGAGCCGAGCCAGAATCTCGGCGAGCGTCCACGACACCTCTTGATCGGGATCCGTGAAATGGTAGATCTGCGTGGCGCTGGTGACCTGTGGGTGGTCATCGAAGTGACCATGGAGATCAAAACCGTCTCGGGTGAGGCCTTTGATCACTCTCGCGCTTGCAGGATCAAGGTCAGGTGAGCGCCACTTGGCTATTGTGAGGAGGGCATGGTCCGCTCCAGCCGATACCAGGTCGGCGATTTCGGCCTCCGACAGGAGATCGAAACCTAGTCTTGCTCGTGTCCAGTGCGGCCCGTTGACGATCGACTCATCGCGGGTCACCGAAGGAAAGTGATTCTGAAAATCGCTGAGGAGGCTGGCCATCTTCTTGCCGTGATAACCGGCTTGGGCGAGGGTTGCAACCGTGACATTGAATCGATCGAGTTCGAGGAGCGCCGCTCTGACCCGTTCTCGATGGGTGCTGCGAACATCGGCTCGCGTGAGGAGCCATTGATCGAGTTGGTGCAGCCTCGCCTGGGTCCCAGGTAGCCGACTGATCAGCGTCTCTGTGCTTGTTCCAACGCTTGCATCTTCGTCGACGAAAGCAATGGTTCCGGGTCGCTTCGCGGTATTGGCCACCTCGTTCACCTCTGTCAGTGTAGGGTGGAGCGCTCCTTCTTGGGCGTAGACCTCTCCATCGACTACGGTATGCAGACCCGGAATCGCTGAGTCTACGCTTCTCCCACGACGCTACCCCCACCCATGGATCGGTGCTCATCAAACCTGGTTGGTTCATCAACCTAGGCGACCACCAACTGACAATTGGCCGTGAAGGATCTGGGGAGGTAAGGGCGGACAGCTAATCGACGATAGCGGCTCCGGCCGCCGGATCCATCTTGCCATTCGTTGTGCGCGCAGCAGCAACCTTGGGCACGTTCTTGTTCCCTGTAGGCGGTTGCGTGATCTCCATTGCGTTGCGAGTCGCTTGCCCCATGGTCGCGAGTAGACCCGTCAGCTCGGCGGGGATGACGAACTTGGTGGACGGCGATTGAGCGAGTTGGCGTAGCGTCTCAAGATACTGGAGCGTCAAAACGTTGGCGTCGGATCGCGAAGCATTGGTGTTGACCGCCTCCAGGGCATCAGAGAGACCCTGAGCCCGCAACTTAGCCGACTCTCGTTCAGCCTCTGCCGCTAGGATCGTTGCCTGCTTCTGCCCTTCGGCGGCGAGCACGGAGGCTTGCTTCTGCCCCTCGGCGACGGTGATGGCAGCCTGTTTTTGCCCCTCAGACTCGGTGACCACTGCTCGTCGGGTCCGTTCTGCTGACATTTGACGAGTCATCGCATCCTGCACCGCCGGAGGAGGATTGATCTCACGGACCTCGACGTTGGAGACCTTGACGCCCCATCGTTCGGTGACTTCATCGAGTCGTAGGCGCAGCAGCGAATTCATATCCTCACGGCGGGAGAGAACATCGTCGAGTGACATGTCGCCAACGACACTGCGCAGCGTCGTAGCGGCCACATTGAGAGCAGCTCCTGAGAAGTTCTGGACAGCGACGACCGATTGTACCGGATCGACCACTTGATAGAACATGATGAAGTCGATCGAGATCGGGGCGTTGTCCTTGGTGATGGCTGTCTGATGGGGGATTTCGAAGTACTGCTCACGAAGATCGACGAGATTTAAGCGATCGATAACTGGGTTGATCAGGAGCAACCCTGGACCCTTGGAACCGATCGAACGACCGAGTCGAAAGATCACCACTCGCTGATACTCCTTCAGAATCTTGATCGTCCTGGTGAGGACGAGGAGGAGAATGACCAGAACAATCAGGATGATGATGCCTGCAGTAATCATGATGTTTCCTTTCGATTTGCCCCCTGGGGGGCCTCTGGGATGACGTGCAGCTTGAGGCCGTCGATCCGGGTCACGAAGACGGTAGTTCCGATCTCGATAGGATCGTCAGAATCATTCTCAGCGGACCAACCCTTACCAGCGATTTGGATGGTTCCAATCGGGTCGAGCCGAGAGGTGGCGACTCCCGCGGAGTCAAGCAGCTTTACCAATCCTGGGACAGCCTCTTTCGAATGGTACTGCGTTGTCCGCAGGCCCCGAACCCCGGCCAACCCGACGGCGATGACGGCCACAAAGAGCAGGACCACCAAACTCCATAGGATGGCTGCCAGCGACGAGTGTGAGTGGCTCAACATGAGGGTAAGCAGCACACCGGCACCCATGCCAATGGATGCGGTGACGATCGATCCATGAGGCCCAACGTGCATGCCGACTAGGACAAGCAACCCGACGGCGATGACGACTACGATGACAGTGACAACCATAGAACCTCGATCTACTTGACTCATAGTTTACCACAGGCACAAATCTATGTTGAGTCAACGTGAGTGGGTGGAGGTTGCTTGCGCTCGCGATCCGATCGGGATCGCCAACGGGCCTGGTGACTCCTCTTCGTTTGACGGGCCGCACTCGCTCGCGGGACAGTGGTCGATGCGGATGCGAAGGGCACGCAACGGATGCGAACAAAACAGCTATTGGCGAGTCTTTTTGCCCTTCGCAAGGTACGGGCTCCGGATTCGTGCTAACTTCGATTTGGTAGGCAGAGTCTGGTCGGCACGGATGTGCCTGCTCGACTGCACGACGAAATCCCGGCGAAGGAGGAGATGAGTGCGCGTAGCAGTAACGGTAAACGAACAACAGAGGGTGGCTGACGTCGAACCCAGGACGCTTTTGGTTCACCTCCTGCGAGAGGATTTTGGATTGACGGGCACCAACGTTGGCTGTGACACCTCGTCCTGCGGAGCTTGTACGGTGCTGCTCGATGGTGAATCGGTCAAATCCTGCACGGTTTTGGCGGCCCAGGCTGATGGACGACGGGTAACGACCATTGAAGGGTTGGCCGCTGCTGATGGCACACTCCATCCACTTCAGCGGGCTTTTCAGGAAAACCATGCCCTCCAGTGTGGTTACTGCACTCCTGGAATGGTCATGGTCTCGATGTCCATCTTGGCTGAGAACGACACCCTCGATGAGGCGACGGTGCGTGAGGGGCTCGAGGGGAACCTCTGTCGTTGCACCGGCTACCACAACATTGTGAAGGCGGTACTCGCCGCTAAAGAAGAGATGGGGGCACAAGCATGACGATGACTGATCCAACCCAACAGGAGCACATCATTGGCAAGCGTCGGGTTCGTCGAGAGGATCCCGAGCTTCTCTCCGGTGAGAAGCATTTCGCTGATGATCTGGTGATTCCAGGGGCTCTCCACCTTGTCCTCGTTCGTTCGCCGCATGCGCATGCTCGTATCCGCGCGATCGATGCTAGTACCGCGCAAGCGATGCCAGGGGTTGTCGGGATCTATACTGGCGAGGATCTACAGGCGGAGTGGGCCGCTCCAATGCCGTGTGCCTGGCCCGTTACCCCAGAGATGAAGAGTCCAGCGCACTATCCACTGGCGAAGGAGTATGTGCACTACGCAGGTGAAGGTGTCGTCGCGGTGGTCGCACGTTCGCAGGTCGAAGCGGTCGATGCCGCGGGCGCCGTGATCGTGGAGTACGAGGAGTTGGTCCCGGTGCTCGATCTCGAGGACGCGGTGAAGGATGCAACGTTGGCACATGAGGAGCTTGAGAGCAACGCAAGTTTTGTGTGGGCGTTGGAACCAAATCCCGAGGCGGTTGATGCGGCCTTTCGGGAGGCCGCCGTCACCGTAAGTGAGCGCTATGTGCAACAGCGTCTCATCCCCGCTGCCATGGAGCCGAGGGCTATGGTGGTCGTCCCCTCTCCAATGGGGGGTGATTTCACGGTCTACTCATCGACACAGATCCCTCACGTTCTGCGCGTGATGTTGGCGCTCACCGCTGGGATCTCTGAGACCAAGCTTCGTGTGGTGGCTCCTGCGGTTGGAGGTGGTTTCGGGTCAAAACTGGATGTCTATGCTGAGGAGCTTTTGTGTCTGGCGCTTGCGCGTCGTCTGCGCCAGCCAGTTCGCTTCACCGAAGAGCGAGGCGAAGGCACGATGGCGACTATCCATGGTCGCGGCCAGGTCCAGTACATGGAGCTGGCCGCGGATGCCGAGGGCAAGGTGACTGCGATTCGCGTCAAGCTCCTCGCAGACATGGGTGCCTACCTGCAGCTGGTTACGCCTGGCGTTCCTCTTCTTGGTGCGTTCCTCTATCACGGCGTCTATGACGTCGGTGCCTACTCGTTCACCTGCACCGGCTTGTTTACGAACAAGACGCCGACCGATGCCTATCGTGGTGCTGGACGTCCTGAGGCCACCTACGCGATTGAGCGAGCGATGGATTCTCTGGCCCGCAAGCTCGAGATGGACCCGGCTGAACTGCGACGTCGGAACTTCATCGCTGCGGAGAAGTTCCCCTATGAGTCCGTGGCGGGACTGGTGTTCGATTCCGGATCGTACGAGGAGAATCTTGCGAAAGCACTTGACACGGCTGGGTATACGCAGCTGCGCCAGGAACAGCAACAGCGCCGCAAGGCTCACCATCCACGCCGACTCGGTATCGGTGTTTCGTGCTATGTCGAGATGTGTGGACTCGCTCCATCTCGTGTACTCGCGAGTCTCAATTACGGAGCCGGAGGCTGGGAGGCGGCGACTGTTCGCATCTTGCCGACCTCGAAGGTGCAGGTAGTCACCGGTACGGCTCCTCACGGCCAGGGGCACGAGACGAGCTGGTCGATGATCGTGGCGGACAAGCTTGGAATCTCGCCTGACGATGTGGAGGTACTGCACTCCGACACCTCGATCGCGCCCTATGGGATGGATACCTACGGCAGTCGCTCGCTCTCGGTCGGAGGGACGGCGGTGTACTTGGCGACGGAGCGAGTCATTGAGAAGGCGATGAAGATTGCGGCGCATCAGATGGAGGTTGCCGAAGAGGATCTTGAATATGTTGGGGCGACGTTCCGTGTGAAGGGATCGCCGGAGCAGCAGCTACCCCTCGCAGCGATCGCCTTCGAGGCATTCACAGCCCACAATCTGCCCGAAGGGGTTGAGCCGAACCTGGAGGCGTCCATCAGTTGGGATCCTCCGAACTTTACTTTCCCAAACGGCACCCACATCGCGGTGGTGGAGGTCGACGAGGAGACCGGTCGGGTTGAACTCATCCGCTACATTGCGGTCGACGATTGCGGAAATCAGGTTAACCCCCTGATTGTGGAGGGACAGATCCATGGCGGCATCACCCAGGGCGTCGCACAGGCGTTGTATGAGGAGGCGCTCTATGATGGATCGGGGCAGCTTCTCAACGCGTCACTCGCCGATTATCTGGTCCCGTCTGCCTGCGAGATGCCGAGCTTTGAACTCGCCTCAACGGTGACACCATCGCCGACCAACCCGCTTGGAGTCAAGGGCGTTGGGGAGGCCGGTACGATTGGTTCGGCACCAGCGGTGATCAATGCGGTGGTGGACGCCTTGTCGGACCTCGGGGTCACCGATTGTCCGATGCCGGCGACTCCAGAGCGGGTCTATCGGTTGATCCAACAGGCAATGTCTAAGTAAGAACGAACACCAACAGAAGGGATAGACATGTACCCATCAACTTTCGATTATGCGAGAGCGACAACCGTTGCAGAGGCGATCACGATGCTCGCTGATGATGAGGATGCGAAGGTGCTCGCAGGAGGTCACTCGTTGTTGCCACTCATGAAGCTAAGGTTGGCTACGCCATCGAAGCTGGTTGACATCGGACGCATCACTGAGCTCTCCTATATTCGTAAGGATGGCGGTGAGGTGGCGATCGGGTCGCTGACCCGGCATCGCGACGTGGAGACCTCGGAGCTGCTCGCACGGGAGGTTCCTGTTTTGGTCAAGGTAGCGGGCCAAATCGGTGATCCCTCGGTTCGCCATGTCGGCACGATTGGCGGTTCGACCGCGCACGGAGATGGCGCTGCTGACCTTCCCGCCGCGCTTCTTGCGCTAGGCGCAACCATGGTGGCCGAGGGCCCATCTGGACGCCGCACGATAGCGGCCGGCGACTTCTTCAAAGGTTTCTTAGAGACGGCGCTGGCGCCGGATGAGATTCTGACTGAGATTCGCGTGCCGACCGGCTTTACGAAGTTTGCCTATCAAAAGTTCAATCGGCGTGCCCAGGACTGGGCGATCGTTGGGGTTGTCGCTGTACGTAATGATCGCACCAACGTTGGCTTTGTCAACATGGGGGCGACCCCCTTGCGTGCGACGGCAGTTGAGGAGCGCCTAGCGGCAGGGGCAAGCCTTGAGGAGGCCGCTGCGGTGGCCGATGAGGGGACCTCCCCCTCGGCTGACATCAACGCGAGTGTTGAGTACCGACGCCACCTCGCACGGGTTCTGGTGCGTCGAGCTCTGGTCGAACTTGGCTGAGTCTCGGACGGATCAACTTGGCGTGGCGACGCCCGAAAAACTGGCGCAAGGGCTGTCGAGCGTCGACTATCTCGCTGATTTGAAGATCGCGACCGCGTCGTTTTTGGCGTTGGCACTCGAGAAGCCACTGCTGCTTGAGGGGGATGCGGGAGTGGGTAAAACCGAGCTCGCACTGGCCTTGTCGCGGCTTTTCGGGAGTGATCTCATCCGACTGCAGTGTTATGAGGGGATCGATGCCACCCAGGCCGTCTATGACTGGGACTATGCCAAGCAACTCCTGCATCTGCGAGCCACTGAGGCCGTGGGTGTGCAGGCGGATCGCACCTCACTGGAGGCTGAGCTCTATGAGGACCGTTACCTCATCGAGCGACCGTTGTTGCGATCCCTCGGTTATGCCGATCCAACGCGTCCACCGGTCCTGTTGATCGACGAGTTGGATCGAGCCGATGACGAGTTTGAGGCATTTCTACTGGAACTGCTCTCCACCTTTGAAATCACGATTCCAGAACTCGGCACGCGAAGAGCGCTCGTCAAGCCAGTGGTGATTTTGACCTCTAACCGGACTCGTGATCTTCACGATGCTCTCAAACGCCGGTGTCTCTACCTCTGGGTAGACCACCCGAGTTTTGAACGTGAAGTTGAGATCATCCGTCTTCGTGTCCCCGAGGCAAGTGCGTCGCTCGCTGCGCAGATCGGAGCGATCGTTCAAGAGTTCCGGCGTCAGGGACTGGTGAAGCCACCTGGCATTGCCGAGGCGATCGATTGGGCGAGCGCCTTGACCCGATTGACGGCTGTGGAGGTTACACCGGCATGGCTCGAGATGACCCTCGGCACCGTGATCAAATATCGTGAGGATGAGGAGCGAATCGATTCCGTTGGTCTGACGACGCTCATCGAGCGGGCATTTGCTCGGTTTGGTGCATGAAGCCTGAGGAGTTAGTGACAGGGTTTGTCGAGCTTCTTCGGGTGCGCGGCCTGCGAGTTCCTCTGTCGAGTGCACGAGATTTTTTCCAGGCATTGGAAGTGGTTGGCATCAGCGACCCAGCGTACGTGCGGGAGATGGCACGAGCTACGTTGGTCAAGTCGCACCAGGACGATGAACTCTTCAACCGAGTCTTTGATGAGTATTTTTTTGCTGAAGGAGTCCAAGAGGTGGTGCCGCGACAAGTCACCGTTGGCTTCGACTCCCAAGAGGCTCCCGAGGGTGAACAGGGAATCGACGATGAGGTTGAACGTGTCGTGCGCTATTCCGCTGCCGAGCGTCTCCGGAGGGTTGATCTACGGTCGCTGGAGCCTGCGCAACGTCGCGAGGCCTTCGATCTGATCGATCGGTTTCGGTTTGCACCTCCGCTACGCAGGAGCTATCGGCTCGTCAAGAGTCACAAACCCCAACGGCTTGACCTCGCGCAAACACTGCGCCTAGCCATCGGGACCGATGGCGAGCCAGTGCGTCGCCGCTTCAGAAGCAAGGGATGGCGATGTCGCCGACTGCTGTTTCTGGTTGATATCTCTGGTTCCATGCACGCCTACGCAGAGGGGCTTTTGCACTTCGCCTGGGCATCCCAACGCGCCTTGGGGGAGGTTGCTGTCTTTACCCTCGGCACGCGTCTCAACAATATCACCCGTGCCCTTGGCGCGAATGATCCTGACCGAGCGATGGCCAGGGTTTCGGCGGTGGTGGAGGATTATGCGGGAGGTACCAGACTGGGCGAGTCATTGGCGATGTTTAACACGGAGCACGGGGGAAGAGCGCTAGCACGGGGGGCGATCGTGGTGGTCTTCTCGGATGGCTGGGATCGTGGTGACCCTCAGGTCATGGAGGAGGCGATGGCACGGTTGTGTCGCCTCGCCAAGACGATTCTTTGGGTGAATCCGTTGGCGGCAGCGGCGGACTACGCCCCGTTGGCACGAGGGATGGCCACCGCATTGCCGTACATCGACGCCCTTCTCCCTGGTGAGAGCGTACGATCCTTTGAACATCTCGCGAAAGTAATCTGTAGTGAAGGGGTTCCAACAGTTGTCAGAGCGACACACCATAATGATTAATAATGAACTCGGCTGATTGGGCGCTCTCCCAAGATATACGTCCTCAGACGGCGTATAGGTGGTATCGAACAGGGAAGATGCCCGTCCAAGCACCCAAGGCTGGCCAGCTCATCCTGGTCCGAGATTTAGCATCGGAAGATCCACAACACGGATCGTCACTGGGCTATGCGCGGGTATCCTCCTCTGACCAAAAACAAGACCTAGACAGACAAGTGGCACGAGTACTAGCTTTCGCTACTGAACATGGGTATTCGGTAGATCGCGTAGTAACCGAAGTTGGCTCCGCTCTCAATGGACATAGACGCAAAGTTTTGTCTTTATTGAGCGAT
>JAKAQR010000071.1 GCA_021819725.1 Actinomycetes bacterium
GGTTTTCTGTTGGGTTTTAGTTTAGCGGGAAAGTAGACATACGCTCTGAACTGGTGGGCCGCCAGGGTCTCGAACCCTGCACCTTGGGATTAAAAGTCCCCTGCTCTACCGGATGAGCTAGCGGCCCGGTGGTGCCCGCGTGAGCGGGCACTCAAGGTGGCAGATGCTACTTCTTGGTTTCCCAGAAGATGTCACTAATTTGTCCGATGCTGACCAGCAGTTGGTCAGCTACGGCAAGGTCGTTCGTGCGCTTGACTTGGCTAGTGAGCTTCTTGGCGTTCCAAAACATCTCGTGAAGCTGCGGGTACTTTTCAAGGTGAGCTGGCTGGAAGTACTGATACCACAGCACATCGAGATGATGGTTGACCTCTGCTGCCCTCTGCTCCTTGATAAGGGTTGCCCTGTCGCGGAAGTATTGATCGTCGGATGCATTGTACTTTTCTACGATCGCCTTGATCGACTCAGCCTCAACTCTGGCCTGGGCAGGGTCATAGACTCCGCAAGGTAAATCGCAGTGCGCCGATGCCATTGCCGGGGCGCGTAGTGTATCTACCAACGTGAGCACTTTTGTTAAGAACATATGTCGTCCTTTCTCTGGTTGTCTGTGGACACCTGTATCTTACCAGGACTAGCGTTCATGGCCTGGATTCTTGGTTTGCGTGGCTCTCGAAGCGTCGCTGGGGGGGATCGACGGATTGCAATCGGGTTGTCCGTGGTGTTCACGACGCTGGCTGCCGTGTCACTGGTGATGCGACGCTACGAGGTTGTTGGGAGGTCAATGGAGCCCACATTGCTCCAGGGCGACCGGCTACTGGTCGTGAAATCGCCAAGGCCTCCAACCGGAGGGATCGTTGTACTGCATCATGCCGGCGTGGGTGAAGACATGGTCAAGCGACTAGTTCGCAGGAGCCGTTCTGGAGTATGGGTCCAAGGGGACAATAGCGAATATTCTACGGATAGTCGGCAATTCGGCTGGCTACCGCGCGATAGCGTAGTCGGCTGGGCAATATACCGTTATTATCCTCCAGAGAGAGCCGGAAACCTGATGGCTGAGTAGAGTAAGTTGATAGTGGCAAAGGGGTGAGCATGGCGGACCTTCGGGTTCAGATCAATGAGTGGCTTGAGGAAGTGGATGAACTCGAATTGAGTACGGCTCCCATCGAGTTGCTCAGATCGATGCGAGACTCGGGTCGGAGACTTGAGAACGCGGTGTCTTATGCCCGCAGGGTGCTCCAGACACGACTCGATATTGCGACTGATCTTCACGCCTCAGGAACGGACTCAATCGTGTCGGTGGTGACACCACATTCGAGCCCAGCACCCGTGGCCGAGCGCCATGTGGAGGTTGAGATCCCAGAGGACGATATGGTAGGCGCAGAGGCCTATTTGCGCCTACTTGTTGGAGGGGATCGCACTCACTCATTAGATCTCCTTGACGAATCGCAGCTCGCTAGTTACCAGGCGCGTCTGCAAGAAGGCGAACGAACCATATCTGGACTCAGGAGACAGCTGCACCAGCGCCTCGACAGTCTCGGAGGCGAGCTTGTGCGACGCTATCAGCAACGTACAGTCAGCGGCACGTAGTCTGATTGGTGGTACGGACGGAACAAGGAGATCACTTCGACGGTTAAGCTAGCCATGCTAGCTACGTGTTCCAGGGGTATAACGACTTGAGACTTGCGGTGATTAGCTACCATGCCTCGCCGGTGGCGGTGCCAGGTTCAGGGGTAAATGGTGGCATGAATGTTTACGTTAGGGCCCTCGCGACGCATCTCGCCCGTGCTGGCATCGACTGCGATATCTTCTCTGCCAATGTGGGTACCACTGGTGAGCAATCCTTTCGTCTTGAGTCTGGCCTCTGGCTTCATTCCCTTCCGGTGCGCCCACACTCACCAGGAAGCTCTGACCCTGACTATTTAGGTATCCCCGAGTTCGCGGATCGAGTTGTCGAGCAGATGTTGCGCTCATCGGTGAGGTACGACGCGGTCCATGCAAACTATTGGTTATCTGGTGTCGCAGCACACCGCGTCAAGCATGATCTCAATATTCCGATGATCACCACCTTCCATACCTTGGAGAAGGCGAAGCGTGCAGTGGGAGCCCTCGTTGACGATCGGTCGAGCCTGCGCATGCACCAGGAAGCTCGTATCCTGGGGTGCTCCGATGCAGTGCTCGCATCCGGGCATGATGAAGCCAAGTGGCTGTTAGAGATGTATCAGGCCCCAGAGGAGAAAATTGTGCATTTGCCACTGGGGATCGATCGAGCTTTTTTCTCGCCCGGCTCTTCTGGCCCCGCCCGCGAGGCCATCGGCTTTGACGATGACGTTCCGATCATGCTTTATGTTGGTCGGATCCAGTCTCTGAAAGGGACTGCATTAGCTGTGGAAACTTTGGCTGCCTTGCGTAAACATCGAGGTGCTCGGCTGGTGATCGTTGGCGGACCTTCTGGTTTCGACGGAGAGCAGGAGTTTCGTCGCGTGCGGGAACTAATTTCTCGTCACTCCCTAGAGCGTTGGGTTACGGTGCTGGATCCGATGCCGCATGAGCTTTTGTCTACCTATTATCGGGCGGCCGATGTCGTTGTCGTTCCTTCCGTAAGCGAATCTTTTGGACTGGTTGCACTCGAAGCCATGGGGTGTGGAACTCCGGTGGTAGCAACAGATGTGGGAGGCCTGAGAACTGTAGTGGATGATGGTCAGACCGGCATTTTGGTGAGAGATCGCAACGCAACCGCTTTTGCGGCAGCGGTTGAAGCGCTCTTAGCAAACCCGGTGAGGCATCGGGTGATGGCGCAGCGGGCCGCATCCCGAGCAGAGTCGTTTACATGGGCGGCAAGTGCAGGGAGGTTGGCCGGTGCCGTCGAGCGCATCGTTCAGCAGGAGGAGCTGGTCAACTGCATGAGTTGTGCCTGAACGCCAGTGGGCGCAATCCCCTCCCTCGAGAGAGGGGTCGAGCGGTCCATACCCTTACAAGGCCGGACGCAACGCGAGCACACGATTGTTCTCCTACGACGATGCTAAAGACCGGTACCGCAGTCCGAAGTCATCGAGTGAGAACGAGGCATTGTGAGAATCGCTAGCATATCTGGCGTTCTTACTAATGCGTGGCCCGCAGCACAGTTGTGGTGCCAGTTGGCTGATTGAGTTCCTCTGAGTGGAGGCGAAGCGCTTGATGAGTGGTTTCACAACCTCATCTATCAATATCGATTCGTCGATGGCAGACCAGTTTGTCGCGCTAGCGTGAGGGAAGTGATGTAAGGTAACCACAACCAGGGTGAGGTCAGAAGACCCGTCCGCGAGGGCGGAAAGGTTGGCGCAACGAAACTGTCTGAGCAGTAGACAACGCCAAGACTGGAGCACGAGTCCGAGGAGAGGAGACGCCAGTGTATGACCTGTTGGTTGTCGGTGCAGGGAACATGGGTTCTGCACTCGCTGTGGGCATGGGTAATGCTGAGGGCGGTCCGAAGTCCATTGCCATACTGGACCATACGTTGAACAAAGCGCAAGCGGTCGCGGCAAGGCTGCCCCAAGGAAGGGCACTGACCGAGCTTGAATCGGCCGACGTTTATCTCTTGGCGGTGAAGCCCCATCACATTCGTAATGTTGTCAAGGAGCTGCCCGCAGGGGCGAAGGTGATCTCAGTGGCCGCCGGCATACGACTCGCTCAGCTCAATTCCTGGCTTGTCAAGGGTGGTGCAATTGTTCGCGCTATGCCGAACACCGCGTGCGAGATTGGTCAGGGGGTGACAGCAGTGTGTGCAACCGCCGGATCAGAGGACCTGGCTGCACGCGCGCAAGAGTGGTTTCGTCTCGTTGGCGAGGTGTTCCTCGTGCCGGAGAAGCAGTTCGATGTCGTCTCGGCATTGTCAGGGAGTGGTCCGGCCTACGTCTTTTTACTCCTCGAGGCGATGCAAGAGGCGGGCATCACGCTCGGTTTACCTGCTGCGATGGCACTCGATCTCGCCCGCGCTACCGTTCGTGGAGCAGGACTGTTGTCGCAAGCGCGTCAAGATGACCCGAGAGCAATGCGGCTCGCAGTGACCTCACCGGGAGGAATGACGGCCGAGGCGATCGCGGTATTTGAGAAGCTCAGATTTCGACACCAAGTGCTCACTGCGGTTCGCGCCGCCGCGGAGCGGTCTCAGGAGCTGTCAGCGCTAGCCGAGGACTGATCACTATCGCAAGCTTTGTGACACGCTGAGGCTCGAGTGGATCCTGTGTTTCGGATATTGCCAGCTTGTGGGATACACTCTACAGGGTCAAAGGTTTCTGGTTTTTTGCGGTGGTAGTGCATGTCTCTCATACTTCTCAGTGTCAATGAGTCCGATATCGGGTCAGACTTTGACCGTTTTGCCCTTACACGACTACTCGAGGACAGCTTGCGTGTTGCTTTGAGGGGTCTGATCGAGCGCGGTGTTGTCGATGAAGCGTTGCTGCTCAGTACCTGCGCGAGGACCGAGATCTACATCATGGCGGGTCAATTCCATTCGACCATAGATGAGGTAGCTGCCGTCTTTGCGGAGGTGCTACAACTGTCAACCTCGGAGGTGCAACCTGTAACGCGCGTTCTGTACGGCAAGGCGGCCATCCGCCACCTTCTGCGCGTTGCTGGTGGGATTGAGTCGGCGGTCGTTGGCGAGAGCGAAATTCTCGCTCAAATCAAGCAGGCGCTCTCGGCGGCCAGGGAAAGCAAAATTGTGCGAGCTTCCCTCGGCCGTTATTTTGAACGTGCTCTTGAGGTGGGCAAGCGAATACGAAATGAAACGTTAATTGGATCAGGACACGTGTCAGTCACCTCCGCGGCAGCGTTGCTGGCCATCTTGGACGAGGATGCACCGCGACAGAGTCCACCGCGTGTCGGTGTGGTTGGATCGGGCGCGATCGGTTCCGAGGTTGCACGCGTACTTGTCGACAAAGGTGCTACCGTGACGATTATGTCATCGTCGGATGAGCGACGTAGCCTTCTGGAGCGGGAGTTCGTCGGTGTACGTGTTGCATCAACCAGTGATTTGGTGGCCCAGCTCGGTTCGTTGGACACGCTGGTGATGGCAGGATCTTCTGAGCCGCTTGTGCTTGATGCCGCGATGTTGGATGGCCTATCGGGACTACGGATTATTGACCTGTGCCGCCCAAGAACGGTCGATCGAGTCGCGGCTCAAGTGGCGGGCGTGACGCTGCTTGACCTTGATGACGTGAATCGGTTCGTCTCCGCACAACTCGCCGAACGCATGGAGGCGGTGGACTCGGTCGAACTCATCATCGAGTCCGAGCTGGAGGACTTTGGGGAATTGGTTTGGCTGGGAGATATGGGCCCAGTGCTGCGGAGCCTCTACGAAGAGGCTGAGCGGGTTCGAAGCGAAGAACTCGTACGCACGCTCAGACGGCTAGGCGAGAATGATCAGAAGGTAGTTGAAGAACTTGAACTACTCACGCATCGTATCGTGAGTAAGCTATTGCATCAGCCTGCGGCATCGTTGAGGCAGAGGGCGGGAACTGATGGTTTTGCGGAGTTCCTTGAGGATTTCAAGATGATCTTTCAACTCTGATCGGGTGCTGAGGTGACAGGCGTTGTCAGGCTGGCTACACGGGGCTCAGAGTTGGCACTGTGGCAGACGAAATGGGTGGTTTCACTCCTGCCGGTGCCTACCGAGATTGTGACCGTAGAGACGGAGGGAGATCGAGACCAAGAGCGCAGTCTCACCGAGATTGGTGGTCAGGGCGTTTTTGTCAAGGAAATCCAGCGCCATGTCCTTGATCGGAGGGCGACCATAGCGGTGCACTCGGCTAAAGATCTCCCCAGTACGAGTGTGGATGGACTCGTTGTTGGCGCATGGCTGCCACGGGCGAATCCTTTCGATGCGATAGTAGGGTGCACCCTGAGTGAGCTAGCCCCGCGAGCTCGAGTCGGAACTTCGTCTCTCCGGCGCAGTGCTCAGCTGCGTGCCCTCCGTCCGGACGTCGATATCGTAAGCCTTCGTGGTAATATTCGAACGCGACTCACAAAAGGGAAGGGTCTTGACGCTATTTTTGTCGCGGCCGCAGCGTTGGAGCGATTGGAAATTCAGCCGCCGGTGGTTGAGATTCTCGACGCCCGAGTGATGATGCCGCAGGTAGGGCAAGGTGTAGTTGCAGTAGAGTGCAGGGCTGACGATCGCGAGATGATCCAGTTGCTCAGCGCACTGAGTGATCGCGAGACTGAACTCTCAGTTCTCGCGGAACGGAGCTTCCTGAGGACCTTTGGGACCGGTTGTAGTTTGCCTATTGGAGCGTTCGCGGAGATGCAAGATGGAACAATCATGTTGAGTGCGATGGTAGCAGCGCCGGACGGAACCAGAGTATTGCGTGGTTCGCTGCGTGGCGAAGATCCAGAACAGCTCGGTGGCTTGCTCGCCAGCGATCTCGTCGAGCGTGGAGCCCTGGCGCTTTTGTCTGCGTCCGAAGGTAAGGGGTAACACGTGTCCCGACGAGTTGCGCTTGTTGGCGCTGGCCCGGGAGATCCCGGGCTAATCACGCTCCGGGGCTTTGAGCTGATGTGTTCTGCAGATGTGGTTGTCGCAGATTTTCTTATCGACGAGCGACTCAAGCAGCACATTCCTCGACACGTCCGAATAGTCGATGTTGGCAAGCGGCCAGGCCGTAACTCGATGTCTCAGGATGCTATCAATGCCGAGCTCGTGCGTCTTGCACAAACCCATAACCTTGTTGTTCGGCTCAAAGGCGGCGATCCGTTTCTCTTCGGTCGTGGAGGCGAAGAGGTAGACGCTCTGCTGCGTGCGGGTATCTCAGTAGAGGTTGTGCCCGGTGTCTCCTCGGCACTTGCCGGACCAGCGTTTGCTGGTATTCCGGTGACGCATCGTGGCCTTGCGGACGGTTTTCTGGTGATCACGGGACACCGACATGCCGATGCCCCCCTGGACTATGACTGGCGTTCACTGGTTGGCTCGGGGCTCACGATCGTGATCCTCATGGGTGTTGCACATCGTAAGTTCATCGCTCAGTCTCTTATCGAAGCAGGCATGGACCCGGCAACGCCTGTGGCGGCGATTGAATCAGTAGCCTGGCTCGAGGAGCGATCGATCAGAACGACGCTTGCTGGGGTTGCTGATGTGGCGCTGAGTTCTCCAGCGGTGATGGTGGTTGGGAGGACGGCAGGACTGGAGTTGCCATGGAAGCGATCTACCACGCTTGCAGGTTTCAAAATTCAGTTGCTCCGTCCATTTGACCCCTCCGATGAGCTTGCGTTGCGGTTGCGTGACCGTGGCGCCCTGGTTGTTCAGGCTCCAGCAATTGAAGTCCAGGACCCATCCGATGGCGGCGCCGCACTGCGATCAGCGATCGCGGCGATCCAAGAGTACGACTGGTTGATCTTCACCTCAAAGAATGCAGTGGAACGCGTAGTCAAGGAGTGTCATGACCTGCGAAGCTTGGCCCACGTCAAGATCGCGTGTATCGGCACTGGGACCCAGGCTGCGCTTGGGCGACACCGTATAGGTTGTGACCTCATGCCGCCGGATTTTGTTGGAGAGTCCCTGGTGGAGAGCTTTCCACCAGGCCAAGGGAGGGTTTTGCTTCCCCGAGCCCGTGTGGGTCGCGACGTCGTGCCTCACGGTATCCGAGCCAAGGGCTGGTCGGTTGATGTGGTTGAGGCCTACCAGGTCGACATCGGTACTCCGAGGATTACGCTCGACCAAGCTCGAATGATGGATCTGGTAATTTTTACCGCCGCCTCGACGGTCGACGCATATCGGCAGCAGTACCCAGGGGTAATGCCGAAATATGCAGTGGCGATCGGCTCGGTGACCGCATCTCGGCTGCGTAGTGCCGGTGTTGAATCGGTGCACATGGCGCGTGAGTTCTCGGTGGACGGAATCCTAGAGCTCGTTGAGAACCTTCATGCTTCGATCGAGACCAGCTAACTGAGTAGGCTGGTCGCATGGAATATTTTCGGCGGCCGCGTCGTCTGCGGTCTACTTCGTCAGTGAGAGATCTCGTTGCCGAGACACACCTTCGTCCCGAGCACTTTATCTTGCCGATGTTCATTCGCGAGGGGATTGACGAGCCAACTCCAATAGCGTCGATGCCAGGCGTAGTGCAACACAGTGTGGAGAGCGCGAAGGAGGAGGTGCGAGGTCTGCTTGACCTTGGCGTCAACTCGGTGCTCTTGTTCGGCGTAACCGACCACAAGGATGATGACGGAAGCTACGCATGCCGTTCTGACTTCGTCCTTCAGCGCAGCATCTCTGAGCTCAAGGCAACTTTTGGCGACCAGGTTTTTGTTATGAGTGATCTATGTCTCGACGAATATACCACGCATGGCCACTGCGGGGTACTCGACGCCAAGGGCACAGTAGCCAATGATCCCACGCTCGTTCGCTACCAGGAGCTGGCCGAATCACTCGCCAGGGCTGGCGTTGACATGGTGGCTCCTTCGGGGATGATGGACCATCAGGTTGGTGCTATTCGCACCAGACTGGACGATATCGGCGCAACTGATTGCGGAATACTCGCGTATTCGGCGAAGTACGCCTCCGCTCTGTACGGCCCATTTCGCGAGGCGGTAGACGTTGAGATCGCTGACGGAGGAGACCGTCGAGCTTATCAACAGGACTATCGAAACCAGCGAGAGGCGTTGCTGGAGGTCGAGCTTGATATTGCTGAGGGTGCCGACATGGTCATGGTGAAACCGGCGTCGTATTACCTCGACGTGCTTGCCAGAGTTCGCCCAGTCTGCCCTATTCCACTGTTGGCGTACCAGGTTTCGGGGGAGTACTCCATGATCGTGGCCGCTTCGAATGCCGGATTCATAGACCGCGATCAGACGATCGTAGAGTCTCTTACCGCAATCGTCAGGGCTGGTGCGGACGGTGTCCTCACCTATTTTGCAAAGGAGGTTGCCGCGTGGCTTTGATCGACGAAGAGCACATCACCAACGAGGATGCGTTCCAACGGGCATGTGCCTCGTTGGTTGGCGGAGTCAATTCTCCTGTCCGCTCATTTGCTGCGGTCGGAGGCGTTCCCTTTTTTGTGGCAGGTGGTCACGGCTCGTATCTCACCGACGTGGAGGGACGCAGATACCTGGACTACATTCAATCGTACGGTGCCATCATTCACGGACATGGTAATCCTGTGGTGCTCTCGGCATTGACCGAAGCCGCCCGTCAGGGGACGACCTTCGGCGCTCCTACCTTGGGTGAGGTTGAACTTGCAGAGATGATTCAGCAGAAGGTCTCCGGCGTCGATCTGGTTCGACTCACCAGTTCTGGCACCGAGGCCACGATGACAGCCTTGCGATTGGCACGAGGGGTGACCAATCGATCCAAGATCGTCAAATTCGAAGGGTGTTACCATGGTCACTCCGATGCTTTGCTGGCCGCGAGTGGTTCGGGTGTGGCGTCACTAGGGTTGCCTGCATCGGTTGGCGTGGCACCGAACGCGGTGGCGGACACCATCGTGGTCCCGTACAACGAGCTACCTCCGATCGACGAGACGGTCGCGGCAGTGATCGTCGAGCCGGTTGCAGCCAACATGGGGCTTGTCCCCGCGCAGTCAGGTTTCCTCCAGGAGTTGCGTTCGCTTACCGAACAGTCCGGTGCACTGTTGATTTTTGATGAGGTTATCACTGGCTTTCGCGTGGCGGAAGGTGGGGCATCAGCCCTCTATGGGGTTACCCCGGACCTCTGGTGCTTTGGGAAAATTATTGGAGGTGGACTCCCAGTTGGTGCGGTGGCCGGTCCGCACCACCTCATGAACCACCTCGCACCGACGGGACCGGTGTATCAGGCTGGCACCCTCTCGGGCAACCCGCTTGCCACTGCAGCGGGATCGGCCGCGTTGAGATTACTCAACACAGCAAGCTACCGAATGTTGACCGGTCGAGCTGAGCAGCTTGCGTTCGGCCTTACCAAGGTGATCGAAGAGGCGGATCTCGCTGTTCAGGTGCAGCGCGTAGAGTCGCTGCTCGGTATCTTCTTCGCGGATGAACCAGTCACGAACTATCGGCAGGCAGTCGCATCTGTCGAGAGGGGAATCTACCCCTATTTCTTTCATGCGATGTTAAAGCGAGGCATAGCTCTTGCACCCGGACCCTACGAGGTTCTCTTTCCAGGCCTGGCACATTCGGTTGACGATGTCGATAAAACCATTGATGTCGCGTCCGCTGCCGCGGCCGAAGCGCGTGAGCGGTGGCGCCGAGCAGGGTAGCCCGTCGGTCCCGAGCCTGGCGTCTCGGGCGGGGACGCAACTGTCACCTCCCAGCTACGCATACGGGGGTAGCTGTGCGTGTTTCACCCATGTGCTACCCTGGTTGTGATGGGACGGCTGGTGCCAGTGGGGATCGCAGCGAGGGAGCTTGGGGTG
>JAKAQR010000023.1 GCA_021819725.1 Actinomycetes bacterium
CCTTGCGGATGGATTTGAGTGCATCAGTGGTGCCAACTGGATGGGCAACAATGGAGATCGACTTTCGAACCCCTGGAGAGAAGACCAACGCATGGAGGAATGATGGAGGTACATCGATTCGTGGCCAGTCACTGATCCAGAGGACCGTTGAGAAGCCTGAATCAGAACGAAAACGATCCCAGTGCTCGGAGATCGCAACCGGTCCGGCGGTGGCAAGCTTTGAACCGGGTTGGCCTGGCACGATGTTCTCCATAGGGTCATAGGCAGAGCGGACAATGGCCGCCAGTTCGGCGGCCGCCAACCAATGCTGGACTCTCAGTCCCGAGGTTCGTAGGCTGTGTTCAATCGCGGCCATGTCCGCCGAGAGCACTGCTGCTGCACCGCGCATCCCTCGACCAGCCGAGGCGATGGCCTTGGAGGCTGCCTTCATGTCAAGGGCAATGGTAATCGTGGATCGATGCGTTGAAGAACCTACTGAGGTCTGATCGAGCAATGACTGATAGGCCTCATCGGTCCAACTACCGTCATGGAGGCCCTGATGCTCATACCAGCCCGCGACGCCAACGCCTGGGTCAGGTACCGTCGACTCCAATACCTGCAAAGCAGCACAGGTACCGGACTCAGCTAATTCTTGTCGTCGCGAGTAACGCACCGTGGTGTCTTCGCCGGACCTCGGCTGACCAATCCTTGTGATCAGTCTGCGGGAACCGCTGAATGGACGATGGACCCGCTACTTCTTGTGGAGGGTATCCTTCACCTTGTCGATGCCCTCCTCGACCTTCTCCTCGACCTTGCCGACCTTCTCCTTGACCTCACCGGCCTGGCGATCTGCTGTGCCCTCTGACTTCAGGTCCTCGTTCCCGGTCAGGTCGCCGACGGCTTCTTTCGCCTTGCCCTTCATCTGATCTTTCTTTCCAGCCATGTACTTTGTCTCCTTCAACGTCGGCACGCGTGCCGAACTCCTGGCGCCCTGATTGCGAGCCTACCGTGGATCCCACAGCAACCTTTCACCTCCCCTGCCGCCTCAAACAGCATCCTGACCTCGTGATTCGTAAAGTCGTCTCGGACGGTCTCAAATGTCAGGCGTGCCGGATGTGGATCGTGAACAACCCCAAGCCGGGCTCGAGGCACTGCGCGCCGAGAACACACAACAAGCCAGCAAGATCGAACGCCTTTCTCGCAAGATCACCGAGCTGAAACAGCGGTTGAACCAGGGGTCGGAGAACTCGTCGCTCCCGCCGTCGACCGACTCGCTAAAGCGGCAAGCCGAAGGGACCAAGACCTGAGCGGATCGTCGGGCTGAGGCCAACGCGAAGCGCAAGGGCGATGTCGAACGCCGCCGTGGCAAGCAACCCGGTGCACCAGGGAAGAACCTCAAGCTGCGTGCGGTCTCCGATAAGATCGCCATGCACGAGCCAATCCACCCGTAGCTCGTGCGGGGCGGACGAGGAGGGGATGGAGCGACGCCAGGTGTTTGACACCCGGACCCGACCCTCTTATCCATGGAGCACCGGTCGGTCAAGCTACGTTGTCCGTGCAGGAAACTCAATGCGGGCACGTCCCCGAAAGAGTCGACCACGCCTGCGAGCTACGGACCAAACGTACGCGTCACCATGCTCTACCTCCTCTTCGACAAGCACCTCTCGGTGGAACCAGCTGCAGACATAATGTCGACCATCCTCGGTGCGAAGGCGTCCACCGGGTTCGTCGCCCCTCTAGCGAACGAGGCAGCCAGCGGACTTACCTGGTTCATCGACGTGATCCGGCGCCGTCCTACGCCCAACCTCGTCGCCCACGCCAATGAGACCTCTGCCCAGGTGCCGATCGCGAAATGGTGGTTCCACGCCGTCTCGAACAGCCTCCAGGCCCACCTCTTCGCCAGTCCTACCCGGCTCACGTCTGCCCCCGACGAAGCAGGCGTGCTGCCCGAGTTCGCTGGGGTGATGGTGCAGGACCGTCCTGCCATGTATTTCAAGTACGACAAGGCGCACTATGCGATCTCTTTGGCGCACGTTTTTCGTGAATTAGAGCCGGTCGGCATTGGGTGGAACCAGGGGTCGGCCAACGACACGGCGGTCATGTTGCGCGAGATCGACAACTCCGCGCACGATGCCCGGAGTACCGGCACGACTGCTCGTTTCGCTTCTGACATCACCCACAGGATCGAGCGCAGAGTATTCGACCGTCAAAAGCGCTCGTCCCAGGGCCGATTCGGTGAGGGCACCGATGAGTGATCGACGGCGCTGACGAGTCACAGCTATTCACTCGGCATCGCTCATGGAGCTTGGTCGCAGACCCTGATCGAGGGGGTTGAGTCTGACGGGCAAAGCAACTACCCTCGCATGCTCGGTCACTCACTGTGATGGCACGAGCCGCCTCCAGCGCTCTACGACCGTGAAACCAAGACGTTCATAGACGCCTTAAACCTCAGGGCTTGCGGTGAGCACCCCGCAGCGAGCGCTCCCAGTGAATCCGTGCGTAAGGGCGCGCAGAGTCACCGCCGATCCGTAGCCATTTTCACGCGCCTCAGCAACTGTTCCTACCGCAAAGATGGCGACAGCGTCGGCGGCTACTACCGACATCGCACAGCTCACAAGCACCCCGTCTACCTTGCCAAGGTGCCACTGGATCTCGTCACACTCAAGGTGTGCAGGGTCCAGAAGCTTTGTTGCGTTTGCGGGCGGCGTGCCGAAAACAGCACCGAGTACCTCGGTAATCGCGAGATCGTCATGCGCGCGGCGCATGCTCAAAGTGAGACCAGGTAATTCTTGACCTTGAACTTCATCAGTGACTAGCGACGTCGCCATCAAGAGTATCTCATCCTCCGCGAAGAGCCCCATATCACTTAACGCCTCATCGACTTCGTCGGGAACGCTTGGCCGGAGCCGTGCGGCCCAGGACACTCCGCTGGCAGCGAGTCGTACTGCAAGTGCGCTTGCATCCTCGGGGTAGCGGTCCCATCGAGACCACATATCCTGTTGTGGGGGCGCCCCGGGACTGTGGTCATTAGGCCGACCAAACCCTGCCGTGCATCGCGCCAGGCACCAACTCGGCCCTGTGATATGGCTTCACACGCCACGAGCATCCCGGTCGCCGCCTCATCTGCATTGGGTGCCCGGTTCCAAATGGGACTGAGGCTAGCCCAACCTTTGCATTCCCCAATCCAAAGTTCCCACTCCAGAATTACCCCACCCTGAGTGAGCGACCTCTGTGCATGCCTACCGTAGGCAGGCACTCTGGAATATGTCCTGACAGAACGCTTCGGGGGAGTGCTCCAGGGACAACTTCGGCTCGTAGATACGGCATGGAGGGTTCGCTAGAGCACGACAAATAGTTCGAGACTCTTGACGCTCCCCAATGAATCCTTGGCAGGAAAGAGGGTGTCGTTACCGCGTTAGGCGGGCTGTGGGAGGGAGGAGATACGAAGGTGAGTTACGACTTGCTGGGCTGCTGGTGAGGTTTGGCTTGCTCCTCACGTGAGGGTAGCCCTGTGCTTTCACTGCGGGCCTCCATCAGCTCTGAGTCGTGACGAAGGAGGGTCCTTGGTGTCGCTGGATTGCTTCGTGACGGGCTCGTGCATCCGCCGAGAGCGCCGCTTGTAGCTCATCGACACTGAAGATCCTTGAAGCGAGAAGGAGTGACCCTTGCAACCTCAAGAGTTTGGCAACAGCCGCTGCCCTGTGTGGCAATTCTCGATGGGTCTTGCACCGCTTCCACCAACCGATCACACTCGAGAAGGTGGCTCGTCAACTCCTTGTCCGCTGCCGGGATAGAACCGCTGAAGATGCCCACTAGAAGAAAGTTGAAGGTGCCCACTGGAAGGAAAACGAGGAAAGTCGTTGAAGCGGGGTCGGCGCGAGAGTGCCGCTGCGAAACTTTTGGATGCGGGCTAGGAGTCGCTGCTGGCTTTCTTATCGGTGCTGATCACCTCTTGGCGCACCATCACGAAGTCTCCGGCGCTTGGGTTCACCTTCCACCACGCGACCGTATCGCCGGTATATGCCGGGACCGCACCACACACAGTCGTCGTGAAGAGATAGCCGTGCCGAAAACTCGGATCACCACCGATCTCTGGACTCTCTTGATCCGCCGCATTCGAGGCGCTGAGCAAGATCCACTGCCCCCCAACAAAGGCTGCCACCGCACCCTGAAAGCAGCCACCCCCTACCTCTCGGATCAGAAACGCAGGACCCGAAAGCCCAGAGAGCGAGGCCACCGGAATCGTGGCAGAGGCAAGATACATCGCTCCTTCTGTAAAACCAAAGGGCGATTTCAGCGCCGCTACCGTGTTCCATGATCGATTCGATGAGTACTCATAGATCTTGATTGGCAACCCATCTGGCGCCCATGGAAAAGCGGCGACCGCATCGTAGCGTCCGTCGAGGAGAACGACTTTGCTCCTTGCCCCAACAAATTGGCGCTCACTCGATCCCGTTGGGAGGACTGGCACTTGGCGACGCCGTGCATCCCGGTAATACGTCACATCGGTCGTAGCAAGGAGCCGAGTCAAAGCGACCTCCATAGTTTTCATCTTCTGATTCGTACGAGGACGTGAGAATCGAGCCGGCGAGTTTGGGGCTGTAGGCTTGCTCGAGCCCGAGTTCGACGCTGCGGTCGAGCCACAAGCCCCCAACAACACACTCCCTATGACGACGGATACCGTTCGCCTCCACCGCACTGACTGCATCATCCTCCCGCCTTTGACTCGCCGACTCCGACTGAGGGCCCGACACTGCCAGCCGTCGGACTTCTCTCCTCCCGCCACCTTGGGCGTCTCGCATCTCATAGCTCTGATGCGAACGGCGACCTGTTCTCCTCGACCCTCAGGACCAGTCAGATAAACAATACCGGCAGCGACCTCGCGACATGGATGCCTCGCAATCTGGCAGCACGGCGATCTGGCAGCGTAGCGATCAGCACTGAAGCAACGACAGGCGCGGGCCCTTGTGCCTCGTCCACTTCGCCTATGAGACGTTTGGGACTTCATCGCAGGGATTGGTAGCTCAGTTAGCGTCGATGGCATGGACAATGAGTTCCGCCACAACCGTCGGGTCCTCGAGCTGGGGCAAGTGAGCCATACCTGAACGCAAGCGATGGTAGCCGTTTGGAAGGCGCTCAGCCAGCAAGTGCTTGGTCTCGACAATGAAGGGAATATCAAGAGCGCCACAAGCCACGAGTGTTGGGGCCATCACCTTTTCAAGTTGACCCCATACATCGATACCACTCGCTCCCGCCCTTTCAGGAACGCCGTGAGAGGATGACCCTGTTCATGTCAAAGAAGAGCTCACGGACGGGCCCTCCTACCCTGCCTTCGCCTTGAGTCGGACCGTCGAGCCAGAGCCCGGCCTCGAGGCGGCTCTGTTCCTCTAGGTCACCGACCGAGATCGTCTCCTCGAGCTGCTCGACCAAGCGGGCGGTATCGCCGTCGAGTTCAGGGTCGGGCGCACCACTCACCGACGGAGCGAACAGTACGAGACCTGCCACCCGCTCTGGCGCAAGGACTGTGACATCAAGCGCAATCCCACCGCCAGCAGAGCTTCCCACCAACCATACAGGGGTATCGGTGATCTCGTCAAGGACGGCAAAAAGATCCTTCACATGGGAAAACTCCTCCGGAGAGGGAGACGTCTCTCCATAGCCCCGGCGATCATAACAGATGACGGTAGCTCTCTCGCCGATGGCAGATACCACCTCTTGCCAGCTCCGTTGATCCGTCACTCCTGCGTATAGGAGAATAACGATAGGTTGCCCTCTCTGGAAACGCCTGCCGAATAACTAAACTGACCCACGGTCTACCACCAGTGTTTCACCGAGCAACATCTTCTCACTGTAGCCTTGGAAAGGGAGCGCGACAGGGGCTTGGAGGTTCTTTGTTTCCCGTCCTGTCGTCATAGTCAGCCGAGGCCGCAACAGAGAGTGGTCCTTCGATTCAGCACCTCTCTCGCAGCCGTCATACTTCCCCTGGGTCTGACCCGGGGTGGCACGAGCCAGTCAGGTCCAAACGATCATCGGTGCCAAATGTAGGGAGTCGTCGTGGTAACTGCTGTCAAACCGCTGCGCTCGAGGATGGGTCTTGACATCGGGGAACAATCACTTTGGAGATAGTGCTTACCAGCCGCCAAAGCAGCACCAGCTCTCGCGGCGGTGAGTGCACGGTAGATCCCTTTACCTCGCCAGTCAGGGTGAGTAGCACCGCCCCATAGTCCCGCAAAGTCAGCATTCGGAATCAGCGTCAGTCGACCCGCACACACAATCTCATCATGGACTTCAGCTACCCAGAACTGCTCAGTACCTTGCGATCGATGTAGACGAGCCAATGCCTCCTCTGCCGAAGGGCCACCGTTAAACACCTTCCGCTGCATCGCTGTGGCGCGAGCGATGAGGTCGGCGGCCTCGGCGAGATTGTCGACTCTTCGAACGTTCACCGTCGTCGGAATCGCAACTGAATGCGATAGCAGTTCGGCGGCACCGACCATGACTGTCTCGGGTTCTTCGGCAATGAACCCTGCATTGCATAACTCTTGGTGAAGTTGTTCGGCACGCTCGTCGTGGCCTCGGGTCTTCCACTCGAACTCATCTACTCCAAGTTCGTCCCTGTAGTGACCAATCGTTCGTTGAACGAGACGAGCGATATTATCGATGCCGTCGAGGGATACGTAGCTGACAAAGCCCCCGCCGTCGAGAACACCTCGATAGAGCGGACCATCTCGAGTCCAACTGAGCGCATCGTAGACCTCAGCCTCCCCTCGAAGCTGTGCATCATACGTTGCGAGAAGCTCTGCAGAGCTAGGTTGTGGTGCGTTCACGAAGGTTCACTATAACCCTTGGATCACGTCGGTTGTCCTACGGTCTTTCGAAAACCATTCCTTGGGTGAGTGCTGCAATCGTCGGAGACCACTGACTTCATGGGCCAAACTCGCTCCAGCAAGCTTTGAATCACAATCTTGGCACTGGGTTGGGCCAGATCTGCCAGGTGTTTTCATCATCTCGGAGTTCCGTGAATCACCTCAAGGAAATGGTGCAAGCAACGAGGTTGACGTGTCACGAAGCAGAAGCTAGTCACTTCCATCGCAGACTCTATTGGGATGGGATAAGATACGGATCCTGGACGTATATCCATTCCTGCCCAAACATGCTTCGCGTGCGTGTTAGCTCTCGCTTCCCTTGTCTCGTCCTAGCACACGTAAGCACCTGTGCCATTTGAACATAGCTTGGCTGCGAACCTCCTCATAGTGATGGGTGATGCCCAAGACCTATCTGGGGGACTTGGCATCGCTTCTCTGTTCCGTCTGGGTCTCCAGGGAGGAGCAGTTGGTACGCCTGCGGCTCGATCGACTGGGTAACAAATTACTCGTCCCAAATCGGAGAGCTTACGGATCCGCCCGCACCTAAGTTTGAGGTATGGAAGAGTTGAGCAAGGTGCGGTGGCATGCGGTGGTCTCGCGGGATGAGAAGAGTGCCGGCCTCTTTGTCTATGGGGTGCGCACTACGGGGATCTACTGTCGACCTGGATGTAGTTCACGTTCCCCCCTTCTCAAAAATGTCGAATTCTTCAACACGAGTGCCGAAGCAGAGCTGGCGGGATTTCGCCCGTGTCGACGGTGCCATCCAGCGGATCCAATGCGTTCCGACCCTGCTGCTCTGTCGGTTATCGCAGTGTGCAGGCGCTTGGAGGCCGGCTCTGCCACCGAGGATCTGGCTGCGCTCGCTCGCGAGTTGGGGTGGAGCCTCCGTCATCTGAATCGCCTCTTTCAAGACATGGTCGGCGTCTCTATCAGGAGCTATTCGAGAGCCCAACTGGCTGAGCGCGTGAGAATAACGCTGCACAGCGATCTCTCGATCACCGAAGCCGCCTTTGAGGCTGGATACGGTTCGAGTCGCGCCTTTTACGCCCACGGTGCGACTCGTCTTGGGATGACCCCGGCACAATATCGCTTGGGTGGTGCAGGAGCATCCATCCACTACACCACGCTCGAATCCCCGATCGGCATTGTGCTAGCGGCTTCCACGGCACGCGGTGTTTGCGCCATCAAAATCGACCATGACGAAGCCTCGCTCATTGCACAACTGGTCACCGAATTTCCGATGGCTGACATCGAACGCGATGATGATGAGCTCTACGATATCGCCCTCGTGCTTGCCGGAGCCATTCGAGGTGAAGATGGAGCTACCAAGCTGCCGCTCGACCTGGCTGGTACCGCTTTCCAGGTCCGGGTGTGGGAGGCGCTGCGCACCATTCCAATCGGCGAGACTCGATCGTATTCTCAGATCGCCGAGCA
The DNA here is from genome assembly GCA_021819725.1 of Actinomycetes bacterium. Next base: position 8,280 of record JAKAQR010000023.1, read on the forward strand.
GATCGGCGAACCAACGGCAGTCCGCGCTGTCGCGAATGCCTGTGGCGCCAATCCGACCGCACTTGCGATCCCCTGTCATCGCATCGTACGCAAAAATGGCTCTCTCGGGGGTTACCGATGGGGGATCGAGAGGAAGACGTATCTCATCGCGCAAGAGAAGGTGGATTGATGACTGGCATGCCTCGACGCTGGCCACCAGGCTTCCCGTGGCTAGCCTCCTTCGTCCTCTTGGGCGCAATATGGGGGTGCTCGTTCTGGTGGATCAAGCTTGGGTTGGGTGCGGTTGCCCCGATTGACGTCACCGCCATTCGCCTTGTGATTGGAGCCTTTACTCTCCTTGTCATTCTCGCGATCACCCACGGCACACTACCGCGATCCATTCGCGTGTGGGTTCACCTTTGTGTACTCGCAATCTTTCTCAACAGCATACCCTTCACGCTCTTCGCCTACGGAGAAACACACGTGTCAGCGGTGCTCGCGGGCATTATCAATTCACTGACACCCCTCGCCACGATCGCGATGAGCCTGGCAATCTTTGGCCAGAGACGGCCCAAGCCTGAGGTCATCCTAGGGATCGCAGTTGGCCTGGTTGGGGTGCTTGTCGTGACAGGCATCTGGGATGGTCTTGGCCACAACCAGCTGCTTGGGATAGGGGCCTGCCTCCTCGCTGTGGCCAGCTATGGTATTGCCTTCCCCTATGCACGGCGTTATCTAAGTGCCACCGAGTATGGCCCCGTCTCACTCGCCACCGGTCAAGTCCTCTGCGGAGCACTCCAGACGCTGCCGTTTGCCCTGGTTTTTGGGCATCTTTACCTACAACGACCTCTCCACATCGTCGTCGCGGCGATAGCTGGATTACTCAGTCTCGGGGTCTTTAGCACCGGGATCGCCTACGTTCTTAACTTTCATGTTCTAGAGTCTGCCTCAGCGACCGTCGCCAGCACGGTCACGTACCTCACGCCCTTCTTTGCTGTTGTTGCAGGGATCCTGTTCTTAGGCGAGCCGTTCCTGTGGCGAGAACCTCTTGGTGGGCTTGTCATTCTTGTTGGCGCAGCTCTTGCGCAGGGTCGTCTTCGGCTTCCAGAACCCGAGACCCAGAGCACGATGTTGTCCTGCCTCCCCCGCATCGGCCGCCCTCCTTCGGAGCCGATCGAAACCGACGAGACCTTGTGAAGTCGCTACCCTGGGCGAGACCTAAGGACAACAGAAGGGAGACAATCGCCCTGCTCAAATCCACAAGCACACCCAAAGTCTCCTCGGCAAGCAGTCTGATCGACTAACCTGACCACGGTGACCACCGGGTCGTATAACCGAGTTGACCACCGGTATGCTCACGACCGATCCGGACGAGAGGACGTTGTCTTCCTCACTCACAAACCTCGGTTCCTTCGGTTCGCGCACTCGACCTGCTCGTCGCAGTTCACGAAAGACGTATGGTTAGCTGACACAAACCTGTTCGTGCGCGGTCAAGGGGCACCGCACGATTTCAGTAGGGCGCTAGGAGGTCGGGAAACATCGGAAAGTGTCTGACATTGCGCGTCCACAACTCCGAGCCTGTGCGGATGGCGGTAGCGGCGATGGCGAGGTCAGCACTGTCGACGGTGTGATGACTAGGAAGCCAACGTCGGCCGAGGAAACCGGCCTCCTCCGCGATGTCAGCGTCGACAGCGTGCCAAATCAGAGTCGACAGGAGCGCACGCGTGTCTTCCTCTTCGGATGGACGTATGCCAGCGAGGATCTCTAGGCGGGTGATTTCGCTCGCGTGCAATACGCCCGCTAACCGCTCCCGTTCCCGTTCCCGTTCCAGGAGCACGCTGGCATCTGGGTGGCCGCGAAGATAGTCGATCAGAATCGGCGTGTCGATGAGTGTGCTCACAATCTATGTTGTCCCAGACGAGAGCCGGAACGTCGTTGTTCCACCCATGCTGCACCATCGAGCTGATCGCGACTCCAGGCGCCGAATGCTCGGCGCATGGCCACAAGATCGTCCTCCGTAGAGCGCTCGGAGCCGTAGACCTGCTCGACCGCATCCCGAATCAAGGCGGAGAGCGATCGGCCAGTTCGCATTGCGACTTCGTCGAGCATACGTCGTTCCTGCTCGGTCAGGGAGATCTGTGTTGTCCGCATGATATAGGTCTACATCATGTCGCGCATCTGCCTCGCTGATCACGCGCATAGTTCCCACGCGAGCCGACCGTCTTGGTCTCGATCATCCTTCATAACAAGACCCGCGCTCCGATAAATATCTGACTGGAGCCCACCGATTACCTCCTCGAGCCCGTCCCCGCAGACTCATGAGTTCATTCGGATCACCGATCCCCGTCAACCCTCTGATCATCGGAGTCGTCGGCACCACTCTCTCCCACCTTCCCGCTCCAATGTAGGGAATGAAGGCATGAGCACGCCCGATGGATCGCCCAGATGATCTCGCTTTATCGCCCAAGAGGAGTACAGATACATGAGCGATTACCTTCGGCATCCTCCACCACCCAGTAGCTCGGTGCTCCGGCATCGCTCACCAGTCTTCCACCTGCCTGGATCACTTCACGAAGGCGATCCTCCGCGTCATCGCTAGGGACCCAAACATCCAAGTGCCAACGCTGTTCGAACGTCTGAGGTGGTAGTGCAAGCTCCTCATCAACCTCCCCGGTGTCCTGCCACCACAGTGTCGGGGTCTGATCGCTAGGGTCAGTAGGCTCGCCATTTCGAATCCCCGACCGCAACAGTGCCGCATACAACGGTGCGAGCTGTGCTCCTAACTGGGTGTCAAGGCCAATCTCCACGAGCGTAACTCCTCGGACATCCGAATCAATCCCCAATTCGTCAGCCAAGCTCGAAATCTCTCGTGCGAGGCGGAGGTCGCGATTGGTAATACCGCCAACGTCGCGTGAGGACAAGGTAATAACTACTTCAGAATAGGTCAACGCAATGTCAGGATGATGATCCATGACCTCAGCAGCCGCACCAACTTTATTGACAAACGCAAGACCAATTGCGAAGCTATTGGTGCGAAAACGCGCCCGCAGTTGTTTGTTCAACTGTCTCCAGTCCTTCAGCTCGCCATCTTGTACTTGGTCGGGGCTCAGTAGTTCGCGATCTACGGGCGACATGGATCCCTCCTTTTTGCGGACATGGGGTGGCCTATCACCGAATAAGATCCGCCGCTGCCCCCGAGTGTATCACTTCAGAAGCTTGCCCGTGACCTTCATGTCCCTGAAGGTTACCGAGCCCGTTCTCCAAGTGGCACCTGAGTTTGATCCGCTCGCAAGGCTAGGCTGCTAGCTCATGTCCGCCCTCACCTCGACGGAGCGTCCCACGAAGTCTCGTGGCCGAATGGAGATCGTGGCGGCGCCAGCACCAACGATCGCCAGCAGGCCACTGACGATCAAGAGCTCATTCAACGCGCCGGTGTAGGCCGCGTGAATCGCCGTCACCAGTTCACCCCGCACGCGTGGCGCGCTCGCTAGGATCGCCCGTCCGATAGTGCCCTGATCGATGGCGCTAGCAATGGCTGCCGAACGGTGAGCGAGACTTGGAGTGAGTGAGAGCACGTGATCGAGAGGGTGCAGCAGCGACGAGGTAAAGAGGGTCCCGTAGACGGCGACACCCACCGCGATGCCGATCTGGCGTCCAGTACTATTGGCACCCGAGGCCATCCCGGATCTCGCGGGTTTGACCACCCCAACCGCCGTCGAGGCGAGTGGTGGGTTGACGAGTCCACTGCCGACTCCGGCGACGAGGAACCCTGGAATGAGATGGGTCCAAGTTGTCGTTGCACTAAGCCCTGCCATCAGCAGCAATCCCAGCCCAACGAGGGCGAGCCCGGGACCGATCAGCCAACGGACCGGAAGATGGCTACTCGCACGACCGGCTGCCGTGGCGACGATCAGCGTCGCCCCAGTGAGCAGGAGAAGACGCTCACCGGCACCAAGGGCTGAAAAACCAAGATCATCCTGGAGGTAGAGCACGAGATAGAGCAGCATGGCAAAGAGCGAGGCATTCATCGCAAAGGCTGCCACGAGGCCACCATCAAAGGTCGGCACCCGAAACAGCGTCAGATCCAGCATGGGATGGCTCACTCTGATCTCGATCAGGATGAAGGCGACGAACAGAAGAACCGCCAGGACGAGGGAGGCGATCACCGATCCGGTGCTCCAGGAGGTCTGGCCGGCTTCGGTGAGACCATAGACCAAGGACACCATGGCGAGGGTAAAGCTCAAGAATCCTGCCCAATCGGGACGGTGCGACTGATCACTCCGGTACTCATCGACCTTGACGAGCGTCACGATGATCGCGGCGGCGCCAAGGGGAACGTTGACCCAAAAGATTCCTCGCCAGCTGATGTCGGTGGTGATCAACCCTCCGAGGATGGGACCCACACCAGCGGCGAGTCCGGTGATGCCTCCCCAGATGCCAAACGCAACCCCCCGGTCCTTCCCGTGAAAGCTATTGGCAAGGAGTGAGAGCGACGTTGCAAAGAGAATGGCGCCACCGATGCCCTGCCCGGCGCGCGAGAGAATCAGCATCAATGGTGACTGAGCGAGACCACACAAAGCTGAACCCAGTGTAAAGATGACAAGCCCAATCACGAAGATGAGCCGTTGGCCATATCGGTCGGCGAGGGCTCCCGCGGTGAGAAGTGCCGCCGCTAGCGTGAGCGCATAGGCGTCGATCACCCACTCCACATCGGCGAAGTTCGTATGCAGCGCCCGTTCAATCTGGGGGAGTGCCACGATCACGATAGTCAGGTCTAGCAAAAACATAAACGTGGCCACGCAGGCCACGATCAGTGTCCACCACTTTTTATCCATACCAACCAACGTACCCGCTAGCGGTAAGGTCCACTATGAGCCCGTACTATTCTGCTGTTAACTTCCAAGTGCTACGCTCTCGCTTGTGCAAACTGCCCATCTAGACCTCCTGGACCGTCGAATCATCCAGGCCCTGCACCTCGATCCGCGCGCCTCGTTTCGACGGTTTGCAGAGACCCTCGGTGTCTCCGAACAGACCATCGCCCGTCGTTATCGGTCACTGGTCGAACATCAGGTCCTTCGCGTCGTCGCCGAACTCAACTCGCAGCGGATCTCCGAATCGGACTGGGCGATCCGTCTCCGTTGCCTTCCCGGCTCTGCGCCAACAGTTGCCACCAAGGTAGCGCGAGATCCAGATGCCTCCTGGGTCCAGGTCGTCTCCGGCGGAACCGAGGTCTTTGCCGCGATCCGCTCTCAACGACGGATCAAAGGAGCTCATCCGCTGCTCGACCAGTTCTCTGGCAGCAGCCAAATCGTGGACGCAAGGGCCTACTGCCTCTTGCACGAATACAGCAATGATGCATTCTCTCCGTTGGGAGCGGACTGGCTCACCCCCCAGGAGATCAATCGATTGACCCAAGACCCCGTGGCGTTCTCGGAGGTGGATCGAAGCCTCACCGTCCTGCACGAAGCCGACTGGCCGCTGATCCGAGCGCTAGGCGAAGATGGTCGAGCGACCTATCGTCAACTCGCTGAAGCCACCCACTGGCATGAGTCAACGGTACGACGGCGTGTTGAGGATCTTGTTCGAGCAGGGGTGCTCTCCTTCCACGTCGACCTTGAAAACGATGCGATTGGGATGGGCGCACCTGCGCTCCTGTGGATGTCGGTGTCCGTATCGAAGCTTGCTGAAGTCGGAGAGACACTCGCGAGCCATCAGGCAATCCCCTTTGTCGCAGCCACTACCGGTTCGACGAACCTGCTAGCAATGGTGCTTTGCCGCGACGAAGCAGTGTTGTATGGGTATCTCACAAAAGAGTTGGCGGATCTGGAAGGGGTCCTGCACTTGGAGGTCGCCCCCATCATGCACACGGTGAAGCACTACTCTATGATTACGCAGTTCAATGCGAATCCACAAGACGCCTCTTCGCACGCTGCTGGTCCCGATGAGAGACTCGCTATCTCCCCAAGCTTCGATAACAAAGAGACTTAAGGACTCGACAGAGACTGTGGAAAACCCAAGGATGTCAGGCCAGCCGACCCAGCGGCGCATGCGACTTCATCGCAGCTTTGCATGGTATCTCGCAACAATCGCCTTGAAGTGACTCGCCCGAAGGTCCGCCTAACCAGCCCTGTCGCGCGCTCTATCTAGATTCATCCCCTCAGATGATCCGCATCGAATACGAGATGAACGACTGGAGACAATTTCAGGAGGCACGCTTCAGAAGAACAGGTACCCGGTTCAGAGTACGTCATCGCAGGTGATCAGATACACGGAGAATGATAAGACCGCCAGTGCGAGGGCCGAGAGTCCCGGAGTTACACAAACGACCAAGCGCGGCGAACGCCGGAGTACCCTAGCCAGCTACGGCCCAGTTAGCTACGGCCCAGTTAGCTACGGCCCCAGTGCGGACATGGGAATGACCGCCACCCCGTCAGATCGCATATAGCTGTAACCCGCTGGTACAATCACCCCGAGCATGCTCGGTTCACCAGTCAAGGCGGTATCGATCTTCCTTGCAAGCCTGAGGAGCGATACGGCTCCCTCATCAATTCGCCCAACACCAAGCTTTATTTCAAAGGCCGCCCAGCGCCCATCACGCAACTGCACGATCGCGTCCACTTCTTGGCCTCCCTTGTCTCGATAGTGAAATACCTCTCCGTCAAGGGACTGTGAGAGTACGCGCAGATCGCGAACGACTAACGACTCGAACAAGAGCCCTAGGGTTTCGAGTTCCTTGACTAGTCTCTCTGCAGTAGCTCCAAGCGCAGCCACGGCAAGCGAGGGGTCGACAAAGTGGCGTTTGGGTGAACGACGGAGCGTTGTACGCGAACGAAGGTGAGGCAACCAGGCCGGTTGGCTCTCAATCACCATGAGCCGTTCAAGCGCGTCAAGATAACCAACGACCGTATTATGAGCCAATGAACCAGACTCCCCTCCAGCATCGGAACCCAAAACTTCAATGGCGGCTTCGGTAGCGACATTGCGCGCCAACGAACGCAAGAGTCGCCAAAGACGTCCGGGGTCTCGATGTCCACCTGCCACCCGTTGGACATCCACATGACAGATATTGTCAAGATAGTCACGCACTGAACGAGCAGCGGCGCGCGACGTTAGCTCAAGATGCCGAGGCCAACCGCCGCGCACCAGGAGATCAGCCAGCTTCGCAAGCGAGAGTTCGCGTTGGCCAGATTTTGGAGACTCTCCTTCCATGAGTTGCTCGAGAGAGACCAGACCGGTACTATACCCCATCTCAAACAATGTCATGGGCCGCATTTTCAAGATAGAGAAACGACCAGCCCCGCTGCGTCGACTCGACTCATCATTTGGAACTGATGATCCAGTAAGTATGAACTGACCGGATGTCTTGCGCTGATCAACCATACGGCGCACCTCATTCCAGATGCTTGGCGATTCCTGCCACTCGTCGATCAGTCTCGGGGTGGGACCATCAAGCACCAGCGACGGATCGACGCTTAGAGCTCGCTTTGCCTCCAGGTCGACATCAAGCATCACCGAACTCTTAGCTATTCTGAGAGCAGTCTCGGTCTTGCCACATGCCTTAGGCCCTTCGATCAGCACTGCACCGGACGCCTCCATGCGTTCTACCAGCTCGCGATCGACAACCCTATCTTTGTACATCATCTCTGACTCCGCTTCAAAGGTCTGTGCGAAGTCTAGGAGACAAACTGATAGGTTCAGCCACTAGTTCCTGATTGGTTCAGCCACTAGTTCCTGATTGGTTTGGCCACTAGTTCCTGATTGGTTTAGCTATTGGATATTGATAGATTTGTCCGTCATGTAATGGTCATTTTGGCCGCAAAGAAAGTCAGCCACGGTACCGCTTGACAATAGCGCGATTGGCCCAAAATGCCCTGGGATATGATGGGGGAACATCCGGAGATCCATACCGCAGACTCGCTCGGGCACCCGCGAAGCTAGCTGTTATTGTGATCACCTACGATTTCTTCTGGGATCATCATCTCCCCATTGGTAAACCAGACCGGGAATCTGCACCCCACCAGGTCACTGACCTGAAAATCTTCCTCCACGCTTATCAGTAAGCTGGAGTGGCGAAAGTGTGACGCTACGACTGGAGACGGCTTAGGTAACAAGTGACCGTTAACAGATGGCGCTCCTCGTCTATGAGGTGCACCATACAGGGATACCTGGCACAGCAATAATGCAGTTCCGAGGAAGCTGCGCTGGATCGAAGCTGCCGAGTGCCTCTTAATCGAACCATTAGGAAACGAGCAGCTCCCGAAGGTTGGTTTAGCCAGCCTTCTCTACCGGCAAGTTGGTCTGTACAGCTTGGGGCGTCTTTGAACGCTCCCTCACAAAATCGGGTGCCACAAGGGCTCCATGTGCTTAGCTTGAACGAGGGATCCACCAAAGCTATGGCTGGTGGCTCCAAGTTTATGGCTAACCATGATGACCAGATATCAACAGACCAGCGAACACCTCATCCTTGAACGGCCCCTCGAAGGACCTCATCTGGCGGCGAGCACATCAAGTCATTTAGCCCCTTAAAATTGTTTGACCCCAAGCAATGAAAGGAGCATGTCGCACATGCCGCTCCACACCCCCATGATTCAAACTGCACGTCTGCACCTTCGTCCCTTTGTCGACACCGATGCCGACGACCTCTTTGCCCTACATACCAATACCAAAGTGCTGCGCTACTGGGATGCACCTCCGTGGAACGACCGAGAGCGTGCCACGAAGTTCATCATGGCTTCACAACAGAAAGCTGAGGAGGGCACCGGAGCGCGGTTAGCCGTCGACCTCGCCTCTAATGGCGGCTTCATTGGTTGGTGCAGCCTGCACCAATGGAACCCGGACCTTCGGAGCGCATCTCTGGGCTACTGCTACGGGGACGCTGCGTGGGGTCACGGTTACGCCACGGAGACTGCACGCGGACTGTTGGGTTGGGCCTTCGACACTCTGGACCTCAACCGCGTACAGGCTGAGGTCGACACGCGTAACGTTGCATCTGCCCGCGTACTGGAGAAACTCGGGTTTCTACGCGAGGGAACATTGCGAGAAGACTGTATCGTGAACGGCGAAGTCTCAGATTCTTGGGTTTACGGCCTGATCAGACGAGAGTGGCGGGTGTGATCGAGTCGACCTCCTTCAACTGCTGAGTTCACTCGCGTTGCATGTCTCAACGTCCTGGTGCCTCACCGATCAGGCCATAAGGGCGTGCAAGGTACGGTACGGGCGGAAACCGAGTAACTCACCACGCTACTACTCCATCGGGATCTCCGGGGTCTTCCGTAAGAAACTGCAGTGTGATCTGGGCCGACAGCTTCACGACCGATGCGCGAAGGACCTTCCACAACAAGTGAGCTATGCTCTCCACCTCATCGCCGCTCTAGCCCAGCAGACTCCATATAGCCATTCAAAGCCTACGGGGGCCATAGCCGGCGATCGCATGGATCCTCAACGCTCTGGGTGAATCGATTCTGACTTCGTATCGAGACCGTACCCGAACACTTCCCTAAGTTGAACGCTCCTCCACTGATATCTTCAACCCAGTTGTAAAGAGTGGTCCTCAGCTCGGAGCATCTCGATGACCGGGGCAAAACCTTCGATGTCTCGCACCACGTAGTAGGAGATCCCCCAGCGTTCTCGACAGGCAAGGAGGTGTGCTGCGATCTCGGCGTGAGTCCCAATTGCAAGGAAGGGGGTCGAGAGCGCGTGGTCGAGTTCGAGACCAGGAACCTCTGAGAGAAACTCTTGTGCCACCTTGCGACGATCATCGGTGACGACCACTGCCTGAACAAGTGCGTTCAACTCGAGGTGTTGAGCCCGTTCGCCAGCCTGCTCGACAATCCAGTTAACGGTGGTGTCGAGGCGTTCTGGCTCCCAACGCACTGCGTGAGAGTTACCATCGGGCAGAGTCACCCCGAGCATCGTGAGTCCAATCATATCGGCCATCCTCGCAGCGTGAGCGAGGCCGGCTCGCCCGTTCACTCCAACCAGAATCGGGACGTGATCCTGTGCGGGCTCAATTGAGACAAAACCACTTAGGTCGTAGTACTCGCCATGATGCTCAACCTGTTCTCCGTCGAGGAGCCGACGAAGGATGTCGAGCGACTCGGCGAGGCGCTGCTTTCGTTGTTGGGGTGGATCAAAGGCAACAGAGATCGCATGATACTCAGGGAAGGCATGCCCAGCTCCCATTCCAACCTCGACTCGCCCACCAGAGAGCCGATCCAGGGTCGCGAGACGCTGAGCTAAAACCCCTGGGTGATGGAAGTCGTTGTTGAGTACTAATGGGCAGAGTCGGATCCGTTCGCTCCAGGCTGCGCAGAACGCGAGGGGTTCGAGTGCAGAGAGGTATCGTCCAAGGTGGTCGAAGCTGCAAAGCACATCAAAGTCGGCGGCCTCTGCTGCTCGCACTTCCTGGCGCAGTGTCACGGGATCGTTGGACCGGATCTGATAGCCGAAACGAAATGGATTCATATTACCGATGCTAGCAGAATTGATATCTAGATAGCATCGTGTTATGCCCTTTTCTGTGGCTGAAACCCGTACTGCCCTCTTCGTCCGCATTCCTGCATCACGAGCTCGCCAACTCGACTCCCGAGCCCACGCCCTTGGGCGTACCAAACAGGACCTCGTTAATGATCTACTCGAGTCGACGCTTACACCTGATACTCCTTCGCCAGTACCGAGTGGGCCAAAGGGCGAGGCTGATAGGTACTCACCCTCACCGAGCTCGCTAGCCTGTTAAAGCTTGACGACGATGCCGTCTTGGTACGCGTCCACTCGGGTGGACTCCCCGTTCGACGGTTCGGGGCCGGATGACGCTTCGCACGAAGCGCGGCACTGGACTGGCTCCATGGCTACGAGACTCCAGAGCGCAAGCCGCCGGGGTTTGCCGGTTCCTCATCACCTATCGGCGTAGGCACTGCTAAGGAGGGACAAGAGCATTGACGCTTCACCTCCAGGAACATGGTGAGCGTAACGGCGACCCGATCATCGTGTGCCCTCCTTTGGTTTTGATCACGCTGCTCTGGCAGCTGCAATAGAGCCCGTCTTCGCCGAACTTTCCGGATGGCGCCGCCTCTACGTCGATCTACCGGGAACTGGTGACTCGCCAGCTTACTGCCCTCCCCAATCAGATGCTGTTCTCGACGCGGTCGTGACCACTGTTCAAGCAGAGCTTGGCGACAGGCGGCTCGCTTTGCTGGGATGGTCCCATGAAGGCTATTCGCTAGGCAAACCCGGAGCAGTACGCATTTCAGGAAATGCATAAGACACTTGCACACCGGCAAGAACTGGCTGGGTTGCACTTTGACGGTGTACCGTTCGAGCGCGACCTTGCCTCATCAACCTTTGAGGACAGCGCCAATGCATTACGACGCCTTTCCCGTTATAGAGTGGATGCGAACCACGTGCTGGCCACAACACGCCAAGCCTTGGCAGAGGGTGTCCGAACTGCCAACAGCACCCTTGCTGAGGTCAAAGATGCCAGGAGCAGGGGATGATATTGCCTAGGTGCGCTCAAAAGCCGTGCCCTCTCCGCATCGCAACCAGCGGCGAAGGCGGAGCTACCTACACCTGGCACTATGGTCAAGGTGGAGCCAAGGCAGGATACGATCAAGGGAGAGGGGGTTGTCATTAACGAGTCCGAACACTTGCTAGCATCGCTGGACCAGCGAATGCACAATCTTCACCAGTTACGTCCATTGCCCTCAGAAACCAGCCGTTCCCTTGCAGACGCGCTCAGAGTACGCATCACCTACACATCCAACGCTATTGAGGGCAATCATCTCACGCTCGCTGAGACGCAGGTGGTACTTGAAGGCATCACCGTGGGAGGGAAACCCCTGCGCGATCATCTAGAAGCGATTGACCACGCTGAAGCCTGGGATGCGATGATCCTGTGGTCACAATCCGATCAACCGCTTACTCCCTGGCTCTTGCGGTCACTGCATGCGCTGGTGTTGTGTCGATCACAACCCGGTGAAGCCGGGCACTACCGCGAGGTGCCTGTAGCAATCTCGGGTAGCACACTCATTCCACCTGATCCTCTATCTGTTCCGGGCGAGGTTGACGATTTGTTTGCACAGTGGCACCAATCAGAGGGACATCCTGTTGCGATTGGTGCCGAGATGCACGCACGACTGATGGCGATACATCCCTTCGCCGACGGCAATGGCCGTACTGGTCGATTGCTTCTCAACCTCTGGCTGCTGCGCCATGAGTATCTGCCTGCGCTGATAGAACCTACGGACCGACTCCAATACTACGCTGCCTTATCGTCAGCGGACCGGGGCGATACGAACCCGATTATCCAGGTCGTAGCCGATGGCGTGGCGCTGACGCTGACCGTGTATGAAGAGGTGCTTCACTTGTCTCACGTTGCGAAGCCACCACATTCACACCTGTGACCGCAGTGAGTGCGCAACCTTTCCGAAACGCGTTACGCAACACGGTCTTGCCTTGTGACCGGCCTCAACCGTGGGTGGCAGGGGCGGCATTCTCGGGTGCGAATTCTTGTCGGGAGACCCGGAGGCGTTTGCGAGACCGGCTTCGCCCAAGTTTAGTACTCGCCCTTGATGACAAAAAAAGAACCACGAATGGTGCCAGCGAGTTTCGATCTCTGCCGAGCGAACTTAAATCGGGAAGCGAGTTCGTCTGGAATGTCCATTCCCTCTGAGAGCTTGAAGCCAACCGCCCGCCTCTTCGGATCATCGGTGGGGTACATCACGTTGATCGCAAGACCACTCTCGTAGAAGACGTGGTCCCATCTGATATTCTCGACATTCGACGTGCAGCCCTCGAGCGGCTCAGAGGCGATCACGATGTCACGTTCTTCCTTGAGGATTCGCTGCACCCTACTGATGGTCTCGCCTGCGTCACTTGCCGGCTCTACTACAAAGTCATAGTTGTACTTGTTCTTGAAATAGCGAGCTTCGTTCGCGCGCAGTCCCGCAAGCGCATTAGCAACCGGCGATGACTCCAACCCAACGGTGGACACACTCTCGAAATCGACTCGGTACGACATAGCACCTCCAGTCAACCGCGTCCAAGGATATTCGGTTGCCACCCATGCCCCAGCACCAACTTGAATCTTCCTTACGCATCGCTGACCATAAGCACCTACGAGCTCGGCACTACCATAGAGAGGAAGTAAGTAGGTGAATTGAGCGCATCCTCAGACCTCATGGCGCACCCAGACGTTTGGCTCCCAGTAGGTGCCGATTCCATCGTGGACGACTAGTGGACTCAGACCGCCTGAGAAGACGTAGTCGCCATCCGCGGGGAAGAGGATCGCTGTCCAGCGCGTCCACTCGCTGATGGGAGCCTCAATCAACAGCGACTTCGGCTCCGTCCTGACGATCGCTCCACCTAGTCGAGCGTGTACGCGTAGCCAAGGGTCAAAGGGGAGCCCGTCTTCCCTGGTCCAATGGACGTAGCGCTCGATGGGTATGAGTGGATAGCGATCCTTCCAGCTCGGCCGCACGGGGGCCATCAGGACTCCAAGACCGCTGGATCGGGCTGCGACGATCATCGACTGGATCAGTAGACGGCTGAGACCTTCGCCTCGGTGGTCCATCGCCACCTCGGCCGCCAGCGCTGAAAGTGCAGTGGGCTCGACATCGTCTGTCACTGCACGCAGTCCAACAGCGTCAATGCCCCTTGGCAAGTCTGCCTGGGTTCCATCCCAGCGAAACGGTATCGATCGGCCGCGTGCGATGATTTGTTCGCTGCTCTTCTCCACAACCAGTAGCTGGAACGGAGCGTACTTTGGAAAGAGGGCACCAAAATAGGTAGACGTCTCGTTGCCATGCAGGTTGTACTCTGGCCAAACATCTACGAAAAGCGACCGAGATCTCTCCCAGAGGTCCGGACGTTCCTCGGCAGTATAGACCTCGATCAGGGAACTAGTGGGTAGCTCGATACCGTTCATGAGCGTCACCCTACTCCAAGGGTCGACAGAAGGGATCATCCAGTTTCAAAGTATGAGCAATACTTGTGCGCCGAGCAAAGAGTCGGGATCTACCGTAGCGACCCTCCGACAACCATGAGAGTCGCTATGCCTGCCTTGGCACTCCCCCATCCATATACTTGCGATGGTCGCTAACAATTTCTCTATATGTTTTCCCTATATGTCGCTGACGGGTGGATGATAAGGTGATAGAAGGTGAGTAAGGCAAGACTCGTAACGTTCGCCTTAGTAGCCGCCGCCATCACCCTTTCAGGATGCAATCAAACCCGGAGCAGCCAGACCAACAGCAACCAATCGGGCCACGATGGCTCTGCAATCACCACGTCCAAGAACGCAAAGCTTGTGCCGATGCCGAAAGTTGAGTCCATTGATGGGAGGGTTCTTGGACAACCTCGCGGGCGCTATGACAACGCGATGCGGTTCAGCTCGGCGACAACCGGATACATGGTTGGCAACGGCCTCATCCTCAAAACAACGGATGGCGGTCTGCACTTTCGGACCGTGGCACACCCTGGGGTAGCGCTTACGCAGCTATCGGTATCCATGGTGGCACCAAACTCCATCGCGACTTGGGGCGGACACACCACTCTGATCAGCCACAACAGTGGTTCGAGTTGGTCTACCTTTACCTTTCCAACGAGGATTCACCAGGTCGCGTTCTCCACGCCTTCCAGCGGCTTTGCCATCACCGACGGTGCAGAGAGCGAATCGGGGAACTCGGATCGGCTGTTGTGGCAGACAACCGATGGTGGCGTCAAATGGAACCAGCTCCGATCGCCAGGTTCACCGATGTCGATCTCCTTTGGCAGTCCGAACATCGGTTGGATGAGTACCGCCAGTGGTTCCATCCTTAAGACGGTGGATGCAGGCGAAGCGTGGTCCAAGGTGGAACAGATTCCCACTCTCAGTGGCTATGCGCCGCCATCGTCTATCTCACTTCATGCCGCATCAGCGTACGTCTGTTGGGCACTTGTCGCCGATAGCGGTCAGATGAGTCAAGGCTCCTACTCAGTCTTTCGAACCACAAATGGAACGAACTGGATTCCAGTTCTGGCCAAGGCCACCGCTGGCGATGGACCCGCCCCTGGCGAGCCAGGCCACGTACCTGTAGGTCCAGGCTCTGCACCCGGACCGATGGCGGTGGTGCAAGGAACGGACACAGCGGTCGTGGCGGGACAATGCGAGGCGTGTAGCCTCTCAAGCTCGGAGTCGATCAGCACGACTTCAAATGCAGGGGCCAACTGGAATAATGAACCTTGGATTCCAAATGGCATGGGGGCGCCTGTCAGCATGTCCTTTGTCTCGCCCAGCGAAGGTTGGCTACTCGATTCAGGGGCGGGTGTTGGTGTCCTCCTTCAGACGCTCAATGGAGGAAGGAGCTGGAAGGAGGTATACCCAACGACCCATCCCCATCCAGTGAATGGAGTCTCATTGGTGAACGACCACCTCGGCTATGGAATCGGCATACCTGGAGATACTCGCGCGCTTCTGAGGACCAGCGACGGAGGTAGGAGCTGGGACACAATTGGTGTTGTTCCAAGAGTTGGCGCGACTCAGACGATCCAGATCGTATTTCTGACCCAACAACGAGGATTTCTCGCCTACGAAATGCTAAGTGAGAACCAAAGCAAGGTCTATCAAACCACTGACGGGGAAGGCACTGGACCCTTGTGAGAAGACTCGCCGGGAACGGAGTGTCTCTGACCTTTGAGGGCACCAAAGACGGAGTTGCTTGCAGCTCCACCCACCTCTGGCTGACGACAGACAGTGGGAAGTCCTGGCATGCTGTCGACCAAGCGGCACTCTCACGCTTTGCACTACCTCCATCGGATCCCGCGATCGGTGGCCTGTATTTGGCACAGAAGGCGCATCTTGCGATAGCTACGAGTCTGGCAAAGTTGGTTCAGTCGCAGTCGAACACAATTCCGACTCAGGTAAGTTTTGCTGGTTCCACGGCGGCATGGTTCCCCGATCAGAATGGCTTCCTTCTCGTCACCGACAGCGGTACCAAAGCGAGGCTCATCAACGGTTTTGCGAACGCTGACAATACCGGCGTGGCCCCCGAATTGATCGGAGAGAATGTTGATTTCATCAACGCCCAGGATGGCTGGACTTGGTCAGGGTCTTCTCTACTGCGAACAACCAACGGGGGTCTAACCTGGACCTACGCTTCACACCCGAGCACCTGACACCGCTCCCCATGCGGCGGGCCACGCGTTTCCCCCGCCCCAATAGAGCAGCGTTCCCAACTGTATGAGCCAGATCGGGTTCGCTGGGACACTGCCAATACGTCACAACCGTCCTGTCTCTCCCCGACGAAACTTTCGAACTCTAGAGTAGCCTGGGACTTGCGCCGAGGTCAATCTTCGATGAAGGCGCACAAGGCTGAGTATGAACTCCCGAGCGTTGCTGAGTAGGGACGTGTTCCTCACGTGAGGAGAGACCACATCCATAGCCGTCGATGCGCTCCTTGTGTTGTCTTGGGCCCTCACTCCAGATGCGTACGCTCGTCATACGCCACAAATTCGGCCGAGTTGTGACTCCACGCCGATCAATGGGAAGACTCTTCACGGTGTCGACTTGACCTCAAGTGAACTTGAGGTCGTAGGATAGCCACCTATGAACCGAATCACGTGCTTTCCTGTCCGACCTGCGCGCATCGTAGGTAGGTGAGCCAATGTCCCTATGCCATGTGACGCCACACAACGACTCGAGAAGTAAGAACCTTAGAGACTACTACTTGTGACGAGTCCTCACCGACCAGCATCCCATGGCATCCCACGCCCTAGAGTCTGGGCACCGCTGCACTATTCAGGTTTTGCAACGCTGTTCATCGGGTATTCAGTCTCCTCTCTTGGCAACGGAATGAGCGCAGTCGCGGTTGCTTGGCTCGCCATAGAGCTTGCCCATGGCCATGGTGCGGGTCTCCTTGATTGGAGAAGCAGTAGCGGCCTACACGCTGCCGGGTGTCCTTGTGGCACTAGGCGCGAGCCGAGTTCTGAAGCGTCTCGACCCTCGCTTCATCATTTTGGTCGATGCAATCTTTCGAGCCGTGCCACTCGCTCTGATTGCTGGCCTTGCACTTACTGACACACTATCACCTATTCTCTACGTCTCGCTTCTCGGATGCTCCTCTCTCTTTGGCCTGCTCGGTATCGCTGGCGACCTGGCTGCCACTACTGAGCTGTTGCCGTCCGAACTGCATGTCGCGGCAAACTCCTTGAACTCGGTAGCAAGCTTCTCAGCTAGCATCGGCGGGCCTGCAGTTGCTGGCGTGCTCATCGCAACAGTAGGACCAGGTCTTGTCTTTGCAATCGACGCCGCCACCTACGTCTTGCTAGCAGGAGCAGTGCTCGCGAGGCGGAGGTACCAACCACCTACTCCCGTCGTCAAGAGCTCTTCCGCTGGTATTCGCGACGGTCTGCGTGCATTATGGAACTTCCCGGCACTTGGTGCCATCACATTACTCTGTGTCATCTTTTATGGCCTCTACGGACCCGTCGAGGTCGCCCTGCCGCTCTATGTCTCCTCCGTCCTGCACGCGAGTGCCAGCGTGCTCGGCGGCTATTGGACCGTTTTCGCGTTAGGAGCTACCCTTGGTGCTCTTGGTGCTACGTCGATCCACCGTTTTGGACTATGGCGAATGACCATCGCTGCCGTCGCAGCCTGGGGTGTCTGCCTCATTCCCTTTGGCTTCACTACCTCGGTGGTGATCGGATTTATCGCCATGTCGGTAGGTGGTCTCGTCTATGGGCCCTTCATCCCACTGAAGAAGACCATCATTCAGCGAAGTGCACGTAGGGAACTTCTAACCCAAGTCGCGGCTGCAAGTGGCGTCTTCACTGTGAGCGCCTCACCAGTCGGTGCTGCGCTCGGTGGTCCACTGGTAGCGGCGCTAGGGGCTCGGGCAACCCTTGCCTTCTCCGGTCTCGCCACGGTCACCACTGCGTTGGTTGCCGTTGCAGTACTGTTGGTTTACCGAAGGCGCACCAGAAAACTCAGTGGGGACCAGTGATACCACGCCATAGCGAGGTCACGCGCACCTGTCTGCCCAGAACTCCCTGATCAACCGAGAGTAATCAACCGATATCACAGGTGGGCTATTGGAAGGCTCCTTCCCGATGCATCGTCATGGTGCAGCGAATGTCCCACCTCGCAGTTGTCTCAAGTACCCCTGCTCTCGATGCGTGGTTGGTCTGTCTGCCGCTCCTCCCACTCGCCAAGAGAGACGTATCCACTGAATCGCCACCGAAAGCTCCCAGCGTGATGAGGAGATCCATTGATCACGTCGCCAACACATGTGGCTTTTGGGACGAACCTCCACCCATCGGACAACAGTATCTATACCAGAGGGCCACCAACTGGCGGGGTAAACCTCCAGCCATTATCCACGTCGGCCATAACCGAACTCAGGCGCCCAACCGCGACGACAAGTTCTTGAGCGGGGAGCGTGAAGGGTATCCGAAGACAGTTCTCAAATGTCCCTGAGAGTCCAAACCGGGATCCAGCTGCTAGTCGGATCTGATAACTCTCTGCCCTTGCCACAACGAGCGTGCTGACGGGTTTGCCTAAATCGATCCAGAGCGAGACGCCACCGGGTGGTACCTGGAACTGCCACTGTGGAAGGTGGGTGTGGAGGGCATCGACCAAAGTATCGCGCTGCATGCGAAGCGCCTCTCGCCTCGCATGCAGCAGATCCCGCCCTGCTCGGAGAAGCTCCACAGCGAGCAGTTGATCAACGACCGGACTCGACATGTCAACACTGGCCCGAGTCTCAATCAGCTGCGCAATCACCGCACGATCTGCTCGCACCCACCCCACCCGTAGGCCAGCCCAATAGGACTTACTCATGGATCCAACGGAGATCACATGTCGATCGCCTCCAAAGCTTGCCAACGGAGCAACGGCCGGAGCATCCTCTAAACCCAGCTCTACAAAGCTCTCATCCACAAGCAGATAGGAACCACTCTCGCCAGTCATCCGCACCAGCTCTTCACGTTCGACCGCTCCGAGAAGTCTCCCCGTTGGGTTGTGGAAGTCAGCAATCAGATATATAAGCTTTGGCAGGACCTGGCGTATCACATGAGACAGAACCATCTGGTCGTGGTCCAATCCAACGTCGATCACCCGCGATCGGCACCGACGCAGAACGTCCAGCACCCCGGGGTACGTAGGCGTCTCGATCACGATTGGGTCGAGAGGGCCACTGAGGGTCTCGACAACCAGTGAGATGGCTTGCTGAGCACCGCTCACAATGGCAATCTGTTCCACGGAGGTCGCAAGGCCACGACGACAGTAGTGATCAGCAACAGCCTCACGTAGCGGCAACAACCCCTGAGGGACATAGCCATGGTCAGTGAGATGGTGCGGCAGAGTCTCAAGCACACCCACCACTGCAGATGCGATGCGTGGATCACCAGGCATGGCCGCGACAGCAAGATCGAGCCAGCTGGAGTCCTGCAAAACCGCAGGTCCCCACGCCGCACCCTGTCGGCTTCTCCCTGCCGGTAGTTGAGTCACGCTACCTCCGCCATGATGGCTCACGAGGAATCCCTCATCTCTTAGCATTGCATACGCAGAGGAGACGGTTCGTCGGCTCACGTGTAACTCCACGGCTAGTGAACGTTCGCCGGGCAGACGAACGCTATTGGGAATACGGCCATCAAGAATGAGCGAGCGAATGCCCAATGCTAGACGGGCATAGAGTGGACCCTTGTGACCTATCAATGGCCAATCGCCGAGGCTCTTCGCGAGCTGGTAACTCGCCATTGCCCTCGTTTTAGATGCCACATGATCCAAAGTGGATCCTAATTGAGTATCCATGCCAATCTACAGTAGTCTTGTGAGTTTCGAACATGCTGAGGTTCCACGGTTCAAGTGGTGGAGACACGTGCTTTCGGGCATGATTGCACCCGTCCCTCAAGACCGTCGCACCCGAAGAGCGATCCAACTCCTCACTGGACTCGTCCTCTATGGGGTGAGTGATTCGATGCTTGTAATCGCAAGGCTTGGTCTCGATCCCTGGGATGTCCTCAATCAAGGACTCTCCCGACAAACAGGTATCCCCATTGGCACTTGGGCGATCCTCCTTGGGTTGGTAGTGCTGACACTCTGGATTCCACTCCGTCAACGACCAGGTCTCGGTACTCTAGCGAACGTGGCTCTCATCGGTTCAACGATGGATTTGGTGCTTTGGCTGGTCCCTCATGCTCATGGCGATAGTCGATGGATTGTCATGCCCCTCGCGGTAGCCCTGAATGGTCTTGCGACCGGTCTCTACATCGGTGCCACACTCGGTCCGGGCCCCCGCGATGGACTCATGCTCGGAATTGCAGCTCGAGGACACAGTATCCGAGTGACCCGAACCTCGATCGAGGCAGTAGTACTCATCGTGGGATGGCTCTTAGGGGGCCAAGTTGGTTTTGGCACCCTCACCTACGCAATCGCCATTGGGCCACTCGTGCACTTGCTCATCCCACTTCTGCGAATCAAACCGCCTCCTTCCGCTCCACAACAGACAACGACGGACTGATCCACTCACCCTACTGTGCGGCGGACGGGTCAACGATGCACACCTCCCTTAACGTTCTGGTGCTGATCGGATCATCTGATGGCTCTCCCGCATCACCTCCACCGAAGGCAACTAGGCACAATGGGCGATTACCCTCTCTCACATCCACTTCGCATGCATCACCGATCGAAACACCTCGGTACGTAGCAATTCAACTATGACCTCCCCGTCCATCGAGAACGCAAGATCCAATAACACCAACACGCTGGTTCTGACATCTTCGAGTGCAACAACCGTACGGACTCCTTGAGTTGGCCAGGGTTGGCCCACGACATCTGGTGCAATCTAGACTTATTGACATGGCACGGTTCTCGACCGTTAGCCTCTTAGAGGATGTATCGCTGTGGGGCAGTGTTGTACGGTCATGTCGCGCTTGGTGGAGACGCCTTGAGTTCCGCTCCTGGATGGGTTATGCTCCATTAGCGAAGGCATAGCCAGACAGGGGTCTACCGGCCGGCCTTTTGGAAAGGAGTCGCTATGTGCGACGACACCATCGAACATCATCATTCCTCGTCCCAGGAATCCACCTATCAAAGACCGCTCGACAAGGGTATTGCTCTCCGGGGTGTTGACGGCGTTCGTGTATTCACGCTGGTCGACAACTATGGCGATATGTTCGCCCCCTCCGAAGACGTCATCAAAAGGCACCATATCATTCATCCCGTTCCTGCCGAGTCAACGCTTGAGGGCTATACCCACATTCCGCTCAGAGCAGAGCATGGCTACTCCGCTCTGGTCACCATCGACGATGGGCCCCACACCTACCGCATACTTTTCGATACCGGGATCTCGCCAGATGGATTGGTCCACAACATGTCTCTGCTCGATCTTGATCCTCGAGACATCGACATCATCGTGTTGAGTCACGGTCACTTCGACCATACCGGCGGACTCGTCGGTCTCGTTGAGCAACTCAAAGGCAAGAACTTGCCCCTCGTCCTTCATCCAGACTCCTTCAATGTCCGACGCCTCAATACGAAGGAGGGAATGATACCGATACCAACTCCATCACGTAGCTATCTCGCGGCTTCCATGATTGACGTGATCGAAGAGCCTCAGCCGAGCTACCTCTTCAACGGGGCGCTCCTTGTCACTGGGGAGATACAACGAACAACCTCGTTTGAACACGGGTTTCCAGTACAAGAGCGCTTTGACGGGGAGGATTGGATTCGTGATGCTCTCGTACTCGACGATCAAGCAATCGTCATCAATGTCAAAAACCAGGGTCTCGTTGTGATCACCGGCTGCGGTCATGCGGGTGTGATCAACACCCTCAACTACGCGACCTATCTCACCGGAGAATCGGCTATCGCGGCGGTCGTGGGCGGGTTCCATCTCTCAGGGGCTGATTTTGCACCCAGCATCCCTAAGGTCATCGAGGCCTTCGACGTTCTAAAGCCCAAGCGAATTCTGCCGGCGCATTGCACTGGTATGGCGGCAACCATTGCGATTGCAAAGGCTTTTCCGGAGCGTTTCTTCGCTAACACCGTCGGAAGCGAAATGATCATCGCTGCCAGTTCGTAGCGACACACACCTCATCACGCCCACCAGCAAACGATCCTTGGATTCCACTTCCTCTGCTAGGCGATGCTGGATCGACTGTGCTAACTACCCGTTGGCCTAGCCTTTGATCATCGAGAGCGTGGGCGGACGCGCTCTGGCCCTCGCGCCAGCGATGTTACATGAGACTCACGCCAAGGGCAGTCCTGACCTGTTGCCACCTACGTTTGGGCTCTGGTTTGTTTGAACAGCGACCGGGAGGTGATCGAGTTGCGTGCTCGTGCGTATGACCCATCACGCGAAGCCCAATAGGACCGTTGACAAGGACCTTTTCGTGCAAGCGCATTCCAATGACTACAACCTACTCTGCTGTCGGGTATCTACACGGAGCGCGAATCACCAGGAACGAAGCCGAGGAAGACACCACGACGCCAGAAGGCGTTCTTCACTATTCTGTTGTATCGATTCGCTACTATTCTGTTGTATCGATTCGCTCACATTCCCTCTGGCCGAGCGATCGACCACCAGCGGGTCGATGCGTGTCTCGCTGGACTTCACTCCACGCACTTGTGGTGAGCCTGGAATCGCATCTTCTCCCACTCCCATGACCGCTCAAACCGGAATACTCCCTAACCCACTCCTGGGACGGCCGCGCTTATCATCAGATCACTTCCCCACCAGACTTCCGAGGCCCAGTGGACCCATAAATATGCTATGTTCGCTCGGTAGAGCTCTCTATTGCGTGGTTCGGATGGCGTGATCCAGATGGCGTGATCCAGATGGCGTGATCCAGATGGCGTGATCCAGATGGCGTGATCCAGATGGCGTGATCCAGATGGCGTGATTCGAGCAGTGACTGAGCACACAGGAGGCGCGATGAAGTCATTGAAGGCCAGCCTGGAACGTGGCACCAGACAAGAAGCAGATTGGTTCAGCTTGGCAACCCGTTACTGCAGGTACGCCTCGGTAGGCATCAGACGATGAAGGCGCCAGAGATTGCTCTTCGCTTGGAGACCTACAAGTCTTTGCGAGCCCTCGTCGGTGGGGTTCTGTTGTGTGCAACGGCCTCGGGATTGGCCGCATGCGGATCATCATCAACATCCGCGCATGACCCGCCTCCAGCATTCCCGGCCTCCCCATCTGCGAGCACCATCGCCGGTGGCCGCTATAACAGGGTCGTGACCGTGGGTGGGTTACAGATCTCACCACCGCGAGCTGCGATCACAGCGAAGCATCTTGGACTGAGCTGGTCTCAAGCCGCAAAGTTGTTCGCAGCTACTTCTGCTGTCCAAGGATCCTACGCCCATGCGATCGTGGGCTACGGACGCGTGACGCTAGGGGATACAAAGGTGCCTTCAGGTACCCCACCCCTTGATCACCGTGGCGCATGGGTAGGAATCGCATGGGGTGGGACCACCTCTTGCCCCGCGATGACTTCATCAAAAGATGGCCCGTCAACCAAGACCTCCTATCACCCGATCTACACCGCAGTCGTAATCTATGGGCAAGATGGGAACGGAGCAGTTGTCTATACCAGTCGGGGTACTCCGTCGTGTGGCGGCCCGCTGACCGGACCGAAGATCGCCATCGCTCGCGAGGTGCTTTCGGTGCCCTGGCAACAAGCATCAGCGCTCCATAACGGGTCTTTACGCGTTGCTTACCAGGCCCCCAGCTGTGCTCAGTGGTTCTCAACCTTCGCTGATGGCAATCTCAAAACCGACAACTTCAAGGTTGGCACAGAAGTCACCGTCCCCTTTGACTACGCCAAGTGCACAACTGTGGCCAACACGACCAACGTCGTTCTCGCCCCATCATCGATTACACCTGACAGATCCACCGTTCCTCTTGATGCAATCCTTGCCCACGCTCCGACCGGTTTGGTCAAGGTCCTCGAGACCGGAGGTCCCTCGGATTCGGGTGCACTTGCCTCGTCGACCTCATCGTCTTGACTGTCGATCGGTTGAACCTGCATGTGATCGGGCAGCTTCCTCAAAACCCGAGGGACAGCGACAGCTCTACCGGTGAATTCGCCGACTCCAGCCCGATCACAACACAACTGGGTAGAGTCGCTAGCTGAGGGCGGTCGAGGGGAGCCGATAAGGTGGACGGGGAGCGATGCCAACCTGTGGTATGCCCCTGACCACCGATGCCACCTCTCGTTTTCCAAGATCACCACTGCGCTGGAGCACGAGAGACGCCCATCGGCGAGTAGACCCGCGCCTACAGAGAGCCGCTGATCCACTCCGAGAGTCAGCACATGGCGACAGGGGCCACTACCCTCTGAACTGATGGGAAACGACGTCGTCACGATCCTAGAGTGCTTCACTCGAGTGGAGCGCTCGGCGGGCACGAGCCCCTTGATGCCTCCTCCGGCCGTTTTCGTTCCGTAACACCTTGGGAGCCCTGCTCATGGTGTTCGACTCAACGGGACTGCCCTCGCCGGCTGGAGGAGGTTGTGGATACTGACCGGCCCCTCTGCTGGCAGGACAGCAATCCTATGAGTTGGGACCGGCCGGTGGAGGCCCCCGTGTTGCACTGGCCGTAGTGTGCTACATCACTCAGGGAATTCGTACGGACCCGCCAGAACCCGAAGTCCGCAGATCTGCCTCCTTCACAACGGAATCACCCGAGATTCGCCAGAGGGGCCAGTGGGATCGTTACCGCCCCTGGAGGAGTTCTCGTTGGATCTTGCCCATTCGATTCCGGGGGAGCTCCTCAACGTAACGGACCTCATCCGGCACCTTGACACGGCTTAGGCGGTTGGCAACGAACTGGCGTACGACCTCCTGATCGGGCGGGGCACTCGCCGCGACAAGGACAGCCACGATCCTCTCCCCCCAATATTCATCTGGCTCACCGATCACCGCCACCTCAACAATACCCTCCATCTCCTCAAGGCAGGCTTCGATCTCCCGAGGAAAAACATTCTGGCCCCCTTTGATGATCAGTTCCTTGGCACGACCGCTGATGATCAAGTATCCATCCTTATCAAGAGTGCCAAGATCCCCGGTTCGGAACCACTGGTCACTGGTAAAGGCCTGTAGAGTTGCCTCCTCCCGTTGCCAGTACCCGCCGAAGACGGCTTCGCCACGGACAAGAATCTCTCCTTCGTCACCGCCCGAGAGTCGTATCGTTACCCCGGGGAGTGCTTTGCCAACGCTACCGGCGCTGCGGCGTCCACGATACGGATTCGAGGTGATCATCCCCGTCTCGCTCATCCCGTAGCGCTCAAGCGGTTCTTGTCCCGTCACCTCGGTGATTCGGCGGAAGGTCTCCCTCGAGAGGGGGGCCGAACCCGAAACCATCAATCGTAAATTTGTAAACGCCTCGAAACCCTCCCGGTCCAATAACTTGGCATACATGGTCGGGACCCCGAAGAACATCGTCACCCGTTGGTTGCGCACCTGTTCGATCACGGCATCTACGTCAAATCGCTCAAAGGCCACGGCCGTCGCTCCGGCACACAGTGTGCCGTGGAGACCGACACCGAGCCCATGCATGTGATGTAGCGGAAGCGTGAGCAGCAGGGAATCCTCCCTACTCCACTCCCAGGCGGTGATCACCGATCGAGCGGTGGCCAGCAGGTTCCGATGAGAGAGCGGGACTCCTTTCGGCTTTCCGGTTGTACCGGAGGTGTAGAGCATGAGCGCGATACTGCTAGCGTCCGCACCATCGATGGGTACCTCATGATCTGGACTCACGTTGACACCGGGGTGCACAACCATGACGCCGTTTTCATCCCATGCAGCGCTCCGAGAATGATCAGTCAACACAGCTCTGGGCGAGCAGTTCTGCGCGAGATCACGCACCTCGCTGTCGCTTGCGCCTTTGGGAACAGGTACGCTAATGGCACCAAGACGTAGGATGCCCAGATGAGCGATGAGAAAGTCGATCGGCTCCGCGACATCAAGGGCCACGCGATCCCCAGCACCACATCCGAGCGCTGCCAACTGCCTAGCGCTGAGCTCCGATCTCGTGAAGAGATCTTCCGCGGTAAGTTGGCGCGAATGCTGCGGTTCGTCAATCACGACCTTGGAGGGTGATTCCCGATACATCGCTTGCCACACCGACATCAGTGTCTCGACCACGAGCTCTCCTCCCATCCAAGCATCTCAAACTGAGCCCCCGTCGCCCGTAGGGATCCCCAGTCCCGGTGAGGACACCTGCGGTGGTGACACATCAGAGAGATCGCTGCAAAGAATCTAATCCATATGGTGTATCGCGTGCATCCTAGCGCCGACACCGTGGTCCGGGGTGTTTGTATCCACCCCAGTGTTGGTCATCATCAACCAAACTCATTCTCCAAGGGAGTACACGCGAACGGGCGGCCGATGAACGCGTTCCCTCACAACACCATCACCTCCGTCTGTACCCACTGGTGCAGTTCTTGCGCAGATTCTTGGGCGTGTTAGACTCTGGTGGAGTAGTTAGGCGCCATGGCGTCGATGCTCAAGGAGTTCATAGTTGCCGAGCGAAGGTACAGGAACGACTTCCAGCGTTCGCAAGATTATTCACGTGGACATGGATGCCTTTTTCGCAGCCGTCGAGCAGAGAGACCACCCTGAACTACGAGGGAAACCCGTCATCGTCGGTGGAGATCCTGCAGGTCGCGGAGTCGTAGCGACCTGCAGTTATGAGGCTCGCCGTTTCGGCGTTCACTCCGCCATGACTGCTTCTCGAGCCAAGTCACTCTGTCCTCAGGGGATATTTCTCCGTCCCCGAATGGACGCTTACCGACACGCATCCCAGCAGGTCATGGAGATTCTGCACAGCTACACCTCCCTTGTGGAACCCCTCTCCCTCGATGAAGCATTCCTTGACGTGACGGAGGCCACCTCGGATGGGCTCCTAGCAATCGAGATCGCCAAAGAGATCCGTGGGCGTATCGAGAGTGAGACTGGGCTCACTGCCTCGGCTGGGGTGTCCTATAACAAATTGCTCGCCAAACTCGCCTCCGACTGGCGTAAACCAAATGGCCTCATGGTGATTCCGCCAGAGCGTGGATTAGCATTCCTGGCCCCCCTCCACGTGAGCAAGCTCCATGGTATCGGGCCAGCCACCGTGGACAAGTTGGCCAAATTGGAGATCCACACGGTTCTTGAACTCCGCCATACATCGCAGCAGACACTGGTGAGCAACTTCGGCAAGATCGGACTCTGGTTTCACGAAGTAGCCAATGGGATCGATCTGCGTCCCGTCCAACCCAACCGTGTACGCAAATCCGTCGGCAGTGAGCGGACCTTCCCAACCAACCTCAACGACAGGCAGGAGATGATGACGGTTCTCACGGAGATGGTAGAACGGGTCTCGTCTCATCTCTCTGCGTTGGACCTTGCCGGTCGCACCGTGAGTATCAAAGCACGCTTCCCAGACTTTCAGACAGTGACCAGGGCGCTCACCGTCCCGGAGCCAATCTGGCGCCCAGAGGCGATCTCAGCTATCTTGCCGACACTCCTGGCAAGAGCCGTCCCCACCGATCGAGGTGCCCATGCATCGGTTCGATTGTTGGGCGTGGCGATCAGCGGTCTGGTAAACACTCAGACGGATGTGGTCATCGTTGATCAGCTCAGCTTATTGGATGAAACCGTTCTCAATGGGTAACCGCCATCATGAGAGCCACGATCCACACCCAGGCACAGCGCCATGGAGGAATGGTGAAGAGATTCGAATTGCACCCTTCACCCAATCCCGATTACGACATGAGAGCCTCAAGACAAGGAGGCGCCTCCCCCACCTACTCCCTCGCTGATGCCGGTATTGTACCAGGCGGTGGAAGAGACGGTTCCGCCTGATTAGGCATGGGGCCACATGAGTGCAGAGACCCATTTGGCTCCGGATCTCTAGTCATGCCACACCAGCACCATAGGAGGACTGGCGGTTAGAAGGTAAGAACGTTCCAGTCCTCCGCCAGTTTCGTGGCCACTTCCACGCCGCCCTTCACCGTCTCACACTCGAACATCTGGTCCTTGGTCAGCCCAAGACTCTCCAAGGAGACCTCACAGACGGCAATCCTTACCCCAGCCTCTCGCAATCCAATTAGCTGCTGTTCGAACTGTGGTGAGTTTTTCTGATTGGAGCGCAACACCTCAACACCGGGACCGAGCAGTAATAGTTCAACGGGCATCTCCTGCTTTGTCTTGCGGATCATGAGCGTCATCTGTAGCACGGCATTTGCCCTGACGAAGGCTTCCTTCCCTGTTGTCAATACAACAAGTGTTGATCGGTCAGTCGACTCCACATCTCCTCCTCATCACTGAGTACTTTCATATTCACCCAGCAGATAGCCCAATGGGTCTCATCATCATGGTAGCCATATCCACCAACACTGGAACCTTCACTGACTGCTTCCTTGCCTCTTGGTGACGCGCCTACGCGATAACACCTGGCCATCGGCTCAACGGATCCGTACCACGTAGAGCCCTGCATCATACCAACAGTCATGTGAAGGAGCGACATTCCTGCTCACAATCGTTCGTGCGATCGTCAATGCTTGTTTGGATCAACACGCACAATCCAGCAACAGCAGCGACCGTTCCGTCGAAAACCTTCGGTCGGTGTCGCCTCGGGCTTTATCGCCTGCAGAGTGTTCCCTTTGGTTAGCGTTCTAGCGGTCGTGCAAGTCGGCACGGCCTAGTTCTGTGTGGCTAGCACGATCGACCCTCGCACTTGATCCACTCGCCCTAGCAGGACAAACGACATCACTTATCCATCGCTAGCAGCAATCCCTGGTGGATAAAGTCGGAAGCCCGACTCCTCCTTGTGATACAGGGAGCGATAGAACTCTTCGGCGGTATCAGTGATGAGGTCGACCCTTGCCACGCCGAGTAGCGGGAACGCGTGGGATATGATTCTCCTGGCAATACCGGCTCTTCGAACACTCAGCTCAACAACGAGAAGGGACAGGTGGGCTTGTATTGCTCTATCGGTTTGGAAGTAAGCGAATCCGACAACTCGACCGGCATCGGTGGCAACAACGGACACGACCCCTGGCGCCGTGAAGACTGCGTGCGCCCGATCCCTGTCGTCAACATAGGAACTCCAGGCCTCTTGGCGGCACAAGGCAAGCACACCATCAAGATCGCCTTCTTGGTATTCTCTGAAATCGACTGCATCCCGCACGCACTCAATCTAACCGCGTCTCAGCGCCAAGAGCTTCCGCCACGAATACAATCGACCTGGAGTCGACACGTCGGAGATCATGATTCGAGCACGATCCCCGGGAATCTGTCAGACCAACTTCCATCTCTGTTCCCGCAGCCCGACGCGATCACAGACTGTTGCCGAAGGGTGCTACTTGTCTGATTGCTTTGACTGAACTCTGTGAGAGTTACTACGTAAGAGCTACGCCGGGCGGGTAGGCTACGGTCCAAATACCGTCAGCTGACCCTGTGCGGTCGAGCTAACCCCCCCACACTAAGGTCGGGGGAAGTCAAAGGTAAGTAAAATTTAGAACGCTAAGCCACTGGAGCACCTGGGTCGGTTTCGCCACACCAGTGCAATGGGAATTCACAGTTTCTCTACCAAAATAGTTTACCAGTTGTTGGATTGACCCCTCGCCAACGGGCAAACTGAGATTGCCGATCCACTAAGGTTGGGAGCAGTGAAGAACTTTCAAACAGACGACGGTGATTTGCAGCTCCGTCAGGCCATGTTTGATCATCTGGACCGTTGCCTTGCAGGAGCGAAAGCAGAGTTTCTCCCCTCTCGCATGATCAATACCTTTGAGTTCCAGGGTCAACCTATCCGACTCATTGTACAAAATGGAATCCGAAAGGTACGGGACCTCCCTGGCGCGTTGACCATTCGAACCACCTACACACCTCCATCAATGGTTCCACCGTATATCGATGATGTTGGATCGCATGGCCTAGTTCGCTATAAGTACCGAGGCGAAGATGGACAGCAATCGGACAATAGGGCGTTACGTCATGCCATGAAAATGGGGTTGCCCCTGGCTTACTTCGTTGGCATTGCACGCAGTATTTACCTGCCCATCTATCCCGTCTATGTCGAAGCGGAGGACCAATCACACCACGAGTTCGCGATAGCGGTGGACCAATATCTTCATGGACTCGACCTTGATTCGATCGATATCTTTCAACGTGAGTACCGCGCTAAGATGACCAAGGCTAGATTGCACCAACCATCGTTTCGAGCACGAGTTCTCTATGCCTATAATTCGACCTGCGCGATTTGTCGCCTCCATCACGCCGAACTACTAGATGCTGCCCACATTCTTCCCGATGGCCATCCGCGAGGGATACTGATTGTGCCCAATGCATTGACCCTGTGCAAGCTCCATCATGCCGCCTTTGACCGCAATCTCTTGGGTATTCGCCCCGACTTCGTCGTGGAGGTGAAACCCGAACTTCTACGCGAGATCGATGGCCCGATGCTCCAACATGGCCTCAAGGAAATGAATGGAACTCAGCTCGTACTTCCAAGAGAGCGGGCGTCGCATCCGGACAGAGCCCGCCTCTCGGAGCGATATGAGGAGTTTCGCAACACGAGGTGACCTTTCCAATCGCGCTAAACGGCGGAGTTTTTATGAACCAGCTTGCGCTAAAGATCCTCAACCTGACTGGCTGTGGGCAACCCCCAAGAGACCGCCCAATCTGGGATCGAGCACCACAATATGTCCAGTCATATCCGTAACCATCTCCCTCAACTACTGATCTGCTCGTAAACTACTGTCCGTATAACTCCTTAAGATCTCAGCATCAAACTCAGTGGCCCAAGATGGATGATGAGACCAACTACCACGAGTATGTCGCCTGGACACATCGATGTACGGATTACAAAGCAACATGAGACCAATGGATTACAGATAGTGGACTTGCTCAGCAAATGGGACACCGGACTCCCCTTACCTATGTAGCCTGCAACATAGCGGCTTGTTCGAACTGAATCGGCGATAAATAGTCGATTCCCAATTGACGATGTCTCCCATTACACCACTGGATCCAATCAGGGATTGCAGTTTTGACCCGTTGACGAAGGAGTGGCTCGGTTGCAATCTCATTGATGGCTGTTTATGGATAGCTCCGATTGCAGTCCGTCCAGTCCCAAATATAACCCAGCCACCATGCGAGGACTAGACCCGCACGAAGGCATCAGCTGGAGTCATTGGTGCACGGTCGTTGCATAGGTCACGACGGCACAATCCCTGTCACATTTCGTGTCACGGAATCGTGACTAAGCATGCCTATTGATGACACACAGTGAAGAACACGCCCTTGCTGACCTGCATTGATGTTAACGCCTGGGTAGGCATGAAGGGCTAGGATTTGAACTTCGGATCCAGAGTTCAACGGGCACCTGCTCCCGTGTACCACAAATCCTTGGTCTGGCCCGTTTACTTAAAGGATGCGATACCATCCGATCAGGATCGGTATGCACCCATCCTGTGTATCTCTCGGTTCCGGATGCGGTCCTCAGCGGTGGACCCCATCCAGCGGAGACCCCGCAAGTGGCCCGGTGATCTTGGCCCAATGAATAATGGGTAAGGGACTCCAGTCAAGGTGAGTCCGACGAGAAGCTGGCCTATGGGAAGGCTCGGTCATGAGGTGAAAGGGGACGCTGTTCAGGGAGCGAGGCAAAATGGGCCTTTCCGTTAGCATTTGGGTTTTGACCACACCAGGTTGGTTCACCAGTACGCAAGCAACACTTACGCTAGCTCCAATGATGGTTCGAGGAGGACGCCCCAATTGACTTCCAATATTTGTGCCTCCTCCTGTGAGACCTTCTATTATGATCGAAGCAGCTCACTGAATCGATCGGTTCTCGAGATTTTGAACTTCCAATATTGTGGGAATGAGTTCCTTATGAAGGTTTCTGGCCGTGATCCAGCGAACGTGGTAGTCAGCGCCTATATGGGTCGTACTTTGACATGACCAGCGCAGGCTCGCGGCGAAGTAACTCTCACTGGTTTCGAATCCTTCGTTCCGTAGTCGAAGTCGCTCTTGCAGTTGTCGCAGGATATGCGATTTTCGCTCAACGACGTAATTTCGCACTTGCGATTGGCTTGTTTGCACATCTGCGATGGGGTTGGGTTGGCATCGCCATTCTCGCCGAGATGGCGTCAATGGGCGCTTTCGCTCGGATGCAGCGCTGGCTTCTACGCATAGGAGGTACAACACTGCATCTTTGGGCAATGATTGAGATAACTCTTGCAGGCAATGCGCTTTCCGTGAGTCTTCCAGGCGGTGCTGCGTGGTCGACGGTATGGGCGTTAGACCAACTTCGGCGACGCGAAGCGCCCCGTCATCTTGTCGTTTGGGTACTTGTCGTTTCAGGTGTACTATCGAGCGTCACGATAAGTGGCATTTTGATCGCTGGAGTTTGGATCGCTGGTGATAAAGGACCCAGCAGTGACCTACGGTGGCCCTTGCTCGCAGTTGCAATCACCTTAATCGGGGGATCTGCGATATTGGTGTTTCACCAACGGAGCCGTACTGCACGCGGCGCAACTTCAAAACACCTAGCTCGATTCTCCTCTGAGAGTCGCGTGCGCAAAGCTATCGAAGAGATCGGCCGGTATGCTCGCACGGTTGATCCGCGATGGCAGGACTGGATAGCGTCCCTATTCTTTGCTCTGATGAATTGGCTTACCGATATCGGCTGTCTTGTTGCATCAATTGTCGCCTTACATATCACTGTCCCCTGCCCTAGCCATCAGAGCCCTTGAAGGGAGATCCACTACAGTCATATCAAGGGCGGGGAACGAGGAGTCAGATGAAGGTATACCCGAGAGAACAGAAGGAACGAGTACTGAGAAGGCTCCTGGAACTA
>JAKAQR010000008.1 GCA_021819725.1 Actinomycetes bacterium
GCGCAATCCTGCTCACCTACAAGTTCATCCACGCGACACAATCGTCATCACTGGTCCCTCACGCACTTCACCACAGAGGCGCCATGCCGCTGGCAGTGGGCTCGGACCTTAACTAAGTGGTATTGGGGCTAACCCGGGTTATCTTCGCATACGTGTTGGGTATGGGAGGTTCAAAATCACAAGCGCAGATTATGCGGTCACGTATCTTGCGCGTGCACTCGTGAGGAGCATGGTGGATATCCCAACCGCTGCAGTGGTGGCATTGTCGCTCAGAATGGAGGCTGCCTTAGGGCGTTGCCAAGCGATCGAAGGGTTGCGCCAGATTGGCACGTGAGGGCACAAGTTCTTGCGAGGTGGGGGAGGTTCTTGGGGAATCTGTGTTGAACGAGCGGGTTGCAAGCATGAGAGACGTGGTGCTGAGCTAGGTTGGGTGCGTGCACTCTGTTTCGTGAAGTAGGTAACTGATGGGCCGACAAGCTCCACTATGGCTGATGCGAGGAGCAATAGCGTTTATCGCGACCACGATGCTCTTGGCGGGTTGTGGGTCTGTCAGTTCGCATGCTGCCGGAACTACCCGAAGCAAGGCGGCCGGGACCAATGCGACCCTCCCTCTAGAGATATTGCAGAGCTCGATCACCCCGTCAGGGTCGGTGTATCTCTCCTCTGCGTCGAGTGATGGAGGTAACCCGGTCCTCTTAAGGTACCAACGGGGCAAGTTTTCTCAACTCGCGCGCCTCTCGGGATCGGTCGATCTCATCGATTTTCTCAATCGGCATGACGGAATGGTGGCCTCCGAGTCAAGCGGTAGTGTGTACGCTGCGGTCGATGGTGGAGACCACTTTCGACTCCTCCATAACTTCTCGCGCCAGGGTAGCATCGTGGGGTTGGGTTTGGTGACCTCCACCCATGGTTATGTGGTGCTCGGCACACCGACAGCAACCGTCGTCGATGAGACCACTGACGGTGGACATAGCTGGCATGCGATCGGGACGCTCCCCATCTCTTACCCGGACCGGGTTCTCTTTGACTTCACTAGCGGTGATTCCTATCTCATGGTAGAGAGTGGCGGGGGAGGAGCGCCAGCCTACTTTGTCCGGAAGGAAGGAACATCCACCTTCCAGAGGGAGGTTCGAGGCTTGGCTGCTCCTCAGCCGCCCGCTGGCAGTCTTCAGCCCAGTAGCCTTCAAGTCGTTGGTCAAAGTACGATCGTTGGTTTCCAGGCAAGCCCAGGAGCCAATTTTGACCCGACGCCGCCGCTTCTCGCCACTAAACCCACGCCAAACTTTGTCGAACGACAGCCGGCTTGGTTCGGAACTCAGCGGGTCGAGTTCAATAACTTTCGGAGACTCTCAGATGGCGCGGTCATCGCAGTTTCTGGGCGGGGGATCTACCAATACAGCGATAAGAGTGGGTGGAGACGCTCCTATCCCGCGCTCATGGCAAGCGCGGTCTTCAATGCCCAGGGTCGCCTCGGTACAGTCGGTGTGAACCAACAGGGTCAACACGTCGTGATGGTTGGTGTGACGAAGTGGAGTTCTCCAACCCTCCAGACCTTACTGAGGTCCCCGGATGCTCAAGTGATCGGAATGACGACGAAACGCTCCCTTCTTATCACCTTGCAAAAGTCCGACGGCTCTCTGCAGCTCTTCGCCCTCGACCGAGCGGGTGATGAGCGAAGCATCCCGTTTCCCCTGGCTATCTCTAGGACGGTCTCCTCGGTTGTGGCGGCCGGCAGCGGACTCGCCACGGAGGCGAGTTCCAACGCTGGTCCTGGTCCCGTGTATCTCTCGTCGATCGCCACCAGTGCGCGTGGGATCGACTTGCACCTCGACTCCACGATTCCGCTGGCCATGTACCCACTTTCCGCGCAGAGTCTTTGGATTGGCGCAACGCAGCGGGTGGGGTTCGGCACAGGCGCTGGCTCGCCAGGTAGGAGTGATTATCTTGCCTATAGCGGTAACGGCGGGCGGAGCTGGACAAATATCAGTGTTGGTGCGAACGATATCGATGCGATCGATTACGCCTCGTCTGGGGTTGTTTGGGCTACGCTCAGCCCCTACGCCACGCCTTCGTTTTCGTTTCTTGTTCGGGTGAGCCGTGTGACGGGTTCGGTGGTGCGCGTACCGATCCCCTCCTTTTTCCACCGAGGGTTTACAGCGGTTTTTGTCTCCTCCACGACCGGCTGGCTCCAGGCGACTAGCTGTGACTCCGGCTGTAGTGCATTCGTTGGGACCACCAATGGAGGTGGTCACTGGGGCCTTGTCTCCCCTTAAGATCATGGATCGTCCATCCGCTGGGGTGGGTTGGGTCTTGTGATGTGCGGCTTGAGGAGTCTGTCCGTAGTCGAAGCGGATGAAGGATTGCACCTCGACTCGGTGGGTGGCGGGTCTATGCTCGCATCGTCCTTGGTTGCTCATGTCATCTTCGCAGTGGAGGGATGGCCGCGACGGTACTCGTCGCCTAGGCATTTGACTCGACTATCGCTGGGCCGAGATTTGTCCGTTCATCAGCCCAACGGTTCTGGATTGTGGAGGCACACCACTTGGAGCTCGACCGGTCGAAGATGCACCATGACGCTGCGATGAGATACGGTCAGTTGCGACTTGTTGGACGGCCGGATGGGTGTTCGTTACCGCTACCACTGTTCCTCACCGTCGGTAGACCGGTTAAGAGGGATCTACAACGCAAGCATTGATACTTCGTCGCAGCCCGAAGCACCCCGAAGCTAACCTCGTTTGCATGACACACTCTCCTAGCCATCACAGCCCCATCAACCCTATCACGACTCACAATCTCTTCCCCGAACAGGAGGCATTTTTGGAGACTCTAGAGAACACACCGCCGGAAGCGCTTACCGCCTGTGAGCTCTGGCGAACCCATGAACTCGTAGCTCACTTAACGGCGGGAGCAATTGAGATCTCATTGAATCTCGAGGCTGCACTTGAAGGCCTGCCGATCCCAGTGACCCGATCGTTTGAGGAGCGTGAGGCGCCGTACCGGGAGATCGCAGATCAGCGGTTGCGCAACGAGTTGCTCGCCTCGTTGGAACGCGTCTCTCGGGTCCTTCATGCCATTCTCGTCGAGGATCCTGATGCAGTGGTCCCCTGGAACGGTCGATCAATGGTAGTCGCTACCTTTGTTACCCATCTGCGTAGCGAGTTGGCGCTGCATCGATGGGATCTGCGAGGCGATGATGAGATTGGCTTTACGCTCCTCTCGCAGCCGGAGCTCACCGCACATGCGGTCACGGTACTCGGGACGGTACTCGTTGATCAGACCGTTCAATGGACAAAACCGGCGGGTTCGCTCATCGTTGGAACACTAGATGCGCCTAGCGTTGTGGTCAGCCAGGATTTTAATGGCCGTCAGTTGGTCTTTGGGGACGACGACTCCGATCCGACGATTGTGGCCGACACAGCAGCAAGGTTACTCCTTCTGTGGGGAAGAATGCCCAATGACCCGCGCCGCGTAAGTGCTCCTGGTGGTCCAAGCGTACTAGCCGAGCTCAGAGCGCTTCTCTCTGGATATTGATCGGTGACCGTCACTGTTGTACCCGACGCAGGCTCAGGACGTGTCTGCCCTGCCCGTCTCGGTCGGGATAGGCCAAGGTGCTGCCCATCTATGTCTCGACAGATAGTGGTAGCGTGTCACCGGTGTCAGTCCCGGCGTGGCACTGGCGATTGCTCGGATGTCTGGGAGGGTTGCGGTACCCTGGCAAGAGATCAAAGCGAAGATGGGCTCGCCTCCGACTGCTTGCGATGGGGGACAATCCTGGGAAGAGGTGCCACCATAGCGCAGCGAAGGCAGCGCCGATCCCCTGGATGGATCGCGCGGCAACTAAAAGACCCAGGGCTGGTACAACTCTGGGAAGGGCAGATTCGAGAACAAAGATCGTCATACCCACTCGCGAAATGTCGAATTCCTCGCATTCTCCCGAGAGCAGCACGACACCAGGGACCGCGTTGTAGGAGTCGGCGATCCACTGGTGGTTGAGTGGAGGTATGTACGATAGTCGTGCACGCGCGAACTGGACCGCCATCGTGTCAAGGATGACCATGAAGTACCCAACACAGGTAGCCGCCGACGGTCCAGGGCGAATCCCTGGATGGCGCCGCTTCCCAAGGTCCCATACTCCGGTCGACCTCCGGCCACACCTTCAGCACTACCATCGGAGCCCTCGCGACGCCCCGAAGTACCGTGAGAATAGAGTGGACGGGTGACGACGAACACACCAGCGCTTGGTGACAGTGACATAGGGGTTGTGGCTGCCTTGATCGGAGAACCCGCTCGTGCAGCGGTGCTCATGGCGCTGCTCGATGGGAGAGCCTTGGCCGCGAGCACGCTAGCCGCAGAGGCTGGCGTGAGCGTCTCTACGATATCGGCTCACCTGGCTCGGCTTGTCGGCGGGGGATTGATTAGCGTTGAGGCCTCAGGGCGTCATCGTTACTTCCGTCTCTCTCGTAGCGAGGTCGCACAAGCGCTTGAGGCACTCGCCTGTCTTGCCCCCTATCGCCCGATCCGATCCCTGCGCCAAGACACGCACGCAAGGGCGATTCGTGAGGCTCGAACCTGCTACGACCACCTCGCCGGGCGCCTGGGTGTGGCGCTCTTGGAGGCGCTTGTTCGTGACGGAGTTCTTGTGGCCAGCCAGAGCAAGCGAACCAGGGAGTCGGATCCCATCCTCGGAGCGGGACGATCTTTTGACTACCTCCTCACCGATGGGGGCAGATCACGTCTGCTAGAACTCGGTGTCCAACTCGTTAGTCCCTCGAGGCGTCCATTAACCCGCTACTGTCTGGACTGGAGTGAACAGCGTCCACACCTCGCTGGCGCACTGGGAAGTGCACTGCTCCTACGTCTTCTCGATCTTGGATGGATTACCCGTGGCGATCGCCGAGTCGTGAAGGTGACGCAATCTGGCCGGTCTCATCTCGCTCAAGAGTTTGGTATCGTTATTGACGGTTGAGGTTGTCCATCTCGGGGAGTGACGCAAGAGTTCTGTACTGGCGAGAGTTAGGACACCGGATTGGACGAATGGGATGGAGCCGGATAGGTATGGTGATCGGGAGTCGAGCCTGATCGCATCTATTTTGAGCGGTTGTGTGCTCGCCATACTTCTCATCGTGGGATGATCAAGGATACGTTGCTCGTTTGTCGCTGATCGCTGCTAACGGTCACGACAATCAGGTGCCAACATCTGAAGACTCGAGCATATAATCTCGACGGTGCAAGCACAAACACTTGTTGATAAGTTATATTGCTCTGGGTGTATTCTGGACATAGTGTGTTGATTGAGGCATAGTGGATTTCCATCGTCGGCGATTTCGCTCCGTTTGGCTGGTGCTTGGGTTGCTGCCCTTCTTGCTCGCGGCCTCTGGTGTCGAGCACGCAGAATCTGTTAAGCACGCTGCTCTGCCCAAAGCGACCTCTGGAGTGAAAACAGCAGAAGCGAAGGGTGCTAGCACAAGCACTGGCCAAGGAGCCTCTTTGCTCGATCGTGCTGGAGTCGTCGTGGGAGCAGAGCCGGTTCACATGAACATTACCATCACGGATTCTCTCGGCAACATCGACTCGGTGACGACCATGACTACTGATCCTTTGAACCGGGAGCTTGTGGGTACGACGCATTCAACGGTGAGTGGCCTCAGTGGTGCGAACGCGGTGACGGTGCTGGGACACTTCATCGCCATCGGCAGTCGTTACTGGGATGAGTCTAATCCGCCAGGTGGTGGGTGGCATGAGGGTACTGTCCATCCTGAGGATCCCTTTCCGCTCAGTAAGCTGCTTCCCTATTTGGTCAACGTTCATGGAGTGCCGGGCAAGTTTATCCGTGGTCACGTCACCATAGGGGTGAGTGCTACTTTAGACAGCCAAGGGGTGTAATTGATGGAACAGCAAGCCACCACGACGCTCGTTAGCCCGGCTCAACAGATCATCGATTCGATCGCTTTCAGTCTCTGGATGGATCCAGATCATCGCTCGCGGGAACTTCAACTCACTGAGTATTGTGTTCAAGAGGGTCACCCCTATCAGGTCTATGAGACGATTCTGTATTATGACTGGGGTGTCGGAGTGCACGTCGTTAACCCAACTTAATAATCGCGGGCACGTGGTACCATGGTGCCAAATAACCCCGTTGTTTGAGCAGGGGTTGCAGCTCTATTACGTGCTCGCTATTCGATGGGTCTGAGCTTGGCGAGTAGTTGGGTGTTACATGATTACTTTCCAGGAAAGCGATGCTGAACTCGTACCTAAAAGGCTGAGGGTTGTTCCTCGCTATGCCTTTGGAGAGGGTGGTGGTGTCTGCTAACTTGGTTTGGTAACCGTCACGATCAAGGAGTTCTTGGTCCCACTGCTCCCACTTGATCCAAGGATCGTAATGTTCCAGCTTGCTGATGACCAATTTTGGACAGCTCCACCATTGTAAGAGTAGCTCGATTTATCGGAGTAGTTGGCAGCATGAAGTTCGGACGCATAGCTTGATAGCTCAGATCGGAAACTGCCTGTAAAGGAGTATGTTAACTCGTAATGCTGACCCCCCGAGACGGTAGTGGCGATGCTCCCAACCAACTTGATATGGGGTGGTAATGGGATTCCGGAAGGAAAACCGGAGGGAAGGCTAGAGGTGGCCCCGATCACCTCGCTACCCTTGGATGTCTTGAATGTCACTTTCGATCCGCTTGAGTTGGTACTGACCTTTGCGGTGCCGTTCGGGGTTGATACCGAGACCCCAGAGGAGGAGCCGCAGGCGCCTAGTAGCAGAGACGTAATGCCCAAAAGGCTGAGAGCTGCAACCAGATGCTTAGACCGATGAAATCGGTGTTGCATGTTCCCGTCTCCCGATGGGATACCTCGAATATTGGTAGTCATCCATCCTCCCACCGCAGACTCCTCCTATTGCCTTCTCATGTTTGTCGCAAGCATTCGCACACCATGCGGTGACTTGCAGACGTTCCGACCATGGTTTTCTAGAGGATCAAGCATAGTCGGTTCAGACCTGGTAGCGCCGTCATGTCGCGATGATGCAGGTGTGATATCGATATCTATGATGGAATTCCCGCGACGGATCTCGGAGGTTTGTCTATTCAGCTTCGTTGGCTGCAACAAAGGCCGGCCTAATCTGAAAGAGGAGATACCAGACGACAAGCACCTCCAAGAGGGACCAGATGTTACCCAAGCCGGTCAATACCACGACGATGATAACCATCGCGACCTGGATTAGGGATGCATAAAATAACAACTGCCACCCACGGCGTCGGTGCTCACGTAAACCGGGAACGGCTACTAGGTACCACACGCCATAAACAGCGGTGAGCGCCGCGGCAAGGTAGAGCGAAAAGGTGAAACTCACACCACCAAAGAACCCTACAAACCCAAAGTCGTTTGCCAAGGTTAAGAAGCCCAGGGCGTCGAAGAGGTAAAGGACCCCCACGATTGCGACGATCAACCAAGCCCAGCGGGCCAACCATGCAACAAACTCCTTTGGCAAGTCTGGCAAGTCGGACGAGATGTTGACGAATTCTGACTCGATTGTGTCAGTGAGAGAATGCACGTCACGATTATAG
The DNA here is from genome assembly GCA_021819725.1 of Actinomycetes bacterium. Next base: position 7,566 of record JAKAQR010000008.1, read on the forward strand.
CCAGCGATATGGCCTAGAGGTTATCAGGTTCCCAAAAAAGATGTTGTGGTCTATCGATCTTCACGTTTTTGGGTGAAAAACGACGTCACTGCGCTGGTTAATAGTACCGCAACGTTCTTGGCGGTCGATCGTGGTGGACTTGCTTGAATATTTGATTACCGCCGGATCGACAAATGGGTAGCGGAGGTGCCAAGCACGCCTCCACAGCGCAGTACGGTAGCAAGCCAGTTTCACGACGGGGCCGACGGTGAGAATGGTTCCCTTGATGCTGGTCGGATTCAGTGGGAGTTGGTTGGGCGATCGTTGCCTCTCTGGGTGGCTGGGCGTGTGGAACGAGGGTATCAAGCCCACGAGGAAGGGCTGCCGAGAGGGCACATCTTCGCCGGGCTGAGGTGAAGGAGGTATCCCATCCGAGGATCGGGAACGCACGACTAGGATAATGGTTGTAGATGCAAATAGTTTTCTAGGCCATTGGCAGCGAACTGTCCTTGGCGGAGAACCTGATGATAGCAAACGAAGAGGTGTTGATGACAGATTTTACTGGTGGAGAGTTTGCGATCGGTGAAACATTGCGAGTAGGAAGGCTTGGCTACGGCGCGATGCAGATCACAGGTCCTGGAGTCTGGGGACCCCCTCGGGATCCAGCGGAGGCGAAGCAGGTGCTGCGCCGAGCAGTCGAACTCGGGGTGACGCTGATCGACACGGCAGATTCTTATGGACCCTATGTCAGTGAAGAGCTCATCCATGAGGCGCTATATCCGTACCCAGAGGCGCTGGCCATCGCAACGAAGGCGGGTCTCGTACGTACCGGACCGGGTGTCTGGGTGCCGGTGGGTCGTCCAGCCTACCTTCGACAGGAGGCGGAGATGAGTCTTCGCCGACTTGGTGTTGATCGGTTGGATCTTTTCCAACTCCATCGCGTTGATCCCGATGTCCCCTTGGCAGACCAGGTCGGGCTCTTGGCGGAACTTCAAGCAGAGGGCAAGGTGGATAGGATTGGCCTATCGGAGGTCACGGTAGCCCAGATTGAGGAGGCGCGGACCTACGCCACAATTGATTCGGTTCAAAACCTCTATAACGTGGCCAATCGCCAGTCTGAGGAGGTTCTTCAGTACTGTGAAGCATCGGGTATCGCGTTCATCCCCTGGTTCCCGATTCAGACAGGGGCACTTGCGCAAGGTGACGGTGCACTCGGTGAGGTGGCACGCGAGCTCGGTGTAAGCCCAGCACAGGTCGCATTGGCCTGGCTGCTCGCAAAATCACCGGTGATGCTACCGATACCTGGAACCTCCAGTGTGGCCCACGTCGAGGAGAATATCGCCGCAGCGGAGATCGAGCTCACAGTGGAGCAGTTGGCGCGACTGGATGGCCTAGCCTCGTAGGGGGTGCTTGGCCACTCGCTATCACGTGGCCGTTCGTTGTTCCAGTAGGTGACTTCCGGCCACGACAGCTACTGCGGCTAAGCCACAGGTGGTCGCTGCAAGCAACCATCCCGCACTGTAGCTGAAGTGATCGATACCGAGACCGATGATGGTTGGACCCAGCATTCCGCCGAGTCGACCTCCTAACTGGGTCATACCCGTCGCTCTGGCTGGGGTTGCACGATGTTTGTCGATCACAGCGAAGTTAAAGAGTCCGTTCCATCCCCAGCCGACACCAAGAGCAATGACCGCACCGGGTACGAGGAGCACGGCCAGCCCTAGGTGTTGTCCAAGCGCGAGGCTTGCATAACCAACGGCACCGATGAGCATCATGATGGCGATGACCGAGAAATGGGAGGAGTCGCGACGATCAGCGAGCAAGCCACTGGTGATGCGCACCACTACGGTCGTGGCTCCGGCGAGTGCGGCGATGAAGCCGGCGGCACTTTTGGAGATACCCGCATGGACAGTACCAGAGACCAGAAAGGCAGCCATGCCGGATGCGCTGAAAACCCCAAGTCCGATACCAATGGCAAGCAAGGTGATCGGCAGTTTATCGATCGCTGGCAGTGCTCTTGTGCCATGCCTCGCAACGTTGGATCGTGGCTGCGAGGGCCGTGGCACCAAGATCGCCGTGGTGATGGAGAGAATGGCGGCGAGTCCAAAGGCCCAGCGCCAACCCACGGTAAGCGCAAGTGCCGGAACAGCGAGACCGCCGAGTAAGGAGGCAAAGGGAACCGCTGCTTGCTTGATACCAAAGGTGGCACCCTGCTTGCCGGGTTTACCTCGCCTTGCCAAGAAGAGGTTCGAGGCGGTGGCGGTGGCGGCGCTGACCATCCCGCAGGGGAAAAGGAGGAGGGCGAGTAGCCACCAGGAGGAGGACAAGAGTGCGATCGCAGCGAGGAGGATGCCTCCAATGACAGGGGTGAGCTTCAGGACCCGCACCCCTCCCATACGTTCGGCTACTCGACCAGAGGGTACCGCCCAGAGGGCTGCGCCGAGATAATAACTCGTGACGGCGAGGCCGAGCTCGGCGGTGGTCACCGAAAAAGACTGACGGATCTCGACCGCGAGAGCACCGACGAGGAATGCGGGGATCGACGCCATGCTGGTTGCAAGGACAGAGACCAGGAGATCCCTGTTGAGGAGGCCACCTCCCATGGATGGCGCGTTTGTCGCGCTCACTCGTCGGGGGTGAGCTCATTGCGAGCTCGCGCAAGGTGAGGACCGAGGCGTCCGGCCATCGCGAGAGCGAGCATCCGGTAGTCCGCCAGCAGTGATGCAAAAGGGTGCGCAAACGTCTCTGGTCTATTGTGTTCGATGAAGAAATGGGCAAACCAGGCAGGGACATAACCGGCGATGGGCACGGCGAAGAGTTCGCGTGGCCGCCGCGCCCGCGCGAGGACGACGATCGCTAGTGCCGAACCAAAATAGTGGAGCATTCGCGTCGCCCGACGCGAGTGTGCACGCAGATATGTCAACCAAAATTCGTCAGTCATAGACCTACTTTAGCGGTGTCGCAGGAACATCTCAAAGTGAAAAGGAAGGGTTGTGACGTCGGTGAGCACGAGTTAGGTGCCCTGGTAATAAGGAACTCCCTAGGACTTGGGATGCTCTACAGGGATGACGGCTGGGTCGACGAGGCGCAGAGAATCGCTAACAGTATCGAGCTCTTCGAGCTCACCCTCTCTCCCCTCGACCCCATGGTCGAGAAAGCGTCTCGCTGAGGGTAGAACCCGACGATCGAGGGAGCCGACGCCGTCATTGTAGGCCTTCACGGCCGAGGCGAGCCCCCCACCCATTCTGGCAAGGTGATCTCGGAAGGTGCCTAAGCGTTGGTAGAGATCGCGACCGATCGCAGCGATCTGTGCCGCATTTTCTTCGAGTGCCTCCGATCGCCAGCCAAAAGCAACGGCCTTCAGCAGTGGCAGCAGGGTGGTCGGTGATGCGATGATCACCGATTGCGTAAAAGCCTCCTCAAGTAGGGACGGTTGTGCGGCAAGTGCTTCACTGAGGAAGGCCTCACCCGGGAGGAAGAGGACGACGAAGTCAAGGCTGTTATGTAGTCGCTCCCCGTAGCGACGGGAGGCAAGATCGTGCACCATCACCTGGAGTTGATGGGCATGTGCCGCACGTAACGTGAGACGTTCTTCGTCGGTTTCGGCCTCTGTCATCCGGAGAAACGCATCAAGGGGTGCTTTCGCATCGACCGCGATGGACCGGTTCCCTGGTAGGTGGATGACCACATCGGGACGACTGCGTCCGGTGTCATCGCTGAGGGTTGGTTGTTCTTCGAAGTCACAGTATCGAGTCATGCCGGCGAGTTCGATGACCCGACGAAGTTGCACCTCACCCCATCCTCCGCGCACCGTCGGCTGGCGTAGCGCCTTGACCAAACTGTCGGTCTGCGCCCTGAGCTGTGGGAGATGGATCGTCATGAGATCCTCGAGTGACTTGCCAAGCGCCCCGAACTGTTCCCGCCGATTGTCCTGGAGATCGCGCAGCTCGGTATTGAGACGCTTGAGTTCCTCATCGACCGGCTGAACAAGGTGCTCAAAAGAGGTCTTTGCCGTGGCGGAGAAGGTCTTCTCTGCTCGCGTCGCAAGCTCTTCGGTGTAGCCCTGCATGGTCGTTGAGACCCTCGCTGCCAGCAGGCTGTGGGCGTACTCGATAGATCGGTCAAGCTCTTCTTTCGCGAGGGCCGTGGCGCTGAGTCGTTCTTCGAGCCGTGCGATCGTCTGTTGTGCTTCACCAAGCTCGGTGGAATTCACCGACATCTGCTCGCGTAGATCTCGGCACTCATTCATTAGGGTGGAACTCTCACCCTGCCCTCGGCGACCAATGAGGTAGCCAAGAAGCAATCCGACCACAACCGCCAGGAGCACCGCTAGGTAGACCATACTAACCTCCTTGCTCTGTAGTGTATGGCCGGGTACCGACGCAGCTGTGCCCCAGAGGCTTAAAGGAAGGCATCGAGTTAGATGATGATGCAGAGGAAACAGGCCAAGGGCGGGCCGGTCACGGCTTGCGTGCGGTTCTTTCTTGCCTCCTTGCTCGGCATCGGCTTCATCCTCCTTCCCCATGCACATCCTGCGATGGAATTGATCAACCAACGGGGAGCTTCTGGGACGATGACGGTACAGTTCGACGTCGTACTCAAACCGCGGGATCAACGTCAGCTCTTCGCCGCTGCCTGGCTCCGCTCGCAGCAGCCACCAGGAAGCTACCTTACCCCTGCGCAATTTGGTCAGCGCTATGCTCCGACACCGGCCAAGCAAGACCTTGTCAGTGACTACTTCCAGGACTACGGCTTGGTGACGGGAGCTCCTTGGGCTGGTGGTTTGGTGATGCCCGTCGCGGGTACGGTAGCCGATGCATCAGCTGCCCTCGGGGTCGCCTTTGACCAAGTACATCTTTCGGGGGGTAGGAGTGTCGTTGTCGCCGACGCCTACCCCAAGCTGCCCGAAGCGATCGATGACCTTGTCGATGGGGTCACTGGCCTCTTTGCCAATGGTTACTTCCCGGTGACCCCCAAAGGTGTGCGAGCGAACAGATCGCTCACCTGTTCTGGACTCAGTCAAAAGAACACGCCGAGCGGTGGCTTTTCGCCAGCGGTAGTTGCGAAGTATTATCACCTGTCGCGGGCACGACTACCGCACCCGGTCACCGTCGGGATCGCCGAGTTTGGGAGCGTGACACCCTCGTTGGATCAGAGTATCGCTCGCTTCGCCCGCTGTCTGGGAGAACCAGTACATCTAGCGACCGTTGCAGTCGATGGCGGCTCCGACAACACCAGCTATGCGCACCTTGAGGAGATGGCACTTGACATCGAGACGTTGATCGCCTACGCTCCTGGGGCACATCTGCTGGTCTATACCGCGAGTGCTGGTGATGCTGATGCGTTGTACCTGCGCATGGTGAGTCAGGACCGCGCCAGCATTCTTCTGACCACGTGGGGATCCTGCGAGAGCGATACCCCACCCCAACAGCTCACGATCGAAGAGCTGGCCTTTGCACAGGCCACACTGCAGGGACAGACGGTAGTGGCGGCGAGTGGTGATGATGGGTCATCGGATTGTCTCGCCACGAGGGGTGGAGATGGGCTCTCGGTCGACGATCCTGCCTCGCAGCCGATGGTGACTGCGGTCGGTGGCGAGCAGTTTGCCACCCCACTAGGCCCCGCCGCTCGACCTTGGGTGTGGAATGATCAGACTTACGCTGGCGCGAGCGGTGGGGGGCTCTCTCGGGTCTTTGTCGAGCCGCCCTACCAGCACGGTGTCTACGCTGGTGTAAGAGGAGTCCACCAACTCTGTCATCTCAGGGCGGGTTGCCGGCTTGTTCCCGATGTCGCGATGATAGCGGTTGGTGGAGAGATCGATGTACCGAGAGGCGGATGGACCTTGTTGGGGGGTACGAGCCTGGCGGCATCCGTCTTCGCAGCTGGTCTCGCCGAGGTCGAGGCCCATGCCTCCGCAAGACTCGGACTCATCAACCCTTGGCTCTATCGCCTTTCCAATCATGGTCGGGTCTTCCTCCCGGTGCGCCGGGGAGGTAACGATTTTCGGCATCTCCACCCAGGTCGATTCCTGGCGGGTGGCCGCTTCAGCCTGGCGACGGGGCTTGGAACACCGAATTTTGCTCTGCTCACCCGCGCACTTGCCGACTGGAGGGATGGACGGAGTGGGGATGCAACGGATTGGGTTCGCACGTCAGCGACACTGCATCTCCGTGAAGTCTCGGGCAGGTTCTAAACTGCGGTGGTGGACGCAGGACGAATGACGAAGATCTATGGGGTGGGGCTCGGACCGGGTGACCCTGGATTGGTGACGCTCGCGGCGCTGCAGGCCATCACCAGTGCCCAACTCATTCTCGCTCCTTCGAGCCAGCCCCGAACGATCGGCCGTGCGGAAAGGATCGTCCGTGATCTGTTGCCCGATCGAGAGGTGGTCTCGGTGCCGATGCCGATGACGGGTGGCACCACCGGCATCGCACAGCGGGAGGATGTCACGCGCACATTGATCCGTGATCTGCGCCCAAGGCTCATGAATACGACGGTTGCCTTTGTTACGCTTGGTGATCCACTCATCTACTCGACGTTCTCGCTCTTTGTGGCGTCGCTTCACCATGAGCAGGTGCCAATCGTAGTGGAAGTGATCCCGGGGATCCCCGCCTTTGGCCAGTTGGCGAGTCTGACGACGACCAACCTGGTTGACAACGACGAACGTCTCCATTTGGTGCCAGCGACTGGGGGACTCGATCATGTTGCACGCTTGCTTGAGGACCGGGAGTCTGTGCTTGTCCTCTACAAGCTGTCCGCCAACTTCGCGGCTATCCGGGCCATGATCATCCGAGCTGGCCGGCTGGAGGGAACTATGGTAGGGATGGAGTTGGGAACTGAGCGCGTACAGGTTCTCGCGCTTAGTGAAGCTCCAGACGTCGTGGGGTACTTTGCAACCATTATCGTCCCCGTCCAAAGGAGGCAATGATGAGCCCAACGACCTTGGTGCTTGGCGGTACGCGCTCCGGTAAATCAGCCTTTGCCGAGTCGCTCCTCGATGATAAGCCGGCGGTGCACTACATCGCCACCCTAGCGGCATCTTCAGATGCAGAGTTCAGCGAGCGTGTCGCGATTCATCAACGGCGCCGAGGACCCCGATTCTCCGTGCTTGAGCTCGAGGAACCCCGTGATCTAGTGCGTCTGCTGGCCTTTGATGATCATCCAGTGCTGCTCGATTCTATCGGCACCTGGTTATCGCGTTTGGACGTCTGTGACGCGCAGGAACTCGCGATATTGACGCAGCAACTCGTGGCCACCCTGCGAGTGCGACGCATGCCGCTGGTGATCGTCTCCGAGGAGGTAGGGTTGGCCGTCCATCCCATGACCGCCGCTGGCCGTTGCTTTGTCGATGCGCTAGGGTCGATGAATCAAGCACTTGCGCGCGAGGCAGCACGTGTCTTTCTGGTCGTGGCAGGGATTCCGCTTGCGCTCGATGGGTACCGTGGGCATGAGTAGTTCCCTCGCTGTAGGTCGATTGTGATGGGTCGTGTGCTCCAAGGAGCACGGGGGGCTATCGCCTTCATGACCCTGTTGCCTCTCGGAGGCTCGCTCAACGCAGCCAGTCTTGTGGTGATCCCGCTGACGGGGTTGATCGTCGGTAGTGTGGCCTTTGTGGGGTTCTGGCTTGGCGATCGATCCGGTTCAACGCTGGTCGGCGCGGTGGTGGCGCTCATCGTCGATGCGGCGCTGACGAGAGGGCTACACTACGATGCCGTAGCCGATACCGCCGATGGCCTTGCCGGCTTTGTAACGAGGGAACGGCGCCTCGCCATCATGGATGAGCCGACGGTAGGTGCTTTTGCCGTGGTGGCGCTCATGGTAGTGGTCCTGGTGCGGGTCGCCGCCTGGTCATCGATGACCTTTCCTGCCTTTGTGATCGGGTTTTTTGTGCTCAGTCGTGCGTTGATGGCGCTCGCCATGATGTGGTTTCCACTCGCTAAGGAGAGTTCCATGGCGCAGGTCTTTGCGAGCCAGCGGCGGCGCTCGATCATCTGGGCGCTCATCGCTGAGGCGCTCATCGCCATCGTTGTCATGGCGTTACTCGCCACGACCCTGGTGGTGGTTGCGATCGTGTTCGGTGTGGGGTGCGGGTTTGGTGTTCTTGCCTTTGCCGTTCGGCGCCTTGGGGGGATCACCGGTGATGTGGTCGGTGCGGTGGGTCTGGTCGCTGAATCGGGCATGCTCCTCGCGGCGGCGGTGATACGGGTGCATGGCTAGATCTCGCTACCGACGACCCTCGGCGCTCGTCGTTCTCGGCGCGATGGTGCTCGACGAACTCCTCGGTGACCCTGCGAATCGGTGGCACCCGGTCCGCTGGTTTGGGATCGGTGTCGATAGGCTCGAGGGACACGTCTATGCGGACTCGAGGGCTAGCGGAGCGGCGTTGTGGAGCTTGGCGCTCGTCCCTTCATTGGTGTTACCTCCGCTCCTTTGGTCAGGAGGACGCATCGTCGAGGCGCTTGGGCTGTGGCTGACCCTTGGGGGACGATCGCTGGTCCGTGAGGCTGAGGCGCTTGCGGCGCTGCTCGAGGCGGGGGATCTGTCCGGCGCACGACTACGATTAGGAAACCTTGTTGGTCGCGACACCGCTGGGCTTGGCGTAGAGGAGATCGCTCGGGCAGCGATCGAGTCGCTCGCTGAGAACACCACGGATGCGGTCCTAGGTCCACTGTGGTGGTACGCGGTTGGTGGCCTAAGCGGTGCCCTGGCTTTTCGCAGTAGTAACACACTCGATGCGATGGTGGGTCATCAGAACCGTCGTTACCAGAACTTTGGCTACTTCTCGGCAAAAGTTGATGACCTAGCGGTGACGCCTGCAGCGATTCTTGGTGTCATCGTCAGCTGGCTTGGCGCTCATGGTGAACAACGTCGGCGCATCAGCCGCCTGATCACACTGGCTCCCCAACACCCCTCGCTGAACGCGGGGCTGATTGAGGCGGCCTTCGCCGGCACACTCGGTGTCGATCTGGGAGGGGTGAATCACTATCGAGGCCGAGCGGTCAGCACACCTCGGTTCCTCGGGGGGTCCCCACCTGATGTTCGGGCGCTGCGTGGGGCGAGTCGGCTCTCTCGCCAGGTCGCCTGGATGAGTGCCCTCGTCGCGATCCTGGCCATCATCGCTGGCTCTTGATGGAGCCTGGCTTCTTGCGGACCATCGCTTGCACCATGCTCAGATGACCCATCGCGCGCCGAGGGCCGTTCGCTGAGATCACCTCAGTAGGGCAATTAATTCGTCCTCTTTACAATCCAGATATTGTGGTGGTCTCGAAGTTCTAACATGAGACAACTTCGAGTAATGATCTTCGGTGCAATCGTCCTACTCTTGGGAGGGTTAGTCCTTGCGGCTTGCGGTTCGAGTGCTGCAAGTGTCGGTGCATCGAATCTGCATCCTGGTCCATCTGCATCGGGGAAGTCGGCCACCATTGTGATCAGTAATTTCCAATTTATCCCCGATGAAGTGGTCGTCCACCAAGGTGAGGAGATCATCATCCACAATGAGGATTCGGTTGGGCACACCTTTACTGCCGACAATCGTAGCTTCAATACTGGGGTGATCCCACCGGGGCACACCGTGCATTTCATTATCCATAACAAGCCAGGTACGTATCCATTTCTATGTCTTATTCATCAGTTTATGACCGGAACTCTTGTTGTTGTGAAGTAGGGAGGTGCCTTAGATACGCAGCAATTGTAACGCTATTCGTTCTAGAAATCGTCTCACAAAAGGAGAAAATAGTGACCAAAGAAGCCTTTGATCCACGTCCATTGAATGAACTTATCGAACAATCATCTGATCTGCAGTCGGATTCCATGGCACAGGCTCACCAGGGTCTCGCAGAGACCGTCGAACTCGGACAGGAGTTACGCAGCCGTGGGGAACTCGATCCCTATGAGGCTGAGGCTGTTGCCGAGGAACGCCGAAGTATGTTGCGCACTGGACTCTTCGGTGCAGGGGCTCTTGCGGCGGCAGGCTTTGGGGCGGCGCTCTTTAGCCTTGAGTCGACACCAGCGTTTGCCTCGACCCCGACTGATGTCCAGATTCTCCAGAGCAACGCCTCGATCGAGGTCTTGGCCATCAACACCTACAAGACCGCACTCACGCTCCCCTATATCGGTGGAAGTAGTGCCAACGGCGTGATCAAGGCCTTTGCCGAGACCACTATGGCCCAGCACATGCAGCATCTGAGCGCCTTCAACGCCGCCGTCAAGTCGCTTGGCGGAACCCCGCAAAACAGTGCGGATCCCGCGCTCGTTCCCGTCGTGAAGGCGGCGGTGGCCAAAATCACTGGTCCTGAGGGTGTGGTTGCCTTGGCGCTGGAGCTCGAGCAAGCTGCAGCAGAGACCTATGTGAAGGCGACAGGGGTGATCACCTCGTCGAGTGCGCGCACCTTGACGGCGTCGGTGATGGGTGTTGAGGCACAACATGCCGCGATCCTGCTCGCTGTGCAGGCGTTGCTGAAGGGCAATGCTCCACAGCTGATTGCGTTGCCACCCAACGCGGCTGCACTACCCGCTGCTGCCGGCTCCATCGGCTTCCCCGACGCCTTTTACCCAACCGTTAACGCTCGTCCTCTCATGGAAGGAGCTGTCAAGTGATACACCGCAATCGAGAGAATCAAAGGAACAGAAAGGGAGCCACCATGGAGATCAGTGAGGCTGAACTCAATGCAAAGATCGTTGAACTTGACGAGATTCACCACGACGTGAGCCTGCCAGCGCTCCAGGAGGGTGCCAAGGATTGGGCCGAGGAGGTCGCCCAAGAGCGATCACAGGTCGAGGCTCGTTCTCGTCTCAATCGACGTACCTTTCTCCTCGGAGTGGGTGCTACCGTCGGCGCAGGTGCGCTGCTTGCGGCCTGTGGTTCGAGTTCCTCGGCGACGAAGGTCTCCTCCTCTTCCAGCGCTCCTGAGCTATCTGCCTCCACGCTGACCGATCTTCATGTGGCTGCCTTAGCGGCGAGCCTCGAGAACCTTGGGGTCTATGCCTATACGGCAGGTATCAACGCCGCCAAGGCGGGCAAGTTAGGTGCAGTACCTCCTGCGGTGGTGGTCTTCGCCGAGACGGCGCGCGCCCAGCACAAGGAACATGGAGCTGCATGGAATGCGATTCTGCGTTCCGCTGGCAAGTCGGCGGTGACGGCAACGGATCCGGTACTCACGCCAGTGGTGAACAAGGACTTTGCCTCGGTAACGAATACCGTTGATCTCGCAAAGCTGGCGCTAGAGATTGAGAATATCGCCGGGGAGACCTATCTCTCGGCGATCGGAGTCCTCGCCCAACCCATCGCGATTCGGACCGCAGCGAGCATCGAGCCAGTCGAGATGCAGCACTCAGCGATTCTCAACTTTATCTTGGGCACCTATCCGGTGCCGAACGCCTTCGAGCCCACTACGTTGGCGCGACCGACATCGGACTACACCAAGCTCTGATTGGCGGCACGCGCTTTGCGTAGAGATGGCCGGTGAGGGGCCCAACTCGTAACGAGTTGAGCCCCTCATTCAGGTGCACGCTAGGGTTGGTCTATGCAATCGTCATCACCATTGAGACTCTCCGACCTCGCCCTGCGACCCATTCCCGGCATGACGCTGCCGAGTCAGGTCGCCTTTACCCCTCGCGGAACCGATCTGTATTACCTTGCGCCGCACACCGGTGATCGTCTTGGTCTTTTTCGTTTTGACATCGCCAACAAGAAAGAACACCTCGTCGTTGCCGCCCCAGGTGGGGGGGAGGCTCACGAGGCTGAGACGCTCGAAGAGGAGTTGCGTAAACAACGATTACGACAGACCCTTGGTGGCGTCGGCGGCTTTCAGATCCTTGACGATGAACGTGCGCTGGTCAACATCGGTGGTACGTTCCAGCTTGTTGGCTTACCCGATGGTGCTGCGATCAGCGGATACGACTTCACCGGTCTCCAACATCTCCAACGATGTGGTGACGACTGTTTCGTTGCGACGACGGGAACCGAACTCGTCGTAGTTTTTGGGGACGGCCGGCGGGAGCGTCTCGTGGTGGCAGCGGGGGATGGCATGTCGGTTGGCTTGGCCGAGTACGTGGCTCAGGAGGAGCTTGGCCGGATGAACGGGCTCTGGCTCGATCCGCAGGGGCGCATGCTGGTCTACACGGAGATCGACGAGTCCAAGGTGGCGGAGCACCTGATCGTGCGCACCGATGTCCACCCGAATATGGTGGAGCGCTTCCGTTATCCGATGGTAGGAGCGACCAATGCCTCCGTCGTGCTCTGTCTCTTCGATCTCGAGACGCGTAACAGAACGGTGATCAAGAGTTTTGATGACCAGAGCTATCTAGCCAATGTGGTGTGGCTCGACCGGGATCGAGTGGTGATCGCTTCCATCAATCGAGCCCAGGACCGCCTCACCCGTTGGGTGTACCGGCCAAGCGATGGATCGCTCGCCGAGCTCGACGTCGAGCACGGTGACCCGTGGATCAATCTCCCAGAACGAGAGTTCGCGGCCGGTGGTGATCTTGTGACGACGTCGGAGGCCAAGGAGGGTCAACGCCATCTCATTCGCCTCCAGCCAGATGGTACTCGCACACAGATCGGAGCGGTCGTCATTCGCGAGCTCCTCGGCGTTGAGGGCACCACGGCACTGGTGGTCGCCACCGGAGCTACACCAACCCAAGAGTGGATCTATCGGGTTGACCTCGTGTCGCAGCATTTCGAGCGAGTAGCCGTTGGGTATGGGGCCGCGACAGGAGTCCTAGCACCCGATGGTCGTAGCACCTATGTGAACGCTTCCTCTCGCGACCGCTCTCCGGTCGCGATGCTTGATACCCCTGGCGAGGAGGTATCGATTCGGTCGACTTCGGTACCTTTTGCGCTGGTGGAACCAGAGATGATCGAACTCACATCGGCGACCGGTGAGACCTTGTATGGGGCGGTGTATCTTCCTCCTCCACAGCGGCGTGAGGGAGCACCACTGATCGTGTCCGTGTACGGCGGACCACACGCTCAGCTGGTGGTGGATCACTTTGGCCTGACCATGGATCTTCAGGCACAGTACCTTGCTCAACAGGGTGCGGTGGTGGTCAAACTCGACAATCGTGGAAGCTATGGCCGGGGCCTGGACTTTGAGGCGCACCTGCGCGGTCGCTTTGGCCAGATCGAACTGGAGGATCAACTGCGGGGCGTGGAGTACTGCCAACGCCGTTACCGGCTTGACCCTGAACGGGTAGGAATCTATGGCTGGAGCTATGGAGGCTACATGACTCTGCTCGCGCTGACGCGAGCGCCAGAGGTGTTTGGCGTCGGTGTTGCGGGCGCACCGGTGGTGGATTTTCGCTGGTATGACACCGCCTACACCGAGCGCTATCTTGGGGACCCAATCGAGAATGCGACGGGCTATGAGCGCTCATCGGTCCTTGATGAACTGGAGGGACTCCGCGGAAAACTCATGATTATCCACGGCATGATGGACGAGAATGTCCATTTTGGTCACACCGCCTCACTGCTCGGGCGTGCCAACGAGCTTTCGAAGGATATCGAACTCGTGGTATTGCCGGCGAGCCGGCACGCTCCGGCCGACGTGGCAAGTCTTAGCCGGGTGGCCAAGAGCCGCACCAGGTTCCTGCTCTCGAACCTTGGCCTCGCTGGGGAACTCGCATGAAGGATCGCGTGCCTCCCTGGTGACACCAAGACCTGAGAGGTTCGTGAGAGTCTCCTGCGGGGGCCCCTTGGCACTGTCTGGCCGCGGGTAGGTTGTGATCGTGATGGATCAACACGCATGCACCGGTACGCGGGCCCTTGGTGAGCTGGGTCAGTCCATCTTTGCACGGAGGGGCGTCGTGCACCATCCGTGTGGAGCCGTGCGCGGTGACGCACGGTCGTTGCGCGATGCGCGATCACGTGCGTGCCGATCGTCCTTGAACTGGCGAGCCATGGTCAACTGTGCCCACACGTCGATCAACTGAGGGACGCTCGCTAGGACGAAGGTTGGGGTTGGCGGGGGCTTTCCTCGCCTCCCTCGTCGTAGCTGTAGTCCTCGTACTCGATGCTGGCGTTACGCTGGCGCCCGTGACGGCGGTCTCATTAGATCAACCGCGTCAGGCTACTGTGGTGGGTGCTGTCGCCTCGAGCCCCTCGCACCGGCTGGTCGGCATCGGCGCCTCGGGTGCGTGGTGGTCCGATCCTGCCTATGCGCTGGGACCCCGTGATCGACGGCGCATCGGCCAGCTGCTCTATGGTGCGCATGGCTTGGCGCTCTCGCAGTTTCGCTTCAATATCGGTGGGGGTGGGGTTGGCGTCACCACCTGGTGGAAGGCACCGCCTACCTGGTACCAACCCAATGGGACCTTCAACTTCGGCACCGACAGCCAGGCAGTCTATTTCCTGCGCCAAGCCGCCAACGCAGGGGTTCACGACCTGGTTGGTTTCGTCAATGCCGCACCACCTGCCTTTACCTCCAACCATCAGAGTTGCGGGGGAACCCTCATGGCATCAGCGATACCCGCCTATGCGCTCGAGCTGGCCGAGACCGTCCAAGGGATCCGTTCTCATTTCGGCATCAAACTCTCCTATGTCTCACCCATGAATGAGCCAGTTGGTTCTCAGGCGTCCTGCCACCAAGAGGGGATGGCGGTTCCGATTGATGAGCGTGGCCCACTGGTGGTGGCGCTCGCTGCTGACCTGCGACGTTTCGCTCCGTGGTGTCACGTGATCGCCGACGAGTCCGCTTTTGTCGCGAACGGCTTCCTTGCCAACACGTCGAAGTGGCTCAGTTATCCTGGGGCCTCCAAGGCGGTCGCTGCGCTGACTTTTCATGGGTACGACTACCCTGATGCCACGACCCTTCATGAGGTGTACCTGTTGGCTCACCATCTTCATCACCAGGTTTGGGCGAGTGAGATCTGCTGCCATACTCCCAATGGGTTTGCCTATCAGTACGATCCCACGATGATCTCAGGCATCTGGCTCGCCGACACCATCTATAACGACCTGATGGTGGCGGGAGCTTCAGCCTTTGATTGGTGGTTGGCACTCTCTCCAGATCTCGGGTGCGATCCCGCATCGGACCCGACCTGCTTTGGCGATATCAACGCCCTGGGTCGCAACGATGGTCTGATCTACTTCGACCTCAATGGAGGTGCCATTGGCGATTACCACCTCTATTTGACCAAACGCTACTGGGTGTTGGCGAACTTCTCGCGTTATCTCCGCCCGGGGGCCCAACTGTACCAGGTGGCGACCTCCGATTCTCGTATCAAGGCGTTGGCCGCGCGCGAGGGTGATCTGGAGGTGGTGGTCGCCATCAATCGTTCGCCGGAGGGATCGCCCCCGATCCCCTTCATTCTTGAGTTTCCGAACGGATCCCCACGGATGGTACCCAAATACAGCGTGGAGACCTCCTTCACGGCCAGCCTGCGACCGGTGGCGAACCCTACGGTGACTGGCTCCATCGTCGCGACGCTTAGTCAGCCCTTTAGTGTGACCACTTACGTCTTTCAACGCATGAGCAAGTAATCTTGGAAGGGAGAGGAGGGTATAGTGTCGCTTCGTTATGCGATGGTCCTTGCCGCTGGCAAAGGAACGCGAATGGCATCCGAGAGGCCAAAGCCGCTTATGAAGCTCTGTGGAGTCTCCATGTTGGGACATGTGATGCGAGCGGTGCTTGGTGTTGATGGTCTCGAACGTGTCGTCGTGGTGGTCGGTCACCAGGCCGACCTTGTGGAACGAGAGTTGCGCGGATCCACACCCAGTGCCGCGGAGATCGTCACGGTGCGTCAGCCCGAGCAGCGTGGCACCGGCGATGCCGTGTCAGCGGGCCTCTCGAGATTGCCGGATCTGCTGCCCGGGGTGGGAGGATCGGGTTCTGAGGTAGTGATACTCCCTTCGGACACTCCGCTCGTGCGTTCGGCCACGCTGCGTGAGCTCGCCAAAACCCATGCCCAGGCTGGTAATGCGGTGACGATTCTCACCATGGAGGTGCCTGACCCAGCTGGGTATGGACGTATCGTCCGTACAGCGAAAGGCGCGGTTAGTGGGATTGTGGAGGACCGCGACCTTGTCGGTGACGAGGTCGAAATCCGTGAGGTGAACACGGGGATTTACCTTTTTGACTTAGCCGTGCTGCCGGTTGCCATTCGACGCCTTGCCCCGTCGAACTCACAGCGAGAGTACTACCTTACGGACACGATCGGCCTGCTCGCCCAGGCTGGCTATCAGGTGGGAGTCATGCCGGTGGCTGATGCACATGAGACCCAAGGGGTGAACGACTTACCACAGCTCGTTGAGGCAGAGGAGATCATGCGAGAGCGAATCCTTGCTCGACACCTCAAAGCGGGTGTGATGATGGTACGACCGGAGACCATCACGATCGACGCCGAGGTCAAGATCGGTCGGGGGAGTACGATCTGGCCCAACACGCTGTTGCTTGGCCGCACGAGAATCGGCCACTCGGCGGAGATCGGTCCCGAATCGAGTCTCCTCGACACCGAGGTCGGTGACGGGAGTAGGTTGGTTAGGGTTGATGCCGCTGGGGCGGTCATCGGTGCGTCGGTGCAGGCTGGTCCCTATGTGTCGATCCGGGAGGGGGCCACGGTAGCAGATTACGCGGTGGTAGAGCCCTTCTCTCTTTTGAAGTAACGTCAGCGGAGAGATCAGCTGCGCGGCCGATGGGTCGATATCAGACATCGGTGTGCTCACGTTGGGACGGTTGCGGCGGTGTGCGGTCGATGCGAGTGCGTGAGGAGCACGTCCGGGAACCTCGCCGGGCCAGGCGACCGGCTGGCTGCATCGTGGAGCGAGTACTATGGGTTGGGATTGCGCGATTGTCGGTGCAACTAGGGAAGGAGCTTTACATGGAGTTGGTCCCAAGGAAGCGGCTCGAACTCTTCTCGGGTCGAGCTCATCCTGAGCTGGCTCGCGAAGTTGCTGACCATTTGCAGGTGAAACTAGGCGAGCTGACGTTGCGCGAGTTCTCCGACGGTGAGATCTACTCTCGGTTCGATCAGTCGGTGCGAGGGAAGGACATCTTCTTGCTCCAGACGCATGCGGGCCCGGTGAATGACTCGATCTTTGAGCAGCTCATCATGGTCGACGCGGCCAAGCGTGCCTCGGCAAAACGCATCACAGCGGTCTGTCCCTACTATGGGTACTCACGTCAGGACCGGAAGGCCTCTGGTCGCGAACCGATCACCGCGAAGTTGGTGGCCGACCTCTTCAAGGCTGCGGGTGCGGATCGCATCATCTCCGTCGATCTGCACTCAGGGCAGATCCAGGGATTTTTTGACGGGCCGGTCGATCACCTCACCGCCACCCAGGTGCTGACCGATTACCTGCGGGCCCAGGACGTTGGCGACCTCGTGATCGTCGCACCGGACGCTGGACGGGTTAAGGTTGCCGAACGCTACGCCCAGAAGCTACAGGCAGGTCTTGCGGTTGTGCATAAGAGTCGACCAAAGGGTATGGCAAACGTGGTCAATGCCCTCAACGTCGTTGGTGATGTCGCGGACAAGTGTTGTGTCATTGTTGACGACATGATCGACACCGCGGGGACGGTGACGGCCGCTGCTGATCTGTTGCTCAGCCGGGGTGCGAGTGACGTCTGGGTGATGGCGACCCATCCCATCCTCTCGGGCCCTGCGATTAAAAGGTTGACCGATTCGAGCATCTCTCGGGTGATCGTCACCAACACGCTGCCATTGAGTGGTGATCGTCTGGTCGATAAGATCGAAGTTGTCTCTATCGCGAAGGTGATCGCCGACGCAATTGCCGCCGTTTTTGAGGATGGATCGGTCTCCGAGCTTTTCCATGGAGATAACCTCTCCTGAGAGTTGGCTAGCTGGACCCGCTATGCTCTGTATGTTGTTTCCCAAAAAGTGAGGTTTGCGTGGCAAAGGTTATTGCCTATGAAGGTAGAGAACCAGGAAGTGCGGAGAGTCGTCGTCTACGCGCGGCTGGGAAGGTGCCAGCTGTGGTCTATGGCGGTACCACAAAGACGCGGAATCTTTTTGTGGATGCCCATGATTTCGAGACCGCCCTTGGCCATCGGGTGAATGTCGGTGCCTTGATGGAGCTTGAGGTGGCCGGTAAGGTCACCACGGTGCAGCTACAGGAGCTGCAGCGGCACCCGGTTCGTCGTAGCCTCAGCCATCTGGACTTTCTTGCTATCAATGTTCGCGAGGAGATGGAGGCGACGATCGAGCTTCGCTCGGTGAGTGAAGAGCTTGAGATGGAAGAGCCGAGCCTTCGGGTTCGGGGACATGTCAAGGATATTCCTGACTTTCTCGAGATCTCTTTGGAGATGCTCGATGAGGCTGAGACCTTCACCGCTGGACAGATTCCACTCCCCAAAGGGGTGGTGCTGGTCGGCGACCCTGAGGCTATCGTTGCTCGCCTAGCCGACAAGCTTTAGTCACCCATCCTACGGGAGGTGAGTAAGCAAGTTTTGGTCGTCGGCCTCGGTAATCCGGGCTCTCGTTATCGTGGCACCCGTCACAACATGGGTTTTGCCGTCGCTGATGCGTTGGCCAGTGACCTCGGTATCCTGTTGTCCCGTCGCCACCAGGGGTTAACCGGAACCGCACGCCTTGGGGAGCACACCGTGCATGTGCTGCTTCCCCAGACCTTTATGAATCACTCTGGTCTCGCTGTCGCTGAGTTTGTTCGCTACAGTCCAGTCGAGTACCCAGAGGGCCTGATTGTGATCCACGATGAACTCGACCTCGAACCAGGGGTGGTTCGCATCAAGTTAGGTGGCGGTCTCGCCGGCCATAACGGACTGAAGTCGATCGCCCATCTCATCGCCACACAAAACTTCGTTCGCGTGCGGATTGGCATCGGTCGACCCATCGATCAGTCGGCTGTGGTGGACTTTGTGCTCGCTCGTCCAAAGCCCGAGGAGCGAGTCGAACTCGATCTCGCGGTGCAACGAGGTGTCGACGCGGTGCGCGACGTGATCGAGCTCGGTCCAGAGCGAGCGATGACCCAACACAACCAGCGGGCCCGCTGATGAGAGCTCCAGTGCTCACAAAATTGATGGAGGGTCTCGGAGAGAAGCTCGATCCCGAGTTGCTCGGTGCTGCACCCGCTGCATCGGCGGCGATCATGGGCCAACGTGCATCCGGAGGGAGGATGCTGGTGGTCGTGGCAGGTGAGGCCGAAGCTGAGTCGGTCGCCTACGACCTTGCGACGTTGGGGGATGGCTACCAGAGTTATTGGTTGCCAGCGTGGGACACCGTGCCCTATGAGCGAGTCGCACCATCGATGCGTACGACCGGACGTCGGTTGCGCGCCTTGGTGGCGTTGCAGGAGGAGTCGCAGTGGCCGGTGGTAGTGACGGCATCGGTACGTGCCGCTCTGCAGCGTCTCGCCCCGAGTGCCCTTGGTCTTGCGTACGTGATGCTCCGGGTTGGCACGAAACAGTCCCAGGAGACGCTGATCGACTTTCTCGTCCGTGGTGGCTATCTGCGAGAGTCGCAGGTGTCGAGTCCTGGTGAGTTTGCGGTACGCGGATCGATCGTGGATATTTTCCCGCCAGATCAGGACAACCCGATCCGCGTGGATTTCTTCGATGACGAAATCGATCGTCTCGTCGTCTTTGATCCGACCTCACAGCTCACGATTACCTCCATCGAGCACTGCGAGGTGCTTCCTGCGAAGGAGGTGCTCATCGATGATCCGTTACGTCGGAGACTTGCGGAGTTGGCTGAACGGGCTCCAGTCCTTCAGGACCGAATCAGTGAGTTGCTGGCGGGGACGAGTCCAGACCCGGTGGAGAGTCTTCTCCCGTTGTTGCTCGATCATGAGGCGACGCTCGTTTCAGACCTTCTCGGGGAGGACGATGTCCTGATCATCGCAGGGGGTGCTCTGCTTGAGGCTGAGTCGGTGCGCATCGCTGCCGATGAGGAGTCGATGACGAATGCGTTGGCACCGACGTGGGGGATCGACGCAACGGACTCTACCGCGGGCCTTCTCGCCCCCTTTGCTCATCTCCGGTCAAGTGCTGCACGTCGGGTCGAGTTGGTCGATGGTGGTGTCGAGCCCCGGCCGCTTTCGATCGATCACCGCGATATGGCCGGCTTTGTTGAACGCGTTGGTGCTCTGGTTCGTGGTGGCTGTCGGGTGATGGTGACCGCTGAGTCGCCGGCTCGCCTACGAGCACTCACCGCGACCTTTGCGAGCTTTGATCGTTACCCAGTGGTACTCACAAGGGAGGCCAGCCCTCCCGAGGCGGCGGGCCTCTATCTTGTGGAGGGGGTACGCCTCTATCACTCCTTCGTCATCGAGGCGGCAAAGCTCGCGGTGGTGGCCGATGCGGATCTGGTCCGGCCGCTGGCCAATGCACAGCCGAGGCGCCAACGTCCAAGAACGATCACCTCGACATTGGATGACCTCGTACCAGGCACCTTGGTGGTGCATGAGACCTATGGTGTGGCACGCTACGAGGGAATCGTCTCGCGGTCCCTCGCAGGGGTTGAACGGGATTATCTGTTGCTCGAGTTCGGCGGAAAGGACAAGATCTACCTCCCCTCCGATCAGACCGATCGGATCACCCTCTACGTCGGTGGGGAGAACCCAGCTCTCTCACGACTGGGTTCAAAGGAGTGGAGCCAGCAGGTCAAGAAGGCGCGTAGAGCGGCGAATGAGGTTGCACAGGAGCTTGTAGTCCTCTATCAGAAGCGGCTGATCACCGCTGGCCATGCGAAGGAGCCTGATACCGTCTGGCAGCAGGAGATGGAGTCAAGTTTTGGCTACGAGCTCACCCCTGATCAGGCCGTCGCTATTGAAGAGACCAAGAGTGATCTTGAACAGCCGGTCCCAATGGATCGGATGGTCTGTGGTGATGTGGGATTTGGGAAGACGGAGGTAGCCATTCGGGCGGCCTTTAAAACCATCCAGAGCGGGGCCCAAGTGGCGATCCTTGTCCCGACCACGATCTTGGCCCAACAACACTATGACACCTTCCGTGAACGGTTCGAGCCCTACGGCGTCAAGGTTGGGTTGTTGTCGCGGTTTGTGAGTCCTCGCGAAGTCAAACGCTTGAAGGAAGAGCTGCGTCTTGGCACCCTTGACTGCCTGGTGGCGACCCATGCGCTGGTTTCGAAGGAGATTGATTTTCGACGGCTTGGGCTCCTTGTGATCGACGAGGAACAGCGCTTTGGTGTGGCGCACAAGGAGTTCTGGAAGACACGCCATCCGGATCTCGATGTGCTCACGTTGTCGGCGACTCCGATTCCGCGCACGCTGGAGCTCTCGCTGGTTGGCGTCCGCGATATGTCGCTGTTGCGAACACCACCGCTCGATCGTCAACCGATCCTGACCCACGTTGGCCCCGATGACGATGCGGCGATCTCAGAGGCGATCCGTCGTGAACTGATCAGGGGTGGTCAGGTGTTTTATGTCCATAACCGGGTGCGCGATATCCAGTCGATCGCGCGTAAAGTCGCCGACCTCGTCGGGACGGCGCGGATCCTGGTCGCGCATGGCCAACTCCCCGAACACGAGTTGGAGCGAGTTGTCGATGAGTTCTGGCATCGTAAGGCCGACGTTCTTGTCTGTACGACCATCATCGAGAGCGGGATCGACCTTCCATCGGTCAACACGCTTATCGTGGACCACGCGGAGGATCTCGGGCTCGGACAGCTCCATCAGCTTCGCGGACGGGTCGGTCGTTCGGGGCAACGGGCTTATGCCTACCTGTTCTACCCTCGGACCAAGCCTCTTTCGGTGATCGCTCTGGAGCGTCTCCGAACGATCGTGGAGAACACCGATCTCGGGGCGGGATACCGCATCGCGATGCGTGACCTTGAGCTGCGCGGTGCTGGGTCGTTTCTTGGCGAGCGGCAGTCTGGCCATATGAGCGCGGTGGGCTATGAACTCTACGTGCGTCTGGTCGCGGAGGCGGTGGCACAGATGAAGGGGGATGAGCGCATCGAGGTGCCCGAGATCAATATCGACCTTCCGATCTCGTACTCGATCCCAGTGGAATACGTGGCCGATGAGGCGGTGCGAATGGATCTCTACCGTCGCCTGGCCATCGCTCGAGATGAGGCGGAGGTAACGGACCTCGCCAGCGAGTTGAGTGACCGATTTGGACCTCATCCCGGGCAAGTGGTGAACCTCATCGAAATGACGCGGTTAAAGCTTGCGCTGATCGAGCGGGGGGTACGTGAAGTAGGGTCGCGTCGCTCGGCCAAAACCGGGACCATGGAGGTCTTTCTCAAGCCGATCCAACTCCGTCCCTCTGAGGAGGTTCGTCTGCGTCGACTCGCTTCCCGTCCAACCTATCGAGGGAGTGAACAGGAGCTCGTGATCCCCTTTCGACCACGAGACAACCTGCTCGAGGTCGTTCGTGAAGTCGTTCTGGGTCCATCGAATTCGCCGTCGTAGCGCAGGCATAGTAGGCTAGGGAAGCTGTGAAGCCAAGGAGGAGTATGTCTCGAAGGTTGTTGAAGTTCCTTCCGCTTGCGTTAGGGTTTGTGCTTGCGAGCTGTTCGACTATTGGTTATGCCGCAAAGGTGGGTCCACAGACGATCTCCAATAGCCAGCTCCATACGGAGCTGCGCGAGGTCTCGTCAAACTCGGCTTTTGATGCGCTGCTCTCCAAGAACAAGTCACCTGTCTTTGGACCAGACAAGAAGAGCTACACCACGTTGTTTGTCGATAATATTTTGAATCGGCGTATCACGATCGATCGTATTCTCCAAGCCGAGCACCGACTCAACATCACGCCGACTCCGCTGGAGGCACAGCTGGCGAAGGTACTCACGGTCCAATCGGTCGGCTCTCAGTCCACCTTCGCTGCCTTCCCGAAGACCTATCAGGCACAGTTAGTCAGTGATACGCGAGCTATCGTCGCCATGGAGGCCTACTTGGCGAAGGTGAATCTGAGCACAGCCGGCGTCCACGCCTACTATGCGAGTCATCACGGCAGCTTTGTTGACGTCTGTTCCTCAGAGATCCTTGAGACCTCACCCCTTGAGGCGGACGCTGTACTCGCCAAGATCAGAGGGGGTCTCTCATTCGCGGCCGCCGCTAACCAGTACTCCGAGGACAAGAGTAGTCAAGCCAGTGGCGGTGCCGTCGGTTGTGGAACCATCTCCCAATACGAGCAAGTCCTCGGGGCCAACTATACCCACGCGATAGAGACCTTGCCGATCGGTAAAGCGTCGCTTCCGGTGCAGATTAGCCAAGGGTGGTCGATCGTCGAGGTCACTTCTCGTACGCTGATTCCTTTCCATGCCGCTGAACTGAGTGCCGCCAACGATGAGCTCGGGCACGGTTCAGTGTTACTGAACGACTTTCTCGCTCGCGACTCCAAATCACAGACGCTCAAGGTCAACCCTGAATACGGTCGTGTCAAGGATGTCGGCGGTGTCCTTCAGGTGGCACCGAGCAAGGGACCAAGTCCCAAAGCGTTGAGCCAGTACTTTACTCCAGGGCTCGCAAGGTAACCAACGTGTGAGCACTGTTCGGTGTCAGACCTTTCGATGAGGGTTGGGCGGTGTCCGTCGAGAGGAGCAAGACGGAGGAGCCCCGGTTGACCCGGCGCGGCGCATCGCCCTTATGCGCGCTCGGTGGCAGGCATCGTCGCTGTGGCAGGCATTGTCCCGGTGGCTGGCATCGTCGTCGCAATGGCGCGGTAGACCTGTTGGGGGCTCATGGGTAAGTTGATATGCCGGATCCCGAGGTGGGCCAGGGCATCGATGACGGCATTCCAGACGGCAGGCGTCGCCCCGATCGTGCCAGATTCTCCGATCCCCTTTGCGCCCAGTGGATTCATGAAGGTCGGCGTTTCTTGGTGGAAGAGATCGAATGAGGGTAGCTCGGCGGCTGAGATGATCGAGTAGTCCGCAAAGTTGGGTGTGAGCGGAGTGCCATCGGATCCGTACTGGAACTCTTCGAGGAGCGCCTGAGCGACTCCTTGGGCGATGCCCCCGTGGAGCTGTCCCTCCGCGAGCAGCGGGTTAAGGATCCTGCCAGCGTCGTCGACCGCGCGCAAGCTGATCAGGTGCACCTTGCCGGTTTCGAGATCGACCTCGACGACTGCAAGGTGTGCTCCAAAGGGGTAGGTCGCATCTGCTGGTGCGAAGTCCAAGGTGACGTCGAGTGGTTGGTCCAGCTCGCGTGCTCGCCGTGCCAGGGTTGGCCAATCGAGGGTGGTAGAGGGGCTACCGTGGACGGAGGCGCCATCGGCATTGAGTCTGATGTCGGCCTCGCTAGCCTCGAGGGTCGCGGCGGCTACCTGCTTGGCACGGATACTGAGTTCATGGGCAGCGCCAGAGACGGCAGCACCACCTGTTTGGAGTGATCGCGAACCAAAGGTACCCACGCCGCGGGGAACCAGATCGGTGTCGCCGGTGATGATGTGCACCTGGTCGAGATCGACTCCTAGTTCATCGGCGACGAGCATGGACCAGGCGGTGGCGTGCCCTTGCCCATGGGGTGAAGTGCCCGAGTAGGCGACGATGGCGCCATCATCTTGGACCTCGACTCGACCATACTCACTCGACCCGCCCCCATTGGTGACCTCGACGTACACGGCGATTCCAACTCCAAGTTGCAAGGGGGCTGCGCTGGCTCTGCGCCGTCGCTGTTCGTCGCGGAGTTGTGTATAGCCGCCACGTTCGCAGAGCTCGCCAAGGGCCCTGGAGTAGTCGCCGACGTCGTAGTTGGCACCGGTTGGTGTGGTGAGAGGGAAGGCCTCCTGGGGGATGAGGTTGCGTAATCGTAGCTCAACGGGATCCATGGCTAGTTCGGCGGCGAGGCGATCCATCATGCGTTCGATGGCTGCAGCGGCCTCTGGCCGCCCAGCTCCGCGATAGGCCGAGATCGGGGTGGTGTTGGTGGCGACCGATACGTAGGAGGTCTCTACGTTGGGAATGACGTAGGTCCCGGGCGCCATGAGGCAGGTGAGGGTGGGGAGCAGTGCCCCGAAGGCAGGATAGGCACCGCTGTCTTGGACGATGCGCATGCGATATCCCACGAGCTTGCCCTCCTTGGTCGCTCCGAGCTCAAGGTACTGGATTTGGGCTCGTCCATGGACGAGCCCAACCATCGAGCGGGTACGGTCCTCATGCCACGTGATTGGTTGCTTGAGTTTGAGTGCCGCCGCAGCGATGGCGACGTCCTCTGGGTAAACCGTTACCTTAGCGCCAAAGCCTCCGCCGACATCCTGGGCCCGCACGACGATGCTCGATTCGTCGATATTGAGACACTTCAGCAGAGTTCTTCGCAGTCCATGTGCCGATTGGGTTGAGGAGTAGACCACGAGGCGACCGTCTGGCGTAGGGACCGCGGCCATCGCTCGTGTCTCAAGCGAGCAGGGAGCGAGACGCTGGTTGATGAGCCGTTCGGTGACGACCACATCGGCATCGGCGAAGAGATCTGAGTTGGAGACACCGGGACTCTTGGCAAAAACGTTTGTGGCCCCAGGGAAGAGAGCCACGAGATCCTCCATCGACTGCTCGGGATCGACCAGGGCCTCGAGCGGGTCAAAGTCGGCATAGACGAGTTCAGCTCCGTCAAAGGCGGCCTGTGGCGTCTCTGCGAGGACGAGCGCATAGGGTTCGCCCACATACCGTACGCGCTCGGTGGCGAGCACCGGACGGGCACACTCTGGTCGGTCCGGTATGGCTGGTGCGATGGGGTTGACGTCAAGGTCCGTTCCGCAAAGGACATGGTGCACCCCGGGTAGGGCAAGGGCATCCTCGGCGTTGACGCGCGTGAAGGTCGCATGGGCAAAAGGCGAGGTGACAAAGCAGGCGTATAGTGCGTGATCGAGGTCGAGGTTGGCGACGTAGCGACCCTCTCCACGCAAGAGCGCAGGGTCTTCTTTTCTGATGACGCGACTACCGAGAATACTCACCGGAGCGATTTCCTTTCTTGTTGGGGACGGAACGTTTGCGGCATCCGAAGGGGTTGTTGGCGCGGAACGGGGATCGGTCTTTGGTGTCGTCTGCGTGAGTGGGCTGACAAGACCGTAACAGCGTTGCAGGTCTTGTGGTGATCGTCAACTCTTCGGCGTCGGGGCTTGATAGAGGGGTGAACTCGGCAGGATCTGGTAGGGAGTTGACCCTGTTGGGTACATGCCAAAGTCGTTGCGTGCAATCTGTCTGATCCACTGGGGCGAGTTTAACTGCGCCACTTTCTTCGTTAAGTTGGCGTTCGCCGTCTGGAGCTGGTGGAGCTCCGCGGTGTCGCGGTGCTTGGTCGCGATGACGTTCAACAACTGACTCGTGGGAAGGACGGTCGTGGCGTAGACCACGACGCCTAGAAACAGTGCTGCGATAACGATGACCCGCCGCCGAACCTTCACTTGCCTCTCTTGACCCAATCGATATACCGTGCCCCCTCGCCTAGCATAGCTTCAATTCGGAGGAGCTGGTTGTATTTTGCAACTCTGTCAGATCGCGCAGGCGCGCCGGTTTTGATTTGACCGGCGTTGGTTGCGACGGCAAGGTCCGCGATGAAGGTATCCTCGGTCTCGCCTGACCGGTGCGAGATAACGGTTGAGTAACCATGCGAGCGTGCGAGTTCCATCGTCTCAAGGGTCTCAGTCAGTGTCCCAATCTGGTTGAGCTTGATCAAGATCGAGTCGGCAACCTCCTCCTTGAATCCACGCTCAAGCCGAATGGGGTTCGTCACGAAGATGTCATCGCCGACGATTTGGATGCGACCGCGAAGGCGTTCAGTGAAGATCTTCCAGCCCTCCCAGTCCTCCTCGGCCATTGGATCCTCGATCGAGACGATAGGGAAGGCATCGACGAGCTGCGCGTAGTAATCGACCATCTCGTCTGCGGTAAGCGTTCGATCCTCGCCCTTGAGGAGGTAGTGACCGTCGACGAAGAACTCGGTACTCGCTGGGTCAAGGGCGAGGGAGATGTCGACTCCTGGTCGCAGGCCGGCCTTTTCAATCGCCCCAACGAGCAGTTCAAGTGCCTCCTGGTGCGAGTGGAGATTCGGTGCAAACCCACCCTCGTCTCCGACTGCGGTCGACAAGGATTTTGCCGCCAGCTCAGCCTTCAAGGCTGCGTAGGTCTGAACCCCCCATTGCAGGGCCTCGCGAAAGCTGACCGCACCATGGGGAACCAGCATGAACTCCTGCATATCCAGGTTGTTCGATGCGTGTACACCTCCGTTGATGACGTTCATGAATGGTACGGGAAGGAGCGTAGCATCAACACCTCCCAGGTAGGAGGTGAGGGGAAGTCGCGAGGCGTTCGCTGCCGCCCGGGCTGCTGCTAGGGAAACGGACAGGATGGCGTTTGCACCGAGGCGTGACTTGTCCGGTGTGCCATCAAGGGCAATCATGGCGCGGTCGAGGAGTCGCTGTTGACGAGCATCGTGGCCAATCACTGCTCCGGCAATAGGGCCGTTGACGTTGGCGATGGCTCGATTAACCCCCTTGCCTCCGAAGTCAGGACCTCCATCGCGTAGCTCCACCGCCTCAAACCGACCGGTTGATGCACCCGAGGGCACGATCGCTCGTCCTCGTGCTCCACCGGCGAGTGCGACCTCCGCCTCAACCGTAGGATTTCCGCGTGAGTCCAGTACCATTCGGCCTGCTACCTGGGTGATCTCGGTGTCGTTGCGTGCCATCAACATACCTTTCGTCTCATCGGGTCTCCTCCTAACTTAGCATCCCGGGACGGCGCGAGCATCATCGGCCACGTCGCTGGTCGTTGGCTATGTACGACAGGCTTACGAAGGCAGGAGTCCCTCAAGGGCACGGGCAGCGTGGCGAAGGGTCTCCTCAAGATCGACACCGTTGCCGAGCGCGGTCAGGGCCGCGACGACGAGGTCGTTGGAGCCTGGCCCAGAGACGACGGAGTCGTGCACACTGTTGCGGATGTCGTCTGGTTCGTACCCGAGCCCGGTGACCCTTCGATACGCCTTCTGAAGTCGTAGTGCACCAGGCAAGGCCTCGGGCACCTGGGCGGGTGCCGCACCCTTGCGTTCCTCAGCCTTGATCGTCTCCCAGTTGGCGACGACCTGTTCTGCGGAGTCGACGTCGATGTCACCAAAGACATGGGGGTGACGACGCACCAGCTTTGTGCGAAGGGCGGCTGCAACCGATGCAAGCGTAAAATCACCGGCCTCGTTGCCGATCTCGGTATGCATGAGCACTTGGAGGAGGAGGTCACCGAGCTCCTCCTCCAAGTGAGTAACGAGCAGCGGATCCTCGTCAGTAGAGAGCTCAAGGTCATCGATGGCCTGTACTACCTCGTGCGCCTCCTCAAGGAGGTGTCGTGCCAGTGAGCGGTGGGTCTGTTCGGCGTCCCATGGGCACTCTTGTCGCAGCCGGTGGACGATGCTGATCAGGGAGGTCAGTTCGGCAAAGGGGGCTCCAAGGCCGGTGATCAGGAGACTGGTCAGATGGTCACACGTTTGGAGTGCGGTACTCGTCTCGTCGACAACAAGCACTCGCTCATCGGGTAGTCCGAGATGAAAGAGCATCGTTACCTCTCCGCCGCGTTCGGTGGCCTTGGCGGTGACCTCGGTCGCGATCATCGGATCAAAACATTGCAGGGCGAGGAGTGTGTCGCTCTCGATCGGGAAATCCGTTAACAGATCGATGGCATCGACGATCTTGAGCCCATCGATGGGATCGATGTGGAGGCGCAAGGCGGCGTAGTCAAGGAGCCCCAGTCCATCTCCGATCTCGACGTCGATGCCAGGCTCTTTGAGGAGGAGCTGTACACTTCGTTCGCCGATGGCTGGAGAGCCGGGGACGACGTAGGCAATGCGGGTATTACCGGCGACTGTGCTGAGATCCAGCAGTCGCTCCACGATGCGAGGATAGAGATCATCGAAGTTTTGGCTCTGATCGTAGAGGTCATCACAACTCAGGATCGGTACAGACGGGTCAACTACCGCAGTGAGTGCCTCCGAGAGACCTGGGTGGCGCAGGGTCCTACAGACGATGGTGGTACACCCGTCGAGGGGGGCAACGAGATTCTGCGGTATCGTCGTGGCGATTCCAGCTCCAATAAGGACAATGGTGGATTGCATACCACCAGGCTACTGCCTTGAATGGGCGTAGGGTGACCGAGTTGTGCCCGGCTCGGACCACGAAGGGAGTTCATATTCACAGAGTTGTCAGGGCATCGCTCAGTTCGCACGATGAGACGTGATGGCGTTCAAGAACCGACGCCCCACCAAGGCACTGCGTGGTTCTGCAGGTCGTCTTTGCTGTGCAGGAAACCCAACAGGTGCTCGCGGGCCAGCCGCTCCCCTCGTTCCATCATCAGGCACCATCTAGCAACTCGCCTCTGGCTGCGAGGCTCTCTGAGGAGACGAGTTGTGTGGCGGTGGGGCGCGGTCATTGTGGACATGGGGACTCGCCGACTATGTCCGCGTTGTGGACGGAAACACTTGGACCCAGTGTCGACCTGCGTTGGTTGTAGCCCAGACGATGGGGTGGAGGCGATGGTGGCTGAATTTGGAGACGGTTAAAAAGCCGTGCCTCAGCGAGACAAACGCAAGGGTTGATCCACCGAGAGCAAATTGGGGTGTGACGATCGGGGCAACCGTGACAAAATCGGCACCGCCATCGGTGGTGCGTTCCAGGGCAGCCCCGGTCTCTCGTTGATTGACGACCAGCCGGCAGGCAGTTTGGGCGTTCACGGGTGCAAAGGCATCTCCGCTCGTCCCTGATGGCCACCAAAACCTGGTGAAGTGACCGGTGAACGTCTCGGCACGGAGCTCACTGACGAGCATTCCTGTCGGACAGCTTGCCCAGATTGTCGGGGTACGGAGATGGAGCGTGCAGGCCGTGACGGAGTCAAGGGATGGCCGCACCAGATCCACGATCGGTGCATTTCTCGAACGACTCAATAACAATTGCGCAGAGGCGGTTCGTGGTCCTGTCGGGTCTGCAACGACGATCACGGTGGATCCCTGTGCCGCAAGAGAGGGCTGTTCCAAGAAGGGGTATGGCAGCTTTGGCAGCGGGAGCTGGGTCGTCATCACCCGATGAGAGACGAGCGATCGGCGCTCGAGGGCATAGCGACTACACGCATTGGCACCATCACGATCCTGACAGACGCCCACGAGCGCGACGAGGGAGTGGGTGGTGAAGGCGACATCGAGCACCTGATCATGCGAGGTGTCCACCATCTCCCACCGATCTCCACCATCGGTGGTGAGGTAGAGCTTGGTCTGGATCGACTTCGTCCGGTATTGGGTGAAGAGCGCAGCACCTTCCTGGCCATTTGCAAAGCGATAGCTAGCGACAACGGTGCCGTGTGTTGGGCTGAATCCAAAGCGCTTGAGGATGACCGTCTCCCAGCCCTCGGGGCGCAGGTTGGAGTTCAACATACTCGTGGCAAGAGCCGGACAAGAAGCTCGAAGACAGGCGGCGGTGCCCACCACTACGATACGGGTGCCGGTTTGGGCAATGACGCTTTGGGTGGCTTGGAAGCTCGTCGAGATGCCCGGAGTGACCTCGCCAATGATGGATGTTGGGATCGGTGAGCTGCGTGCTGGAGTGGGGGACTGTGATGTCGTTATGGACCCGCCACACGCCGCAAGCATGAACGTGCTGAGCACGGTGCTGATGACCCATGCCCGCCAGCGCATGGGTCCAAGTTGATGCGACATAAGGGCAGTGTATCCTAGACGAGTTAACGCATCCCTGACCAACACACGCTATCTCATGCTGGCCGATCACGGGAAGCTCCAGTGTAAATAGGCTCATTCTTCCCCAGTTCATGGTCCCCTGGCGCCGGATTGCTCGTGCTGATCCCGGTGACCTCTATCCAATGCGAGGTACCACTGCGGTCCGTTGCAGAGGATGAGGCTGTTGGGTGGAAGAGTGGATGCCGATGCAGCTAGTAATCGTCATGAAATCGGGTCTGAAGTGGTCTGATGTCAGTGCTGACGGGAGTTCTTGTGTGCGTGCACTAGCTCCTCAAGCGGCCTTGGAGACGCATGGAACCGCTGCGGCGCGTTCACCGGTTGCCCTGTTAGGGTTGACAGAGTATACCTACAGGGCGAAGTTGTGATGAAGTTTCACCAGAAAGTACCCCTTCACCAGGGAAGTAGTGTTTCATCAAATGTTTAAGTTTTGGAAAAAATGATCCGACAACTTACCTCTGAGGCCCGCTAGAGCCTCAAAGCATGGGTGGAGGAGGAGTCGGGTGGATGCGTTGTGCCCAGTCTGTCGCGAGAAGGAACTCGTCATCATCGAGCTTGGTGTCGGTGATCACGAGGTGGTGTTAGTGAGCTGTGCCGCTTGCGGCAGCCGATGGTGGCGTCGCGATGGGTTCGCGGCCCAAGTTGGCGAAGTCGTAGAGTTGGCGGCCACGAGCGCTCGTTCGGGCAACCGAAGAAAGAGCGGAAGACCCGCCAAGACTGCCTCGTAGCCTCCTTGTGCGTTCGAACGACGAAGCGGGCCCAGCTCGGGAAGCATGACTGCGGTGCGCGGCTGGGCTCGTCATCGACATCCGTGGTGGATCTCGATCACCGGCCGTAGACAATCACCGTCGGCCATCATTCTCTGCTAGGATCGCCAGTGGTTAGTAGGTCGGCGGGTTGGCTAGACTGCACTGGTTTGGTCCCGCCACACAGCCGTGATGGCGAGTTCCTGCGTTTGGACGGTCGTCGTAGCGAAAGAGGGTGAATCCGGCTGATGAGCGATATTTTCAAGGCCTATGATGTTCGGGGGATCGTGCCAGACGAACTGAATGTCGATTGGGCGCGGGCGATTGGTGCGGCCTTCGCCCAGGTTGTCGCTACCGATCGAGTGATCGTCGGCTACGACATGCGGCTCTCTTCCGATGCGCTGAAGTCTGCGTTGGTCGAAGGTTTGAACGCATCCGGAGTGGATGTGATCGATGTTGGGCTCGCCTCGACCGATCTCCTCTATTTTGCGAGTGGCAGGCTCGATCTTCCTGGGGTGATGATCACCGCTTCGCATAACCCGGGTAACTACAACGGTATCAAGTTTTGTCGGGCTGGCGCGAGCCCTGTGGGTGCAGAGAGTGGTTTGGTCGAGGTGCAAGAGCTTGCCACCAAGTACCTTGCGACCACTGTTCCAGTCCGTGCGGTGCAAGGAACGTGTGAGCGACGATCGATGCTCGATGAGTACGTTGCCCATGTGCGCTCCTTTGTCGATGTCACGAAGCTCCGTGGCCTCAGAGTCGTTGCAGATACCGCAAACGGTATGGGCGGTTTGATCGTTGGGCCAGTTTTTGATGATCTTGGCGTCAGCC
The DNA here is from genome assembly GCA_021819725.1 of Actinomycetes bacterium. The sequence continues at coordinate 39,720 of JAKAQR010000008.1, forward strand.
TTGAGGTGATGTACGGCGAACTCGATGGCTCATTCCCCAACCATCCGGCCGACCCAATCCAGCCAGAGAATCTTGTCGACCTCAGGGCCAAGGTTCTATCGATGGGAGCTGATGTTGGGTTAGCCTTTGATGGTGATGCTGACCGCGTTTTTCTGGTCGACGACAAGGCCGCCCCGGTCTCGGGATCGACGACGACGGCATTGATCGCACGCAGAATCCTCAGTCGCTTTCCAGGCGAGACGATTCTGTATAACTTGATCTGTTCGAAGGCGGTGCCTGAGGTGATCACACAGGCTGGTGGAACCGCCATTCGGACTCGCGTTGGCCACTCGTTTATTAAGGCGGAGATGGCTCGTACCGGCGCTATTTTTGGGGGCGAACACTCTGGCCATTACTATTTCCGTGACAACTATCGTGCCGATTCGGGCATGATCGCGGCCTTGACGGTCCTCGAGGAGATCGCCATCCAGGGGTCATCCTTGTCGGAGATGCGGGGTTCGTTGGAGCGCTACTCCGACTCTGGTGAGGTCAATACCAAGGTCCAAGACACCGCGGCCGTCCTCGCGTTCGTTGAGAACGCCTATCAGGGGCGTGCGGTAGTCGACCACCTCGATGGGTTAACACTTGATTTTGGTGATTGGTGGTTCAATCTTCGACCCTCCAACACCGAGCCACTCTTGCGTCTTAACCTTGAGGCGCCAACCGATGATGAAGTGTCGCGGCGATCGCATGAGGTTCTTGCCGTTGTGGCAAAGGCAGATTCGGAGGTGATTCGATGACCCTTGCTCCAGACTTTGTGGCGATTTTGGCCTGCCCGGTCGACCATGAGCCGCTGCTCTATATCGAGAGCGAACGTGCGCTCTATAACCCGCGCCTCAAACGCAAATATCGTATTGAGGATGATATCCCTATTCTCCTGATTGAGGAGGCCGAACTCGTCGACGACAAGGAGCACGTTCGGCTCTTAGGGCTTGCGTCTGACAAGTCACCGCAGACTGAAGGAGAAGATTCGTAAGTGTACGTCGATTCACAAGGCATGTGGGAGGCCACGCGGATGCTCCCCGAACAGATGGAGGCGGCACTTTCCCAGGTCGCTTCAGTGTGTGATCTGCCCAATAAAGACCACATCGAACACGTCGTGGTCGTCGGGATGGGAGGGAGCGGGATCGCAGGAGATGTTGCACTCGCAGCCGCTGCTCCGTTCATGGCAATCCCGATCACGATTGTCAAAGGATATGAGCTTCCGAGCTACGTCGGCCCACACTCGCTGGTGATCGCCGTCTCCTTCTCGGGCAATACCGAGGAGACGCTTGAGGTGGTCGCTCATGCGATCGATCATGGGGCAAAGTGCGTTGCTGTGACCTCTGGTGGCGAACTCGCACGGTTAGTGGAGGAGCGGGGATGCTGTGTCGTCGGGGTCGACGGGCGCATTCCCCAGCCACGAGCGGCTTTTGGCGCACTGTCGGTATCGGTACTTGGCATTCTTGATCAGGTAGGACTCTTCAAAGGCGCAACGGGTTGGATCAACCTCGCCATCACGCGACTCAAGGAGCGACGTGATGAACTCGATACCCCTGATTCGATGGCGAGCGCGATCGCCGCCGAATTGAAGGGTACGATCCCGATTATCGTCTCCTCTGGTCCACTCGGCCAGGTCGCGGCGATGCGCTGGAAGGCCCAGATCAACGAGAATGCGAAGGCACCGGCGTTCTCCTCGGTCTATCCTGAGGCCTGCCATAACGAATTGGCGGGATTCGATGCCTACCCAGAGCTGCTGACACGCGATCTCTCCCTGGTGATTCTTCGCCACAACTATGAACACCCCCAGATTGCGCGCCGTTACGAGTTCGCAATGAAGACCATCGGTCCTCGTCTCGCGCACTGTATCGAGATCGAGGGACATGGTGTTGGCGAGTTGGCGAACCTCTTCGATCTGACCTTTGTCGGTGACTATGTCGCCCTCTCTCTCGCCGGTCAGCTCGGTATCGATCCGGGTCCGATCACGATTCTTGACAACGTCAAACGGTTCCTGGCGGGTACAGCGGTTGAATAGCTGATCGCGCGCGAGCGTATCCCGCTGGGCAAGCCCTGGTTCTCACGGCTGCTTGTGGTAGTGACCACACCATCGGGTAGAGTGGATGACACCATACATAGTTGTGCCAAGTATCGTCGCCTCCTGACTATCGGGAGGACCGTGATAACAGGAATAGGACCAAGAGAGAGGTAATCAGTGGAGTACGACATCAGCGATATCAGCGAGGCAGACGCCGGGCGTCAGCGGATCCTTTGGGCCGACGGACAGATGCCGGTCCTTACCTCGATCCGTGATCGGTTCGCAAAGACCAAACCCCTTGCTGGGATTACCATCGCGGCCTGTCTGCACATCACGACGGAGACGGCGAATCTGCTACGAACGCTCCAAGCTGGCGGTGCCGAGGTCGTTGCCGCGGCTTCGAATCCTCTTTCGACCCAAGATGATGTAGCGGCCTCGCTGGTCAAGCACGATGGCATCGCTGTTTTTGCTCGACGTGGCGAGGATACCCCGACGTACTACTCCCACATCGATGCGGTGCTCGATGCGAAGCCACAGGTCACCATGGATGACGGCTGTGACCTGGTGTCACGCGTGCACCGTGAGCGTCCAGAGCAGGTGTCGAGTATTTTTGCAGGCACCGAGGAGACGACGACGGGTGTGATTCGTTTGCGCGCCATGGAACAGGCGGGTTCGCTTGGCTACCCCATCGTTGCGGTCAACGATGCGAATACCAAGCACATGTTTGACAACCGCTATGGTACCGGACAGTCGACCCTTGACGGAGTGATTCGGGCTACCAACATGTTGCTCGCCGGAAAGGTTATGGTGATCGCTGGTTACGGTTACTGCGGCAAGGGTGTGGCCTCGAGGGCGCGTGGCATGGGTGCTCAGGTCGTCGTCACCGAGATCCAGCCGCTGCCGGCGCTCGAAGCGGTGATGGATGGCTTTGCGGTGATGCCAATGGCTGAGGCGGCACGGATCGGCGATATCTTCATTACCCTTACAGGTAACCGTGACGTGCTGCGGCCAGAGCACTTTCGCGTGATGAAGGACGGCGCGGTGTTAGCAAACTCGGGTCATTTCGACGTCGAAATCGACCTCGCTGGTCTGGCCGAGATGACGACTGGTGAGCGCCGCCGCATGGTTCGTCCGATGGTCGAGGAGTTTCTTGTCCGCGGTGACGACGGCGACGATCGGCGAGTCCAGGTGATCGCCGAAGGGCGTTTGGTCAACCTCAGCGCAGCAGAGGGTCACCCAGCATCGGTGATGGACATGAGTTTCGCTAATCAAGCGCTGAGTGTGGAGTGGCTAGTCGCTCACCGAGGCGAGCTAACCGCCCAGGTCTATGATGTCCCGAGTGAGATCGACGCCTCTGTCGCGGAGCTCAAGCTCGCCTCCATGGGAGTCATGCTCGATGAGCTGACCGCGGCCCAGCGGGAGTACCTCGCTTCGTGGACCGACGGCACGAAGTAGGACTGACCGGAGTGTGTGGTGGGGCCACGCACGAGGATCTCGATGATGACGGACGATCACCGGTTGTGACTAGTGAGTTGGGATGTTCTCTTCGCGATACGAAGATCGATGTGGTAAGTGAGCCAGCAGGCAGAAGGAGATAATGAGATGCAGGTTGAGTACCGTTGCAAGGGCTGTGTGGTTAGCGATGATTCCAAGGCTCTGATCGAGGACCGGGTCCATCGCCTCAGTAAGTACCTCGGAGAGGTCGACCGTGCAGAGGTATTCTTTGAACGCTCGCAAAATCCGGCCCAGAGTGACAAGGTACACGCGGAGATCACCCTGCGGCTTGCGAGCACCGTTGCTCGTGCCAAGGGTGCTGCCGAAGATGAACTCGCTGCCTTTGATCGTGCCGAACACAAGTTGGCACATCAGCTCGAGAAGCTGAAGGGTCGTCTTCTGGCGCGCAGTCACCCACACCATAGGACGGACAAGGTTGCGGACCTCTCACAACTCGATGAGGTGCCCCAGATTGTGCGTTCCAAGGCCTTCGAGCTTGAGGTGCTGGATCCCGAGACAGCGGCGGTCCGCATGGAGCTGCTATCGCACTCGTTCTATCTCTTTATCAACTCGTTGACCGAGCGTTCCGCCGTCGTCTATCGTCGCGGAGACGGCTCCGTTGGATTAATAGATCAGGCTGAGGTGGCCGATCCTTCCTGAGAGACCGAGGCTAGACTGCTCTAGTGCTTGGAGCCACCGGGAGTTGATATGGGTATAATCGATCGAGTTTTAAAAACAGGTGAAGGCAAAAAGGTCAAGCGCCTTGCTGACGTCGTTCCTCTGATCAACGAGCTCGAGCCCGAGTTCGAGCAGCTGACCGATGACGAGCTCAGAGGCAAGACGGATGAGTTCCGGGATCGTCTCGATGCAGGTGAGACCCTTGAGGATCTCTTGGTCGAGGCATTTGCCACCGTCCGCGAGGCGGCGAAGCGTGCCATCGGCCAGCGCCATTATGACGTCCAGCTGATGGGTGGAATGGCACTGCATTTTGGATGGATTGCTGAGATGAAGACGGGTGAAGGAAAGACACTGGTCTCGACACTGCCGGTCTATCTCAATGCGTTGACCGGGCGAGGTGTCCACCTTGTAACGGTGAACGAGTACCTCGCCGCCCGTGACTCGGTGTGGATGACCCAGATCTACGATCGGCTCGGCATCAGTGTGGGGCGGGTGACCGCCGACATCAGCGATCCCAAACTCAAGCGTGAAGCCTATGCGCGGGATGTGACCTATGGAACCAACACCGAGCTCGGTTTCGATTACCTGCGCGATAACATGGCCACCACCCTCGACGATATGGTCCAACGCGGCCATGCCTTTGCCATTGTCGATGAGGTTGACTCTATTTTGGTTGATGAAGCGCGTACGCCGTTGATCATCTCGGGTCCATCGGCGCAGTCCCCCGAGCTCTACTACAAGTTTGCGGGGGTGGCACGTACTCTTAAGGCGGGCGTTGACTACGAGGTCGATGAGGAAAAGAAGATCGTCATGACCACCGAGGAGGGGATCGGGAAGGTAGAGAAGGCGCTCGGGATCGAGAATCTCTATGACATCTCTGCCATGACCTACCTCCACCAGCTGAATCAGGCGCTTCGGGCGAAGGATCTCTATAAGCGCGACAAAGACTACATCGTTGACAGAGGTGAGGTCAAGATCGTTGATGAGTTCACCGGCAGGATCCTTGAGGGTCGCCGATGGTCCGATGGGCTCCATCAAGCGGTGGAGGCCAAGGAGCGCGTGCGGATCCAGGAGGAGAACCATACCTGGGCGACGGTGACGCTGCAAAACTACTTCCGTCTCTACGAGAAGCTTGCCGGGATGACGGGTACCGCCGAGACCGAGGCCGCTGAGTTCGCCTCGACCTATCAGTTGACCGTGGTCCCTATTCCCACCAATAAGCCCGTGATCCGTACTGACCACGGTGATCTCATCTTCAAGACCGAAGAGGCGAAGTTCAACGCCGTCGTCGATGATATCGAGGCCCGATTTGAGCGGGGACAGCCTGTACTCGTTGGCACGATCTCAGTGGCCAAGTCTGAACTCCTCTCCAAGCTGCTCAGCGCTCGATCCATTCCTCACGCCGTACTCAACGCCAAGCAGCATGCACTTGAAGCGGAGGTGGTCTCCCAGGCTGGTCGTCTCCACGGGGTGACCGTGGCGACCAATATGGCCGGCCGTGGTGTGGACATCCTCCTCGGCGGGAATCCGGATCGGCTCGCCCTCTCTGAGCTGATGAACAACGGTGTTGACCCCGAGAGTGAGGAGGGTCAACAACACTTTGCTGAGGCGCGGGAGAAGTATACCCAAGTGTGTGCCGAAGAGGCCGAACAGGTTCGACAACTCGGCGGGCTCTACGTGATCGCGTCAGAGCGACACGAGTCACGGCGTATCGACAATCAGCTTCGTGGTCGCGCTGGTCGCCAAGGCGATCCTGGGGAGAGTCGTTTCTATCTTTCGCTTGAGGACGAGCTGATGCGGCTCTTCGCGGGGGGTGGCGTGGTGAACTGGGTCATGAGCAAAGCCTTTCCTGAGGATCAGCCGATCGAAGCCAAGACGGTTTCACGCGCCATCGAACGCGCCCAGGCCGCGGTGGAGGCTAAAAACGCCGATATTCGTAAGGATGTTCTCAAGTACGATAAGGTCCTTGATGAACAGCGCAAGGTTATCTACGAGCGTCGCCGCGAGATCCTCGCTGGCGAGGATCTCAGTGAATTCACGATCGCATCCTTATCGCGGGTGATCGACCGACTGGTGGAGACCTATCTCCCAACGGACTATGAGGATAATTGGAACCTCGATGAACTTCTGGAGCAGGTAGTGCTGTATTGGCCGACCGCCTTCGTCGTCGAAGACCTCCATCAGGCGACGACGAAATCCCAGGTATCCGCCTCGTTGCATGCAGAGGCACTGGAGTACTACCAGGAAAAATCTGCCAGTCTTCCGCTAGGGCCGGATGAGGAACCGGGAGCACCAGCACGCGAGATCGAGCGACAGGTGCTCCTCTCAGTGGTCGATCAACACTGGCGTGAACATCTCATCGATATGGACTATCTCCGCGACGGGATTAATCTCCGTGCGATGGGGCAACAGGACCCCTTGGTTGCATGGCAACAGGAGGGTTATGACATGTTCCAGGAGCTGATGAAGCGGATCGAGGATGACTACATCCGCTACGTGCTCCAGGTTCAAGTTGTGGGTCCCGAGACCCAAGGTGTTGATCTTGCACAGGCATCCTATTACGGGGCCACTGACCCTGGCGACGTCAACCTCTTGGAGTCGTTCCAGGCGGCACAAGGAGCGGTGGCGGTGGCAGAACGGCCGATCGAGGACGTCGAGGTGAACGCGACGCTCGTCAAATCTGAAGAGGAGCGAATCGGCCGCAATGATCCCTGTTACTGTGGCAGTGGGCTCAAATACAAGCACTGTCATGGCAAGTGAGTGACGTCAGCGACCGGTTAGGAGTGCTTGAGGATCGACTTGAAGCCGCCCGCCGGTATCTCAAGATTGACGATGCTGGGGTCCAGCTCCAAGAGCTTGAGGCGGAGATGGCCGCACCTGAGTTCTGGTCCTCTCCTGAGCAGGCGCAGCAGGTTTCGCGCCGCTACACCCAGATGCGAGAGGACGTTGCATTACTCGAGTCCATCGAGCACCGTCTTTCGGATGCGCGGGTGCAGGCCGAGTTCCTTGAACAAGGCGATCTTGAGTTCGCCGACGAACTCGAGGAGAACCTCTCTTGGGTGAGCGAACGCCTCGCAAGCCTGGATATTCGGGCACTCCTCTCGGGAGAGTTCGACGAGGGCGACGCGATTGCAGAGATCCATGCTGGTGCGGGGGGTACCGATTCCCAGGATTGGGCCGAGATGATGTTGCGAATGTATGAGCGGTACGCGGGTGAGGCGGGGTTCAGCTTTGAGCTCGATGAGGTGACGCCCGGTGGTGAAGCGGGTATTCTCTCCGCCACCTTCATCGTCAAGGGTCGGTACGCCTACGGACTACTCCAGGCGGAGCGGGGGGTTCATCGGCTCGTTCGCATGTCGCCCTTTGACTCCCAACACCGACGCCATACGAGTTTTGCCTCCTTTGAGGTGACACCGCTGATGGATGAGTCCTTCGAGGTGGCGATCGACGACAAGGAGTTGCGTATTGACACCTATCGCTCCTCCGGAGCGGGTGGACAGCACGTCAATGTGACCGACTCTGCGGTGCGCATCACCCATCTGCCGACGGGGATCGTGGTCTCCTGTCAGAACGAGCGGTCCCAGTTGCAGAACAAGGCGAGGGCGATGCAGATTCTGATATCGAAGCTTGAGCAACGCCATCGGGAGGAGTTCCGCGCACAGATGAGTGCGATCGGTGGTCCCCAGTCAGAGGTGAGTTGGTCCAACCAGATTCGTTCGTATGTTTTGGCACCCTATCAATTGGTCAAGGATCATCGTTCTGGTTACGAAGATCATAATGTGACGGAGGTTCTCGATGGAAGGATTGGTCCATTTATCCAGGCGTTTCTTGAATGGCGTCGAGCAAATGACAGCGATTGAGACTCAGAGCATTGATTCGGGTGTTAGGATATGTCGAGACGGTCGAGCTGTTCGCGCTCCAGGGCGTGGATCCGGTCGATGCAAAGGAGTTCTTGAGTGATCAAGTTTGAAAATGTCTCCAAGTCGTATTCTAAGGGTAGCCCCGCAGTGCGGGATATCTCCTTTGAGATCGATCGAGGAGAGTTCGTCTTCTTAATCGGGTCATCTGGTTCGGGTAAGACGACCTTGATCCGGTTGATGATCCGCGAAGAGAAGCCAGACGATGGTACTATCTGGGTCGCCGGCAAGAATCTGGTAACGATGCCCAACTGGAAGGTTCCCCACTTTCGCCGTAACGTCGGCGTGATCTTCCAAGATTTCCGTCTGCTTCCTAACAAGACGGTGGCACAGAACGTGGCCTTCGCTCTCCAGGTGATTGGCAAACCCAACCGTTTCATTGCCACCCAGGTGCCCCAGATCCTTCGTCTGGTCGGTCTTGAGGACAAGATGGAGCGCTTTCCACACCAGCTCTCCGGTGGTGAACAGCAACGAGTGGCGATCGCGCGAGCCTTCGTCAACCGGCCATTGATCCTTCTTGCGGACGAGCCCACCGGCAATCTCGACCCCGATACCAGCTGGGGCGTGATGAACCTCCTTGAGCGTATCAACCGCACGGGTACCGCTGTGGTCATGGCGACCCATGACGTCGGCATCGTCGACTCTATGCGGCGGCGTGTGATCGAGATCGACAATGGTCACCTCAGCCGAGATCAGGTCCGTGGCGTCTATGGGTTGGGTGTGTAAGGAACAATGTCAATCAAGTATTTTGCCGCGGAGACCGGCACAAATCTCTGGCGGAACCGGCTGATGTCGCTTGCAGCTATCTTCACTGTGGCGATCTCCCTCTCCCTAGTGGGTTCCGCGTTGCTGATCAAGCAGGGAGTATCCACCGCAACGGCCGAGTGGAAGGGGAATGTGCAGCTGCTGGTCTTCCTCCAGCCGAAGATCTCTCCGACTGAGTTCACTGCGGTCGAGGATCAACTACACCAACTCCCAGCAGTGAAGAGCTTCTCCTATGTCCCTCGGGCAGAGGCGTACGCTGATTTTCGTAGGCTCTTGGCGAATCAACCTGACCTGGTGAACGCGGTACCTGAGTCCGCTGTTCCCACCTTTTTGCGTGTCTCCTTGGTGAATCCAGCGGAGACGAGGGCGGTCGCGGCGATCTTTCAGGGACAACCGGGTGTGGACACCGTCAACGATAACTTCTCAGCGATCAACACCATCACGACGGTCTCGAATGTAGCCCAGACGGTGATCTTGGCCGTCGCGATCATACTGCTGGTGTCCGCTGCGGTATTGATCCTCAACGTCATCAGGGTGGCGATCTTCTCCCGCCGCAGAGAGGTAGCGGTGATGCGCTTGGTGGGAGCGACAAACTCCTTCATACAGATCCCATTCATGCTTGAAGGGCTGGTGCAGGGTTTGATTGGCGCGTTGGTCGCAACCGGGGTAGTGATCCTGGTGAAGTCGCTCATCGGGTATGCCATTTCGCACTTTCGCATGCATCTCCTTGAGGGCTTTGTCCTGACGAGTCACAACCTGATTGAGACGATCGCCGTGATCGTAGTGGCGGGTGTCGTGGTGGGAACGCTCGGTTCCACCATTGCGGTGCGCCGTTTCCTGGCTACCTGATACCGAAACTGGTCGGTCGTCGTGGACGGCCCAGGGGTGTCCGTCCTTCGTGCTCTGACTCGACCAGGGTCGCGTGATCTTGGCCAGGACCACGAGATCTTGGGCCGCCACTTGGTCACAGGTTCCAGAGAAGTGTGCGAGAGGATGGGTACTTTCTAGGGCCTGATCGGCAGCACGGGGACTGCGGGGTTATAGCTCGATGTCGATTCCTGAGCCTCAGGATCCTCTGGATCTCGGTGGTGATGAGGGGGGTTTGTCCTCCGCTTGACTGGTCGGAGGATGATGAAAGGTGCTCAGCCATCGCGCTCACGCAAGTCTGTTCAAGCAAGACCGCCTCAATAAGGCAGCACCGGCGGAATTGGCCATGTGACAGGTAACCGGAAATGGGGCCACCCTTTCAGGGAGCCCCATTGTGTGCGGTCCGATATTGCTATCGGTCTTGTGCCGTGGAGGTGGCGGGAGTCGAACCCGCGTCCCTTGGCGCTTTCATGATTCTTCTCCGAGCGCAGTCGGGTTTTTGATCGATAGTGGTGCCACCCGACGGACTTCACTACCGTTTTCTTGATTGATGTCCTCCAAGAGCCTCAAGAAGAGCCGAATGGAGTAAGCGTCTGTTTATAACGCCCCATTCAGGTGTCGACGCGACCACCTGAGGGGACGTCACCGGGTTTTAAGCGGCGAGTGCGAACGAAGGTTCGGCATTTATTTTGTTTTCCGGCTTTTTAAAGTGCCTCCGGAGAGCACTGCTCGCTTCTCTCACAAAGTCGTCCAAAGTCGAATCCGGTACACCCCCTTTCAGCCATCTATCCTAGTCGGTTGTGGGGAGGGATGCGAATACAGTCCTCAGCGGTACGTGGCGTGGAGCCTCTTCATCTCCATGGCGGCGTCGCGCTCCTGGAGCACATGGCGTTTATCGTACGTGGTGCGTCCACGGGCGAGGGCGAGTTCGACCTTGGCGAGACCATTTTTGAAGTAGACCGACAGGGGAATCAGCGCCAGCCGGTCCTGCTCGAGCTTGCCGGTGAGTCGGTCGATCTCAAAGCGATGGAGGAGGAGGCGTCGAGTGCGTTCCGGGCTGAAGGCGCCAAAACCAGTTGCTTGGGCATAGCTGGCGATGTTCATCTTGAGTAGGAGAACCTCGCCGCCCTCGATGCGGGCGTAGGAGTCGCGCAGTTGTACACGGCCTGCTCGAAGCGATTTGACCTCGCCTCCTACCAGTTCGATTCCAGCCTCAAATGACTCAAGAATCTCGTAGTCGTGGCGGGCACGGCGGTTCTGGGCCACGACCCTGTTGCCAAAGCTGGCGGCATCTGGCGTCTTCTTTTTTTTCGTGCTCCGAGGCATTATCAGTCACAATCTAAGGATGGATGGGTTCCGGTTGGTACGCTGGTCACGATGGTGGAGATGCAAACCGTAACCCGAGACATCATCCTAGCGCATTGCATCCAGGAGTACCCGCTCGAGGCATGTGGACTCTTGATTGGCGATGAGCATAGGGTGGTACGGGCCTTTCCGGCTCGGAACGAGGCTCGCTCTGCCCGAGTTTTTGTGGCGGATCCCCAGGATGTTGTTCGTGCTCGCGAGTCCGCGACTGCCCAAGGGTTGCGAGTCGTTGGTGTCTATCACTCGCACACCAACTCCGAGGCCTTTCCGTCCCCCACGGACGTCGCGCAGGCTCCTGACCCGTCGTGGTGGTATATTGTGGTCTCCCTCACGCGTCCACTCGCAGAGCTGCGCTGTTTCACGATCGATAGGGCTGAGGTGACCGAGGTCGTGATCGGAGAGGCGATGACGCTGACGTCCGGTTGTCAATCGTGACGGTGCCTTGGCTCGCGCGTGATCTGCTTGCTGAGGCGGCCCGAAGCCTCGATGAACCGACGGCTGACTACTTCTTTGGTGCGGCCGACCGACAATATCTGTTGAGGATGAACTATGGGGCGTGGCAGCAGTTTTCGCTCACGCCTACCTATCTGCAGCGACCGGTGAGCGTAGATGATGCCGTTGTCTTTCGCGGTCGAACACTCGATACTCCACTGACGATCGCGCCAGTCGCCTTTCAGTCCTTGCTGAACCCAGCAGGCGAGCCTGGTTTGGCTTTTGCAGCCGGAGTGGCAGGATTTGGCTACACGATCTCCACCCGATCTAGTCGCCGACTTGAGGCGATTGCGGAGGCGTTTGACCTCGGGCGACGTATTGAGGGTGATGAGATCGAAGGGCTCGGCCCAGCCCATCGGGAGCTTCTCGCTGGGTTTGGTGACCAACGGTATGGTGAACTATGGCTTCAGGTCTACCAGACGCAGGATCCCGCCTTTGCGCGTCAACTCCTCGCCACCGGTGCGGAGGTAGGGGTTCGGGCAGCGGCTCTCACCATCGATACCCCCTACCTCGGCGCACGACACCGCGATCAGATACATGACTTTTCCCCGATTGTGCGGCTACGAGAGGTGCTTGCCTCCGATGATCAGGATGGTCCTGCCTTTGGGAATGGTTTCACCTCCGAGGCGATCGATCAGGTGCACGATCTCGATCTTACCCGCTTCTTCGACGAGTGCCAGGGTCATGGAATCGATCCCATCATCAAGGGGGTGCTTTCGCTCGCTGATCTCGATGCGATCCAGGGGCTCTTGCCGATGCCAGTGGTGACCCCTTGGGTCTCCAATCATGGTGGGCGACAGAGTGATCTGCTTCCAACGACGGCTGAGGCACTGGCCCTCTTCGCCCCCCGAGCTCGTGAGCATGACTTTGTGGTCGATGGTGGGATCGCCCACCCAACCGATGCCCTCTGCGCGCTGGCGCTAGGGGCGCGGGTGGTTGCGCTTGGCCGTGTGGCGATGGCTGCCTATGCACTGGGAGGCGTGCTCGGGGCGGTCGAGTATCTGATCGAGTTCCGGAGCCAGCTTCGCCAGCAGCTCGGTATTTTGGGCTACGACGGACTCGGATCGATTCCAAGCGACTGCGTTCTTCCCAGGCGCTTGGGTGCATGGGGTTCGTATGGGTGAGCGACCGGTTCTGAGTCAGGCCGATGCTGAGTGCGCAGGTGATCCACCTCTTGATCAAAGAGAGGTCATCGCAGTTTTTGACTCCGGTTTCGGTGGGCTTAATATTCTCGAGGCACTACGCGATCTGCTTCCTGGGGAGCACTTTGTTTATCTGGGGGACTCCAAGCGATCGCCGTACGGGGATCGAGCACCCGCTGAAGTTCTTCAGTTTTCCTTAGAGATCTTTGCGTATCTGCGAGCTCGCTATCGGCTCAAGTTGGTTGTCGTCGCCTGCAACACGGCGTCGGCGATTGCCCTCGAAGCACTCAAGGCGACAAGCGATGTCCCCGTCGTTGGTGTGATCGACGCAGCGGTTCGAGCCATGACCCAGGCGACAGAGAACTCTCGCGTCGGAGTCGTCGGGACCGCTGCGACTATTGCTTCTGGGGTCTATCAGCGTCGCTTGGCGCATCAGGCGGTCACGGCGATCGCCTGTCCTGGGCTTGTCGAGTATGTTGAGGCGGGTGCCATCGATGACCCGGCGCTCCTCGATCGTATGCGCACCCTTATGCGACCGCTGAGGAGAGCTGGAGTCGACACATTGCTCCTTGCCTGTACCCATTATCCCTACCTCGCCGCTCAGTTCCGAGCTGTGCTTGGCGAAGGGGTCATGCTGATCTCAAGTGGCGAGGAGACCGCTTTTGAGGTTCGAGAGTTGTTGACACGGGCAGGCCAGGTCAAGGGCCGGCCAGGGGTTGTGGAACCGGTAACGTTCTTGTGCACGGGATCGGTCGTCGATTTCCAGGAGGTTGGGAGACGACTCTTTACAGGCGATCTTGGGGCAGTCGAACATGTGCATGTGGACGCACTGCCTCAGGATCTCCTGCAGGGGGATCAAGCCCCAGAAGATCAAGCCCCAGAGGATATCGCCTTCGTATCGGCACGGACGCTCGTGACCAATAGACAAGAACATACAAGCTCGGGTCATGGGCGACCCGAGAGTGAAAAGGAGTGTACGAGTGGCCAAGCGTCATGATCAACGAGATCCATCTGACCTTCGAGCGGTTGCCATCACGCTGGACTACACCGAGATGGCACTGGCCTCGTGTCTGATCGAGGTAGGCAAGACCAAGGTGATCTGTAGCGTCTCGGCGGAGGATCGTGTCCCCCCCTGGCTCCGTGGCAAGGGTTCCGGATGGCTCACCGCTGAGTATGCGATGTTGCCAGCAGCGACACGCGAGCGTACTCCACGGGAGGCCGTCAAGGGGAAGCAGGGTGGCAGGACGGTCGAGATACAGCGACTCATTGGACGTTCGCTGCGGTCTTCAATCGATCTGCGCAGGTTAGGCGAGATTGAACTGGTGGTGGACTGTGATGTGATCCAGGCCGACGGTGGTACCCGTACTGCTTCGATCACCGGTGCCTCGCTGGCGCTTCGGCTGGCGCTTAAGCGCTTGGAGCAAGCAGAACGGGTGCGAGCGGGGGTCCTTTTGAGTGCACTTGCTGCGATCTCCGTTGGTATGGTAGATGGTCAGCCGGTGCTGGATCTTGACTATCGCGAGGACTCCTCCGCCGAGGTCGATATGAATGTGGTCATGAACCGTGAGGGTGAGTATGTCGAGATACAGGGCACCGCTGAAGGGGCGACGTTTTCGAAGACGCATCTGGTTGACCTCCTTAAGCTCGCTGAGTCAGGGATCATGGAGCTGATCGCGTTGGGCGACGAGGCACTCGCCGCCTATGACGCACGCTCATGAGGACGCGATGAGTGTCATCAAACTTGGCTTAGTCACCAGTAACGACAACAAGTTAGCGGAGCTCGCCGATCTGTTGCCAACGGGATATGCAGTCGTGCGCCTCGATCGAGGAGAGGTGGAAGAGACGGGTTCGACCTTCGAGGAGAATGCTGCGCTCAAGGCAATTGCTGGGCTCAGCGATTGCGCATTCGCCCTCGGCGAGGACTCTGGACTCGAGGTTGAGGCTCTCGGGATGGCCCCGGGAGTCTATTCGAAGCGCTATGGGGATTCTGATGCTGAGCGGATTGAGCGACTCTTACATGAGCTGCAAGGAATTGAGGACCGGGAGGCGCGTTTCGTGACCGTGATTGCGATGGCTCGACGAGGAGCAGCGACGGAACTCTTTCGTGGCGAGGTCCAAGGCACCATTGCGCACACACCAAGTGGTGGGCATGGCTTTGGGTACGATCCGATCTTTCTCCCCGATGAGGGTGATGGCCGGTCCTTTGCAGAGATGACCCGGGAGGAAAAAGGACGCATCTCACACCGAGGTCGAGCTTTGGCGGCACTGGTACAACGTCTTGCGGGCCTCTCTGATCTCGGATCAGACCACTCCGGAACGTAGGTGATGCCGGTCGGTCATCTTTGCTGGTTCGGCCGGGCTCATCGGCTGGTGCGGGCGGGGAGACTCGAACTCCCACGTCTCTCGACACAAGGACCTAAACCTTGCGCGTCTGCCAATTTCGCCACGCCCGCTTCGGTGGTGATCCTAGCGGATGAAAGGTGGGATCGGTTCCATCGGATGTGGACAAGATGAGCTGGGTTACCTTGTGCGAGTGAACTTTGCCAGTCGCTCGTCCGATTAACCTAGATCCCATGGATCATACTGACCTCACTGCCGGTTCTATCGCTGACTTGAAGGATGCTGCTAACGCCGATCGGGGTGGCGACGTCTATCAGCAGCTCTTAAAGGAGCGCATTGTCTTCTTGGGTGCGGAGGTCAATCAGCTCACGGCCAACGCGATCTGTGCCCAACTCCTGCTTCTTGCTGCTGAGGATGCGGAGAGAGATATCTCTTTTATCATTAACTCTCCCGGCGGCTCGATCTATGATGGCCTCGCCATCTACGACACCATGCAGTATGTGAGCTGTGATGTCTCGACGATCACGATTGGTATGGCTGCTTCGATGGGTCAGTTCTTGCTTTGTGCAGGGGCCCATGGCAAGCGATTCGCCTTGCCGCACGCGCGTATCCTGATGCATCAGCCGTTGGCGCAGATGCAGGGCCAAGCAGCCGATATCGCTATCCAGGCGGAGCAGATCATGTATCTCAAGCGCCAGCTTGCGGAACGTATCTCCTTCCACACTGGCCAGCCAGTGGAGAAGATCCAGGCTGACTCCGAGCGCGACCGTTGGTTCACCGCCGATGAGGCGCAGGAGTATGGCTTTATCGATCAGGTGATCCGAACGAACTCCTACGGCCCCCCTGCGAGCGGGTCCGACTCCTAGTGAAGACCGACCACTCCGGACCGGTGCCTGAACCCTCGGGTTATCAGCGAGATCGGGAGCTGCCGATTCATCTTGTTCGTCCTTCGATGACGGTCCCGCAGCGGATCGCTAATATCTGGAGATATCGCGATCTGTTAAAGGACCTCGTCGCCAAGGAGATCAAGGTCAAGTACAAGGACTCGGCGCTGGGATTTATCTGGAGTCTCCTGAATCCAGCGATGTTCATCCTGATCTATTACATCGTGTTCCAAAAGATCCTGAAGAACGGCATCCCGTTGTTTGCGATCTACCTGGCCACGGGGCTCTTGGCCTGGAACCTGTTCCAGTCTGGCGTCCTCGGTGCAACGGGTTCGGTCGTGAACAATAGTGGGTTGGTGAAAAAGGTCTCGTTCCCTAGGGAGATCCTGGCACTCGCCTCGGTCGGCTCTGCCTTTGTCTTTTTTCTCTTCCAGACGGTGGTGTTGGCGATCTTTCTTATCGTCTTTCGGGTTGCGCCGAGTCCGCATTTCGTGTGGCTCGTGCCCATTGCGCTGCTTGCTTTGTTGATGTTCGCCTCGGCGTTGGCGGTGTTGCTGTCGGGGATCAATGTCTACCTGCGGGACATGCAGCACCTCATGGAGATTTTGCTTCAGGCTTGGTTCTGGGCGACACCGGTGGTGTATCCGTTTATGGAGCTCTCCAAGCAGTTGAAGGCACACGGTTTGACCTGGCTTTATCTAGCTAATCCGACGACACCGGTAGCACTGACTTTTCAGCGTGCCTTCTATGTGAAAGCGAACCCGCTTGGCACCAATGGGTCGATTGTCCATATTCTTCCTAGCTATGGCCCCATGTGGTACTTGGCGGTCCTTGGGACCATCGTCGTTCTGAGTTTTATCTTCTTCCTGGTCTCTGTCTATATTTTCGGTCGCCTGGAAGGGAACTTTGCAGAGGAGTTGTAGTGTCAACTGCAGTCGAAGTAGTGTCGGTCTCGAAGACCTTCCGACTCTTTCAGGAGAAGTACACCTCTCTCAAAGAGAAGGCTATTCATTTGGGCAAGGTGCCCCACGAGGTCTTTCCAGCGCTCTCGGACATCAGCTTTGAGGTTGAACAGGGGGTAACCCTTGGCTTGCTCGGTCACAACGGTTCTGGCAAGTCAACATTGCTCAAGTGCATCGCAGGCATCTTGACACCCTCGGCGGGCGAGATTCGGATTCGTGGTCGTATTGCGGCGATGTTGGAGCTTGGGGCTGGATTTCATCCGGATCTCTCTGGACGGGCGAACATCTATCTCAATGCCGCGCTCATGGGCCTGTCTCGTAAAGAGGTTGATGCACGCTTTGATGCGATCGTCGAGTTCTCGGAGTTGGGCGGCTTCATCGAAAACCAGGTCAAGTTCTACTCCTCGGGGATGTACGCACGCCTTGGTTTTGCTGTGGCGGTGAATATGGATCCCGATATTCTCCTCGTCGATGAGGTGCTGGCGGTGGGTGACGCCAATTTCCAGCTCAAGTGTTTGGCCAAGATTCGTGAGTTCCAGGAGGAGGGTCGGACGATCATCTTCGTGTCGCACTCGCCGGACCTCGTTCGTGCGGTCTGTTCCACCGCTTTCGTCCTCGATCACGGCCGGCTCGTCGGTCAGGGTCCGACGGCCGAGGCGGTCGCGCTACTCCAGAAGTTCCAGCTCTCAGGTTCTGGCTTGAACCATGATCCAAGCACCGAAGATCACCGTCTCGAGGCGGCTATCAGCCGCGACATCCATCTCAGCTCTATGATGATCAACGGTGTCGATGCCGACCGGGGTGTTGAGCTAGCGGCGATGAGCCAGGTGGAGCTGGCGATCGTGATCGAAGACGTCGCATCGCTCGCGGGTTCCTGTCATATCGAGGTGCTCTTCTATAGTCCTGCTGGTGTGGCCCTGATCCGGGCCCATACCCGGGAGATGGAGATGGAGCCGGTGATCGTCCGTGGCACGGTGGAGGCCGTGGTGCAGTTCAGCTCCCTACCGCTTGCGGTGGGTTCCTATTCGATCCAGGTGAACCTCTATCACCCCCAGAGTGGGATGATGATAGAGAGTCGTCGCTGGGATAACGGCCTCATGATCGTCGGTGGTCAAAAAGGCGTTGGAGGACTCATCGCGGCCGAGGCGAACGTCTTCGTCAATGAGGTCTCAAGCCGGCACTTCCTTTAGCCGAGCTGGACAGTTGGGCACTGGTAGTCGTTGTACTGCTGAGCGCTTGCAGTTGGTGACACTGGTCGATCGGCAGCGCTCAAGGCGCGCGCTTCTGGTGACGTACCAGCTTGTGGCACAAGCTAACTGAGGAAGGCAAGATAGCGGTCGATGATCGGTTCCCAGGACAGATGCGTGGTGGCATAGCTCCGTCCCTGTTGGCCGAGCGTTTGTGCGAGGGTTCTATCGGTCGCAATGAGCTCGATAGCGCTTAGCAGTTCAGATGCCGTGTGAAAGGCAATCCCGCCACCTGAATGTGCGATCTGCTCGAGAAGAACCGGGTTATGGCCGTTGACGATGAGGGGGATGCCCGCCCCCATCGCCTCGATGGCGACGAGGGAGAAGGACTCATAGCGTGAGGCGATGACGACGGCGGAGGCGTTGGCCAGCAAGGTGTCACGGTGGGCCTTCGAGACGACGCCGAGAGTCTCGACGTTGGGTGCAGGCTGCAAGGGCTCAAGCAGAGGGCCGGCCATGATGAGTCGCAATGTGGGCTGTGTCTGGCGATAGAGCTCAGTGAGTAGTCTGCTGCCTTTGTCGGCCTGTACGCGCCCAAGCGCGAGAAGATAGGGCGTTTCGGGCAGCGACTGGGACGGATCGGTGTCGGGGGTCGGTTCATCGAGTCCCAGGGGTAGCACGAGCTGGCGAGAGGCACCAATCAAAAAGAGTCGATTGAGGAGCTCTTGTTCAGAGCGGGTTTGGAAGACAATACGACGTGCGCGAGGTACGAGTTCGGAGTAGATTGCACTTGAGAGCATTGGCTCTGGGTGAGCGGCAGGGTGGAGGACGGATCGGGAGGGCTTCCAACGCAGAGCCTGGAGATTCGGCCAGTAGAGGAGGGGATAGCTGATCACCCGATCAGGGTCGAGTCGATCAAGGAGTGCCTCGAACCCATCGAGGAGCGGGCCTTGGTCCTGCAAGAACTGGTCAGCGCTGACGGCGTGAGGGAGTCGTCCGGTGGCGAGTACTTTGGCGTAGATGGCGGAGAAGTTGGTGAGGCGAGGTTGGCGTGGCCGAAGGCGGTGGACAATGACCCCATCCTCGACGACCGTTTCGGCAGGCAGCGTATCGTCCCAGGCTAAGGTCGTCGCGGTCGAGGTGATCACCTCGACGCGGTGGCCACGGCCAGCGATCCGGGTTGCATAGGAGCGCACTGCCATCTCGGCGCCGCCGACGATGTCGTGGCCATAGCGTGGGGTGACAAAGACGAGATGCATCAGGCTACCTCGATGCCGGTGAGTTCGCGGAGCGCCACCTTCATCCGGGCCCAGACGGCGTCGTTGTCAAAGCGTTTGACTCGTTGCGCGCCGCGATCGAGAAGCTCACTACGGAGGGGTTCCTCGCCAGCGAGTTTGGCGGCCGTCGCCGTTGCGAGCGGATCATGGGGAGGCACGATGAAACCGGCATCGCCAACGGTCTCTGGAACGGCTGATGAGTCGACGGCGACCACGGGCAGGCCGAGTGACATCGCCTCCAGAAGGGGTGCACCAAAACCCTCGTGGAGTGAGGCGGAGACGAAGATGCGAGCGGCGCGGTATTGATCCCCGAGGGAGCGAGCACGTAGGCCACCGGTGAGGAAGTGCACCCGATGACCGATACGAAGGTCGATCGCTCGTTGCCGGAGACCGAGGAGGTAGTCCGGGTGAAACGGACGCCCAACGAGGGTGAGAGAGCTGTCCTGGCCGGTGAGTTCTCGATAGAGGGCAAAGGAGCCGAGCAGGTCCTCCTGGGCCTTGTTGGGTACCAATCGACCGACAAAAAGCCAGTCCTCTGGGGAGCCGCGGTGTTCCCAGCTGCGAAGGAGTCGACCGAGGCGGTCGGTTGGCTCCTCATTTTTGAGGTCATCGTAATGGGCGAAGAGACCCACGGTTGCAACCGCCTCCGCTCCGTAGTGTCTGAGCTCTGCGGCATTAAAGGCTGACACCGAGAGACAGCCCATTGCCTGATGGACGAGGCGCTCTAGTTGCTGTCGTGCACGCCGCTGTGCGATGGCGGTGTCGGGGTCCCATGCGGTGAAGTACTGCTCAGGTGTGATGTTGTGATAATAGAGCAAGGTCTGCCCCTGGGCAAGGAGAGAGGGTGCGAGCGCGGAGAAGTTTGCGTAGTGATAGATCAGCACATCCCCTGATCGCAGTTGCATCTCCTTGACGGGAGTCGCATGGTCGAGATCAGATCGCCGCACATCCTCCACATAGATGTGGCTGTTGGGGTCCGTGATGAGGAGCCGATGCTGCAGTTCCCGGGCGCAGTTGCCGACGGCGTCATGAGGGAGGAGCACCGGGACAAACTGGTGGATGGTCATGGGGCGCCCACCAGTTGCTCGATGAGTCGTTGGTACTGGAGCCGCAGCGTCGCCGGGTCAAAGACGCGTAGCCTCGACAGCCCGCGCTCGATGAGTTGGTCACGGAGGTCGATGTCGTGGGCAAGGGTGTGTGCCGCGACCGCGTAGGAGAGAGGGTCCTCCTCGGAGAGGAGCCAGCCAGCGGAGGAGAGCGTCTCGGATACGGCAGAGGTCGCGAGGGCGAGCACTGGGATCTGATGGGCAAAGGCCTCGATAAAGGGGAAGCCAAAGCCCTCATGGAGCGAGGCGCTGGTAAAGAGGCTGGCTTGTTGATACTCGAACGCTAGCGCTGATGGGCTCAGTCCCGAGAGGAGTCGAACGGAGTCCTCAAGGTGGTGGGCCGCGATCTTTGCCTGTATGGCCTCGAGATAGGTCGCTGAGGCGGTCGATCCGACCAGGGTGAGCGTCGCCTCCGGCTCAAAGAGTTGACGATAGAGGGCAAAGGCCTCGATCAGGAAGAGTTGATGCTTGTTGGGGAAGATACGACCAACAAAGAGCCAGTTAGCTGGAGTGGGGACGGGTTCCTGCGTTCTTGCTTGGCCGTGTTGGGGGAGCGCAAGGAGCGGAGGCGCCACCAAGGGATGGAGAAAGCCGAGTTCGAAAAGGTCGACCGCGTTGTAATGGGAGACCGTGAAGGCTCGTTGGGTCGTTTGGGCGAGGCCACCGATCTCGCGACGTGCCTGCCAGAGTACGCGCGCAATCTCGGGCTCGAAGGGTTTGGCCAGGGCGTGGGGGGTGACATTGTGGTAGTTCACGAGGACCCTTGGTCGATCGCGCAGCCAATCAGCGATGCGGGAGTTCGTGCTGGCCTGATAGAGATACCAGACCCCCTTTGGTGGTCGGTGGCGTAACTCGGAAAAAGGTGAGGCGTAGGCGGCGAGGGAGTCGTCAAACTCATCGGCGTAGATGGCCGTCTCATAACCGAAGTCGCGAAGCAATGCATCGAGATGGCGCGTATGGGTTCCGATCGCATCGTAGCTCGCAAAGGAGGGGATGAGTTGAAAGACGGCGCTCACCGATCGAGCCTCGTGACGAGGGTGTCAATGTCGATCGTCTGCGTGGTTGTGGTAAAGCCAGCCTCGTGAGCGAGGACGGCCCAGGCCGGTGTCGTAATCGGTGCTCCTCGAAGGGCGGCCATCGCGTTGAGTTCCCTCGAGGTGGCAAGGATCGTAGGCTCGTGGTGGACGAGGAGCCCAGGTGCCCCGGGGGCGAGTACGCGTTTTATCTCGGCGAGTACGGCACGCTTAAACCAGACGGGTGAGCATTCGAGTTCCACGCCGCGCAGGACGACCCCACCGAGCGTATCCTCTCCGCAGTGTTCGAGGTGCCAGAGCAGCGAGCTGTTTCTCACGTCGAGTCCCTCGGCCGCTGCCCGATCAGCGAGTACCGGGTCCTCAATCTGGCCGTAGGCGAGGTCCGGAACTTCGCTGGCGAGCTTGGCGAGTAGCGGATCCTCGTCGGCAGCGGCCACCAGGATCGGCCGCTCGAACGAGCACTGCGCTAGTTGGTTGAGGACCGTCTCTTGGGTGAGGGCATTCGCTGGGAACTGACCGAAACTGTGGCCCAGTGAGAGGTGGGGGGCGATCCGGCCAAGACGCTCCTCCTGTTCTGAGAGGCGAAGCTCAAGGGCGTTCAAGAGCCCTACCGTCTCAAAGGTGAAGTTGTTGACCTGTTGTGTGAGGTAGGTGAGGTACCAACCGATACCCGCCTTGATGGTTCGCTTGAGATAGGCCACTCCAGGTTTTTGTGAACTCGTTGGTACGGCGGTGTCGATGTAGGAGGTCGCCTCAAGGTTGAAGAGACGATCCTTGATCGAGTCAAAGCGCAGTCGCGGTTTGAGTTCGTTCATCACCTCACCCATTCTGGCCTCCAGTGACGGGGGGATGACGCCGCTACGGCGCAGCTTGACCATCTCGCGCTCAAGGCGCTCTCTCAGATCCTCCACGTGAGACCTCCCGTTATCCTTGTTCGGTCGATCTTAGTTGCGCTCGCGTCAACCGGCCAAGGGTACGAACTGAGCACCGCTGATTTGGAGGGTCATCTCGCCCGTAGTAGTGCTTAGGCCACGTTCGCTGCTATGGTGGAGAGGTTGACGAATTGTTGGCTGGCCCCGCGCATAGGTGCGAGTCGGCAGAGTCAAGTTGGGGTCTGGGTGTTCCGATGACTGAAGGCATGAGAACAGTAGCTGCGTTGAGCAGATCGCCGTGGTGTGACTGATGCGGCGTGGGCTCCATTCGAAGCGATCAGCGTTTCTCCTCCCATCAGGGCGAACGAGTGCGATGCTTGCCGCTGGGGCACTGGTCGGTATCGTGCCGGCGGTAGTGCTTTTCCCGGCAACGAGTTATGCCAGCAGTGGGGCTCTGACCTTCACCGGCTATGGGGTTGGATCTGGTAATGGCGCGAGTCAATTTGGTGAAGCCGGTTACGCCAGCCAAGGTCATCTCACCTATCAGGAGATCCTCGCGCACTTCTATGGTGGTGCTACGCTGGCCAATACCTATGACCGACTCATCACCGTTTGGCTGACCCAGGGGACGGGACAGCCGGCAACGGTGGTAGATGCCTCGGGCCTCGTCGTCAATAACATTGCGGTAGCTCCGAATACCCCGATCCAGGTATCCGATGCTGGTGGTACGATCTCGGTGAGCCAAGGGCTGGGATCGAGTGGTTGTTCGGCTCCGACCTCATGGTCTCCACTGACGTCGACGACAGGGTCGTTGACGATAAGCCCAGGGAATTTGGAGCCGTTAGGTTCGATGGTCAACGAGACCCAGAGCCAAGCGCTCGGGTGGTGTCAGTCGAGTGGCGCCGTTGAGTACGTTCGAGGTACGCTCGGCGTCACCGAGAACGGGCAGGGACAGCAGGTCTTGACGAACACCCTTGGACTCGAATCCTATGTCCGAGGGGTCATTGGGAACGAGATGCCGGTGGTGTGGGGGACGCTTGGCAGTGCTGGTCCTCAGGGTCAGGCCTGGGGTTTCCAGGCGCTTGAGGCACAGGCGATAGAGGCGCGGACCTATGCACTTGCCGTAGGGAACTCCTATAGTTTTGCACAGATCTGTGACTCTGACTATTGCCAGGTCTATGGAGGATTCAATACCGGGCAGGCCAGTCAGGCTCGCGCACTGATCGATGCGGCACAGACAGACACCGCAGGCCAAATCCTTAAGCAGTCCTCTGGCGCCCCTGCTTTTACCCAGTACTCCGCCTCCGATGGGGGTTACACCGCAGGAGGTGACTTCCCAGCGGTACCCGACCCCTATGATGCCGGCTGTTATGCCTCGATCTGTGATCCTTGGGACCCGTGGAGTCAGACGGTTGGACTCTCCTCACTCCAGCAGGCCTTCGCGAACGTGGGTACGGTGCAAGGTTTGAATGTCCTTCAGCGCACGGGTGAGGGTACTGACGGTGGTCGGGTCTTGTCGATCCAGGTCGTTGGTTCCAGCGGATCCTCCACCGTCTCGGGCACAGAGTTTGCCTCCATGCTCGGTCTGGACTCGGACTGGTTTAGCGTGAGTGGACCGATTGCGATCAACAACGATGGCAACAGTACTGCGCCCGCCCAACCCTCGGGGTCGACCGCCAGCTCTGGCATTATCGTCGCCTCCGCGGACGGCGGTACCGCGGCCGAGGATGGAGCGACCGACCTCGGCAGCACCTACACCTACGGCATCACCGGTCTCTCGGGTTCGCGCCCCCTCAACGCTCCAGTGGTCGGTGTAGCCGCAACTCCCGATGGGAAGGGCTACTGGCTGGTCGCCGCTGACGGTGGCGTCTTTGACTTTGGCGATGCACATTTCTATGGCAGCACCTACACCTACGGCATCACCGGTCTCTCGGGTTCGCGCCCCCTCAACGCTCCTATCGTCGGCATTGCCTCGACGACCAACGGCAATGGCTACTGGCTGGTCGCCGCTGACGGTGGCGTCTTTGACTTTGGCAACGCAACCTATCAGGGATCGGCCTACTCGAAGGGCTTCACCGGACTCACCGGTGCTCACCCACTCGCCGCGCCAGTCGTCGGCATCGCCTCAACCCCGAACGGCAACGGGTACTGGCTCCTTGAGGCCAATGGCACCGTCCTCTCCTTTGGGGATGCAGGCGACTATGGCCAACTGGGCCAGCCGGCCAATATCGTGGGCATCGCCTCGACTGCGGATGGCCGTGGGTATTGGCTGCTCGGCGCCGACGGTGCCGTCTATGGTTTCGGGGACGCATCCTCGTACGGATCACTGAATCTGGGCGGCCAGGCAGCCAAGGCGGTATCGATCGTCACGGCACCCAACGGCACCGGCTACAGCATCATCCTCTCGAATGGCCAGGTGGTCGGTTTTAATGGAGGTCCGAGCTCTCCTGCACTCGGTTCGACGACGACAGGTCATGGGGCCCCAGTGATCGCAGCAGCGATACTGGGTGATCCAGCTCCAGGGACACCGCCAGTCATCAACGAAGGTAACACCGCCAGCTCTGGCATTATCGTCGCCTCCGCGGACGGCGGTACCGCGGCCGAGGATGGAGCGACTGACCTCGGCAGCACCTACACCTACGGCATCACCGGTCTCTCGGGTTCGCGCCCCCTCAACGCTCCAGTGGTCGGTGTAGCCGCAACTCCCGATGGGAAGGGCTACTGGCTGGTCGCCGCTGACGGTGGCGTCTTTGACTTTGGCGATGCACATTTCTATGGCAGCACCTACACCTACGGCATCACCGGTCTCTCGGGTTCGCGCCCCCTCAACGCTCCTATCGTCGGCATTGCCTCGACGACCAACGGCAATGGCTACTGGCTGGTCGCCGCTGACGGTGGCGTCTTTGACTTTGGCAACGCAACCTATCAGGGATCGGCCTACTCGAAGGGCTTCACCGGACTCACCGGTGCTCACCCACTCGCCGCGCCAGTCGTCGGCATCGCCTCAACCCCGAACGGCAACGGGTACTGGCTCCTTGAGGCCAATGGCACCGTCCTCTCCTTTGGGGCAGCTCATGACTATGGAGATATCAGCCAGACAACGACGGTGCGATCCAAGTTCGTCGGCATCGTCGCCTCGCCAACGGGAGATGGGTACACCCTGTTGACCGCCGATGGGGCTACCTATGGCTTTGGCGATGCACCCTCGGCGGGTTCGGTACAGGCGAACCCCTTGGCGGTGGCTATCATTCGTGGTCCCAACGGTGCCGGCTACAGCATCATCCTCTCGAATGGCCAGGTGGTCGGTTTTGATGGAGGCCCGAGCTCTCCGGCACTCGGTTCCACGACGACAGGTCATGGGGCGCCGATCATCGGTGGTACGGCGGTCAGCTGACCTGAGTGTGGTCGAGAGCAATTGCTCGTCGATCTCTCGACTAGTACGGGATACGCCTGACGAGGACGCGCGGAAGATGGCGATAGATCATCATGATCGGTCGCAGAATACGGGGGCTCCATACGATGGTGGTGTGTTGGGTGATGCCACGGATGATATCATCGGCCACACGTTCCGGTGTGGTACTCAGCGGGGGTGTTGGCCGTCCTTTGGTCATCACAGTGGTGACAAAGCCTGGTCGGACGACCAAGACCTGTACCGTTGGGTGGAGGCGATCAGCGAGACCGAGGGCAAATCCGTCGAGGCCTGCCTTGGCAGCGCCGTAGAGGTAATTTGAGCGTCGCACCTGTTCGCCCGCTACCGAGGAGAGCACGATGATGAGCCCGTACCCCTGTGTCTGTAGTCGATTGGCGCAATGGGTCAACGCCATCGCTGGTCCAGTGAAGTTAACGGTGATGGAGTGGGCTACCTTAGCTGGTTCCTGCTCGTCCTCTGACTGCATGCCAAGCCAGCCAGCGCCCATGATGACGGCATCGAGGGGTTGAACACTCGCTAGTGCTTCGCTGATGCGGTGATCGAGGGTCGTCGTGTCGGCAAGGTCAAGGTGTCGTGTCTCGACAACCAGCGTTGGGTAGGCCGCAAGGAGTTCGGTACTTGTCTGTGTCATCGATTGTGGGTGTGGTCCAAGGAGGAGGACCGAGCGTAGTGATGCGGCCCCAAGTCGTCCCAGGAGGGCACGTACGATCTCGGACCCCCCTCCGATGACGAGCACGTGTTGAGGTAGCCCGTGGTTATCGAGCATCTTCGTCTCTGGTGGGGCGTGGATCGGCGAAAGTAGGGGGGCCCAACTCGTGGTGGGGAGAGGGAGGGATGACAAATGGCCAGCTAAGCACGGTTATCCAAGTCGAAGTTCGCCTCTGCGCAGTCGTATGCATCGTCGATGACGCGATGTGGGCGCACGAGCGAAAAGAGCCCGTCGGTTGCACTCGCGACAAGTGGCGGAGCGATCTGTGAGAGCGCGACGCCGATCACGATCAGATACGTGATGCGGAGGTCGGTGGCGTGGCCAAAGACGATCGGGATAATCGCGAGGGCGAGGATGGGTGGACTCTCGATCTCGCGTTTGGTGACGAGAATGAGGGCAAGGGTCAGCGTGATGAGCACCACGAAGTTGGAGTTGAGGTTGATGAAGAGGAGGATGGTCAACTCGATGGCCCCAAGGATCGCTAGCGCGGTCCAGGTGAGTTGGCGGACTCCGCGCCCCTTGGGGGCGTTGGCGTTTTCGACGGTCGCAACGAAGAGAGGCGGCAAGACCGCTAGCGGAGAATGTACGATCCAGACGGCTAGCACCATCACACCCAGGGAGCCGACGATGATGATCGTCGATCGGAGGTTGACGGGGATTGGCGATGAAGGACCGAGGCCTGGGCGCTCGGTGATGACGATGAAGAGAATTGGGATCCCCATGAAAATGATGACTGCCAGGACGTAGAGGGGCGAGATGAGATGGAGGTAGACGGGGAGGAGGCCGGCTGAGAGCGCAGGATAGGCAGGGACACGGAAAAACAGCACGGCCCCAAGGATGACCGCCAAGGTGATGACGATCTGGGCGATCAGATTCAGGGGGAGGTAGCGAGTGATCTCGACTCCGAGAAAGGCAGCCCCGCAGATCACGAGGTAGAAGGGGATGGGACCCCGGCGCCATTCATCGATACGGAAGAAGATCAGACCGGTCGAGACGGCACCGACCTCGGGGACCACCATGGTCTGTTGGTGGAAAATGGTCACGGCGCTCACCATGAAGGCTACGGCGATGAGCACGCAGAGACCTCGGAGCCAATGACCCTCCCACCAGTCGGTGGACAGGCGGCTCACGATGATCGAGGGGTGGTGTCGATGGGCCACGCCTTGGGAATGGTGATAGGTCCACCCTGGTGTTCACGACGGTAGTCATTCAAGTTACGGAGCCATTTGATGTGTTCGCGTTCCTGGAGTGCCATGAGGCTTGGGCCATCCATCGTAACGATGCGAGGGTAGGCATCGAGTTGTCGGCGCGCTACCTCGACGGTGGCGTGGGCATCACCGAGGGCATTATGCGCGTTGTTGAGTTCAACGCCATAGAATTCGCAGAGGGCGTCGAGCTGTCGCGAACCGCGCCGGGGGGCACTAAAGACGCGGTCAATGACGTAGATGTCGAGCACTGGGCCCTGCCAGCCGACGTTATGAAGCCCCTTGCCGAAGTGCCGACGGAGTTGGGCGTCGATGATGCTGAGGTCGAAAGAGACGTTCATTCCAATCAGTAGCCAGCCTTGGCGACCTGCTTTGACGAGATCGTTGCCGATATGTCTGAGGGCCTCCGCGAGGGGCTGGCCCTCACGCGCAGCCTGTTCATCCGAGATGCCATGCTTTGCGGTCGCCTCCGGTGCGATAGGTCGCGTCGGTGCCACGAGGCTATAGTCGTCACTGATGCCATCCTGGCTCCACCAGGAGAGGGCATAGGAGACCGGCTCATCGTCGGTGAGCGAGAGACCGGTGGTTTCGAGATCGAAGCCGAGAAGATTGGTGGTGTCGAGCATCATGTCCTTTCGTGCCTAGATGGTTGGGCAGCGCATGCTAGACCAGTGGCGCAAACTGGGCAGTGAAGTGCCTGAGCGCAGGTGGCTCCTTGACGATGCGATAACCCCTGAGGTTGGGAGCAATGTTGAGCACCTCGGCACACACCTCAACGACATAGTCGATGTGGCTCTGGGTATAGGTACGCCTCGGAATAGCGAGGCGTACTAGCTCAAGAGCGCTAGGATGCTCGCTGCCATCAGGAGCACGCCCAAACATGACCGAGCCGATCTCGCAGCCACGGACACCACCGAGTTCATAGAGCGCGATCGCCAGTGCTTGTCCAGGATACGCAAGAGCAGGGATATGAGGGAGCAGACGTCGGGCATCGAGATAGATGGCGTGGCCGCCACTTGGCCTCACGACAGGGAAGTCCATCTCTTCTAAGGCATCGCCGAGGTAGGCGGTGGATGCGATTCGGTAGTGGAGATAGTCGTGGGATACTGCTTCACGTAGTCCCTGCGCGATCGCCTCTAAATCCCTGCCGGCAAGGCCTCCATAGGTCGGGAAGCCCTCGGTGAGGATGAGCATCGTTCGTGCCTGATCAGCGATCGCAGGGTCGTTGGTGGCCAGCCAGCCTCCAATATTTGCCATCGGATCTTTCTTGGCGCTCATGGTCATGCCGTCAGCGTAGGAGTACATCTCCCGTACGATCTCGGT
This sequence comes from Actinomycetes bacterium, assembly GCA_021819725.1. The sequence goes on from JAKAQR010000008.1 coordinate 68,822, forward strand.
GACGGACTTGGTGGCATAACCCGGCTCACGCAGCCGAATGAACCAGGCGTTTTCGGCGAAACGGCACGAGTCTAGATAGAGTGGGACCCCAAAAGTTCGGCAAAGCGTGCTGGCGGCGCGGATATTCTCCATGGAGACCGGTTGTCCGCCTCCAGAGTTGTTGGTCACGGTCAGGATAACCGCAGGGATGTCAGTGGCCCGCTTGGCCAGGAGCGCTTCGAGCGCCGAGAGGTTGATGTTGCCTTTGAAGGGTGCCTCGAGTTCGGGGTCGAGCCCTTCGGGGCACAAGAGATCGATGGCTTGGGCGCCGGTGTATTCCACGTTAGCCCGAGTGGTATCGAAGTGCGTGTTCGCAGGGACGATCTTGTTTGGCCCACCCAGTACCGAGAAGAGGATGCGTTCGGCGGCACGTCCCTGATGGGTTGGGATGATGTGGGGAAAACCAAAGAGTTCCTGCACCGCACTCTCGAAGATCTCCCATGATGGAGATCCGGCATAGGACTCGTCACCGTGCTGGATCGCTGCCCATTGGTCGCGACTCATCGCGCCGGTTCCTGAGTCGGTGAGCAGGTCAATCATCACGTTACGCGCAGGCAACTGGAAGAGGTTGTAGTGGGCGACACGGATCGCCTCTTGGCGCTGTTCTCTGGTTGTCATCGGGATCGGTTCGACCGAGTGGATGCGAAATGGTTCGATGATCGTCTGATAGGCCATGGAAGGATTCTAGGTCACCTTCGTTCTTCCTCCAAGCCTGGCGCACGAGGAATCAGTGCTCTTGATCTGGCGTAGGCTGACGGGTATGGGTTTCAACGTACGTCGTGGGTATCGTTCATCCTCGATGATTCTTGGATTAGCAACGCGCAACGCGTTACGTCGGTTACGGGTGCGGCTCACACCCGCGTCGGGGCGTGAGGTCGCACTCCGCAACGCCCGTATGGCGACCGCCGCCGACGTTCGGGCACAGTTTGCGAACACCCGCGGACTGATGACCAAGCTTGCCCAGATGGCGGGGTATCTCGATGCTGAGGTCGACCCCGATCTCCGTGCTGCGCTGGCGAGTTTCCAGCGGGATGCGCCGACGATGGAGTTTGCCCTGGCGGAGGCGACCATCCTCGCCGAGATTCCTGACTTCTATCGTCTTGTCAAGGAGGTCGATCCGCTTCCCGTCGCCAGCGCCTCGATCGGACAGGTTCACCGCGGTCGGTTACGCTCTGGCGAGGAGATCGCGATCAAGGTCCAGTTTCCTGATGCGGCCGCACTGATTGGCGCAGATCTTGACAACGCTGGGCTCGTAGCTGGTGCATTGAAGTTGCTCTTTCCGTCGATGGCGACGGGTGAGATGGCCGATGAGCTGGTCCTGCGGTTGGAGGAGGAGTTGGATTACACCAACGAGGCACGACGGACACAGACTTTTGCTGATTACTATCAGGACCATCCTTTCATCGTGGTTCCGCGTGTCAACTTCGCGCTCTCCTCTCCTCATGTGCTGGTAACCCAGTACCTGCATGGCAGGTCCTTTGAGGAGGTGCTGAGCGAACCGCAGTCGGTACGGGATGCCTATGGCGAGGTGCTCTTTCGTTTCGTTTTTCGCAGCCTCTATCGGCTCCGACTCTTCAATGGTGATCCGCACCCAGGTAACTACCTCTTTCTCAAGGACGGTCGCATTGGCTTCTTGGACTTCGGATTTACCAAGGAGTTCACCCAAGCGGAGATTGAACTCTTTGAGTCGATGATTCAGGCGATGGTGCTCGACCGGGATAAGCCACGTTTTGCCAAAATCGTCTATGCAGCTGGACTCGTCACCAAGGACGATCTCGATCCAGAGGCGATTGCCGACTTCTTCCGGGATTTCTATGACATCGTCGCCGATGATCGTGTGTTTTCGGTGACGAGTGCCTACGCGAGTGCTTTGCTACGACACACCTTTGATCATAGCCATCCCGTCGCTAAGTACTTGAATGTCCCCCGCGCATTCGTGGTCCTCCAGCGCATCAACCTCGGGCTGTATGCACTGCTTGGCTATCTTGGGGCAACGGCGAACTGGCGCGCGATAGCGAGCGAGATCTGGCCATTCGTGGCGGCGCCGCCGACGACGCCGATCGGCGAGGCGGAACAGCCATGGTTACAGCGGCATCCCCCGCAGTAGTGACAAAGATTGTCTCACGACTTAAGAAACCTAACCATAATCTATCGCAAAACTTGAGTGTGAACGACTAAGGAAATCTGGTATACTCGGGAATAGATGCTGCGATGCCAGCATTGATAGGAGTGAGCAGTGGTGCTGCTCTTGATAAAGGAGGTTCATGATGGTTATGCGTATTGATCCTTACCGGGAGTTCGATCGGATGTTCCAGTCGCTTGTGCAACGAGATACGAGGGCGGCAATGCCGGTCGATGCATTTCGAGTCAACGATACCTATGTCGTGCAGTTCGATCTTCCTGGGATCGACCCACAGGGACTCGAGGTGACGGTGGAGCGCAATGTCTTGACAGTTCGTGCCAACCGTGAGATCAAGCACGATGATCACGAACAGATGGTAGTGGCCGAGCGCTTTAGTGGTTCGCTGGAGCGGTCTTTGTATCTCGGGTCTGATCTGGATCCGCAGGGCGTGGTAGCCGATTACGCCGACGGCGTGTTAACGGTGTCGATCCCCGTCCACGAGGCGGCGAAACCGCGACGGATTGCGGTGAACCATCAGCAGGCGACGACCGCGATCGCGGGCTAAGGAGAGTCCTTGCAATGCTCCGGCCCGCCAATGGGTGGGCCGGAGGAATGTTTAGTCGTTCGGTGCTGCTGTAGAGTGAGACGGATGCGATAACGAAGGATGTGCGCGATGCGGATTGGACTGACAGGAAGCCACGGGTTGATCGGATCAGCCCTTGTAAGCGCGCTCGTCGAGAGTGGCCACGAGGTGACGGCGATCGAGCGACGGGGTTCCTCCGAGCGACGGGGCGCCGACATGCACCAGACGCAGTCTGATGAGAGTATTCCCACTCCCTTCTTTGACCCCGATGGTGGCGAGGGAGATCTTCGCGCTCTGGAGGGTTATGATACGCTGATCCACCTGGCAGGTGCGCCAATTGGTGAGCATCGCTGGGACGCGCGGGTTCGCTCTCGTATCTATGCCTCGCGGGTCTATGGGACTCGCTCGCTCGTGGAGGCGCTCAAGACCCTTGAGCAACCTCCTGCCACGCTGCTCTTTGCGTCGGCTTCGGGCATCTATGGAGACCGGGGGAGCACAATGCTGACGGAGGAGTCAGAACCCGGGAAAGGCTTCCTCGCAAAGGTGGTCGCTGACTGGGAGTCTGAGGCGCGCATGGGAGAGTCGATCGCCAAACGGGTGGTGCTGTTGCGCACCGGGTTGGTCCTTGATGCGAAGGGTGGTCTGCTCGGGCGTCTTTTGCCACTCTTCAAGCTTGGCCTCGGTGGCCGCCTCGCTACTGGCGAGCAGTACATGAGCTGGATTACGCTCACCGATGAGGTTCGAGCGATCCAGTACTGTCTCGACCACGAGACGGTGCGAGGACCGGTGAACCTCGTCGCCCCAAACCCGGTCACCAACCGGGAGTTCACCAAGGTGCTCGCCGGAGTTCTCGGTCGTCCGGCGATCTTTACGGTACCTGCGCCCGCGTTAGAACTCGTGCTTGGCAAGGAGATGGCGCGCGAACTCGCTCTCGTCTCTCAGCGCATTACCCCTAGCGTCCTCGAAGCCTCGGGATTCTCGTTCTCCTCTACCCAGCTTGAGGAGGCGATGAGGGGGCTCATCGCCGCGACCCGTTAGCCTTCTTGCTCCTTTAAGAGCTCCTGCATCCGGGTGGCTAGGGTGGTTTGACCGAGCTGACTGAAGGAAGAGATGACCGCCTCGCGATCTTCGATCGGTTTGTTCTGAGAGAGTTTGCGGATGCCGCGCAGCTCGCTGACCGTGATGGTGAAACCAACGATGGCCTTGAGCTGGTTGTGGATGTAGTCTTGCGGACTCCGATCGGGGCTCCAACCAGTCGGGGCGGGAGGTTCAAAACGCGCCGTGAGTGTCGTGACTAACCCCAGCAATTCTTGTGCATCGTCGAAGAACTCCACCGAGCCGGTCGCCTCAACCCGTGAGTAGTTCCAGGTCGGCACGTGCTGTTGGTTTGCGGCGGTGCTCTGATACCATCTCGGTGACACATAGCCATGTTCGGCACGAAAGACGGCCATCGCCGCAAACTCAGGTCGTGATTGGCGCCACTGGGGGTTAGTGCGAGTGAGGTGCCCCTTGATCAGTAGCTCTTCTCTTTCGCGCATCACGAGTAGGGGCAGGGCAGTGGTCATTGGTCCCGTAGGGCCAACGGTGATCAGATCTCCAAAGGGATACTCCTCGGCCATTGCGAGGAGCGTCGGTACGTTATCGGTGTAAAAGATTCTTGCTGGCGACATGCCATCACTCTAGCCAAATTCCCCTGACCAAGGCGCGGTCCCCGCTGGTACCTGCACTTCTGTTTCTTGGGTGGATCCCCAGGCCATCCAATAGGATGGGTGCTATGCCCCCTAGACGATCAATTCACGTAGAGATTCTGAATCAGGACGCATCTGCCCCTCGGGTGGTGACCATCCATGGTGCAATGGATCGAGGCAACTCTTTTCGTGCGCTCGCTAAGTTGCTTCCCTCGATCGAGGTGGTCATCTGGGATCGGGCGGGCTATGCGCATTCGATCGATGTTGCACCGGCTGGGGCTGAGGACCATTTGGCGGATCTTGTTGGGATTCTCGATGACAAGCCAGCGCTCGTCTTTGGCCACTCTCTCGGAGGGACCTATGCACTGTGGCTGGCATCGCTAGGGCATCCTAATCTCCTTGGCGTATCGACCTTCGAGTCTCCGCTTCCGGGAGGCGCTTGGTGGGGAAAGGGCTGGGACATCGATCCCCATGACGCCGCCTTAGGCCGAGTCCCTCCCGAACGATCCGAGGCGGTGGCCGAGAGATTCCTGCGACGGATGATCTCCGACGCGACTTGGGAGCTCCTGCCAGAACGCACCAAGGCTTTGCGACGGGCTGAGGGAGCGGCCTTTATTCTTGAGCTGGGGCAACTCGTCGATGGAGCAGTGCGCTTTGACCTCGATGCTATTAAGACCGACGTGGTCGCTGGAATCTCCTCGCGTCCCTCCAGCCATCATCAGTTGGGGTTGGCCAGACTTGTAACGGCGACTGAAGCCACTACCTATTGCGTGCGCAACTCGCGCCACGGGGCTCACCTGACCAGTCCAGACGCGCTTGTTGAGGTCTTGGGCCAGCAATTAAAAATCCAGGACCGTTAAAGGACTTACGGGTAGATCCGTTGACCTGCTAGTTCAGCGGCTTGGAGACGGCTCGCTCGAGGATGTCGCTCTGTTCGAGGGCGTGCATCGCTGCTGACCCGGTGGCTGGTGATCCGGTTGCAACACGGGAGACGTGGACCAGGGTCAGTCGGTGTGCACCGGCGCGGTGCAGTCGCGCGTGGGCAAAAGGCCAGGCACCCATGTTCTCTGGCTCCTCCTGTAACCAGACGAGCTCGGTCGCTGATGGATAGCTCTCGATCAACTCGGTGATCTCGCGCTCTGGCCAGGGGTAGAGCTGCTCGACGCGCACAACGGCGGTAGGAACTGAGGTGGTACGGTCCCGCTGAGCGAGGGCTTCGTAGCCGATCTTGCCCGAACAGAGAACGATGCGCCGAACATCGAAGCGGCCAGCGGAGTCCTGCAGCCAATGCGGATCGTCTACTAATGGTTGGAAGGATCCGCTGGTGAACGCCTCGACTGGGCTGCGCGATTGCTTGGCCCGCAGCAAGGACTTTGGCGTGAGGATGATCAACGGTCGCTGGTTGGTCCGCTCGACCTGGGCTCGCAGCAGGTGGAACAGCTGCGCTGCGTTGGTCGGGTTAGCGATCGTCATATTCGGCCCCGCTGCCAGGGAGAGGAAGCGCTCAAGCCTGGCCGAGGAGTGTTCCGGACCCTGTCCTTCGTACCCATGCGGCAACATCAGCGTCAGACCTGACTCCTGTTTCCACTTGTCGTGGGCAGCGGCAATGAACTGGTCGATCACGATCTGGGCACCGTTGGCAAAGTCGCCGAACTGCGCCTCCCAGATGGTGAGTGCCTTCTGGTGGATCAAGGAGTAGCCGTACTCAAACGCCATGGCTGCGTACTCGGAGAGCGAGGAGTCGTAGATCATGAAGCGACCAGGCGAAGTGCCATCGGTTGGCGCCTCGGCGTCATCGCGTATCGCGGCGAGGGGTTGGTAGGTGGCACCAGTCTCGTAGTCATACAGGGCAGCGTGGCGGTGCGAGAAGGTCCCACGCCGCGAGTCTTGGCCGGAGAGACGCACGTCATGCCCATCGAGCATGATCGTAGCGAAGGCGAAGGCCTCTCCAAGGGCCCAGTCGACCTCACCTTCGGCATAGAGCTCTGCGCGAGCCTGGAACTGCTTTGCCAGTTTGGGGTGCAGCGTGAAACCTTCCGGGGTGCGGTTAAGGATCTCTACGACATAGTCGAGACGCTCCTTGATCACCCCTGTCGAGACGGTCTGTACCGCGACGTTTTGGGGTGGTGGTGCCGGCAGATTGGTAGGTTTGGGCGGTGCCGCCTCTCGAGTCTCTACCAGCGCCTGCTGAAGTCGTGCGAGATAGGCGTCGAGAGCCTGTTCGCCCTCCTCCACGGTGATAGCTTTGGATCGTACGAGGCGTTCAAGGTAGAGCTTGCGCACTGAGGGCTGCGTATCAATAACCCGGTACATCACCGGCTGGGTGTAGCTAGGCTCGTCGCCCTCGTTATGCCCATGGCGTCGATAGCAGACCATATCGACCACGATGTCTTTGTGGAAGGCTTCCCGATAGTCCATGGCGATCTGCGCAGCTCTAAGCACCGCTTCGGGATCGTCGCCGTTGACGTGGATGATCGGGGCCTGAATCATCTTGGCGATGTCGCTGGCATAGACAGAGGATCGTGCTTCGTTGGGGTTGGTTGTGAAACCTACCTGGTTGTTGATGACCAGGTGAATCGTTCCACCTGTTCGATAGCCGGGGAGTTGTGAGAGGTTGAGTGTCTCGGCAACCACTCCCTGTCCGGCAAATGAGGCATCTCCGTGTACGAGAATACCGAGGACGGCGAACTCGAAGAGATTGCCTCGAAGATCTTGGGTGGCACGCACCATCCCCTCGACGACGCCGTCGACGGCTTCGAGGTGTGAGGGGTTTGAGGCGAGAGTGATGGGCACTGCGGTGCCGTCGGGGGTGTAGTAGGTGCCCTCGAAACCCTTGTGATACTTGACGTCGCCAGAGCCCTGGACCGATGTTGGGTCCAGGTTGCCCTCGAACTCCTCAAAGATCATGCGATAGGACTTGCCAACGATGTTCGCAAGTACGTTGAGCCGACCACGGTGGGCCATGCCGAGTATGGCAGAGGTGATGGAGGCGCGTACTCCCTGATTGAGAACCTCAGTGAGGAAGACGATGGCACTCTCCGCACCCTCGAGTCCAAAGCGCTTTTGACCGATGTAGCGAGTAGAGAGGAACTTTTCAAACGCCTCAGCATCGTTGAGGGTGGTGAGGATGCGGAGCTGATCTTCCTTGGAGAGGTTCGGATGAACCCCTTCAACGCGGTTTTGTATCCAATGCTTCTCTTCGGGGTTCTGGATATGCATGTACTCATAACCGATTGAGCCACAGTAGCTATCGCGAAGGAGCTGCAGGATCTCTGCGAGGCTTGACTCGGTCGTGCCCGCGAGACCATCGGTGAGAAATACACGGCTGAGATCCCAGAGGGTGAGTCCGTAGGTCTCTGGGTCTAGCTCCGGGCTCATCGTAGGCTTGACGAGATTGAGTGGATCCAGGTGAGCCAGGAGGTGACCGCGTACGCGGTAGTTGTTGATCAACGTCTGCACATGGATCTGCTTCTCGGCGCGCTCCGATGCGTCCCCAGTCAGGGATCCATGGTCTGGGGACCAGACCGCCGGTGGATAGGCGACATCGAGGGAGGAGAAGATGTCCTGATAGAAGTGCTCCTTGCCCTCAAGGAGTGCGGCGACGTCGGCCAGGAACTGACCGGACTCGGCCCCTTGGATGATGCGATGATCGTAGGTTGAGGTGAGGGTAACGGTCTTGGAGATTCCAAGCTCACCTAGGGTGCGGGGATCGGCGGCGCCGAACTCGACTGGATAGCCAATGGCACCAACGCCGATGATGGCGCCCTGCCCATTCATCAATCGTGGAATCGAGTGTTCGGTTCCGATCGTCCCGGGATTCGTGATGCTGACGGATGCTCCTTGGAAATCGTCGACCGTGGCTCGGTTCTCGCGGACCTTGGCGATCAGCTGATCGTAGGCGCTGAGAAACGCAACGAACGTTTTGGATTCGATGTTCTTTAAAACTGGTACCATCAGTGTTCGTTGCCCATCACGTCGTACGATATCGACTGCGACGCCGAGGTTGACGTGTTCGAAGGTCCGGATCGAGGCCGCAGTCCCATCAGTTGCGGGCACGAAGCTCGCGTTCATTCTGGGGTGTTTGGTGAGTGACTTGATGATGGCCCAGGTGATCAGGTGGCCAAAGCTGACCTTCGGGCGGCCCTCACGGCTCAGTTGGTTGTTGATGATGGATCGGTTGATTTCGAGTGCCTTCGCGGGTATCACGCGCACGCTCGTTGCGGTTGGCAAGGTGAGCGATTGATCCATGTTGCGCGCGAGGGCGAGGGCGGCTCCGCGGAGTGGACTCAAGGTGGCGTCGTCGACACTCTCTGGAGAGACTGGCTTGTCCACGGGCGACGTAGCTGGGGTAGCTGCGGTAGCTGCGGTGCGCGTCGGTGTGGTGCCATCTGTCGGCGAAGAGGTTTGAAGGTTGCCATTTGTCGCTGGTTGCATCGGGCGTACTGGTGCTGCTGGACTCGTGGGGGCTGCTGGACTCGTGGGTGCTGGACTCCGAGCGATATCGTCAGGCGCTACGGTGGTGGTGGTTGCTGGTGTGGCCCCGGTGGGGTTGGCAGCAGCTGCATGGCCGTTGCGGCCCTCGGTGGCAACCGCGTCGGTCACGGTAGAATTGGCGAACCTTGGTGCAATGTTTCGGCTCTTGAAGTATTGTTGCCAACTTGGTGGCACCGATTCAGGGTTGTCACGGTAGTGGTCGAGCATCTCCTCGACGAGCCAGTCATTGGGTCCAAAGTCAGTTTCAAAGGTATCTGCCACGCCTTATAAGTCTAGTCATCTTTGCCGGTCGAAGAAAACTCGATGCAGCTGCGACCGGTGGCGCAAGGCGACGACAGTTGGCAAAGGTTCGAGGGGCTGGGGTTGGGTCTACCTCGAACCTCGTTGGGATTGCTCCTGGCGCGTGTCAAGTATTTGACGCCATGCGTCGAAGTTCTAGGAATGGGTAATGGAAGACCACGTTTTGGTGTGATCGAAGGTACGGATACCGTTCAGAGCATCGAAACCACGCGACAGGATGTTCTTCAATTGCGCGAGTATGTCCGCACAATTTTGAGTGGCCAGCGTTCCTTTGAGATGCGGTTCCAATCGATCGCGAATGTCTTTGGGCCGAGAGTCGTGGGTTACGAGATGCTCACTCGTTTTGATGTTCCCGCGAAGATCACACCCGATCAGATCTTCCTCGAGGCAGATGCGATCGGGCTCGGCGCCGAATTAGAGGCTCTGATTCTCGCGCGGGCCCTCAAGGAGCGTCGTCGTGTACCCCGTGACTGTTTTGTCACGGTAAACGTCAGCCCACATCTGCTCGGTCAACCGATCCTGCGGAGGGTCTTCGATCGGGATCTGAGCGGTATCGTCGTAGAGCTCACCGAACACGTCCGTGTGCTCGATGTGGAGGCACTGCGCGACTCGCTGACATGGTTGCGTGCGCGTGGTGCGCTCATAGCGATGGATGACGCTGGATCAGGGTATGCCGGACTGCAGATGATCACGCAGGTCCGTCCAGATATCGTCAAGCTCGACCGGGAATTGGTGAGCGATATCGATACCGACGAGGTGAAGGCACTCATGTGCGCCTCCTTCGGCGATTTCGTGGGACGGCTCGACGGCTGGCTGTTGGCGGAGGGGGTCGAGACCCAAGCGGAGTTGGCCCGCGTGGTGCAGATCGGTGTGCCGTTGGTGCAGGGATGGGTGATTGGTCGCCCGGCACGACAGCCAGAACCCTTACGGGCCGACCTCGCTGAATGGTTGCGCTCCTATCACGACTCACGTCGCGCCCGGGTCGATTGCCTCTCGATGCTGATGGATCCCGTTCTGGTCAAGGCCGAGACACTCGTCGAGTCCAGCCCGACCTCGCCGGTGGATAGGGCGACGAGTCCCGTCGCTGCTGGTGATACCTGCGAAAAGCTCGCAGTCTGTGTCGTCGGGCGCAATCATGAGCTTGTTCGCGTGCTCGTTCCTGATCTGGGCGGATGGCGCGTATTGGTCACACCCATGGTGGCCCATCCGGAGGAGGGGATTCGAGAGGTAGCGGTGCGGGCGATCAATCGTCCGGTAGCTACTCGTTTCGATCCCATCGTCTGCGTTGGTGAGCAACGCGAGCCTGTTGGCATCATCCGGATGGAGCGGATTATCAGTTTTCTCGCTGATGTCTTCTCGGCCGGAGGTTCGGCAATGGAGGGTGTCTGTTAATCTGTGCCGCTCAGGCCTCAGCGTACGTCATGTTCGTTCGGCTTGGTAGAGCTTGGGGAGGAGGGCGATGAGTCGAGTCAGGGTACTCTGCGGTGTCTCACCCTCTTGTTCACGCAGCGTCAGCGAGGCCACCGATCGATAGATGGCGATCCGCGTCTCGAGTAGGGTTTGGAGATCTCCGCTGCGAGCGAGAGGGCGATCGGCGGTGGCTCCGATACGCCTGATGGCGGTCGTTGCACCGATCTCGAGGTAGATGATGTAGGTAGACCTGAGGAGCTCCTGGGTGTCCTCATGCATGATCGCGCCTCCTCCCAGTGCGAGGACGGTGGAACGCTGGGCGGCTACGGTCGCGATGACGTGGTGTTCGAGTTCGCGAAAGTTGGGTTCCCCCATTGTGGTAAAGAGGGCGGCGATGCTTTGGCTAGTCGCCTCCTCGATCAGGGTGTCGCTGTCGTAGAAGGCCGTCCCCAGATGGTCTGCGAGGAGGCGACCCAGTGTGCTCTTGCCAGCACCCATGAAACCAATGAGCACGATCTGGGGCCAATCTGGTGATTCCTTGTTGTTTGTAATCGTTATCGTTCTCCGCTGTCAGTGAATCATCGTGTAGGAGCCTAACGCCAAGTACGCAAACGATGATCATTTGCAGCTGGCTCGTTGTCGGGACGATCTTCGTGGTGTTGCCCCGTGGTGTTGATGGTGTGTCCTATGGATGACGACGCTACTTGCATGCAAACGATTGGCTCTTGCGAGGGTTCATGTTGGCGACCATTGCTACCTCGCTCGGTGTGGTAGGGCCTCGTGAAGCCCGCATGCGCCAAGGTTGGCTGCGCTCCTTTTTTGCGCTTCGCTCGCGCTCGTCAATAGATCACCAGGCGTTCTATAGGCGGCAGTCCATGGGTCGGTTGGCGGGTGAGCACCGCGGGGTGTTTGGGTCGAAAAACGATTAAGGGAATCAGCAAGTGTACCGAAGCTTTGGTAGACCTCGACCGAGGTCTGTGGGTTCCCAAGATGGAGGATGTCGACGCGATGAAACGGTTCGCATGTGGAGATGTGGTAGCGGGTTGTAACTGGACGATGCAGGTGGCTGATGAAGGAGAGTTGATGTCCCTGATCGCCGATCATGTGGCCGAGGCCCACGGCATTACCACCATCGATGATGAACTCGTGGCAGTCGTACGCGAGCATATCCAGCTGGTGAGCTAAGACTTCGCGCGCACATCCAGCCCAGAACTGGTCTGCCTGCTTCGGTGACTGGCGGGTGATCACGCTATGCGTTCGCCCTGACACATGCCCTGCGTAGAGGCTCACTTCATGCGACGCCGTGCTCGCTGACGGGTGGGAGCATAGTCGTTGCCACTAGGGTATCTTGGCGATAGGTTCGGTGGCCATGGTGAGGACGTTCGATTGAGTAGAGGCAGAACCCTCTCGATCAGGTGCGATGACCGATGGTGATGGCTGGTGGGAGAGGGAGAGATCGGTTATGACGTCCTATGATCCTCGGGAGTTCATCCCGCATCGTCCGCCGTTCTTGCTTGTTGACCAGATCACCGATCTCGATCCTGGTTCCTCGGGTCGTGGGATCTACCGTATCCCCACTGATCTCGCGGTGCTCGCTGGCCATTTCCCAGGTAACCCCGTCTTGCCTGGCGTGTACCAGGTGGAGGCGATTGCTCAGCTTGGTGCTGCCGTGGTGCTCAGTGATGAGCGCTATGCGGGGTCGCTGCCTCTCTTTGGGGGTATTGATCGCGCCCGATTTCGGAGAGTGGTACGGCCTGGCGATCTGCTGGAGCTGACGATTGAGATGACGAGCCTCTCGGCACGCGCCGGCAAGGGCCAGGGCCGCGCCACGGTAGAGGGTGAGCTATGTGCCGAGGTGGGCCTGTTCTTTATCATCGCTCCTGCTGGATCCTAAGATGCGGTTCGCAACCTGGAACGTGAATTCACTCCGAGCTCGACGTGAGTTGGTTGCTCAGTGGCTCCGTGAGCAGCAACCCGATATCCTTTGCCTGCAAGAGACCAAGGTGAAGGATGCGGAGTTCCCGGAAGATCTCTTCGCAGAGGTCAACTATCACGTTGCCCACTGGGGCGTTTCGGCTTGGAATGGGGTTGCTTTGGTCACCCGTGAACCAGTCGAGCAGCTTGGCCTCGGGATCGTTGACGATGCAGAAGAGGCGCGCTGCATCACCGGAATCGTTGGGGGTATCAGAGTATTCTCGGTCTATGTTCCTAATGGTCGCTCTCTCGATGACCCCCACTATGTCTACAAGTTGGAGTGGCTCGAGTTACTTCGCCAACGCGTCGCGGAGGAGCTACAGCGGGGTCCAGTGATCATCGCTGGGGATTTCAATATCGCCCCTACCGATGCAGATGTCTATGACCCAGCCGCTCTCGAGGGCGCCACTCACGTGAGTGAACCCGAACGGATGGCCCTGCAGCGGCTGCTCGATCTCGGGTTGGTCGATTGTGGGGCGAGGCAGCCCTCCGATGAACCCAGCTTCACGTGGTGGGACTATCGTCAGGGAGCCTTTCGGCGTGGCATGGGTATGCGGATTGATCTGGTTCTGGCGTCGGAGTCACTGCAGCAGAGAGTGCGTTCCGTGGCGGTCGATCGAGCAGCGCGCGCTGCGACCAAGCCATCGGATCACGCACCGCTGGTGGTGGAGTTCGAGGATCACGACTAGGGAACCCGAAGGAACTCTCCCCAGAGACGGTCGATGAGCTCAGGCGACTCCCTGACGAGCGGGGTACTCACGAGGGCGGCGACCGATTCCCTATCGGAGGGACGAAGGCGCGCGAGTCTGCGAACGTCGGCGTCTGAGAGGACGAGATAGGAGGCCAACTGACGCTCCTTGGCGACGGTTACACGCCAACGGTCCAATCGGGTTGCGATGGAGGGGTGGGCCTGCGAGTGGGGGATTCGTGTGTGGGGCTTCACCTCTGCGGAGTCGAGATGGGCGAGTAGGGTCGACGGTCCGCGACTGGGTTTTGACCAACTGATGGTGAGCGAGTCAGTCGCTCTCGTCATCGCCACATAGAGAAGTCGTCGTTCTTCAGCGAGTGCACTCGAGGAGAGCCCGTGGCGAGAGGGGTAACTCTTCTCGCCAATACCGACAAGGTGCACATGGTACCATTGGAGGCCCTTTGCGCGATGGAAAGTGGTGATGCTCACCGCATCGACTCCCTTGATCTGGAGTCCACGTAGCAGCTCTTCGAGGGCAAGATAATCTGACCTGGGGTCCTGCCGTCGGAGTTCGTTCGCCACTTCAAGCAGTATCCGTAGGTTGGGGGTGCGAGTCGGTGTTGAGGAGAGGAGCGCCTCCTCGACGGTGTCGCAGATCTCTGTGATCTGGAGGCGTTCTGTGCGCGCGCTTCGCATGAGTGCAATCACCTCTGGGGCTGAGGCGAGTGGGGTCAGCCCGAGGACACTGTGGGGGATATCGAAACGGCGAAAGGCCTCCTCGATCGGGGATAGTTGGCGAATGGTTCGCGCGAGGATCGCCATTGAGGAGTAGGGAATGTCGCGATGAGCCAGCTCCACCACTGCCCTGGCGGCACGCAATCCCTCCGCGGCTACCGAGTCCGTCCCGAAGAGACTGGGGAGCTGACCTCCCTGGCGCTGCGCCCGCATGCTGATTCGCCGATCATCACTGGCGACAGGGCTGGCCGCTGCAACGAGCGCGGCGGTGCTGCGATAGTTGGTGGAGAGGGTGAGGTGGGTCAGTGTTGGGATGTGGCTCGAAAGCTGCGTCATCAGCGCCGGATCCGATCCGTTCCAGCCATAGATCGCTTGGTTCGGATCTCCGACGACGGTAAGTCCTGAGAGGTTATTGCCCATCCATCTCTCAATGAAGCGAAGCTGGAGGGGGTTGACGTCTTGAAACTCATCGATGTAGACCCAGCGAGCCTGGAGGCGGAGGGCTTCGCCGACGCCGTCATCGCGTGTGACGAGTTCGGTGGCGATCCGTAGAACATCGGTCAGGTCCATGAGGCGTTGGCGCGCCTTGGCGCGCTCAAGAGCCACGAAGATGGCGATGAGCTCATCAGGGTTTGGCACTGCGATGATGGTTGGGTTGCGCTGGAGACCCTCAGCGTCATGGCCGAGCGCACGAAGGCGCTCGATCTCAGCCATGACGCCACGACGACGAGCCTCGGGGAGGCGCAACCCGAGGTCGGCTAGGAGTGTCGTCGTGTCACCGATGAGATGCGGGAGCGGCCTACCCAGCATCGCTGAACCCTCACGAACCAACCCAAGGGCATGGGAGTGAAAGGTGCCACAGGCCGGTGGTGGTCCGTCGAGGAGTCGATAGAGCCGCCGTGAGACCTCCCATGCGGCGGCCCGCGTGAAACTGATCGCGACCGTTTGGGTACTGCGGTTCGCTTGCGTGGCGATCTGGTAGGCAATTCTGTGAGTGATCACGCGAGTCTTGCCTGAGCCAGCCCCAGCAACGATGAGCACCGGCGCGGCCGCCATGACCGCTTCGCGTTGTTCGGAGCTCAGACCCTCAAGGAGTTGTGCTGGATTTGGCATCGGCTACCGTGGCTGCGCGGGGGCGGCACAGCAGAACCAAGGTTCGCTCATGATGGCGGTGCTCGGTGCACGTACCCGTGCCGTTGGAGCGCTCGGTGTAGACAATCCATTGGCCTCATAGGTTGCGGCGTAGATACGCCGAAACGTTGTGCCAAAGGTATCCTCACCGGCTTGGGCGGCAATCTGGTATAGCCGATCGCGCAGATAGGGTAGGCGCTCATCGCGGTAACGAACGGTGTAGCCCATCACTCGGGCATCGTAGGGGCCAAAATCCGTGTCATTGACTGGTAGCAAGGAGTTGGTCGGCGTGAGCAGTTCGATCGAGTACTGGATCGGTTCAACCACGTCAACTAAGTCGGAGTCGACGATGAAGTCAACGATAGCAACGAGGTCACTCATTGTCGTCCAGGGGGTAAATGGCACGAAGGTCGGATGTAGAGCGATGCCATTGGCATAGAGGAGATCTCTTGCGATTGGCACATCGGCGCCAGTGTGGCCCTTGTCCAGGTGACCGAGCACGTCATCGTTAAGGCTCTCCACGGCGGAGATGACGAAGTTGACGTGACTTGCCGCCAACGTGGGGATGAGGTCGCGGTGACGAAGGATCTCAGCGATTTTGGTGGTGATATCGAAGGTGACCCATGGCGCCTTCTCGGCCAAGGTGGTGAGCACCTTCAATGAGTGCTTGGGAGCGTTGAGAAAGTCCGGATCGCCAAAGCTGAGATGCTGGGCACCCGCTTCGATCTGCGCGAGACCATCCGTGATGACCGCCTCCGCATCGTTGATGGCAATTCTTCCGTTCCAGGTGGCAGCCACCGGGCAGTGAAGGCATCGGTGTCGGCAACCTACCGAGGTCTCGAGATAGCCGGTCACAAGGTCGTGGCCAGCGATGCTGACACTGCGATAGCTATCGAGTGGCATAAGCGGTGTTCGATTGACACGATAGGATCGTCGATTGGTCGCCTTGGCGGTTTGCGTGTGGGCTTGGGTATCGATGAAGGAGGATTGCACCAGCGCAGCAAGCTCGGAGGCGGTCGCTCGGTCCAGCCAGAGGGCCTCCGGTGGACGGTGGAGCGACTCCCGCAGTGCCGTGGCATAGAGCCCGACGACGATCAGCTGACGTTCTGGTTGATCGGGTTCGAGGGCGGCAAGGAGATCCCTGGCGACGAGCGCGCCGGTGAGCATCGGTGCCGTGAGGATGACACGTGTGGCATGGCTCATCGCATCGGCGGCGACCGTCAACGGAACCTTTGACAGGTCGAGAACTTCAAGACGTCCTTCAGGCAACTCCGCTGCGACCTCGGCGGCAAGCTGTGGCTGGTGGCCGAGTTCGTACGTGGAGATGAAGAGTACCGACATGAGACCAGTCTACCGGGCCGCGTTTACTGGATTGGTTTACTGGGTTGAGTCGATCACGATTCTGAGTTGGGCGCTCGCGTCTGCGAGGGTATGTTGCACGCTCGCATGGCTCAGCCCTTCTGCGAAAATAAAGCCGAGATAGCGATCGGTCAACGGCGGTGGATAGACCATGGTCCCTGGGTTGACGGTGATCTCGATACCGGTGACACCGCTGGTTGCGAGCGCCGCCTCGAGACCCCTGACCTCGCGGAAAATACCTCTCGCTGGTGTCGCTATCATGTAGATGCCCACCGACCGGTTCCGACGCCTGATGGGGCTCGTGTCTCCAAGGGCTCGTTGTAAGATGATGTCCTCAAGGCGCTGTCCGTCTCCAAAGCGAATCGCTGCGGAGCAACGGCCGCCGATCGATCGAGGGGCGAGTTCGAGGATGGTTGCATGCCCCTTGGCGAGACGCAATTCAGCGTGGAGAGGGGTGTCCGCCAACCCAAGGGCACGAGCGCCGCGCTCCACTGTGCTCGTGAGTTCGTGCTGCTGGGCCGGTGTGAGCCTGGCTGGCCCGACGTAGGTCGACTCCCAGAAGTACGGGCCTTCACCGATGTCGGGTTTTGCAAAGATCATGAGAACCTCAAGATCCTCACCGTTGAGGATACCTTCGATGGCGAACTCGGGCCCTTCGACGTAGCTCTCGAGGAGCAGCGGCGTGCCCGGGTCGATCACTCCGTTGAGGATCTCCAGATCCTGGCTAAGCGTTGCGCTGTTGACCCGGATGACCCCGCGTGATGCTGTTTCCCGTGGGGGCTTTACGATGAAGCGTTCCCCGAGATCTGCGACGAGGTCATCGATTGCCGCGGTGCCGAGCTGCGAAAGTGCCTCCAGCGTCGTGAAGAGGTGCTTTGGCTGGCTGAGTTCCGCTTCGTCGAGGGCTCTGCGTAAGGAGAGCTTGTCGACGGCACGCTCGACGGCCTGGGCTCGGCCGACGGTGAGGCCGAGTCGATCACTGAGGAGTGCAGCGAGGCGAGTAGAGGGTTCATCGATGCCAATGATGAGCGTCGGTGCGAGGTCGAAGAGTCGGTCGACGAGTTGTGCTAACTCCTCAGCATCTGGTGGCATCGTGCTCACATGAAGACTTGCATCTCCTAGGGGAAGGCTTGCGTCAGTGAGCAAGGTAAGCCGTTGTGTGGTGCGCGCCCCCGCCTGTAAAAAGGCGTCTGCTCGATAGCTCTCGGCTGGCACGACGAGGACGATGTGTTGCATGTGTCTAGAATGGTACTACGAACGATAGTGATTGCGTTCAACACGACGGGTCGGTGCTCATGTGCTTGGCTGTTTCGTCGTGGAGAGACCACTTCAAAGAAGTGAGGAATGGGAGCGATGAGCGATTTTCGGGTAACAGATGCGGCGGTAGGAGTGGTGTTGGAGGCGTTGGCCGACGAGGGCTCGTCTGAGACACTCGCACTTTGGGTCGAGGTCGCTGGTAACGACGGAACATCATTCATGTACGATGTCTATTTCCAGGAGTTAACGCAGGTGGATCCCCAGGACCTACAGCTCCGTTTTGGTGAGCTCAATGTGGTCATTCCTCAAGACTCCATCTCACGACTTGCAGGAGCGACCATGGAGGTCGGCAGCGACGGCGAGCTGGCCATCACGAACCCGAACACCCCAACCCCTGAGGCTACCGACCTACCCGATCTGGGTCCGGACGCACTCGCCAATGACCTCGCCCTGCGGGTTAACGCTATCCTCGAAGAGCAGGTGAATCCAGCGATTGCTGCGCACGGCGGGTATGCCGAGCTCGTGGGAGTCGTTGAAGAGCGTGCCTATGTGTTGATGGGCGGAGGTTGCCAAGGTTGTGGCTTGGCGGCCATGACACTGTCGCAGGGTATCGCCACGGCGATTCAGGATGCAGTTCCAGAGATCATCGACGTCGTTGATGTCACCAACCATGCTGCTGGCAACAATCCCTACTACCAACCTGCCAAGAAATAAGCGATCAGGCAACACGAGGGGGTTGCACGCAGGTTTGGTTGCGGTCGCATACAACTGCAACGCTCCAGCCAGACCTGACGCATGGTACATCGCCTTGTGAGACCGCTGAGCGCGCCAGCAGGCAGAGGTGTCAGCGGGTTCCCAAGCTGAGGCTATGGGGACGAATCGCACCGTGCTGCGTGGGGCGAGGAGTTCACGTCGTGATGAAGAGCCCTTTGCGGGCCGTCTGGAGCCAAGCGCGGTCATCGAGTCTGCCCTTCTCTCTGGCGTCGCTTGATCGCGGCTACCGTGCTGGAGTTGGGCCCATCATCAGTTTCGCCACTTGACTGCTCAGGTGCACTATGGTTGAGCGAGGAGGGCAAGGACGATGCCAGCCAATGCAAACACCCCGCCGGTGTCGGCGGGGTGAAGTGCGTTCTCGATCAGTGGTGCTTGTCGTTGGCGATTAGGCCTTAACGAGTTCGGCCTCTAGATTGATGGTCACCTTGTCTCCAACAACGACACCGCCGCCGTCTACTGCGGCGTTCCACTCGATGCCAAAGTCCTTCCGCGAGAGTTCACCGGTAGCGCTAAAGCCAGTGCGCACACCGCCATAGGGGTCGGCCTGTGTTCCATTGAACTCAAGGTCGAGTTCAATGGGCTTGGTGACCCCGCGGATGGTGAGGTTCCCAAGCAGCTTCCAGTCGTCCCCGTTGGGGCGGATTGCGGTGGAGGCGAATTCGATCGTCGGGTACTTGTCGGACTCGAAGAAGTCAGCACTTTTGAGATGGTTGTCTCGGGTCTCGTCTCGGGTCGTGATGGAGCTGGCATCGATCGAAGCGGTGACGGAACTCTTAGTGACATCCTCATCGATGGTGACACTCGCGGTGAACTTCTCAAAATGGCCACGAACCTTTGAGACCATGAGATGTCGAACGGTGAACTCTACGCTCGAATGGGCGGCATCGAGGTTCCATACCCCTGGCTCGATCCCAAGATCCTTTGCTGACGTACTTGCCATGTCTTCTTCCTTTCGCTTGTCGGTTAGACTGATGGTTCAATTGTAGACGAAATAATTGCGGGTGCAACCATTTATGCAAGAGTGTGCGAATTCATCAGTCCACGCAGTTACCTTGAACGCTTTCAGGTCGCTGCTCGGCGCCCATGCGCGACTTCTGTGGCAGCTTGATCTTCAACTCAATGAACGCCATGGGTTGAGCTTTGCCGACGTTGAGGTCATGTTGCATCTTCAAGCAGCTGTAGGTGGAGAGCTGCGTCTCTCTGAACTTGCACAACTCGCCTTGTTGTCGCGCAGTGCCCTGTCGCGAAGAGTGGATTCCCTCGTCGCCCAGGGCTGGGTCTTGCGTCGTAGCTGTCCTACTGACCGCCGGGGAACCTTTGCGGTGCTGACTGAGTCCGGCAGAGAAAAGCTCAAGGAGTCGGTCCCGACTCATGATGAGGTCCTAACGCAGATGTTGACCAATCGACTCGATGTGGCGGAATTGGACTCGCTGAGGGCGGTGCTTGATCGGGTTGTTGCGCATCAAGAGGAGCTTCGCCAACAGGCGTAGCCCAGATCCTTGAAGAAGAGGCCGGTCGCCAAGCAACTGTGACGCTTCGCCACGCTGGTTCGCACGCCTATTCGGTGATTGCAAGGCTGCGTCGCTGGCCATGTTCTCCACCAGCGGATGGGGGGAGACTGGTGGCGCTAGTTCAAATCGTTCTTGCAGGACCGGAGCTCTTGTACTGCGCCGAAACCCTTGTACTGCGATGTTGCGTTGCGTTTGGCGGCCGAGGTTGACCGGCTGACTCGCTGGTGCGTGAACTCAAGCTGATGGCATCGTGAAGGTCTCATGAAACCTGGCGAGAAGGTCGGGTTTGAGACCAAGTTCGATGAGGTAGTTAGTGACTGAGCCGTAGCTGGTGTTGAGGAAGTCGAGGGTCTTCTCGGCAGTCTCTGGGGTCGAGGCCACCACCGTTGCGGGGAGATCTTTCCAGCTTGCTCTGTCGATGTCGGGATCGTTCGCGGCGAGTACACGACGTAGCGCATACTGGGTGAGGGCGTAGTCGGCTGCGATCTGGGCATCTGGCACCTGTGCCATGGAGAGCGTCAACATCGCCACGATGCCAGTTCTATCTTTCCCTGCAGCACAGTGAAAGAGGAGTGGCCAGTTATCGGGGTCCAAGATGATCGCCATCGCTTCGCTGAGCGAGTCCGGTCGACTCGTCAGAATCGCTCGATACACCTGGGCAAGGTAGTCGGGGTCCAGGCGGTCGAGGTCGGATTCGACGGAGACATCGATGAGGGGTAGATGGAGGAGGCGCTGGCCTTGGGCTGACTCGAGATAGCCCTGTTCTTGGCGTTCTTCGTTCGATCGGAGATCGATCACGGTTTTGAGGCGAAGATTCGCGAACAGTTGGTTCCTCGACGCATCGGAGAGGCGAAAGAACGCCTCCGATCTGAAGAGGAGACCGCTACGAGTGACGCGTCCATCTACCGTTGGATAGCCACCGAGCTCTCGGAGGTTATAGAGGCCATCCCAGGGGAGGAACTGGCTGGGTAGGTCAGTGGTCATGGTTCCATGTTAGAGGCCGACCCCCTCAGATCGAGGAGGTCGGCCTGATGGTTTCATCAGAAGTGGTGAGCCAACAGGTGTTATCGGCCTACCAACCTGCGCTCGCAGCCGAGCTGTGCCAGCCAGAGCCAGCGGTGGTGCTAATGGTGGGTGTTGCTGCGCAGGATGTTATTGGGCTCGTTCCCGAGTAGTAGTAGGTACCTGCTCCAGCCCCGAGTGCGACATCTTCGATCGCGAAGCTGGTCCCGGATGCGGCTGTTTCCGCCAGACAGACAGAGGTCTCTGGTGTTGCGCTTGAACTCGAGCCTGACGAAGTGCTGCCGGATGAACTCGGAAGGAGGACGCTAATCGTGTTGTCAGTGAGTGCCTTCGTGTAAGCCGGATCGAGCTTTATCAGCCCCGCACTATCCACGTAACTCTGGTTGTTGGTATAGGCCACCGACTCCGAGGTCAAAAGGTTCCGTAGGTCGGTCTCTGTGGCCTTATTCTGGGCCGAGGTTCGGGCTCCGAGAAAGGTAGGGATCGCGATCGCGGCGAGAATACCCATGATCAGGATGACCACCATCAACTCGATGAGTGTAAACCCGGACTCATCACTTTTTGTTAATTTCCGATAGATCTGAGACATCCTTTTCTCCTTGCTGGCTTTCACGTCTCCGTGCACCGGAATTCCGGTACCTCCTCTGCTTCGGCGCGCTGGATGGGAAAACTTGAATGAAATAAACGCTGCAAGTGAGAATTATCTGTTGTGGGAGGCGCGGCTGCGGTTGGCGCGCTATTCAACTCGCCCGCGATTTCGTCCGAAGGCACTAATCATGGGTGTGGTGATCGGTCTTGTCTTTGGCCTCATTGGTGGATCGGCGATGACCTCACTGACCTATCGGATTCCCGAGGGGCTCCCGCTGATGATGGACCGATCGAAGTGTCCATCGTGTTCGCACCCGATTCGAGCTCGCGATAACGTGCCCGTGTTTGCCTATCTGTGGTTACGGGGGCGTTGTCGTGACTGTTCGGCGTCCATCCCGTGGCGCTATCCCCTGACGGAGCTAGCGGGTGCAGCGATCGGGGTGGTTGCGGCACTCACTCCCGTCGATACGCTCGACAAGTTCAGCTGTGGTCTGGCACTCCTGGTCGGGCTTGGGGCCGCCGTGATCGATCAGAGGACCTATCGGATTCCGAATGCGTTAACCTATCCAGCGGCACTCCTTCTCCTCGTGCTCGGCATCGCGAACGCGTGGATCTCTGGTCGGTGGAGCCCCTTCGTCCTCACCATCGGCCTTGCCGTAGCGATCCTCGTGTTCTTTGTTCTCCTGCGGGTTGTTTCACGCGGAGGCATGGGTCTCGGCGATGCGAAGCTTGCGGCAGTCTTGGTCCTTGGTGTCGCAGCGTTCGGTATTTGGAGTACCGTTCTCGCTGTCCTTGCGAGCTTTTTTGCTGGGTCAGTGGTGGGGGTTGGTTTGATACTCGCAAAACGGTCTAACCTTCGAGCACAACTCCCTTTTGGACCATTCCTCACCGTTGGGTTTGTGCTCACTACTCTTAGTGTTGTTATTTTTCACTGATAGCGGGGCAATTGGTCAACTTTGTCGCCGTTTTGGCCGATGCCCTCTTGGGAGTTTAGCGAGGATTCAAGGATGGAAAAACTCATACTCTTAGAGATCGGAGCATTCTCCATCAAGGCATGCGAGATCGAGGTGTCTCGGCGTTCGCGACCACCGCTTTGGCTCGCCCATCGCGTCTTGCCCGATGGGGCGCACGAGCATCCTGAGAAGGTGGTGGAGACGCTTCGAGGTCTGCTCCGAGAGGCAGGTACCCGAACCAAGGCGACACGGTTGATCGTGACCGATCCGGATCTTGTGGTGCGAAGCCTCAATGTTCCGAGCTCCGACAAGCATGAGCTGGAGATGACCTTTGGATTCGCGATGACAGAGGTCTTACCACTTCCCCTCGATGAACTTGTGGTCGATTATGAGACCGCGACTAAGGGGCGATCGCCGAACCCGAACGTCGTCATGGCCGGTGCTCCCAAGGCCACCATCGCTAAGGCGATCGATGTTGCCGAACGTAGTGGCTTGCGTGTCGATTGGGTCGATGTGGGGCCGCTGGCGGCGGCACGCGCCGTGAGTGAGCTCTCGAGAACCGAAGGCGAGGGCTATTACCTGGTGGTGGTCGGGGCCACCACCACCACGATCGAGGTGGTGGTGGGAGACCAACCACAACTCGTTCGTTCGATCAGGATGGGTGGCGAGCTCATCACCCAAGAGATCGCTCGACGCCTAGAGGTGGCGTACGAGGCGGCTGAGGGTCTCAAGAGAGCGATAGCGATCCAAGCATCAGAGGAGATCCATCAGCTCGACGGGTTCGCCACAGCAGATGGTATCGTCGCCGATGGTGTGCGCGCCATTGTGCAAGAGGTTGCCTCCTCGATCGATTACTTCGCTATTCAAAGGGGCTACACCGACATCGACCGGCTGGTGCTCGTAGGTGGCTCATCGGCGGTCGAGCGGCTTGGCGTGGAGCTGGGCGACAAACTCGCCCTGAAGGTGGAACGACCGGGACCACGACAGGTGCTCAGACTCATCGAAGCCGATGCTTTTGTGGAGGATTCATCGAGCAACTGGGTCGAAATGACTGGCGCGGTGATGCGCGCACGCACCCATGACAAAGGAGTCAAGTATGTCAATCTCCTCCCTGCGCGTGTCCGAGCACGCCGTCAGCATCGCCGCCAGCTCATGCTGGTCGGCGCGGCGGGCGTGGTGCTGATTGGCGCGGGTGCATTGTTGACCCTCCAGCGCTATCAACAGCTCCAACAGGTCCAAGCGACGCAAACATCGTTGACGACGCAGCTTGGCGTGCTAAGCGGCCAGATGGCTCGGTACGCAACGTACGGTGCCCTCGCCCAAGGAGTTCGTTCAGCTCGATCGACGGTGACCCAGCAGCTTGCGTCATCGATCGATTTTCCCCAGCTGTTGACCCAGATCGCCGGGGCTACCCCATCTGACTCGTGGCTGACCAGTCTCAGTATTGGCGCACCGACCACCTCGACGGGAGGTGCTTCAGGGCTAGGTGTCAGCTTTAGTCTCGAAGGTTGCTCACAGCTTGCACCCGCCCATTGGCTCGACTCGATGAGTAAACTCAGTTTCCTCGAGAACCTCTGGGTCTCCTCGTCGACCTTGACGCCACCAGGGAACACCACTCCGTCCTGTGGCGTCGGCGTTCCCTCTGCTGAGATGGTTGAAGCTGGCATGACAACCTATCAAGGGTCGGCCATCATCTCGAATAACTTTGCTCAGTACCGAAGTGCGTCGTACCTGCGACAGTTGGGGGCATCCTCATGAAAATCACTCGATCGACGATCACGACGGTTCTGGCTGGCGCGCTAGCCGTCATCATTGGAGTGGGGTGGTACTTTGGCCTGTATGCGCCGCTGGCTGCCCATATCGCCACTACGCAGACCCAGGTGGGTGTAGATCAGTCTCAGCTGGCCAACGATCGAGTGCAGCTGTCGCAGCTGATCGACGACAAACATCAGGCACCTCTTCTACGCGCACAGCTCAGAGCTCTTACTTCGGCGTTGCCCACCACCTTCTCTCTCGCCTCCTTCATCAGTCAGGCTGATGCAACGGCCAGTAAGGCTGGTGTGCCGTTGCTCCAGATCACCCCATTGCAGCCAGGTGCGGCGCCGAGTACTGGGGCCAGCTCGGCGATCGTACCAGGGGTCAGTTCGGTTGCCTTCACGGCAGAGGCGACGGGTACATTCGTGGCGTTGATGCATTTTTTGCACGGCCTTGATCATCTTGGAGAACTGGTCAATATCTCGACCATCCAGTTATCGTCACTCTCTGGTGGCGCTAGCAACAACCCCAAGATCAATCTTTCGTTTACCGGTGTCGTGTATTACCACCGCTAGGAGGTGTGAAGATGACCAGCATGGAGATCGCATCGCTTCTCGAAGAGCCCCGGGTGCCAGAGGTTGGACAAGAGGAGACACGGCATCGGCGACCACGCCTTCTGGTCGTGGTGGTAGGGGTAATCCTCCTTGTGGGACTTGGTGTTGGCGCGTACTTTGTGCTGGCGGGACACCCGCCATCGACTAACACCGCAGTGGCTGATACCCAACGCCCGAGCGTTCCCTCGTCCGAGACGGGACGATCAGCACCAGCGCCGGTGGTGGCCCACGCCACGGCCAGCGCACCGGTCCCGAGCAGTGAGTATTTCACTGTTAAGAACCCATTTGTGCCCAAGATGATCCAGACTGGTCCGGGATCCTCGACCCTGCCTTCTGGCTGATGCTGCCGGGGCGATCACGTTCGTGGGCTGCTAATCTCTAGCCATGCTTAGGTATCTCACGGCTGGTGAATCACACGGCCAATCGTTGGTCGTGATCGTCGAAGGGCTCCCTGCCGGTTTGGAGGTCACCGTTGAACAGGTTGGTGCCGAGCTTGCTCGCCGGCGACTCGGCTATGGTCGCGGCCCGAGAATGCGCTTTGAGGCGGACGAACTCGTGTTGCTGGCGGGGGTACGTCATGGCCGCACGTTGGGCTCCCCCGTCGCGATCGAGATCAAGAACTCGGAGTGGGAGCGCAAGTGGACCGAAGAGATGTCCCCTGCGCCGGGATATCCGACTAAGAAGTTGACCAAGCCGCGCCCAGGTCACGCGGACCTTGCCGGGATGCTCAAGTATGGTTTTGACGATGCTAGGGACGTGCTGGAGCGAGCCTCCGCACGAGAGACGGCGGCACGTGTGGTCGCTGGAGCGCTTGCGAAGGCGTTGGTTGCTCAGATCGGGATCCAGATCCTCTCGCATGTGGTGCAGATCGGAGAGGTCAAGTCCGATAGGAGTAGCATCCCGTCGCCATCGGACCTCAATCGTATCGATGACTCAGAGGTGCGCTGTCTCGACAAGGAAGTTGCGGGACGGATGATCGCCGAGATCAAAGCGGCCGCCAAGGTTGGTGACTCGCTGGGGGGGTCGGTCGAGGTCGTCGCTCACGGGGTACCCGTGGGCCTCGGTAGCCACGTGCATTGGGATCGCAAGCTCGACAGCCAGCTCGCCGGCGCCCTGATGTCGATCCAGGCGGTCAAGGCGGTGAGCATCGGTGCTGGCATCGAAGTCGCCAGACGTCATGGATCTGATGCACACGATGCCATCCAGTTCGATCCCACCACCGGGCAGTATCTGCGCCCCACCTGGCTTTCGGGCGGCATCGAAGGGGGCATATCCAACGGAGCTCCTGTCGTTGCCGAGGTGTGGATGAAGCCATTGGCGACACTGAATCGCCCAGTGCTTGAGACCGTTGACACCATGACCAAGGAGTCAGCATTGTCATTCAAGGAGCGCACAGATGTCGTTGCGGTGCCGGCGATGGGTGTGGTTGCAGAGGCGATGGTGGCACTGGTGTTGGCAAACGAGGTGACGCGCAAGTTTGGCGGTGATTCGGTGGCGGAGTTGGTGCGCAATTGGCAAGGATTTTGTGATCATCTTACGGCGACACCGTCGGCGGTGATTCGGTCTGATGCTGGGGAGTCGGCCGAGCATAAGCATCTCATAGATGAGTGAATTCGAGCCACAGCCGGCCTTTGTGAACGTCGCTGATCTCGATGGGGACCATGGCCAACCACGAGTGTACGACCTAAGCGTAGGTGGTGCGCAGATCCCGGTACTTCTTGGCGCCCATGCATGGGATTCCTTGGGGGAGTTGATCCCTACTCATTGGTCCCAAGTCGTGCTCATCACCCAGAGCGCGATCCCTGGGAACTTCGCACTTGATTCCGATGCGACGTGGGTGTTCATCCCCGCTGGCGAAGCGGCCAAGAAGGCATCCGTGGCCGAGGAACTAGCCCAGCGGTTAGTGGAGTTAGGGTTGGATCGCCGATCAGGACTGATCGCCGTGGGCGGTGGAGTCGTTACCGACCTCGTGGGCTTTGTCGCCTCAACCTATATGAGAGGTATCGAGTACCTGAACGTCTCTACGACGTTGCTTGGGATGGTGGACGCGGCCATTGGCGGCAAGACAGCGGTCAATCTGGCTGGAGGGAAGAATCTGTATGGTTCGTTCTGGCAGCCGAGTGCCCTCGTGTGCGACCTGACTTTCTTGACCACGCTGCCGCGGCGTGAATGGTTGAGCGGAGCTGGTGAGTTAGCGAAATACAGTTTTTTGACATCGGAGCCAATCGCAGGCTTGGGGTTGGCTGATCAGATCTACGCGGCTCAGCGTCTCAAGGAGTCCTTTGTCGCAGGTGACGAGCGCGAGGCGGGACGTCGGAGCCTCCTCAACTATGGGCACACCCTCGGACATGGCATTGAGGGAGCCATGCTTGCCAAGGGATCACATGGCGATATCTCCCACGGTGAGGCGGTGGCCGTGGGTCTGGTCTTCGCTGCGCGACTGGCGGAGCGTCTCGGCCGCATTGATGAGGGACGTGTGATCGAGCATCAGCGTGTCGTTGCGGCGTACGGGTTGGAATCCAAGCTTCCGTTCGGACTCGAGATCGACGAGCTGTTGCGCTACATGCGCCACGATAAGAAGAACTACGGGGGCTTCAGCTTCGTTCTCGATGGTCCAGCGGGACTTGAACTCGTCCACGATGTCGACGAATCCGTGATTCGCCGCACACTTGAGGAGTATCCAAGAAGGGAGGCCAAGGATGGAACCCACTGAAGCACGCCCTAGGAGCGGGGTCGCATTGCGTTTGATCGTGTTGGTGCATGGACCCAACCTGAACCTACTTGGTCTGCGACAACCCGAGATCTATGGAACCACGACACTCGATGAGCTTACGCAGTTAGCAGCGCAGACGGCCACAGAGCTAGGTTATGGGTTCGTGAATCACCAAACCAACAGCGAGGCGGAGCTCATCGATGTGATCCATGCGCTTGGTGCTGAGACTGCGGCACTGATCCTGAATGCGGGTGCCTTCACCCATTACTCTTGGGCGATCGCGGATGCCATCGCTGCAAAGCGTGTTCCCACGATCGAGCTGCATATCTCCAACCCGGCAGCGCGTGAGGATTTTCGCACTATCTCTGTGCTCTCGGCGGTAGCGAGTGGATCGATTGCTGGATTTGGCTCGATCGGGTATGTCTTGGCGGTCCAGGCGGCGGCCCTGCTCGACCAGGGAGGCGACAGCCGCCGCGGCTGAGGATTCGCTGGGTCTTGGCCATCTGTATCCAGATAGCGTCCACGTTGGCATTAGTATCGTCTAAGGATTCCCTAACTCGTGGCGTGGTCGCGCCGGATCCTTGCCAAACGATGGTATCGGTGGTGAACGCGGACAGCGGACCGACATGAGTGGGACATAAAGAAGGAGAGCCGTGTCGTCGAGACCGCGTAACAGAGCTGACTATACCCTTGCGGCGGAGACCCCAAAGAGGAAGCAACGGCGTCTGCTCTGGGCGGTGCTGATCGTGGCCGTCGCCGTCATCGTGGAGTTGTTGATTGTCTATCCCAACAAAATCACCAAGGTGGAACAGCAGGCGGACTTTAAGTCCTTTGTCGTCTCGATGCGCAGTGACGTGCTTGGATGCCAAGTCGCCTTGCAGGACGGCTATCATGCCCTTGCACGGATCCATGGTGGAGATACGAAGCAGCTGAGTGTGGCCAACACCATTCTTCAACAGGACGAGGCCTACTGTACGCTGGCCGTAAACTCGGATCTGTACAACCTAGCAACGCTTTCACCCCCGAATGATCTGAATCAGTTCAACTTGACCCCGGTCGCCCACAACCTCTATGCTTGGGCCTATCCCGGTGCGGCTGGCATCTTGGCTGACTCCGAGACGTTGCTCACCCAACCGGACAACCAGGGAGCGATCCAGAACTTGCGGACTCGTGTGCACAACATGGATATGCTGCTCAAGTCCGTCAACAGTGACTTAAGCAAGGTCTCAGCTCAGCTGCACCTTACGCCCCAAACGGTGAGTTTGAATCCCTTAACGGATATGCCATCCTTTGTCCGTGCCCAGCTATAGCATTTGGGTGGTGTTCGTATCCCGATGACCCTGAAGGGGGAGGGCCATGATGCTGACACTGGCGACCCTGTCAGTGATCGTTGCATCGTGTGACAGCGGGTTAGCGCGATGCTGGCGGATGAGGGCGATACTGGCTAGCGACCGCCCCAAGAACGCCATTGAGGAACTTGGGTGAGTCCTCAGTCGAGAGGAGGTCACCGAGTCTGAGCGCCTCTGCGATGACTACCGAGGTCGGGATCTCAGGTTTGAAGCGTAATTCCCAGACCCCAAGGGTCAGGATCGAGCGGTCGACAGGGTTGAGTCGACTGAGGCTCCAGTCATAGAGGTGCTCTGCGATGATTGCTTCGATGACGACCTGCTCGCGATCGATAGCCGCAATGCGCTCGGTCACAAAAGGGGGATAGGAGCGGGCCTTGTCCCCCAAGACGGCCATCGGGGACAGCTGGCGGAGCAAGGATTCATAGAGGATACTGATCACTTGTTCTCTGAGTACACGCGAATGCTCAACGGCATCGGCGTGTGAGCGGTGTTGCGTCATGGTCTAGGCACGGGTGAGATATTCACCGCTTCTGGTGTCAACTTTGATGCGGTCTCCCTGGTTCACGAAGAGCGGAACCTGTACTACGTACCCAGTCTCTAAGGTTGCTGGCTTGCGGGCACCAGAGACTCGATCCCCCTGGAGCCCGGGTTCAGTCGCTGTAATTGTGAGCTCGACGGCCGCAGGGAGCTCGACGCCGACGATGGTGCCCTCGTAGGTGGAGATCGTCGCGGTAGCGTTTTCGACGAGAAAGTTCTTGGTCGTTCCGAGGGCGGCATCGGAGACACTGAGTTGTTCGTAGGTCTGAGAATCCATGAAGATGTAGTCGACCCCATCGTTGTAGAGGTACTGCATCTCGCGCTTGTCGATGATCGCCTGCTCGATCTTCTCGTCGGCACGATAGGTGCGATCAATCACGGCCCCGGTGCGGAGATTCTTCAGCTTGGTGCGGACGAAGGCTCCCCCCTTGCCAGGCTTGACGTGTTGAAACTCGATCACCGTGAAGAGACCGTCGGAGATCTCCAGGGTCATTCCAT
The DNA here is from genome assembly GCA_021819725.1 of Actinomycetes bacterium. The sequence goes on from JAKAQR010000008.1 coordinate 98,917, forward strand.
TCTTCAAGTCGTTGGTGGTGGTTGAGACCGACATCGATTGCTCCTCGTATTGGGTGACTGGTACGCGTATGGCTAACGGCAGGAATTGCCCTGTCGGCCCATTCTACCTGTCAGATGGCTGATTCAGCCGAGGCTGATCCCCACTTCTGCGGAGTTGGAGAGAGCAATGGGCGAGGTTGACGTGGTCAGATACAGATCTTCAAGTCTGATCCCGAAGTCTTCGGCGTAGTACAGCCCAGGCTCGACCGTGATGCACATCGTCGGTTCAACGGCGATATCGACCGCTGTTGAGGTGAAGGGGAACTCATGGATCTCAAGACCAACCCCATGCCCGACCCCATGAAGGAGGTGCTCTTCGACTCCTTGATCTTGTAGATACGCACGGGTCGCCACCTCCACGGCATTGACGGTGTTGCCCGGTCGCAACTGGGCGACACCGGCGGCCTTCGCCGCCAGGACGATCTCATAGGCACGGCGATAACGGTCGGGGGGATCGCCGAGGTAGAAGGAGCGCGTCGAATCCGAGCAATAGCCATCAACCATCGCCCCGAAGTCGATGACGACTGGCGTAGGAGCCTCGATCCGCTGGCGAGTCGGTTGCGCATGGGGGAGTGAGGTGCGCCCACCAGACGCCACGATGGTCGGGAACGATACCCCTTCGCCTCCGCATTCACGCACGTAGTACTCAAACCAGCCGGCGAGTTCGAGTTCGGTGGGGGCGCCGGCTAGGTGGGAGAGCGTTTTAGTGATGGCGCGATCGGCAATCTCAGCGGCAGAACTGATAGAGGCGATCTCGCCATCCTCCTTGTGGGCCCGCATCATCGCAAGTGAAGCCGAGATGTCGGTGAGTCCCAGACCAGACTTCTCGAGTGCGAGATAGTTGGTCAGTTGAAGAGATGCCAAATCCACGACAATTTGGCCCGCTATTGCAAAGGTGATAAGTAATCCTTCAGGACCGAGGATCGGACGGGTGCCGATCTGAACATCAGCACCATGTCGTTGTGCCTGTAGGGCAGCTTGTTCGAGGTACCGTCCATCTGTACACAGATAGGTCGTCGGTTCTGGATGGCGTCGAAGCAGGAGGGTTCCGTTGGATCCGCGAAAACCGGTCAGGTAATGAATGAGCTCTAGATGGTCGCTGAACAGGAAGTCTGCACCACAATCATCCAGAATCTGGGTGATCTTAGCGAGACGGGTGGTGCCAGCAACGCTCCCAAGGTCTTCTGAGGGGTTCCTGTGAATTGCCCGGGAATTGCCGGTTTGCGTATGCAAATAATTTGATCGCATTGTCATCTAGGTTCTCCCTCTGTGCTAGATTGATCTCTATTGGTAGAGACTCTACTGCGTGCTGATGGGGTACCACGAGTGTGTCAGTAGTGTGTCGTGTGTGTGCAGGGGCTATGTGTGTTGAAACGCGAAGAGGATGAGGTCTAGATGAGAACCTTGCCGTTGTCTGAGGGCAGTTGGGACTGGACCAAGACGGTCAAAGGCTATGTCGGCCTCACCAAGCCACGCATCATCGAATTGCTATTGATCACGACGGTGCCAGCGATGGTGGTAGCCAAGCACGGGCTGCCCTCGCTCTGGTCCATCGTCATCACGGTGGCTGGCGGTACCCTCGCTGCTGGCGGTGCCAACGCAGTGAACATGTGGTACGACCGCGACATCGATGCGCTGATGAAACGAACCAAGAACCGGCCGCTGGTCACTGGTGCTGTCTCGCCGACCGGAGCCCTGATCTTTGCGATCGCTTTAGAGATCGTCGCCTTTACGATGCTCTCCGTCGGCGACAACGTGCTCTCCGCTTCACTAGCCCTCTCTGCCGCGCTCTTCTATGTCTTTATCTATACGATGTGGTTGAAGCGCTCGACTTCGCAAAACATTGTGATCGGCGGGGCTGCCGGTGCGGTCCCCGTTCTTGTCGGCTGGGCTGCGGTCACCGATTCGCTCTCCCTCGCTGCCTGGCTCATGTTCTTGGTCATCTTCATCTGGACTCCACCCCACTTCTGGGGTTTGGCCTTCCGTTACTCCGATGACTACAGCGCGGCGGGAGTGCCGATGCTTCCGTCGGTGGCGACGCGAAAGCGTTCTGCACGTGATATCTTGATCTACACCTTTGTGCTAGCCGCGACCACCGGCGCACTCGGATTCGTCGCTCATCTCGGATGGGTCTACGCTGTTGCTGCGATCGCTCTCAACGCCGGCTTTATCGGCTATGCGATCAAGCTCTACCGAGATCTCACCCCCAAGGTTGCGATGCGTATGTTCTCGTATTCGATCACGTACTTGTCGTTGCTCTTTGTTGGGATGGCAGTCGATGTGGCGGTGCGGGGTCACTGATGGCGGTTCATGAGCCTCTTGAGCGACCACGGGTCTCCCGTTTTGGCCCTCGAGTTTGGATCTTTTTGCTGGTGGTATCGGCGATCGTGGTGGTAGCCTATGCAGTCTACGCTGCATCGCTCTCTGGAGGCAGTTCAACGACCGCGTCGGCCTCGCTTGGCTCGCTCCCCGAGACCAGTTCTGGTACGTCGCCCCTCGTCGGCAAACCCGTCCCGGGCTTTTCGTTGCCAGAGTTGACCGCTGATGCCAAGCCAGCTTCGGGCTCAGTCTCCCCGGCGGATTTCGCGGGACATCCTCTGGTCATCAACTTCTTTGCCTCGTGGTGTACGGCGTGCCAGGCGGAGACGCCGATGGTGGCTTCCGTTGCTAAAGAGTTCGCTCAGAAGGTCGACTTCCTTGGGATCGATGAGAATGATACCGCGGCCAAGGCCGAGGCCTTTATTGCGAAGGATCATGTGGACTATCCTGTCGTCACCGATCATGCGTCGCTTCAGGGCAAGTACCTCCTGATAGGTTTGCCGACGACGGTCTTTGTAGCAGCAAGCGGCAAGGTAGTGGCAGTGGTACAGGGTCAGATGACCTCGCAGGTCTTGACGCATTGGCTTTCGCGGATTGAATGAGGCAAGTTTCTGGTGAGTCATCACCGGAACCGGCCAAGGGATCGTTGAGGTCCTTGGTCGCAACCCTTGTGAGGGGTGTCGGGTTGGATATGGGAATATTGGGATTGAGAAAGGGGGTGAAGGTTGAATAAGGGTGCAAGAATTTCGATTGTTCTTGTCTCTGCCGCAGTCGCTGTTGGATTGATTTTGTTTGGTATCTTTGGGTATCTGCGAACCTATCCGCCAACGGTTGTGTTTACACCTTCTCCTACACAACCACATACGGTTGATGTGACGTTACAGGTTGAGGGAGCAGTAGGAACAGGGCCTCACCCAAACTGGGTGGGCTGGTATGCAAAGGATGCACAGGGCAAGTGGGTGCGTACCACCCTCTACCAGGTGCCTGAGAAGACGTATGTGCACGTGACGGTCTATGAGTATGATTCGGGCGGTCCGCTTCGTAATCCATACTGGGGAAAGATCACGGGTACGGTTGGAAACGATGCTGTTCTCAATGGCAAGAGAGTGAGCGTGCTTGATGCGGCGGCAGGCAATGGCGTCGCGCATACCATGGTCGCTCCTGCGTTGAATCTGTCGGTCCCCATGTGGGGGCTGTCCGGTACCGAGAAGACCTTCTGTCAGTCGGGGCCGTGCACGCTAGCGAACGCGCACAACACCGAGACCTTTACCTTCTATACCGGCAACCATCCTCATAACTATCGTTGGCAGTGCTTCATTCCCTGTGGTGTTGGCTTCTTGAATGGGAATGGTGGTCCGATGGCCGAGACTGGGTATATGGCTGGTTTCTGGAAGGTGGTGGCCTGATGGCGGTAACCCAAGAGGACATGAACGAGCGCAAGGAGTATGCGAAGAAGGCCGGTTGGCGTATCTTTGCGATCTGGCTCGTCCTGTCGTTGATCGGTATAGCGCTGGTGCTCTACGTGTGGGGACCGCATATGCCCCCGGGCGATATGACGACTTCGGCTGCCAGCCAGCAGTTCGACTTCAAGGTGTTGACTGCGATGGTCGTTCCGGTGTTGTTGATGGTCTGGGTCTATGGGGCCTGGTCGTTGATCAACTTCCGTGCCACCAAGGAGGATCGTGGGGACGGGATTCCACTACGCGGAAACCGCAAGGTCCAGGGTATTTGGTACGTTGGTTCTGCGGTCCTGGTTCTCTTCCTAGCTGGATTCGGTACCTATGAGTTGATCAACGGGAATGGCGTTGGCACTGGCGAGGGACCTTCCCCGATCTGGAAGCCGACGGCGAAGCACATGTTGGTGGTGCAGGTTATCGCCCAGCAGTGGCGCTTTACCTACCGTTGGCCTCAGTTCGGCGGGATGGAGACCACTTCGATCGATCTCCCAGCGAATACGACCATCCAGTTCGACGTGACCTCACTTGACGTGATTCACGACTTCTGGGCCTATCAACTTGGCGTCAAGGCCGATGCGAACCCGGATGTCAATAATGTTGCCTACACCACGACCTCAAATCAGCTGGGTCGTTTCACGGTTCGTTGTGATGAGCTCTGTGGTATCTGGCATGGAGCTATGTATAACTATGGACACGTGGTATCGAAGTCGGCGTTCTACACATGGGCGTCGAATATGGAGGCACAGAACGCTTCGGTGACGAAGCTGTTGCCGCCTTTCGCGACTACTTATACTCCCTCGTACTCCGGTGCAGGTGGAGGTTATTATCCTTCGTATGACCCTAACGGTCATGCGGTGACGTACTAGAAGGAGCTTGTAAATGGCAATTGACATGACGCCAGCTGCCGGGGTGGGTTCTCCAACCGACCTCGAAGCTCGGGGCCTCAAAGCCGCCAAGCCTTGGTTTACTGGCAATATGCTGACCGCCCTCATTGGTGGAGCGATCGGCTACGCCTTTGGCCACTGGCTGGGTAACGCCATTGCTTCGAACTACTCCGTTGTGGCTGATGGTGCTGGCAATGAGGTGGCGATCTACCTCTCGCTGATCATCGGTTGTCTTGGGTGGTTCATAGGGCTTGGTGCGCTGAACTATCCTGTCCAGAAGCTTCTGGGACTGGAGCCGATCGATCCTCCGAAGAGTGAGAAGCGGTCGTTTTGGGAGCATTTCACGTACTCGACGGATCACAAGGTCGTCGGTGTGCAGTATCTGTTCGGCATGTTGCTCTACTTCCTCGTTGCAGGGTTGTTGGCACTTGGTATTCGCACCGAGTTGCTCTCGCCGGTGAACCATATCTGGGCACCGGATACCTACATCGAGATCGTGGGTGAGCATGGCACCATGATGATGATGATGATGACCTCTATCATCATGGGTCCGTTCGGTAACTATCTGATTCCGCTCATGATTGGGTCGAAGAAGATGGCGTTTCCACGACTCGAGGCCTCGTCCTTCTGGTTCACGGTTCCGTCGTTCTTGATCCTACTCTCTGCTCTGTGGCAGGGTGGGTTTCAGTCTGGTTGGACCGGGTACGCTCCGCTATCGATTCAAGGAGGTCCAGGTCAAAGCGACTATGATGTTGCCTTCGCCTTGATGGCCCTGTCGATGATTGCGGCGTCGATCAATATGACCGCCACCATTATCAACTACCGAGCACCGGGTATGCGCTGGTCGCGGATGCCGATCCTTGCCTGGGGTATGATTACGGTGGCCTTCACGATGTTGCTCTCTGTGCCGGTCCTCTTCGATGGGCTCTATGTGATGAGTCTTGACCGTGGAGTGCGTACCGCGATGCTCTATGCGGGCCATGGAGGGAGCTCCTTCCTTTGGGAGAATCTCTTCTGGTTCTTTGGACATCCCGAGGTCTACCTGTTGGCGTTGCCGGGCTTCGCCCTCACTGTTGAGTTGCTCCCCGTCTTTGCGCGTAAGCCGGTCTTTGCGTTGAAGACTTCGACAGCGGGTCTCATCGGAGTGGCGGTGTTGAGCTTCTTCGTGTGGCAGCATCACCTCTTTATGTCGGGGATGAACCCGGATATGCGTCCGTTGTTCATGTTGACGACAGAGCTGATCTCCATTCCTACTGGGTTCTTGTATCTGGTGGCAATGGGTACGGTCTGGCGTGGCAAGATCCGCTTCGAGGTTCCAATGCTCTTCCTGTTGGCAGTGTTCTGGAACTTCCTCTGGGGTGGTGTGACTGGCGTCTATAACTCTGACGTTCCAGTGGATGCATTGGTGCACGGAAGCTTCTTCGTCATGGCGCACTTCCACTTCACGATTATGGGGCAGCTCATCTTCGCGGTCTTTGCGGGCGTCTATTACTACGTCCCCTTGATCTTTGGTATCAGGTTGAACGACAAGCTTGGAAAGGTCAGTTTCTGGATCATCTTTGTGGCCTTTAACTCCACCTTCCTGCCGTTGTTCATGATCGGTCTGTTGGGTCAGCCCCGACGTGTCTTTGAGTATGCGATTCGTCTGCAGCACCTGAACCAGTGGGTCTCGGTCTCCTCGTATGTCTTGGGCTTCGGTATCTTGTTGTACGTGTTCAACCTCATCTGGTCGCTCGCGGTCACCAGGACGCCTGCTGGTCCGAACCCGTGGGAGTCTCGAGGTCTCGAGTGGCAGGTGGGTTACCCAGTGCCACGTGATAACTTCGTGAAGATTCCCGTCGTGCATCGTGATCCGTACGGTTACGGGACCGGTGATGATACGCCAGTGGCTGACTTGAATCCCGTGGGTGATAAGGCTGCTGTGGTGACTGGAGGTGATGCATAGTGGCAACTGATGTACAATCAGCCGATGCTCAGCCGGTCATCGATGAGGAGCAGTACTACCATGACGCCCAGTTAGGAGCGCTCTGGACGGCTTCGCGTACCTTGATACCGGTGGTAGCGGCGACCTTTGGTGGCATCTACTTCGCCTACTTCTACCTGCGGTCGCTCAACTCGAATGGGTTGTGGGATCCGCATGGGCAGACGGCGTCGAAGATCATCGGATTATCGATACTGTTGTTGGTCCTTGTTGGGACGGCCTTTCAGTTGATGGCGGGACGACGGCTACGCAGAGGATTCAGTACGGACTTCATCGTCGGTGCTGCTTCGAATGCGTTGTTCCTGGTGATCGCCACCGGTCTGCAGATCTGGGAGCTCACACGGCTCCCATTTCCGCCAGCAGCGAGCGGGTATTCCGGGGTCTTTATCGCGTTCGCACCAATTAATGCACTGGTTATTGGGCTCAGTGCCTATTGGGTGTTTACGTTGATGATGCGTGCGATCAGGAGCTATAACTTCTACCGTGCTGATGGTGGTATTGGGGTATCGGCGCATCGTGCAGCCGAGAACTTCCGGGCCAACCTCGATGGTTTCGGAGCCTATAGCATCTTCTTCGCGCTGTTGTCGATCCTGTCCTGGTACCTGTTCTACGTCCTGCATTAGGAGGGCGTTCGCACGGTCGATGTTGTTGGTTAATCGGTAGTTACGAGTTGGAATCAGAGGGAGTCGTGTTCACGATGGTGAGTAGAGAGGTGAGTGTTCGATGATTTCGTTTATTGTCATTGGTCTCCTCTCGCTTTCGTGCGTCCTCGGCGGCGGGTATCTCGTCCGGCGAGCAGGCAGCGTTCGGGGTATTCGGGGGAGGTTGGGACTCGCGGTGGTTGCACTCGGTGTCCTGATGAACCCTGTCGCCGTCGACTTTGCTACCCACTCTCTCTGGTTCCATTCGTTGCTGCTGGTGCTTGTCTCGCTCTGGCTCATCTTGGTGGTGCTCTCCAAGGAGGTTATCCGCGGTATCGACCGGATCAAGGATCGGGGTCGCTGGGCCGAGCTGGGTCTCCAGTGGGTCTGGGGGCTGGTCGTACTCCAAGATATCCTGCTCTGGGTTGGCTTCCAGGATGGCTTTGAACACGCTGCGGTGAATGACCCGTTACTTTTGGCAGTATTGACGTACCTTGAGGTTATTACCTCGGGTGCGATTATCTATGTGCTCTCTGGTGATGGTCGGCCACGGGTGACGCATGTACGTCAGGTGATCATCGCCTGGTCGTCTGCGATGGTGATCATGGCGTTAGGAGTCTCGTTGGGGCTCTCCGGTCCTTGGTTCGGTTTCGTCTCCGCTTCGGCTGCGGCGTTGCACCAAGAGGCGGAGCAACAGATTGCCGCCGTCATCTTCGTCATCCTGGGAGGTGCTCCGTGGTTCCTCATCGGTACGCAGAAGATGCGACTGTGGTTGGAGTCAGAGGAGCGTGAGGCGGTGGTGAGCTTTGCCTCTCCGGTGCATCGTTTCGGACGTTCGGTTAAGGTTAATCAGGTGAGGCGGGGGCGCGTTGAAGGGAGGTGAATGATGTTCGGAAGTGTAACTGGGTATACAGCTGGTGCTGATATGACTTTTGCCATCCCGATTGGTATCTTTGCTCTGTCGGTGCTCTATGGCTTCTTCGCTCGGAAGAAGTTGTCAAAGCGCCGGTAGGTCGGCAAGTGGTGAGGTGTGAGTCCCGGTGTTGCCGGGGCTCTTCCTCGTTTTGGGGCCCAATGGTCGGTCACCCTCGTGTTCTGGTTCGATAACGCGGCGGGTGCGTGAGCCGAATCGGTGTCGGCCGGATCTCAATGGCAGGGGCGTGTCAGGGGCCAGATGACACGACTAGGATCGTATCGACCGTTAACTGAGTCCCGTGAGGCTCGGACGGAAGGAGATGCATGTCGCGTAGTTCGGTACTGCTAGACGGGGTTGATGTGGAGCGCGTGGTTGCGCGCATGGCCCATGAGATTATTGAGCGGCTCCATCTTTCACCCGCCTCTGATCGACTGTCCTTGTCGGTCGTCGGTATACGTTCCGGTGGTGTGTGGTTGGGACAGAAGCTCAGCGATCGCTTGATCGAGTATGCGAAGCTTGAGATCGCCTTCTCCGAGATCAATATCGCCTCCTTCCGTGATGATCGTCCGAGGACGGCGGTCCTTGATGCGGCAGGGGTCGACCAGCGACTCCCAGCCGAGGGTGGCGTGGTGATCCTCGTCGATGACGTGATCCAGAGTGGGAGGACGGCTCGGGCTGCATTGGAGGCCATTCTCTCGAACTACCGGCCGGCACTGATTCAATTGGCCGTCCTGGTCGACCGCGGCCATCGGGAACTGCCGATCTGCCCAGATTATGTGGGGAAGAACCTGCCCTCGGCGCTGTCGGAGTATGTGGCCGTGACCCCTCAGGGTGTCACGATTCATCGGGCATAAGGAGGCATTCGGAGTGCAGACGCTCTTCACCGATGGGATCGTTTTTACGGGGCACGAACTTCGAGCGGCTGATGTCCTCGTAGTGGATGACCGTATCGTCGCGATCGGACCAGGCTTGAGTCGAGGTGATGTTGAACGCATTGTCGACTGTGAGCAGCGGGTGCTCGCACCCTCCTTCATCGATCTTCATGCGCATCTACGGCATCCAGGGATGGGTGAGGCTGACGATCCGGCCAGCATCGCCGCTGCCGGGCTTGCCGGTGGCTTTGGTGTGATTGTCGCGATGGCCAACACGGTACCCGCAATCGATTCGCTTCCTCGATGGGAGAAAGCGTTAGCATCCTACGTTGGGCTCCCGGTCGAGGTGGTCCAAGCAGCGGCCGTCACGATGGGCCGTGAGGGTCAGGAGTTGGTGGATTTCGCCGCGCTTGCCCAGGCGGGTGCGGTGGTGTTTAGCGATGATGGATCCGGTATTCAACGCAGTGATGTGATGCGCGATGCATTGGAGGCATCCGCGTCTTGGGATGTCGTCATCGCGCAACACAGCGAGGATGCGCTGTTGGCCTCCGGTGGGTCCGTCAACGATGGGCCTTTCGCCCAGGAGCTAGGGTTGTCCGCGATACCTGAGGTTGCGGAATCGGTGATGGTTGCCCGCGATATCGAACTGCTCAAGGTTATTCCGGGACGATTGCATCTCCAGCACGTGACCTCGCGGGAATCGCTTAACCTCTTCCGGCAGGCCAAACGTGAGGGCCTACGAATCTCGGCCGAGGTGACGCCCCATCATCTCCTGCTCTCTGATCGATACGTGGCATCGGGAGATCCGAACTTCAAGGTCAATCCTCCGCTGCGTTCGGTAGCGACGCAGATGGCGTTGGCCCAAGGGTTGTTGGATGGAACCTTTGATGTGCTCGCAACGGATCATGCCCCCCACCCTCCGTCGCGCAAGGATCTCCCCTTCGCTGATGCGGCCTTTGGCATGCTGGGTCTCGCCGAGGCCATGGCGGCCGCTTGGACGGCGCTTGGGCGTGGTTTTGGGGATGAACAGGTGCGGGTGGAGTTTGGCCACGAGCCTTCTGGGCCATCGTGGAAGGCGCTTGGTCGGTTGTTGGGCTCGCTCACCTCTGGGCCGGGCCAGATTTTAGGTCGCTCAATAGGCTTGGATGCTGGCAAGCCCGCGGATCTGGTAGTGATCGATCCCAATCGAGGGCCAAGGGAGGTCCCGAGTCGGTGGTACCGCTCGCCGAACTCCCCCTACCGTCAGGAGACTCTCATGGGTCGAGTCGATGCGCTTTGGTTGGCGGGTAGGCAGATGGTCGCAGATGGTGAGGTGATTGTCGGTGTCTGAGGGTAAGCGCAACGAGGATGATGCTTCACCGCTCCAGCAGCCCCACCCTGATCTTGGAGCCCAAGACTCCTTGAGGTACGCAGGATCGGAGCGGTTCAAGGGCGAGGATCTGCACACGACACCGGGTTGGCTCGTTCTTAAAGATGGCACACGCTTTCCTGGTGAGTTCGTGCATACCGCTCAGTCCACCCCGGTGGAGCCGGTTACGGCTGAGGTGGTCTTTAATACCGCGATGAGTGGGTACCAAGAGGTGATCAGTGACCCCTCGTACTACGGCCAGATGGTCTGTTTCACGACCGCCCAACTCGGAAACTACGGGGTGACCGCGGCTGATTTCCAGAGTGAGAGGGTCTGGGTGGGGGCGGTGCTTGCGCCGCGCTACACCACCCGCGTCTCGAACTTTGCGGCTGAGCGTTCCCTCCTTGAGGTGCTGGAGCTTGCTGGAGTGCCACTCTTTGTGAACTTCGATGCGCGGGCTCTAGTGCGCCATCTTCGCGATGTGGGTGCGATTCCAGGCCGGTTGACGACCGAGGATCCAGAGGTGGCCTTTGCCCAGGTCCGTGAGGCCGTCGGTACCGACGGCAAAAACCTGGTCGACGAGGTGTCGACGACGTCGGGGTATACCATCGCACCGCTCGCTGGGTCACCAGCTGGGTCGATGGCGCGACTTGTGGTGATCGACTACGGGATCAAGCGAGCGATGTTAGCGAGCTTGCGGGGTCCGTGGGAGATCGTGGTGGTCAACGCGGCTCTTCGCGCGAACCAGATCCGCTCCCTTAATCCCTCGGCGGTGTTTCTCTCCAATGGACCTGGCGATCCAGGTGCACTCGGTGAGAAGGTGGATACCATCGCCGCGCTCTTGGGGGAGGTACCGATTGCCGGGATCTGTCTCGGCCACCAGTTGCTCGGTCTGGCCCTTGGTGCTAGGACCTACAAGCTCAGGTTTGGTCATCACGGTTCTAATCATCCGGTTGCTCGTCTGGGTGATCAAAGCGTTGCGATCACCGCGCAGAACCACAACTATGCCGTCGATGAGGGTTCGCTCGCCGATCTATCGGTGAAGGTGGAGATCACCCATCGCAACCTCTTCGATGGTGTGGTCGAGGGCTTTCGCTGTCCCGAGCTACGGGCGCTCAGTGTCCAGTATCATCCGGAGGCGGCCCCTGGTCCCCTCGAGGAGCGCAGTTATATGGCGTCTGCGATCGCTGGCCTCATCGACGGGGAAGGAAACGCGCATGCCTAGGGTGGCGGGGATTGCATCGGTGTTGGTGATCGGGTCAGGGCCTATCGTGATTGGGCAGGCCAGCGAGTTTGACTACTCCGGCGTGCAGGCCTGTCGGGTGCTCCGCGAGGAGGGCATTCGGGTGATCTTGGCCAACTCCAACCCAGCGACCATTATGACCGATCCTGAGTTCGCGGATGCCACCTACCTTGAACCTCTCACCCTGGACGTCATGATCAAGATCATCGCAAGAGAACGACCCGATGCCTTGCTCCCGACGCTCGGTGGCCAGACCGCACTGAATCTTGCGATGGAGCTTGACGCCAGTGGCACCCTTGCGCGCTATGGCGTGCGGATGATCGGCGCGAAACCGGAGGCGATTCAGGTCGCTGAGAGTCGTGAGGACTTTAAGCAGCTGCTCATCTCGATGGGTTATGAGCAGGCTACCATCAAGGGCGGCATCGCTCGCTCCATGGAGGACGCGAGGGGTATTGTGACCAGCCTCGGTTTCCCGGTGATGCTACGGCCATCCTTTATTCTCGGGGGAGCAGGCACGGGCATTGCTCGCTCCGAGGAGGAGTTCCAGTTGATGATGGAGGCCGGTCTGCAGGCCTCTCCGGTCAACGAGGTGCTCATCGAGGAGTCGATCGCTGGCTGGAAGGAGTTCGAGCTCGAGGTCATGCGCGACGCCCGAGATAACTGTGTGGTCGTCTGCTCGATCGAGAATTTTGACCCGATGGGGGTCCACACTGGGGACTCCATTACGGTGGCACCGATCCAGACGCTGACAGATGCTCAGTACCAGGAGATGCGATCGCTCTCCTTTGCGGTACTCCGTGGGGTGGGTGTCGAGACCGGTGGATCCAATGTCCAGTTCGCGGTCGACCCCGCTACCGGCCGGATGGTCGTGGTGGAGATGAATCCTCGGGTATCGCGCTCCTCGGCCTTGGCCTCGAAGGCGACGGGCTTCCCGATCGCGAAGATCGCAACCAAGCTCGCCCTCGGCTATACCCTGGATGAGATTCGCAACGATATTACGGTGGTGACACCAGCGAGTTTTGAGCCAGCGCTTGACTATGTGGTGGTCAAGATCCCGCGTTGGGTCTTTGAGAAGTTCGAGGGAGTTCCCGAGGTCCTCTCGACGTCGATGCAGTCAGTTGGCGAGGCGATGGCGATCGGCCGTAGTTTTGCTGAGGCGCTACAAAAGGCACTCCGTTCCATTGAGCGCTCGCGGGATGGACTCAACGCCGACGAGGGCGAACGACCCTTTCGGCAGCTGCGTGATGAGGAGCTGCGTGAAGAGTTGGCGATCGCCTCGCCGAGTCGTATCTTCTTGGTCGCCGAGGCGCTCTATCGTGGCGTGGGCATCGATGAGGTGCACGCCACGACACGTATCGACCGTTGGTTTCTGGGTGAGATCGATCGCATCGTTCGCATTCGGCGTTGGTTAGAGGGTCTGTCGGGAGACCTCGCGAACCTCGGTCGTCGCGAGCTGCTCACCGCACGGCGTGCCGGTTTCGGTGATGCACAGCTGGGTTATCTCTTCGGGGTCGACCCATCGCAGGTGCGGTCGCGGCGCCTCAGTCTTGGGTTAGCGACGACGTACCAATCCGTTGACACCTGTGCAGGGGAGTTCGAGGCCCACACGCCCTACTTCTACTCCTCCAATGAGGAGGCGACGGAGGTCACCGGGTTTGGGGTCCCGACGGTGATCATCCTCGGCTCTGGCCCGAATCGGATCGGTCAAGGGATTGAGTTCGACTACTGCTGTGTGCACGCGAGCTTCGCGCTCCAGGAGATGGGGTACCGGACGGTGATGGTGAACTCCAATCCTGAGACAGTCTCGACCGATTATGACACCTCCTCACGGCTCTACATGGAGCCTTTGGCGCTCGAACACGTATTGGACGTCATTGAGACTGAGCGGGCGCAGTCGGATCTACGTGGGGTCTTTGTCGCCTTCGGTGGGCAGACACCTCTCAAACTCGCTCGTCATCTCGATCCGGAGCTCATCCTTGGCACCTCTGGTGCAGCGATCGACCGTGCAGAGGATCGGAACCGGTGGTCAGCGTTATGTGAGTCGTTGGGTATTCTCCAGCCACCCGGAGCTACGGTGACGAACCTTGAGGAGGCACTCGCAGCGGCAGCCAAGGTCGGTTACCCGGTACTCATTCGCCCTTCGTATGTCCTTGGTGGCCGGGCGATGGAGATCGTGGCGAACGAGACTGACCTGCGTCATAGCTTCGCTCGCCTCGCTTCGCTCGCCGATGAGGGCCAGATCTCGCAGTCGCGCCCCGTGCTCATCGACCGGTTCCTCGAGGATGCGATCGAGGTGGATGTCGACGCTGTGCGCGACAGCACGGGAGAGGTGCTTATCGGTGGCATCATGGAGCACGTTGAGGAGGCCGGCATCCACTCTGGTGACTCCGCCTGCGTACTACCACCGGTGACGCTAAGCCCGACAGTGTTGGCGCGGGTTGAGGAGATCATACGGGCGGTCGCCAATGAGCTAGAGGTCGTCGGTCTCATCAATATGCAGTTTGGCATCAAGGATGAGACGGTCTATGTGATCGAAGCCAATCCGCGTGCCTCTCGCACCGTTCCCTTCGTCGCCAAGGCCACCGGCATCCCCTTGGCCAAGATTGCGGCGCGGGTGATGGTGGGAGAGACCCTTGCCCGGCTGCGGGATAGTGGGGTTCCGACCAGTCGACGCGGTTCGCATTACTCGGTCAAGGAGGCGGTCCTTCCCTTCCATCGTTTCCCGGGGGCCGATTCGTTGCTGGGTCCCGAGATGCGATCGACCGGTGAGGTGATGGGGGTTGATACGACCTTTGAGCTCGCTTTTGCAAAATCACAGATCGCCGCCGGTACCGTGCTCCCCCATGACGGTATGGTTTTCTTGTCCCTCGCCAATCGGGACAAGGCGAGTGGCTTAGCCCTGGCTCGACAGCTCGTTGATCTTGGTTTTACACTCGCTGCGACCTATGGCACGGCAGGCTTTCTTCGAAGCAACCAGGTCCCGATCGAGATCCTTGTTGACAAGGTACACGAGGAACGGGTCAAAGATATCGGCACCGCTCGGGACGGCTCTGTTGACGCCGTTTGGCTGTTGAACTCGAGACAGGTCGTCTTGGTCATCAACACACCGGAGGGTTCGGGGCCGAGAGTTGATGGCCAGCGTATACGAGCGAGCGCGCAACGCCTCCGGGTCCCCTGTATCACGACGATGTCAGCTGCGCTAGCGGCCCTCGGTGGGATTCGTGCGCTACGGGCCTCTGGGTACGCGGTGGCGCCAATTCAGGAGTATCACGGGTGACCGACGCGGTTGACCTTGGTGTCACCCTCGGTACACAACGCCTGCGGAACCCTATTATGACGGCGGCGGGTACCGCTGGCTATGGGGTTGAGTTCTCCAACGTCATCGATCTCAGTGTGCTTGGTGCCCATGTGGTCAAGTCGCTCGCTATCTTTGCTCACGCGGGTAACCCGAGACCACGACTCGCACCCCTGCCAGGTGGCATGTTGAACGCGGTGGGATTGCCAGGTCCTGGTGTTCAGGGTTGGTTGCGCGAGTACTACCCTCCGCTGCTCCGGTCAGGTGCGAACTTCGGGGTGAGTATTTGGGGGAGGACCATCGACGAGTATGTCGAGGCGCTCGAGGTGTTGCTCGCGGGAGCCCCAGAGGTCGCCTTTGTCGAGCTCAACATCTCCTGTCCGAACACTGAAGCAGGTGATCGGCTGTTTGCTCATGATGCCAAGGCAACCACGGCTATCGTTCGTCGATGCCGGCGGGTCTGCACGCAGGATCTCTTTGTCAAGCTCTCTCCCAATACCGAGCACGTGGTCGAGGTCGCAACCGCGGCGATAGAGGCCGGGGCGAGCGGTCTCGTCGCCATCAACACCGTCTTTGGGCAGTGGTTGCGAGGTGGGGAACCTGTGCTCGGTACGCGCCGCGGTGGCGGTCTCTCTGGCTCGCAAATTCACGGAATCGCTTTGCGTATTGTTGCTGACCTACGAGCCCACTTCCCTGATATTCCTATTGTTGGGGTAGGCGGTATTAGTACCGTGGATACTGTTATTAGCATGCTGGCGGTAGGGGCGGATGCTGTGCAAATCGGGACGGCCAACTTCGTCGACCCTCGCCGCCCGCAATTGCTTGTTGAGGAGCTAGCGGCTAGGCTGAGAAGCATCGGCAGTGACTCCCTTCGCGAATATCTGATGGATCTCCGAAACTCATAGCTGCTTCGTTCCGCCTGTTGGGCAAGCGGTCTGGCAGATGATCTCGGGTGTGTCGGTGTTGCGAGGGGACTCAATGGTGAGTGGGGCATCTTGTGAGATGGAGTGTCTCGTACCAGGCACTGTGAGCTGGAGTCGTCTTGTGCCAGCGGTGCTCGATGTGGCTCATGGAGAAGGCGGTTGACACTGGGAGGGCGTCGATCGTCTTGGCGGTACATGACGTTCGTAGGTGGTACATGACGTTCGTAGGTAGGGTGGCGAGAGGAAGTAATGGGAGAAGCAATGCATGCACCAACGCGAGAACGCTTTGCGTTAGCATTAGATCGTGATGACGCCGTCGCGGCGCTTCGATTGGCAAGTGGCCTTCGAGAGTATTTTGCGATTGCAAAGGTGGGTCTGGAACTTTTCACGGCAGCCGGGCCTTCAGTGGTTTTTGCACTGAGGGAGGCAGGGTTCAGGGTCTTTATCGACCTTAAGCTCCACGATATTCCTACGACGGTGTATCGTAGTGCTCGTGTCTTAGGATCACTTGGACCGGCTTTTGTTACCATGCACGCCGTTGGCGGTGTAGAGATGCTGCGCATGGGCGTCCAGGGGTTGATGGAGGGTGCCACTAATGCAGGCGAGGATATGCCCATTGCCCTGGCGGTAACGGTCTTAACCTCTGAGCCGACCGAGGAGGAGGGCCGGCTTGAGACGCGCATCTCAACGGCGCTCGCGGCAGGCGTCCAGGGGTACGTTGCTGGTGCAGAGGATCTCAGCGTGACAAAGAGAGTTGCACCGAGGATGATCTCGATGGTCCCTGGTATTCGTGCAGAGGGTGGTCCGGCTCACGATCAGGCACGCTCGGCCACCGTTAAGGAGGCCTTCGCAGCGGGGGCCGACTATCTCGTCATCGGGAGGATGATCACGGAGGCAGCGGATCCGATCGCGGTCGCAGCGTCCCTTCTGGCAGGGCTCGAAGGGTGAGAAACCTGGGTTTTTTCTGTTTTCTTGTCAAAACGGTCCCTTTCGGCCCTGGTGTCTGCTAATTTGCGGTTATGCCATTGCCACCACAGTTGACACCAGAACAGAGGGCCGCAGCACTTGCAAAGGGTGCTGAGGTGAGAAGGGCCCGCGCCGAGGTGAAGGAACGCCTGAAGTTGGGGAGCTTGCCGCTAGCGGACTTGCTCGCCGATGCTGAGAACGATGAGGTCGTCGGGAGGATGAAGGTGCTTTCAGTGCTCGAGTCACTTCCAGGGATCGGTAAGGTCAAAGCCCGCCGGATTATGGAAGAGATCGGCATCGCCGAGACTCGACGTGTCCAGGGGCTAGGAGCGGTGCAGCGCAAGCGTCTCATTGAGGAGACCAAACGCAAGCCTCCCGTCGAGGAGTAGGATCAGGGCCACTGATCGTCGTCCTCTGTGGGCCCGGAGGGGTCGGTAAGGGGACGGTCGCAGGCGAGGTGGTCAAACGACTTCCGGTACTGTCACTCTCCCGGTCGTGGACGACCAGGGAGGCTAGGCCCGGTGAGTCGGTTGATGCCTATACGTTCGTGAATCGCGAGCAGTTCTTAGCGGCTGCTCGCGATGGGTTCTTTCTGGAGTGGGAGGAGTTCAACGGGAATCTCTATGGGACTCCACGTGCCTCTCCTCGTCCTGGAAGCGTGCTCCTGTTGGAGATTGATGCCAAGGGTGCGCGTACGGTTCGACGCCTCTCGCCCACTGCGTTGATTATCGGCCTTGAACCACCTTCCTTGGCGACGTTGGGTGAACGGATGGCCCAACGAGGCGATGATACCCGCCATATCGAGCGTCGACTCGCTATCGCCGCCGACGAGATGCGTGTCGCGCGAGACGTTGCCGATTGGATAATCGTCAACAACGACCTTCCAGAGACGGTCGATTCGGTGGTGGAGAGGATCGAAGACTGGTTGGCGACGAGGACGCGTGGTGAGTGAGAAGATTGTGTGGTGGCACCATATCCCTCGATGGAGCTGCGCGAGCGATCGCTAGAAGGTTCCTCGTCCCCGTTCCACTTCCTTTGTGGGGAGAGTGTTCTTTTTCGAGCCGCTGGTTCGACTCGGTAATCGCCCGCGGCGTACAAGTTCCGATACATAGCTGACCGGGCGTGCACTACTGCGTTCCCAACGTCACGTAGTATCGCAACCGGTTGCAAGGATAGCCAAAGCCTCAGCCCTGTGCATGCTTGACGCATGGGCGATGCGCTCGCGACCGCCCTATTCCTTGGTCCGTAAGCGCCGTGCCAGATGAACAGCTCTGCATGCGTGCACCATCGATCAACTGCTAATTTCCGCGGGCCCTGCTTGCTTCGATAGTATTGGGAGTATTGCAGCGAGGAAGGTAGACCATGGAGTGTGAGAAGCGAGTGGGGCGTGGACAGCAACGACGGTCGAATCAGGGGTCATGGTGTGCTGTTCGCAACGTCATCATCTGGAGAACGGTCAGAGGGGATGCTCGTAAGGAGCTGGGGAACCGATGACCCTGCCTGACATCACTCCGTTACCCGACTTGTTGCGCGGACGATCGCTCACCGGACCAAGCCGTTCGAGGAGGCCAATCTATCTCGATCTGCTACCACCTTGCAATGTCGCCTGTCCCGCTGGGGAGAACGTGCAATCGTGGCTTGCTCATGTCGACGCTGGTCAATTCGAACAGGCATGGCGCCAGCTCGTCCTCGATAACCCGTTTCCATCAATCCATGGCAGGGTCTGCTACCACCCGTGCGAGAGCAGTTGTAATCGGGTAGAGCTCGACAGTGCAATCTCGATTCATGCGTTAGAGCGATTTCTTGGTGACAGCGCTTTGGATCATGGTTGGGAGTTTGAACGTCCCAGCGAGCATACTGGTAAGCGTGTTCTGGTCATCGGTGCGGGACCGAGTGGCCTCTCTGCCGCCTACCACCTGGCACGACGTGGCCATGAGGTCGAGATTCATGACGCCGGTTCGGAGCCTGGTGGGATGATGCGCTATGGCATTCCCGCCTATCGGCTCCCCAGGGAGGTACTCACTGGAGAGCTGGAGCGCATAGCTTCCCTTGGCGTCCGAATCATCGGAGACCACAGAGTCGTCGACCTAGAGGAGGAGCGTCGCGAGGGCGGTTTCGACGCGGTATTTGTGGCGATTGGTGCACACCTCTCCAAGCGGGTGGATATACCAGCCCGCGACGCTGGTCGCATCCTTGACGCGGTCTCGTTCTTAGAGGATGTTGCTGCGGGTGAGTCTCCAGTGATAGGGAGGAGAGTCGCTGTCTACGGTGCTGGCAATACCGCTATGGATGTGGCCCGAACCGCCCGACGGCTTGGAGCGGATGAGGCGATGATTGTCTATCGCCAAACCCGTGCGCAGATGCCAGCGCATGAAGAAGAGGCCACCGACGCCGAACAGGAAGGGGTGCGAATTAACTGGTTGCGGACGATTACCGCCTTCGATGCTCCCGAACTCACCGTCGAGGTGATGGAGATCGATGAACAGGGAGTTCCACATCCGACCGGCCGTTTTGAGCATCTTGCGACGGACACCCTGATCCTGGCGCTGGGCCAAGAGACCGAGAGTGGTTTCTTGCGTTCGATTCCAGGGGTGGAGTTTAGTGCCGACGGAACCGTGAAGGTCTCCGACTCGATGATGACCGGTCACCCGGGGATATTCGCCGGTGGCGATGCTGTCCCTGCTGAACGTACGGTGACGGTAGGAGTTGGACATGGCAAGAAGGCGGCACGACACATCGATGCGTGGCTCGCACATCGACATGATGTGGACCAACCCAAGCCACAGACCGCCACCTTTGATACCCTCCATCTCTGGTACTTCGGTGCTACACAGCGCCGCACCCAGGCCGAGCTTGCGCCGGATGAGCGGGTCGTCGACTTCGCTGAGGTTGTGGCGGGGCTATCGGCAGAGGAGGCGACCTATGAAGCTGCTCGTTGTCTCTCCTGCGGGAACTGCTTTGAATGCGATGGCTGCTTAGGGGCCTGCCCGGAGGATGCGGTGATCAAACTTGGGGTGGGTCAGCGCTACCGTTTTGACTACGACCGTTGTACCGGCTGCGGGAGCTGCTTCGAGCAGTGCCCGGTTCACGCTATTGAGATGATTCCTGAGGTGCGGTGATGCGAGTAACGGTAGATGGGAACGAGGCTGCGGTCTTCGTAGCCTATCGGCTCAATGAGATTTGCTGCATTTACCCGATCACCCCGGCCTCACCGATGGCGGAGCTTGCTGATCAGTGGTCGAGTAGAGACGTGAAGAATGTCTGGGGCAGTGTTCCCACGGTGATCGAGATGCAAAGTGAGGCCGGCGCTGCCGGTGCGATGCACGGGTCCCTGCAGGGTGGTGCGCTGTCGACGACATTCACGGCATCACAGGGACTCCTGCTGATGATCCCGAACATGTACAAGATCGCTGGCGAGTTGACCTCAACGGTGTTCCATGTCGCTGCACGTTCAATCGCTGCGCAGGCGTTATCGATATTCGGCGACCATTCCGATGTCATGGCGGTGCGCCAAACGGGCTTTGCCATGCTCTCCTCCGCCACCGTGCAGGAGGCGCACGATCTAGCGGTCATCGCGCAACGAGCCACCCTAGAGGCTCGTGTCCCCTTCGTCCACTTTTTTGATGGCTTCAGGGTCTCGCACGAACTCAATACCATCGAGACCCTCTCGGATGAGGATCTTAAGGCTCTGGTTCCGGTTGAACTCATCCGAGCGCATAGGTCCCGGTCGATGTCGCCTGAAAACCCCTTCATCCGAGGTACGTCACAGAACCCCGATGTCTACTTCCAAGCACGTGAGGCGGTGAATCCGTACTACGCCGCGACGCCTGGGATCGTTGCAGCCGCGATGGACCACTTTGCCGAGAGGACCGGTAGGCGTTACCGCTTGGTTGAGTACGTGGGACACCCTGAGGCTGAACGTGTGGTGGTCGCTATGGGCTCGGGTGCGGTGACCCTTCGTGAGACGGTGACCAACCTATGTGCCAACGGCGAGCGGGTGGGAGTTCTCACCATACGTCTCTATCGGCCGTTCCCTGCCGAGGATATTGTCCAGGCGCTGCCAGCTAGCGTTCGAAGCATCGCGGTCCTCGATAGAACGAAGGAGCCAGGGTCCTTCGGCGAACCGCTCTTTCTCGATCTCCTCGGCGCGATCGCGGAAGCCCACCAGTGCGGTGAGGTTGGTGTCATGCCGTTGGTGATCGGCGGGAGATATGGTCTCTCCTCCAAGGAGTTTACCCCGGCAATGGCGGCCGGTATCTTCGCCGAACTCGCCCGTGATGAACCAAGACGGCGCTTCACGGTTGGCATCAACGATGATGTCACTGGAACCAGTATCCCCTACGACGCATCGTTTGATATTGAGCCAGCGGACACCGTGCGAGCAGTGTTCTTCGGTCTTGGCTCCGACGGTACGGTTGGGGCCAACAAGAATACGATCAAGATTATCGGGTCTGAGCCCGATATGTTTGCCCAGGGCTATTTCGTCTACGATTCTAAGAAGTCGGGTTCCGAGACGGTATCGCACCTACGTTTCGGGAATCATCCCATCCATGCCCCTTATCTGATCACCGAGGCTAGCTTCATCGGATGCCATCGTTTCGAGTTCCTATCGCACCCGGAGGTACTCAACATCGCTGGGCATGGTGCGACGCTGTTGCTGAACTCGCCCTACCCGCCAGACAGGGTGTGGCAGATGCTGTCTCGGCAGGTGCAGAAGCAATTGATCACCAAGCATATCCAGCTTTTTGTGATCGATGCGGGTCGCATTGCCACGGAGGTGGGACTCGGTGGTCGGGTCAACACCGTACTGCAGACGTGTTTTTTTATGTTGTCGGGTGTGATGGACAGAGAGCGGGGTATCGAGCAGGTCAAAGCCTTCATACGCAAGAGCTATGCGCGACGTGGAGAGCGGGTGGTCGAGGCCAACCTTGCGGGGGTAGAACGCGCCCAGCAGGAGCTCAAGAGCGTCCATATTCCCGAGGAGGTGAGTTCTACCAGCGAGGTAGCGCCCCGTGTCCCTGCGAGTGCACCGGAGTTCGTGAGGAATGTCGTCGCCAAGATGATGGCTGGGGGCGGTGACGAGTTGCCGGTGAGCGCGATGCCTGCGGATGGTACCTGGCCCAGCGGTACCGCCGCCTTTGAGAAGCGCAACGTCTCTGATATCATCGCCGACTGGGATCCCGAAACCTGTATTCAGTGCGGGAACTGTAGTTTTGTGTGCCCGCACAGTGTGATTCGGTCGAAGTACTACTCGACATCCCGGCTTGTGGATGCACCGGTCGGATTCAAGACGGCTCCGTTGAGGGCGAAAGGTTTGCCAAGAACCTCCTACACGCTTCAGGTGTACGCAGAGGACTGTACTGGGTGCGGACTCTGCGTTGAGGCTTGTCCGGTTACGGTCCCAGGTGGACAGGGCCGACGAGCCATCAATCCAGCCCCCAGGGGTGAGGAGATGGAGTCGGTGCGGAGCGCGGTGGCGTTTTTCGAGTCGCTCCCGCCCATGAAGCGATCCAGGATTGACTTTGGTACTGTCCGTGGTACGCAGTTTCTCGAGCCGCTATTCGAGTTCTCTGGAGCGTGTGCGGGTTGTGGTGAGACCCCCTATTTGAAGCTGCTCTCGCAGCTCTTTGGTGAGCGAGCCGTCATCGCCAATGCGACTGGTTGCTCCTCGATCTACGGTGGCAACTTGCCAACCACACCGTGGACGAAGGATTCCACCGGCCACGGGCCAGCCTGGTCAAATTCACTTTTCGAGGACAACGCCGAGTTTGGACTAGGTTTTCGCCTGGCCGCTGACCAGCACACCGAGCTCGCCAGAGAGCGCGTTGGCACGCTGCGCAATGAGCTGGGGGCCGATCTGGTAGATGCGATCCTCCAAGCCCCCCAGCGGACAGAGTCAGAGCTCCAGGAACAGCGCGAGCGTCTCGATGAACTCAAACGTCGCCTTGCACAACTCGATACCCCGGTCGCGCGTGATCTCTCGAGTGTTGTCGATCACCTCCGAAGGCGGAGTGTATGGATTGTTGGTGGGGACGGTTGGGCGTACGACATCGGTTCTGGTGGTGTCGACCACATCCTGGCCTCCGGTCGTGACGTCAACATCCTTGTTCTCGATACAGAGGTCTACTCGAACACCGGCGGGCAGATGTCAAAAGCGACACCTCTTGGGGCCGTAGCGAAATTTGCGGCGGCGGGGAAGACATCAGAGAAGAAAGACCTTGCGTTGCAGGCCATGGCCTATGGAAGTGTCTATGTTGCCAGGGTGGCGATTGGAGCGGATCCGCAGCAGACGTTGCAGGCGTTTCGCGAAGCAGAGGCGTATGAGGGACCATCGTTGGTGATTGCCTACAGTCACTGTATCGCCCATGGGATCGACATGAGCAAGGGTTTGGACCAGCAGTATCGGGCTGTTGCCAGTGGCTACTGGCCCTTGGTGCGTTACGATCCGATTCTGCGCGCTGTTGGTGAAAACCCATTTCTGCTGGATTCGCCGCGACCTCGCTTGGCGTTCTCCGAGTACGCACAGCGAGAGCTCCGCTACTCGATGCTTGCCTCTTCGGATCCTAGCGAAGCGGCTCGTCTGGCTAGGTTGGCCCAAGAGGCGGTCGACCAACGGTGGGCAACCTACGAAGAGATGGCAACGCGCCCGGCCCATCGCTTCCCAATGGATGGGCGCAGGGACCGAGTATGAATGTATCGACCACCTACATGGGTATTGACCTGAAGAATCCCATTGTCGCCTCGGCATCGTCGTTGACCTACACCCTCGACGGGGTGCGACGTCTCTCCATGGGAGGCGTCGGTGCGATTGTCATGCACTCACTGTTCGAGGAGGAGTTGCTTGCCGATGCAGAGCAACGAGCTCGACTCCTGGAGGTCGGATCCGAGAGCTTCGCTGAATCGTTATCCTACTTTCCTGATCCGTTGCCATCCAAGAAGGCTACGCACTATCTCCGGTTACTCGAACAGGCTGTGACCACGGCTGAGGTGCCGGTGATCGCGAGTCTCAACGGCGCGACACCTGGCGGTTGGACCGCGCATGCCCGAGAGATTGAGGACGCTGGTGCGGCGGCGATTGAGCTCAACATCCATATGGTGCCTGTTGGTCCAGGTATCGATGGACGCAGAGTCGAGGACCTCCATGTCGAGATCCTCCAGCAGGTGAAGGCCGCGGTGCGCGTGCCCGTTGCGGTGAAGTTGAGCCCCTTCTTTAGCTCCGTTGCGGAGATGGCATCCCGTCTCGATGAGGCTGGCGCCGATGCGGTGGTGCTTTTTAGCCGGTTCCCGCATCCTCGGATCGACCCCGAGGCACTGGAGGTGATTCCTAGCGTTGATCTCTCAAATCCTGTCGAGTCTCGTCTTCCACAGACCTGGGTGGCGCTGTTGCATGGACATCTCCAGGCTGCCATCGGAGCGAGTGGCGGGGTCGAGGGGGTTGAGGACGTCGTGAGCTATCTTCTTGCCGGTGCTGATGTGGTGATGACCACCTCAGCGCTCCTTCGTCATGGGCCAGCGTATGCCGAGAGTCTCGCGGAGGGGCTTACACTATGGATGGCCCGGAAGGGGTTTGTGGCACTTGATCAGGTTCGGGGCCTACTCGCGGTTTCCCAGGGCAACGATGCCGCCACATGGCAACGGGCACAGTACGTGGATACCCTTCGCGTCGCCAATGCGAATTGGCAAGGCCCTTGGTGATGTCGCAATAGGGGCACACGGTCGTGGTCTTGCGTCGCATACGTGAATAGCGTCACTGCCTTCTCCGACCTCGAATGACCTCATGGCCCCTTGTCGGCATCCGTGAGAAGCTGCTGATCGTGTGAGGGCCGGCTAGTGATAACCGTAACGGGATCTTCGGAAAGAAGCGCTTGGGCGACATCAGAGGCGACGAGGAATCGGTAGCTGGTTGCGAGGGTGGTTGGTTGGAGCGGGACCTTCATTTCAGGGCGACCCGGTATGTTCTGCTGTACACTTTTCCTCACCACAGGAAGGCAATTGTTTTCAGGCGATCTTGCTGAGGTGAACTTGCTCACCCCACCGCGGTGGCGTTGCGAAGAACGGTACGCAAGACGCAGCCGGTAGGAACCGGCCAGATCGAGGCCAATAACCGTGAGATCTCTTGGGGACGCCTTCTCTTGCGAGGATGGAGTTGCGATAGTACAGGTGAAGCTTCGCTCTGTGGTGCTTGTCCGGGCAGGCCCATGGGCGAGGTGGATCGCGACTACCATACAACCCTCTGGTTTGCTCCTTTTACGGTTGATGGAAGATCCTGTGACTCCCTAGTCTTCGCCAACGTACTGCGGGTACCGCCTCACCCTTAGCGTCTTGCAAGGTTATCCATTGCCAGGTTGCCCGACCATCTGGACCGCTAAAGCTCCACGTCATCTCGAAGACACCCGGAGCGTTCACGACGGGCTTGACGCGCAGGTTGGCTGGCCACGTAGCCAGACCCTTAGTCTCGACGAATCGTTCACAGGCTATGTTAAACTGGCGAGCCGCATCGCGAAATAGCTGGCGTTCTTGTTCGGAGAGTCGCCGATAGTCGGCCTTGAACGGATCGGTTCTCTCGAATCTCACGAGTCAAGTTCGCCCAGCAGTTCGTCGATGCCGTCCGCGTCAGTGACATGCCCGGAGGCGATGGCTTCGTCGGCCTCGCGTTCTAGCTGCTGCCAACGCTCGGACCAGAACCACGCCTGGTCCATTGGCACTGCGAGGTGTGGACGAAGAACGATCTCTCCGTCGCGCTCGATCACCTCGACCTGTGCAC
This sequence comes from Actinomycetes bacterium, assembly GCA_021819725.1. The sequence continues at coordinate 124,565 of JAKAQR010000008.1, forward strand.
CTGCCTGGTCCAAGCCTAAGCGGCGCCGGATCGCTGGTGGAATTGCGATTACCCCCCGACTCTGGACCACGATAAAAGTCTTCTCTTTAGCCACATTGACAGCATAGCAGTAATGCCGCATTATTTGCCAGTTGTAGATACCCGAGTCAAGCCACGGGAATCGGATTGCCCAACCGTGAAAAGTTTTGAGAGCAACCGCGAGCTTCATTGCTCAAGCGTTCCGTGATGTTTGTGTGATGTTCAATTTCCCCGGGATCTCTGTCTATGGATCGTGCTTGCGTCAATGCTGTGCTTAGGCCTCATCGGTTGCGCTGTGTTTGGCATCGATCTTCCCGGCCAACTCGGTGCCGTATACGAGAGTCGCCTCCATCAGTTCTCGGCACAATCCGAAAACCGCTGCCACTCATGTGATGCGTGTCGCCACAGGAAGGGCATCGCCTGCCAAACCCTTCATGACCTGCCATATTTCGGGAATACTGATGGCATAGGCAAGGCGAGGGGCAGTTTCATCGCGAAAGCTCATCAGGGTTCCAACAGTTGTCGTAGAGATACACCATAATGATAAGTAATGAACCTGCGTGATTGGGCACTGTCCCAGGGTATACATCCACAAACCGCATATAGATGGTATCGGACAGAGAAGTCGCCTGTCCCAGCACCCAAGGTTGGCCAGCTCATCCTGGTTGGAGATTTAGCATCGGAAGATCCAAAACATGGATCGTCGGTTATCTATGTGCGAGTATCCTCCTCTGACCAGAAACCAGACCTAGACAGACAAGTGGCACGAGTACTAGCTTTCGCTACCGAACATGGTTATTCGGTGGACCGCGTAGTAACCGAAGTTGGCTCCGCTCTCAATGGACATGGACGCAAGGTTTTGTCACTATTGAGTGATCCAGAAGTGGAAAACATTCTGGTTGAGCACCGAGATCGCCTCTGTCGGTTTGGAGCCGACTTCATAGAGGCCGCGCTTGCGGCCCAGTCAAGGAACTTGGTTGTGGTAGACTCAGCCGAGGTAGACAACGACCTTGTCCGCGATGTCACAGAGTTACTCACATCGTTGTGTATCCGACTACATGGACCTAGGGATCACCTTGGCGGGCGATGTAGAGTCACAGCCGTCTATATCCAAGTCTGCCGTTATATCTGCGCGAGTGTCTTCCGCGGATCAGAAACAAGACCTAGACCGTCAGGTAGCCAGAGTCCTTGCCTGGGCAACAAATCACGGGTACTGAGACCGAGGGGCCGCGTGCGAAGAGACCTCAAGCTCTGTCCATTAGTGGGCAGATGTTTTAGCACAGAGATGATTAGCACAGAGGTGAATCCATTGCAGACGACTAGAATAGCGGTCGTGGTAGGCCGGTATTTGCTGGTGTGTCACGGAGCGTCCGCCCCGGTTGCAGAGTTCTACATCATACAGAGCTCTACGACAGACAGAGTTCTACAACATTGAGGAGCCAACTATGGAACGTTCAAGATCGATGCTTATGCCACCGATCGAGGTCCTTCTTGAGGAGACAGGATCAAAATTTATCCTCGTCTCCCTTGCAGCCAAGCGAGCGCGCCAGATCAATGAGTACCGTAGTCGGCTCGGCGATGGCCTTGGAACGTTGATCCCACCGCAGATGGAGTCAGATGCTGCGAAGTCACTCTCCCTGGCCTTCGATGAGATCGCCGCTGGCAAGATTGTCCCAGAATTTCCTGAGGAAGTAGTCGAGGAGCCGATCGACGACGACGAACCAGAGTAATACCCGAAGCCCCCGTGTCGTCGTTCTCATCACCGGGGGTGTCGCGGCGTTCAAGTCACTTGAGGTCATTCGCACGCTGATCGACTCGGGTTACGAAGTGGAGACGGTCCTCACTGAGGCTGCGGAGCAGTTTGTCGGGGTTCAAGCCGTCGCCGCTACGGCCCATAGGCCCCCCTACCGTGTGATGTTTGGGGCCTCACCATCCCCGCACACCGAGTTAGCCGAGTGGGCTGACCTTGTGGTGGTGGTGCCAGCCACCGCTGATTTCCTGGCCAAGATGGCCAATGGTTTTGGGGATGATCTTGCTTCGACACTGATCCTTGCTTTTGATGGCCCGGTCGTGCTCGCACCAGCGATGCATTCAGCGATGTGGGAAGCCAAGGCGACCCAACGCAATATCGCCACCTTGATCGCAGATGGCGTGCATGTCATCGGACCGACACAGGGCCGACTCGCTGGTGGTGACGTCGGTGTTGGGCGTCTCGTCGATCCCTCGTGGGTTGTCGAGGCAGTCCGATACTGGCTCAAGCCAACCGCGAAGTCGTTGTCGGGTTGGCGGGTGACGGTATCGGTTGGCGGTACCCGCGAGCCGATTGACGCTGTCCGCTACGTCGGCAATCGCTCGAGCGGACGTCAGGGGTATGCGCTCGCCAAAGTGGCAGCCGTCGCCGGTGCATCGGTGCGCTGTGTCGCCACCGTGGATCCGCCGATGCCGCCCGATCTGATCGAGGTGATCCGGGTTGAGAGCGCCGAGGAGATGTTGGCGGCCATGCGCAGCGCGCAGTCGGAGGCTGACCTGTTGATCATGAGTGCTGCTGTCGCTGATTATCGGATCGCAGAGCCCTTCGCTGGTAAGGTCAAGCGGGCCGATCGGGATCGGCTGGAGTTATCGTTGACTCCGAACCCGGATATCTTGGCTGAGCTTGTCGCCCATCGTACCAAAGGGCAGCTCATTGTCGGATTCGCGGCTGAGGTTGAGAGGCTTGAGGAGAGCGTGGCTCATAAACTTGCCACCAAGGGTGTCGACCTCATGGTGGGCAACAATGTGGCTGTTCCAGGGTCGGAGTTTGGTTCTACGACCAATGCGGTCTATCTCCTCGATCGTCTGGGGCGTTCCCAACACCTCCCTCTCGCCAAAAAGACGGAGATCGCGAGTGCTATCCTCACGGCGATTGCCGCACTGACTGAGGTCTAGACTGGGTGCAGATTTGCAACTGTTGGGAGCATTATGCGTTCATACCTATTCACTTCGGAGTCCGTGACTGAGGGGCACCCCGATAAAATGGCCGATCAGATCTCTGACGCCATTCTCGATGAGATACTCACCCAGGACCCGGTCTCTCGTGTCGCCTGCGAGACACTCCTTACCACCGGTCTCGTCGTCGTAGCGGGGGAGATCACTACCGAGGGTTATGTGGACATCCCGAAGATCGTGCGTCGCACGATCTGTGATATCGGTTATGACAACGAGACCTATGGTTTTGACGGCAACACCTGTGGCGTGGTGGTCTCTCTCGACGAACAGTCGCGTGACATCGCTAACGGTGTGCTGACGGCCTACGAGCGGCGGGCCGGTCAGGGTGATCCACTCTCGTCACTCGGTGCTGGTGACCAGGGGATGATGTTTGGGTTCGCCTGTGATGAGACCCCTGATCTGATGCCGTTGCCGATCTGGATTGCTCACCGCCTCGCACAGCGATTGACGGAGGTGCGACGCGCGGGACTGTTGCCGTACCTGCGTCCAGATGGTAAGACTCAGGTCACGGTCGAGTACGAGGGTTATCGTCCGGTCCGTATCGATAAGGTGCTCATCTCTACGCAGCATCAGGCGGGTATCGACCTAGAGACGTTACTCAAGCCAGACTTGACCTCCATCGTCATCGAACCAATGCTCCCTCGCGGTATCGACGTAGACGGCATGGAGGTGCTGACGAACCCCACCGGCCGGTTCGAGATCGGTGGGCCCCATGCGGATACTGGTCTGACCGGTCGCAAGATCATCGTCGATACCTATGGTGGGGCTGCAAGGCACGGCGGAGGGGCCTTCTCGGGGAAGGATCCCTCAAAGGTCGATCGATCAGCTGCCTATGCAGCCCGTTGGGTTGCCAAACATGTGGTCGCCTCCGGAGCGGCGAGTCGTTGTGAGGTCCAGATCGCTTATGCGATCGGTGTTGCCCACCCGGTCTCCATTATGGTCGACACCTTTGGCACTGAGGTCGTTGACCCCGCCAAGATCGAGACAGCGATCCGCACGATCTTCGACCTTCGCCCTGCCGCCATTATTGAGGCGCTTGATCTTCGTCGTCCCATCTATCGACGTACTGCCGCCTATGGACACTTTGGTCGCACCTCGGCTGGTTTTACCTGGGAGGAGACCTCGCGATTGGATGCCTTCAAGGCGGAGCTTGGCCTCTAGCGTCGTTGAAGTCGTCGTCGAGATTGTCGGGCGGCCGGGACCGTACCGCTACCGCTGGCCGACGCAACTCGGCACCCCCCAGCTTGGTGATGAGGTCATCGTCGAACTGCAGACTAGGCGCATTGTCGCATGGGTGGTTGCCATCACCGTCGATGACACCACGGCGGAGCTCAAGGAGGTCCTGCGGCGTCGGCGTCCAAGTGTCAGTCGCCGCGTCTTTGAACTAGCCCTGCTGGCATCGCGGTGGTATGTCTGCTCACCGGTCTATTTTCTTCGTAAGTCGAGGAGTCGCCGGATACGAGATGCAGCCTCCGTGATTGCGGTGTTGAACGAGCGCTACGCCGATGGGGTGGGGGATCCAATCGACGTCTCTCAAGAGGGTGCTCCGGGTCGTGGCATCTCGGCTGATGGCGGCAGGAGTGCTAGCGACTTCGCCAGCTGCACCAGTGCTAACGGTACCCGTTCCAACGCCAACAGCGCCGACACTCCAGGTGGAGAAGGCGAGGGGGATGACGAGGCACCGTTGTGGTATGGTGCCCTCGGTGAGCTACTCCCCTGGCCGGTCACGTTAGCCCCTATTGATCTCCTTTGGCACGCGATTGGGGTCAGTTCGGTTGAGGCGGCACTGACCTATGTGCGCGCGCATGCGGGGGCCAACGGCATCATTGTGTGCCCGACGCAGCGCCAACGCGAACGGATGTTGCTGGCGCTGATGCAAGAGGGCCATAACGCTGGCGATGTGGAGACTGACTGGTCCAAGATCGCGTTGGGGGAGATCGAGGTTGTGGTGGGGAGCCGTTTTGCCGCCTTCGCGCCGTTGGACCCGGTCGACTATCTCGTCGTTCTCGATCCTGTCGACCCAAACATGCGAGAACAGTCGTCTCCGTATGCTGGTGGTCTCGAGGTCACCCGACTACGAGGGGCTCTCGAGGGGATCCGAGTGACGGTCATCACTGCCGCTCCACCGTTGGCAGTGGCGGCCAGCGCGAAGGTCTATCGCGAACCGTTTCGGATTGAGGCCCAACGGTGGCCGAGATTCGATATCGTACGGACGGCGGAGCTCGATCCGGGTCGCGGCGTGGTCGGTGCGATCATCGATCGAGGTCTGGGGCGCGACCCGTCGCGGCGTCTAGCGGTGATCGTGCCGAGTGCTGGCTGGCGTGGCTGGCTTCGTTGTCAGAGTTGTCAGACACTCCAGCGCTGTCCAACGTGCCACATCCCCCTTGCACCACTGCCTCTCGAGGTAGAACGTCCGGGGGTGAGTGAACGCCTCGCGTTGGTGCGACACGGCATGGTTGTCGATGCGATGCGGTGTCCAAGTTGTCAGGATCGCTTTCCGCTGCGCTGTCTTCAGTGCGCAAGTCGGAAGGTAGCGATGAGTTCGCTCTCGGCGGAGCGGGTGCGCGCGTTGCTGGCTGGCGCTACCAACGTCGCGGTGGAGGTGATCACTGGCGATGGGGATCCCTCACCGACATGGAAGATCGTCGTTGGTGGCTATGGTCTGCTCGACCGCATTGAAAAGAGTGACGTGGTTGCACTCCTCAACGTTGAGTCTTTCTATGGTGTCTCCTCGCTGGAGGGCCTCGCTCTTGCACTCTACTATTGCAATCGTGGTGCGGCGCTCGCCGATCATCTCCTTCTCTTCACCGATGGCGCCGACGATGATCTCCTTGGCGGTCTCACCGCACGCAATCTTCGACCGCTCTATAAGCGGGAACTGGCGTCACGCCAACGTTTGGGGTTGCCCCCATCGAGGTCCATCGCACGGTTGAGCGGGCTACGGGCCCGCCAGCTTGTGGATGCACAACCGCGTGAACTGTTCGAGGGTATTGAGGTGATCATCGAGTCTGATTCGAGTTGTCTTTTCGTTGCTGATAAGGCTATTGACCTGCATGAACGGCTGGCCAAGGGCAACTGGCCAAGCGATAGCCGCAGCTGCCGCTTCCGCTTCGACCCGTTGGAGTTGTGAGAAAACTGAAGGTTTTCGGTATACAGATGGCGGCATCGTCGAGTTCGAGGTTCTTGGTTACTGGGATGAGTACGGTAGAATCGGAGGAGTCGCGGCTCGCGCCGTGGATGCATAAAGGAGTAAAAGATGCCTGGGATGGGGAATCCGAGCCTTGGCTCATTTGGGCTAGCGGCTCCGTTCTATCACCGTGTCGCGTTGGAGGCACTGTTGCTGGCGGTGGTCGCCTTTGTCTTGATTGCCGCGCGTTTCCTGCTCTATGGTACCGCGTTTCGTAGCACGCCGGCACTCGCGGTGCGAGGTGGAGATGAGGCCGGTGTCGCTGTGCGGGTTCGGGAGCCGCGTGCACGTGCCGTCTTGCGTTATGGTTTTGGCGCACTCTGGATTCTCGATGGGCTGCTGCAGCTGCAGAGTGCGATGCCTTCGTCGATGATCTCCCAGGTGGTAACGCCAACCCAGGTGGGTCAACCCCATTGGCTGGTGACCCTCATGGGGTGGGGGACCGACGCTTGGATTCGTCACCCTATCTGGTCGGCCTCAGGGGTGATCTGGCTGCAGATCGCGATTGGGCTCTGGCTTGTACTGGGGCGAGAGGGCTGGTTCGCTCGCCTTGGCTATGTCTTGGCAGCCGGATGGGGCCTCTTTGTCTGGGTTTTTGGGGAGGCGATGGGGCAGACCTTTGGTCACGGTGGCTCCTGGCTCTTTGGCGCTCCTGGTGGAGTCTTGTTCTATGCCGTTGGGGCGCTCATCCTGCTCGCGCCCTATGCCTGGTGGCAGCGGGACAAGCTCCCCCGTTGGGTGCTCGCTGGTATCGGTCTCATGTTGATCGCTTTTGGGGTTCAGGAGGCGTTGCCTGGTCGAGGCTTTTGGAGTTTCCAGATCCCTGACATGGTCAAGTCGATGGCGGCCGTTCCCCAGCCCGCCATCATCGCCGGGAGTCTACGAGGATTCCATCGGCTGTTGGGCGCTCATGGGAGCGAAGTCCTCAACGGCCTGACGGTGGCGATACTCGTCATGGTTGGTATCTCGTTGATCTTACGACGGGGTCTCCGAGTAAGCGTCCCCGTCTTTGCCGTCTTTTCCGTCTTGGTCTGGTGGTTCGTTCAAGATCTCGGTTTCCTTGGAGGTACCGGCACTGATCCCAACTCGATGATCCCCGAGTTGCTCCTGGTGGTTGCGATGGTGATGGGGCTCTCCTCTGCGGAGGTGCCCGAGCATGCGCCAGTGCATCTGTGGCCAGAGACGCTGGGTCAGGCGGGCCGACTCTTTGGCATGTGGGTCGTCGTCCTCGCCGCCGTGGGCTTGGTGCCGCTTGGTTTCTCGGCAGCCGATACCAGCTACTCGATCGAGGCGGCGCTAGCGACCTCTGGTGCGCCTTTTCAGATCGATCGGCCGGCGGCACCCTTTACACTGCTTGACCAGTCGGGTACTCCGGTCTCATCGTCGCAGTTTAAGGGTAAGACGTTGATCGTGACCTTCTTGGATCCGGTCTGTACCGACACCTGTCCTCTCATCGCCTCTGAACTGCGGCAGGCTGATGAACAGCTCACGCCGGCTGAGCGAGCCAACACGGACGTAATCGCTGTCGCGGCTAATCCAATCTTTCACTCGGTGAGTGCAGTGCATCTGTTCACCGACCGCGAAGGCATGGCATCCTTGCCGAACTGGTACTTCTTGACCAGTCCATCGCTCAAAAGCTTGGCTGCTGTTTGGCAGAGCTATGGTGTGGGACTCTCGGTGCCCCAAAATGGGGTGATGGTGGTCCACCCTGACCTGGTCTACATCGTGGATCGTGCGGGAGTCGAGCGGTGGATGATTCCGGCAGATCCCTCCGATACCAATGCGATCCAGTCGAGTTTTGCCTCATTGGTGGATTCACTCGTGAAGGGAGTGCAGTGAAGGATCTCCAAGCCCCAGGCGCGCCTCCTGCTACTGGAAGTCCATGCCGTGCATGGAGGGTGAGCGTCGCCTGGTGAAGATTCGACCACTTACGAAGTTGGCCCTCTCTCTGGGGGTAGGGAGTCTTGTCCTGGCAGCGTGTGGCAGCTCGTCGGTTGCGGTGAGCGCTCATCGTGGACCGCAATCACTCGCTGCGAACTATGCCACGGTGCTCGAATCACCATCGGGTAACCTCTTTACTGAGGCGCAGGCCTACCAGCACGGGCAAGTCCTTGAGGCAAAAAGTGGCGTTCTCCGCCTGATGACGCCGCAGGGAGTCTCTACCCGCGGTGGAGTGAGCCTCGCGCTGACCCCAGGTGGGAGAACCAGCTGGGCGGCGGTGATGGCTCACCTTGAGCTCTATGTGAGCCCGATCTATGTCGGGCCCATCGATGACTGGCACGCCGCTGAGCTTCCCACGGCGGTGGCGCCCTTCCCCGGATCGATCCTTCCTGTCGATGGCAACAATGCCATGGCGATCGTTGGTTCGAAGGCGCATGGGGCTGGTAATCAGGAACTCGTCAGAATTAGCGCGACGGGTTCGGTGACGCAGATGCTGGCCACGAATCCCACCCTTTTGCACCTTGGGGCCACGGTGCACTGTGGAGCTCCCGTGTACGAGAGCCTTACGGGCTCCTTCTCAAATCCAACGCTGCTCGCGGCGTGTCGCTCCGGTTCGGAGGTCGCGTTCGTCTCCCCGTTGACGAGAAGTATCGTCGCCGAGCGTCCCCCAAAGGGGTACCGATACCTTGGATTCTCCGCAGTGGGGGACCTTACTAACGGAACCGAATCGGTGGCGGCAGCGGTGCTCGCCCCCGTTGGGGGTGGCGCCGATGAGGTCAGTCTGGTCGGATCGCCTGCTGGGGCGCCGATGGCCAAGCTTCATGGACGACCCATCGCCTCTCCCTCCTTTGCGGTCTCTGCGAGTGGCGACTGGGTGCTGGTTCCCTTGGCGGGCGGGAAGAGTCAAGTCATCGAGTACTCGCCAACCGGAGCCCTCCTCGCCGACCGAAGCGGACCAAAGGAGGGTCAGGGAATTGGGATCTCCAGTGGTGGTCATGCTCTCGTCGTTGCGGCTAATCCAAATGACACCACGATCACGCTCTGGCGTGATGGAACGCGCGGATTTGTCAAGAGTGGCTCGCTCTCGATTCCAGAGGGTGTGAACGGCTAAGCGAGACTGCTAGGGCTCGAGCGTGGCGGCGTCGCTTGATCCTGGCTGGATCTGGCTTCGTCTGTATCGGCGTCCCCGGCACCGTGACCTCTCGGCGTCGAGTGACTCACCCGGCACCAACCACGATCGTTGCTTCGACCATCGTGCGTGCGTGAGCAAGCTTTACCGACTCACGCGCTGGTCGCGCCCGCCCAGGCGACGTCGGCTGTGATATGGCCCAGTTTGTTGTGCGCTGGTGGACCCAGGCACCCATGGTTGTAGGATCGCCTTGCTCTAGAAGATGACGACCCCTATGCTACGACAAGTTGAGATGATCATCGGTCTCCGAGGCGACCCGATGAACGAAAAGTGATCGTGAGCCGGTGACGCCCGTTTCAAGAGCGCGAAGGACTGAGAGAGCTATGCCCGAGATCCCAGTCCAGAACTGCTAGACCATGGTTGCGGTCATGAGTCCGATCATGGTGTAGATGATGTGACTGGCTGCGATCGCGGTGATCTCAGCGTGGTCGTAACTCGGTGAGACCTCAACGAGGTCGGCACCGACGAGGTTGAT
>JAKAQR010000072.1 GCA_021819725.1 Actinomycetes bacterium
GAGACGCAAATGCCCTTTCGGCCCACGGCGAGGCTCCAATCCCAACCTACTCATGGCTCTATGCATGGTCGGGACGCTGACTCCAAGCCAGTCAGCCACGTACGTTGTCGAATAGAACGTTTCCACCGTGTCCATATCGTTATTCTAGTGCATCTCATGACTTGCTACCGCCACTGCACAGACCAGGCGTCGCGAACAGAGGGCGATACGAGATGGGCAAAGACGATCAGTGGAACACGATCGTTTCGCATGCAGATCTATCTCCCATGCTGGACAAAGCACAGGCAGCGACGGGACCCGCGGCCTTTGGGTTCACCCCCTTACCCGGATGATAGCTTCGGTGGTGGTGGCCAATTTATGGTGCGCCAATCTTACCTGACATTGACGAACCAGGTTCGAGCGTTGCCCATGAGTGCGGAGTCATCAGTTACGGGGTTTCCTGGGTCGTGAACAAGGTATCGGATGGGCACCGCATGCTCACCCATGCACTTCATGGGGTGGGCATCATTGCGTTGGCTCTGGTGTTATTGGCAACTGGATTATTAACAAGCACGGTCGTCTTTTGCGTCCTAGCCGCTGGTACGTGGAGGACTGTGGAGCCCTGGTTTACGCGGCTGTGCCGGTTGCGCATGTTTGTCAGAATCGGCGGTGGGTATGCCTTCTATCACTTTCACCCGTTCTCGGGACTTTTGTTGATCGGGTTCCTCAGCCTTGGTTGGCTGACCCACAGGGCCGGTGATCTCCTGACCAGCGCGGGCATCTCGCTGCGGCATCCAAATGGTTCATGACAGAGCTTGCCGGTCCTTGGTGCGACTGGCCCGAAGCCTGAGACCGTGATCCCTTTGGTGCTCTATGTGCTCATCATCGATGCAGCCGGAATGTACTTCTCACACCATCGGGTCCCCTTCGGCACGCATTCGCTGCCTGCGTTGACAACGAGTTGGGCCAAGTCGCTCAAACGCTAGCATCGCTAGGAGAACGGACCAACGATACCCTGTCTGTCGGTGAACGACCAATGGTGGTCATGGACCGTGGTAATGCAGCCGAGGCCAATATCGCACTCCTGGTTGAGCGTGACTACTCCTACCTGGTCATCACCAGGGAAGCTAGTGCCAAGGTCGACCTTAAGGGCCTTCAAGGCAGGGGTAAATACCTTCACACCTACTGACAAAGCCGACGGTTCCCAGCTGCGGATCAAGACCCTCACCGAGGAAGGTGGGGGAAGATTTAGATGGCATTAGTACTGCCGCAAGCGACACGACGGTGGCCGATGCAACAGTGGGCGCGCCAGCGTTCCGTCTTGTCGTCACCGGCAACGGCCGGATTCTCACCGCGAACGACGACACTGTGATCAGATTAGCCCACTGAACTTACTCACGCCTTGACACAGTATCCCATTGGAGTGACCTTCCAAGGGCTACCTAAGTCTACGTGCATCATCGGACGCCGAGACTGCGTAGCTGCTTGCACTCAACCTGTCTTGACCTACCAAAGCTTTCCACTGCTAGGGTGCATCCACGGTTAGAAACAGCCTAGACCGCAGCGAGCAGGCCAGATTAGCTTCATTGACCCGAATCTCAGGACCGAAACCGAAAACTAAAAACTATAATCCCTATTTCGGCATCTTTTGGGGACTCACCACCGGTCCTGGAAGATGCCTCGGACTCCTCCTCCTCCTAGGGAATCGTGATTTGCCCGCTATCTGTAATTGAAGATTTTGTGTCTCATCCAAGTGTGATCCCGGTAGCGGCGTCAAAGAAGTAGGCATCCGACCACTTGAAATGTAGTGTGACTCTGTCGTGTTGTTTCAAGTCACTGCTTCCTGCGATACGGGCGGTTCTCCCTTCATATTCGTCACTACCTGCATCTTCGCTCTCGCCCTGGCCTCGTACTATCTTCGCGTCCAAGTCAAAGTGCACCATCTCCTCGTAGCCGAGCTCTTCGACGAGCTTGACCTCCACGACTAGCCCTGCCGAGTCAGGCACATCTCCGAGAAAAAAGTGTTCAGGACGGATTCCCAATATCACACGAGTTAAACCTGCCAATCGTTTCATACTTGCATCTGATAAAGCGATTCGTTGGGACCCTACAACTAACGATACCGAGCTAACATCAATCGCAGCTTCGAACAAATTCATTGCTGGGGACCCAATGAATGTTGCCACAAAAGTATCGACTGGGTTTAGATATACGTCTTGCGGTGTGGTACATTGAAGCAGTTCCCCATTGCGGAGTACCGCAACTCTGTCACCCAATGTCATCGCCTCCATCTGGTCATGCGTAACATAGATCGTCGCCACCGCGAGCCTCTCTTGAATGAGCTTGACTTCTGCTCTCATCTTCACCCGTAATTTTGCATCCAAGTTCGATAGCGGCTCGTCCATCAGGAAAATACTCGGTTCTCTCACGATTGCTCGCCCCATGGCTACGCGTTGACGTTGTCCACCGGAAAGCTGTCTTGGCTTCTTGTCAAGAATATCGGCAATGCCGAGTATTTCAGAAGCATCGCGTATCCTTTGAGCGATAGTCGATTTGGGCAGATGTTGAAGACGCAAAGCGAATCCTATGTTTTCTGCGACACTCATGTGTGGATAAAGAGCATAGTTTTGAAATACCATTGCGATATCGCGATCTTTTGGTTCCAAACCATTCACTGTCCGATCACCGAATCGAAGCGTGCCCGAGGTCACCTCTTCGAGACCAGCCACCATCCTGAGCGTCGTCGTCTTACCACACCCCGAGGGCCCCACCAAGACCATAAGCTCACCGTCGGCAATATCGAGGTTCAGATCCTTGATTGCATGACAACCACCAGGATAAATTTTGTTTACATTTTCGAGGGTAATTGAGGCCATGGAAATCTCACTCTTTCATTATGACTGGCGAATGATACAAGCAGCGAAGGGCTCAAGCGTGTATGCACCTTCACATATCGACCGTTCCGCACCCCAGATGTCGACAAGAACGCCACCGCTGGTAGTGCTCTCAACCGTTTGGCCGCTAAAGTTTATATGAACCTCCAACTGCCCGACGCGATAGCTCCACACGAGCTCATCCAGAGAAAGGGTCGCGAGAGGAGAAAGGACATTGCTGCGACGAATCGATAACAACTTACGCGTGAAGTTCAAGATCGAGTGCTCGTCAGCATGCTGTGTCTCGACGTCCGTAGCAATTCGACCAAAGGGTAGCCATGGTTCGCCCTTGGTGAAACCGTGTTTCGGATCGTGGTTCCACGGCATAGGCGCACGGGCGTAGTCCCTCTTGAAGCCTGTGCTTGCATGCGCCGTAATCTCGTCACGAAGCAGTTCATCCCCAACGATCGAGTCACCTAAGCCGAGCTCATCACCGTAATAAAGAATAAGAGTCCCAGGCAGAGTAGTAAGAAGGATGAGAGCACTGCGAACTCGCGTCTCATCGTCGGCACACCAGCGAGTAGGGAACCGCGAGATATCGTGGTTCGATGCAGCCCAGCAAGCATGGGCACCTACAGGAAGTTTCGCAAGCGTTTCGGTGATTAGTGGCACTATGGTACCGGCTTGAAATTCAGAGAAGGTGAATGGAAAATTCATCGCGAGGCTGAGTTCATCATTATTACCGTAGAAACGAACCATTGCATCGATATCGCCAACCCACGTCTCGCCGATCAGTACCTTTGGTGGTTCGTATTCGGATGCAAGTTTACGCCAACTCCGATAGAGATTATGTACCTCGGGCCTATTCTTCGAATACCTTTCCAGTAATCCAAAGTGTGTGAAAGGAGACGCACGACCGGCGGGCGCAACTGGATCATCACGGAGGAGATGATCTTTGTAGATTCCATGTGCAACATCCACCCTGAATCCATCGATTCCAAGGTCGAACCAGAACCTCAAGATATCGCGGAACTCATCTTGAATTTTTGGATTCCACCAGTTGAGATCGGGCTGTGTGGGGAGGAAGTTATGAAGGAAATACTGCTTGGAGTTGGGATCGTACGTCCACGCGGAAGCTCCAGTGGCGTCGAGCCAGTTGTTTGGAGCACCACCATCAAGCAAGGGGTCCGCCCAGACGTAGTAGTCACGATAAGGAGAATCACGAGAAGATCGCGCAGATATGAACCACGGATGTTCTGAACTCGTGTGATTGGGAATAAGATCGAGCAGGACTTTGAGCGACAAATGTGAGCTCCGCTCAATCAGACGGGAAAGGGCTGGCATCCCACCGTAGTCATTCGCTACCGAATAGTAATCACTCACGTCATAACCCCAGTCGTGGTTAGGACTTGGCATGATCGGCGACAACCAAATGGCATCAACCCCAAGGTTCTTGATGTAGGGAAGATGTTCGATCACACCATCGATGTCGCCATTCCCGTCGCCATCTCCATCAGCAAATGAACGAACATAAATCTGGTAGACAGTGGTGTTTCCTAGCCAGTCAGGATTCATTACATAGGGCATCAGATAGCTAACCTTTCACTGCTCCGGAAGTCAACCCAGAAACCACAAACCGTCGGAACACAAAAACGAGGATACCGATGGGAACAACAGCTACGACACTCGCGGCAAAAATGGTACCATACGGTATGACATCAGGCGAGCCAAAGAGCGCGATACCCACGGGAATCGTCCGAAAACTATTAGAATTGTCAAATGTGAGCGCCATAAGAAATTCGGTCCAACATGCGGTGAAGGTGAAAATGCCGGCAGTAAAGATGCCAGGCAGTGCCTGCGGAAGGATGATTGACCAATAGGTGCGTAGTGGCGAGGCGCCGTCGACACGGGCACTCTCCTCCATCTCCCTTGGTATCCCAAGGAAATAGTTCCGCATGATCCAAATAGCGAAGGGTAGATTGAATGCGGTATACGGGATAATCAGTACTTGATAACTATCGATCCATCCAAGATCATGCATCAGGAGATACAGAGGAGAGACGACAGCGATCTCTGGGAAAAGTGAAATCATTAGCAGAATCATCATGATCGCGGTCTTACCACGGATGGGTAAACGTGCTAGGGCATATCCCGCAAGCGATCCTATCGCGAGAACTAATAGAGTTGCCAAGATAGACACCACGAGCGAATTCCTGAAATATATTCCAAAATCATAGTGCACAAATGCTGATTGATAATTAGCAATGCTGAGAGGATTCGGAAAATATTGTGGAGGGCTAGCGCCAATTCCACCGTTTGTTTTAAAGCTCGATGCAATCAACCAATAGATAGGTAAAGCCACAAACAATACAATAACTACTACAGTGACGTTGAGAAGATTCGCCCACTTCTTAATACCGGTATGTGCTTGGTATCGCATTTCCTATGCATCACTTACTTGAGCTCGGAAGACCTTTAGAAAAAGGAGACAACCGATTAAAACGAGGACACTTGCACTCACAGCGATTGCATTGCCAGCCCCATAATTGAGGTTCTCAAACATTGTGCGATAGCTCAGGACTGCTAACGAGGTCGTTGCTGTCCCTGGTCCACCGCCGGTGAGAACGAAGGGAAGATCAAAAATGCCAAAGGCTTGAAGAATCCGAAAGAGGATCGCCAGGGCTATAGTGGGTCTCAGTAACGGCAGTGTGACTCGCCAGAAAGTTGTCCAGGAGTTGGCACCATCGACGGCTGCAGCCTCAAACACTTCCTGTGGCAGCATGACGAGACCAGCTACGACGATGATGGCTACAAAGGGAGTTGTCTTCCAAATATCGGCTACCATCATAGAGATAATTGCCGAGGTCGGTGTCCCGAGGAATTGTGGCTGACCTAACCCAAGCGCTGAGAAAATTGCCTGCATTACACCATACGTTCCATCAAATATATATTGCCATAGTTCGGCAGATATAACAGTGATCATTGACCATGGAATAAGCAAGAGAGCCATCATCATGCCACGGCCCTTTGTCAGGCGTTCTAGCACAAGTCCGATCAAGGTACCTAGAATCACCTCTACTGCGACGGTAACCACCGTGTAGAACACAGTGAACTCAAGTGCGTATTGCCATACTGCCGCATGAAATATTTCACTGTAATTGGAGAATGTGAATCCGGCAAGCTGGAACCCATTACCAGTAACTGTGACGTTAGCTAAGCTGAGAACGACCGAGAAAATTATTGGGAAGATCGTAACCAGCGCTACGATTGTGAATGCCGGAGACGAGAATGCCCAGCCAATACGTGTGGATCGACGATGGTGCTTCGTGCGTCGGGCAACATCGACTGGACGCAGAGCGACGTTCGCGGTTGTGTCATCTACTGTCGGCTGGACCATGGACCCACCAATCCTTCTAGTTGGGCCCGGTCGTTCCAGAGAGCGACCGGGCCCAAGTTCTTGCTATAGTCCACCGCTTAATGCTGTATCTGCTTGCGATTCAGCTGATGCTAGTGCCGACTTCACCGTGGTGGATCCATTGAGTGCCGCATTGACATTCGTGTAGATAGCTGTACTCAGCGCAGGATAGTTTGGAGTCCCTGCCGGACGAGCAATCAGCCGCGTTTCAGCCGCCACCTTCTCGGGTGGAGGGGCGCTCGCCTCTGAGGCAATAGCCTTCCGCACCGACTCGACAGTCGGAATCTCCGAGTACTTTTTACCAAGAATAGTTTGGGCTTCCACACTGGACATCCATTTGATGAATGTCAAGTCGGTAGCGACGTGTTTGCTGTGGGGGTTAATGTATAGATTCCATCCACCAATGGTTGAGTAGCCTGGATAGCTATGCCCGGAGAAGGTCGGCAACGGCGCCACTCCGACCTTGCCGACTACGCTTGAATCAGATGGAGTCTGCGAGTTCGACCACGCGTAGTCCCAATTACGTAAAAACGCCGCGTCACCAGCGTCGAAGGTGGCCATGGCCTGTGGCTCTTCCATGGTGGCAACTGCTGCAGGACTCGCGCCGCTCGTGATAAGTGACCGCATGAAATTCACCGCCCGAAATGCTTGGGGTGAATTGAGATAGGCCTTGGTGTAGGAGGCGTTGGTAACCTTGCCCCCTGCGGATGTGTAATACTCCATGAAGTCGCAGGTAAGCCCTTCATACGAGTTACCCTCCCACACGAAACCATACTTGACCAGGTGGTCGTGGACAAGGGTCAGAGACTCTTGTTTCAGCTGTTCCCAGGTCTTCGGGACCGGAAGGTGCGCCTTGGCGAGCAAATCCTTGCGATAGTAGAGGAATCCTTGGTCTTCGAACAGAGGTGAACCATACACTTTACCTTTGTATTCGGCGCCGGACACCAGACCAGGAGCAAATTTTGCCCAGTAGCTTGAAGGGAGATAATTGCTCAATGGGACTGCAAGTCCATGAGCTCCGAACTGGGCAGGCCAGATCACATCACCCATGAAGACATCCGGTGTCGTCGATCCCCCCGAAATCTGGGCTACGACCTGGGATCTATTGGTCCCGGTGTTGGTTGGTGCGCTGACCAGGTTGACATGAATCTTTGGATAGGCTTTCTCAAAAGCGTTTATGAGAGTCTGGCGGATTCCGACCTGTGCAATCGGGCTTGCCCACCAGGTGATAGTCCCTGAGGTCGCCGAGCCCGAAGGTGACGTCGAGGAGGTTTTAGCCGTCGACGAGCTGCCACATGCCGCCAGAACGATTGAGGAACCCGCCACAACAATCGCGACCGTCTTGACCTTTCTCGATTTTCCTACTCTTTTCTTTGGTTCCATGTTATCTTGGTCCTTTCTCGGTTTCATCCACGCGAGGTACGCGTGGGGATATTACATAACTGACTGTCAGGGTTTTGCGAAGTTCGGGACTCTGGCGGTGGAGGCACGCTGGACCAAGTGGAGATCCAGCGATGTGTGAACAGTCTGCGCGTCCGACCCTGTCAGTCGTTCGATCAGCCGCTCGGCGACAATCGCCCCACTCAAAGAAAGGGGTTGTGACACCGTCGATAATCCAACCACCTCAGCCATCTCAAGGTCATCAAACCCGATGACCCCAAGATGATCCGGTACCCGAAGCCCGAGTTCCAGCGCAGCCGACAACACCCCGAGGGCACCCGTATCCGAAGACGCAAAAATTGCATCCGGGCGACGACTGCTCGCCAATAGTTCTAGCGCGCATTCTTTGGCAGGGGAAGTACCGTGTTCGCAGAATGCGACATGTTCTGTTTCGAAGGGTAATCCTCCTTTCAGTAGGGCGCCTCGCAAACCTCGCAGGCGGGCGCGACTTGACGTGAATCTGAACTTCCCCGAGTCCAAGTCTCCGATGAAGCCGATGCGACGGTATCCCTGAGCGAAGAGGTGAGAACCAACCATCGCTCCACCAAGGACATTGTCGATAAAGACAGAGTCTGACGATGGTATCTTGATGTCAAGCCCAATGAGGCTTACATGTGCGGTTCGCAAAGCGCTCACCTGGGCGGACGTAACAGGAATTGAAACCACCACGAGCGCCCTGGTGGAATGAGGATCCGATAACGCGTCAACAACCTGGTCGAATTGCGTTCTATTGAAAACACCAAATAACGATGCGACAACCCCGACCCGGTTCAGCTCTGCCAGGCAGGACTCGATGCGGGCTACCACTGACGGCCTCGTAATATCTGGTGCAACCACGGATACGAGATCTGACCTACCTTTTGATAGGGATCGAGCAAGCTGGCTAGGTCGATAACCGAGTTCCACAATTGCGGCTTCGACTCTGTCTCGCGTCGATTGGGAGACATGCTGCCGGTGGTTTAGAACCCGCGACACGGTCCCGACTCCGACGTCCGCATGCGCCGCTACGTCTTCAATTGTCGCCCGATGCCCAGGTTTCAATTTCCCCCCTTGGATTTGGAACCGCTTCCATACCAATTGGGACATTCTATTCCTACGTTGGACGCTTGTCAACTGGGTGATCACGAAGAGTCCCAAGATCTATCTCAGTTTGCGTTCAGATAGATGGTCCAAGATGTGAAACTACTCGCGCACGGCACAGGGTTCTCACCCCAACAGCGACACCCCAGATCATACAGACGACGGGCAGTCGAGCCATACTGGGCGTAGTCACCTTATCTTGGCTAGCCAATCCTATCCAGGAGGTGACGGGAGTCGCCCTGAATCTATTTGGCCTCGTAGCAGGGCGCAATCACACCGCGGGCAAGGGTATGGCTGTGCAGATTAAATCCCAGAAACGCAGCACTTGCAGTTGGCTCTAGCCCAAGAGACTCCACGTCTATGGCATGCACTCCGATATAGTAGACGTGCCTACCATGTCCCTTTGGTGGTGCCGCCCCTACATATCTAGCTAAACCCGCATCATTACGCAACTGGAATGCCCCGGCTGGAATCCCAGAACCAGCATCATCTCCTGCCCCTGTCTGCAGATGAGTAACACACGCAGGGATATCGATAACCTCCCAGTGCCAAAAACCACTCCCCGTCGGGGCCATGGGGTCGAATACAGTAACTAGAAAGCTCCTGGTGGCTTCGGGAAACCCGCTCCAGACAAGGTGTGGAGATAAATCCGACCCACCGGCACCCATTACCCCGCTCCGCTGGGGAACCGGTAGTTCCATGCCATCGGCAACGTCATTGCTAAACACTGTAAACGACGGAACTACCGCAATCTGGTCATATGGACTAACACTCACTACCGTTAACTTAGGGACCAGCCGCAATGACATAGATGAGATCTTTGATCTCCCTAGAGGGTTGAGGCCAATTGGAGTGGTTGGGATACTTGGTGGGATAGGGACTCATCCGCTTTCGCACGACACGGGGATTGGAGCGCAAGCGTCGCTTTGGTAGTACCTGGTCAAGTATTTGACAGGTGGCACGGCCCTAGGTCTCAGTATCAGTGTGTGCGCGGCTTAAGACATAAATCACTGAGGGCGAGAAGGCAGAGATGTTGGAATGGCTACCTACGATGAAACGGTGGAGAACAAGACAACCCAAGAGGTGACGGTCCCACCCAAGGCAACAAGACGGGTGCTCTCCCCGAGCT
>JAKAQR010000073.1 GCA_021819725.1 Actinomycetes bacterium
CCCGGTCAGGTGGGCCTTGGTGCGTTTGGGGGCTTGGGCATTGTTGGTGATTCTCGGCAGGCGTCCTTTGACCCACGTCCCTATGGGTTTCTGGCGTGAGCAGTGGCGGGTGGGGGTGATGGGTAGGGACGACCAAGATCTGGCTGGCACGGAGCGATCCAGGCCGATAGGTGTCTAACCTTAGCCGTTGCGTGGAATGGGTCTGTCGGCGCCCTTGGTCACCAGCCCCGAGCCACCCAATCATCCAGATTCCCCGCCTCAGCACCGATGGTCGTGGCGGCTCCATGTCCAGGAAATACTACGGTGCCGTCATCGAACATGCCAAATAGACGCTCCAGGGAGCGCACAATCGCTGGGAAATCACCCCCCGGGAAGCTGGTGGCTCCGGGTCCACCTGGGAAAAGCGTATCCCCGGTGAACAGCACGTGATGCCCCTCTACCCCGATACAGATCGATCCAGGGGTATGTCCCGGCGTCACCAGCACCTGAACAAAGATGTCACCGATGCGGATGACCTCTTTGTCAACGACAGTCACGTCATAACCAGCGAGCAAAGGAGCGTCTCCCTCGCTCACCAACACCTGCACCCCCCGACGACGAAGTTCAGCGACACCACCGACGTGGTCATGATGTCCATGCGTAATCAAGGCATGCGTGACGCCTCGTTCGACAAGTCGGCGTAACAGCTCGGGATCATCGCCCGTGGCGTCAATGAGCAAAGCGTCTGTATGATCCTCTGTTGAGAGCACGTAGAGATTATTGTTGAGGGGTCCGACAACGAACTGTTCAACCAAGAGTTCTTGAAACATGTGTGTCGTTTGCATCAGCTCCTGTCCTCACTTGGATCCGTTGTACCAGTAGGCTAGTCACTGTCGGCGTGCTGTCTGGTGAGGCCACCACAGGGTCAGCCCTCAAGGCATGCCACGAGAGGAAGGACAACGATGAACTTCGCACTGACGCCGGAGCAAGAAGAGCTCAAGACAACGACCCGTCGGTTTCTCTCGCAACGGCTGCCGACCAACATGGTCCGGAAAACGATGGAGACCGATGCTCCCATTGCGGTGGATGTCTGGCGTGCGATGGCGGTCGAACTCGGTATTGCAGGGCTCATGGTCCCAGAGTCCGCGGGAGGCCTTGGTCTCGGCTTCGTCGAGGCAGCGTGCATCCTCCATGAGGTTGGCCGGGCCGTTGCGCCTCTGCCATTCTTGGTCACCTCGGTTCTTGGTGTTGAGCTCCTCACCCAAGGTGATCAGAAGGAACCTGCCATCGCTACAACATTGGAAGGTATCGCTAATGGCACGGTTGTCCTCGGTCTCATGGGCGGCTCCGTTGAAGATCCGCTGCTACCCTGTGGGACCTGGACTCCGTCAGGTGCCAGCGCCGAAAGCCGATTCGCCCTCGATGGGACACAGGCAACTCACCTCCTCGTAACGCTCACGAGCGAAACAGGGCCGGTTCTCGTGCTCCTGCCCACCAATACGCCAGGTGTTCGTATTACCCACGAGACCACGCTGGACCTGACGAGGCCAATGGCCCACGTCGAGCTCACCACGGCCAAAGCCACGATCGTTCTCAACGTCCCCGAGCTACGTCGTGCTCATGAGAGCTTTGGCTCCTTTGCGAGCGCCTCGATAGCCCAGGACATGGTTGGCGGGGCCGAAAGGGTTCTCGAGATGTCGGTGAGCTACGCCAAGGATCGTCACCAATTTGGTCGCCCTATCGGGGGGTTCCAAGCTGTCAAACATCGACTCGCCGACATGCTTGTCGATGTAGAGTCCGCAAAATCAACAGCGCTGTACGCCGCGTTCACGATGGATGACCATACCGACGATCGCGCCATCGCAGCATCTACGGCAAAGTCTGTCTGTGGCGATGCCTTTTTTCGGGTGGCTGCTGCTTCGATACAGGTGCACGGTGGAATCGGGTTTACCTGGGAGCATGATGCCCACCTCTATTTCAAGCGGGCCAAGGCAGACCAGATCCTCTTTGGGAACGGACCACTACACCGTCGCCGACTCGCTGGTCTCCTGGGTATCGTCTGACGACACCAGTATCGCATTGCGAACACCAAACGAGTACAATAGGGATAGGTAAATGATTACCTGAGTGGTGGAATGAATATGGACCGGGACGGCACCTCAGACAAAGACAGTGAACTGCTCGCGACCGCAGAGGATCGCGAGCGGGCCCGTGCTCTCTTATTGGATCGCTTCAGGTCGGGCAGCCTTGATTTCGATGAGTACGAGGTGCGCCTCATGCGCCTTGCCAAGGCTCGCCGCGTGTCCCAGATCTACGAAGCCACCTTCGAGAAGGTGAAGACGCCTTTTATTGGCCCACGCTGGGATCGCAGAATTCGCCGTGTCGACACCTTTGGCTTGGTTCCTCTTGTAGCCCTGACAGCCTTGAGCTTCTTCGCGGGATGGATCGCGCCCGTTCTTGTCGTCTGGATCGCAATCCTTGTGATCGTCAATGTCGGCTATGCGCTCCAATGGCTTCGTTACCGCCCAATAAAAAGAAATCTCACTAAGAGCAACCACACCGTCTAGCCTGGACCCATGACCGACGATCAACATCATCCATGGCATCAGGTTCAAGAAGATCTTCGCCAGCCTGCGAAGGATCTACGCGCGTTAATACCCGATGTCCTCAAGTCCTATGGCGCGCTTCACCACGCGGCGATGGCGGACGCGGAACTTAGCACGGGCACCAAGGAGCTCATCGCCATCGCGGTAGCGGTAGCCTTAAAGTGCGACGGGTGCATCGCTTCGCACGCGCGAAGCGCCGCGCGCGCAGGAGTGAGTCGTGCGGCTGTTGCCGAGGCACTCGGGGTAGCGATCCTGCTCACTGGAGGTCCTGGTACGGTCTATGGACCGCGAGCTCTCGAGGCGTACGATGAGTTTATCGTTGACTATCAAGCGACGGACACTCCTCTGACCGGACTAGACGCTTCAGGAACCGTCTAGTCCGCATACCCATCGCATGACTCGAAGCGCATGGTCGTGATGGCCAAGCGCGTAGAGCGCCCTTGATCCGACGACGTCCTCAATCTCCATCAACACGGGGCCTTCCGGGCCAGTGCTGACGTCGATGCCATAGTATCCAGACCCAAGCAGGCTGATGATCGTGCGGACAAAGCGGTACTCACTGCTCGTTGGCTGCGTGAGTCTGATCTTGGCACCCATCGCAAGATTCGAGCGGAAATCCCCGTCCGCAGACCTCTCAACCGTCACCACGACCTCCCTGCCCACTACGTAGTGACGGCGATTGTGCTTGGCCCACGGAAGATAAGGTTGGGTCACGAACACTGACGGCGTGCACAGCCAACGACTACCCGTTCCGAGGTGGACTCCACGACCGCCATGACCAAAACGAGGCTTCCGAACCCAAACTGAGGGCGTTAGGCCAGCGACACAAATTGCTGGTGTCTCAAGCTCGTGATCGCGACACCAGAGATACTGTGCAAGCTTGTCGTTGCCTACCAACGCAAGCAGGGGGCTATTGATGACCCGCGAAACACGATCTTGCAACCAGAGGCGCTCACGCACGGAACGCGACCGCACAATCACCACATCGATGTGTCCAACATCTAGGGAACGCAGGGCATCGGAGCCGACCACGGGTACCACTTCCGCTCCTAGCGTCCACCCAGCGGCAACGAGTGAATTCAGGAAGAACTCATTTCCTGGTAACTGTGCAGCGTCGTAAAAGACTGCTACGCGGGTAGCCATCGCTGGCCAAGTGCCTGCCCTACGCGCGCTGCGACATCTACGCCAGAGATTGCGGAGAGTCGCCAGATATGGGCATTAGAGTTCACCTCACATACAATCGTGCCGAGTCCCTCTTCGTCCAAGAGCAGATCTACACCCACGTTGAATCCGCCGACGGCCGCCGCGCTTGCCACCGCGAGGTCACACTCCTGGCGTGAAGGCTGGTATGGGTAACCCACCCCTCCGGCGGACAGGTTTGCCCGGAAATCATCAGGATGTTGTCGACTAATCGCCGCAACACAGACGCCATTGACAACCTGTAACCGTAGGTCACGGCCTCGTGAACTCGCCACGAACTCCTGAGCGAGAAGGTGTCGATCGGCAAGAGTGTCGACAATAGCGAAGACATCTTCTGGAGTACTGGCCAGGTACACTTGCGCCCCAAAAGACCCCTTGGCCTCCTTGATGACAAGTGGCAACGACAGTTCCTCGATCACGGAGAGTACCAGGTCAGCGGTGACCTTCTGTTTAGGATAAAGAGCTGGAAGTATCTGCGTTCTCGGAATTCGGACTCCCGCGGCATCCAGATGCGTATACGTTCGGCGCTTGTCATCACAGATCGCGATCGCCGATGAGCTATTGACCACGGTCGCCCCTTGCAACTCGAGCTGTTCGGCCAACGCAATGTCTTTGTCGAGAAAAACTACCAATTGATGGCTCCGGTCGCGGCGTTCAATCAGACTGACAACATCCTCAGTACTCACCAAACGTACGCGTTCAAAGGTCGCGCCCAAGCCACGTTGATACAGCTGAGCATGGTCAACGAATTTGTCACCCAAACCAAGGTTTGCAACGATCACAACCTCGCGCTCTCGGACCGGTTTTGACTGCGCCATCATCGGCGAGCCTCCATGGCCGCCGTTTTCAATCGGTACGGGTTCATATTCTCGGCTACAGTCTAGAGAGGGTTGCGGCAGTTGGTGCGGACAGGTGCTAGCGGGTCGCCCGAAGACGGGAAACGACATTGACGCCGCTTCTGGTAAGCGGAAAGATATCAATGCAATTAGAGACTGTGCACGGTTGTGGCTATGTTTTTAGGAATAGCAGATCAGTCCGGTGCTTGTGCACCGGCAACGCCTGGTGAGGAGAGTATGAATCCATCGCACTATGTGCACTATGCGAGAGAGATGAACTCCCGATCGAAATGCGTACGAAGATTCACTTGCAAGCAACGGAGGTAACGTGCCAGTAGATCGTGTGTGGTGCGCGCCTGCAGGGCTGCACCTGTTGATCGCAACTGTTAAAGAGAGCACCACTCCTGGACGCCCGTCACTACTTTTTTGTCCGGGTATTGCCGATACCGATATCGGTGGCAGCAGTGACCGTGTTCTACAAGACTCCGCCGAAAAGCTCAGCTTCTACTGCAGGACAGAGGTGATCGGGTTCAACCCCCACGGCGTTGGAGACGCAGATGGAGTGCTAGCTCCCGACAGATTGCTCTCCGATCTCGAGTCAATTGCCAGCTTCCTTGCTCCTCGTCCGTTGGTAATGATCGGCTTTGGGCTCGTAGGCATTGCAATGCTCGCCTGTCGACACGAGCCAGAAGTCGTCGGCATTGTCACCGTTGATCCGCTGGTAGACCAACAAAGTGACGAGGAACTCTCGGCGATGGGCGTTCGTCTCGACCCTACCTGCGTGTTTCCAGTCTCCGATATTCCCATCCATCTCGACGACTACCAGGGTCGATGGCTGGCAATCGTACCTGGCGATCGCCGACGAGTGGACAACCTGGGTTTCGAGCAGCTCGTTGAGACGTACCAGCCAGAGTTACACCGCATCTTCGCAACCCCCTCCCGGCTCCATAACGATCCACGGCCCTATGCGCTGATTTTAGGCTGGCTAGAGCGCGAGCTTTGGACGAATCCAGTTTCTACGTAGATTCGTGTCGCTGGGCTAGACTCTCAGCAATTCTTCGGGATACTCCTAGCTTCTCTTTGAGATCACTCGTTAGGGTTACTGTCGCGAAAGGAGCATCGCATGCGAATTTTGGTAGTAGACGACGAAGAGACATTGGTCGACACCCTCAAGCGAGGACTCGTAGCGGAGGGCTTCGCGGTTGATACCTGTTACAACGGCCTGGACGGCCTCCAGCTGGCGCGGAGTGCGCCCTATGACTGCATCGTACTCGACATCATGCTGCCTGGCATGAACGGCTTCAAATTCACGGCGACACTGCGCTCCGAGGAGATCTGGACACCCATCCTCATGCTCACCGCCAAGGACGGCGAGCTCGACGAGGCCGAGGCTCTCGATACGGGCGCCGATGATTTTCTCAAGAAGCCATTCTCCTTTACAGTCTTAGTAGCCCGCATCCGCGCACTCCTCCGACGCAATGTCGACAGTAGGCCTCCTGTGCTCATCGCTGGGGACCTCAGGCTCGACCCCTCAAGCCACTCGGTAACCCGGGGTGAGACCACCATCGAATTGACGACCCGTGAGTTCTCATTTCTCGAGTTGCTGATGCGCTCCAAAGGTAAGGTACTCAACAAGCGCGAGATCATCGAGCACGTTTGGGACTACGATTTTGAGGGAGACTCAAACATTGTCGAGGTATATATTGGCTACCTGCGAAAGAAGATCGATGCGCCATTCGGGACGAAGTCGATCCGCACCGTTCGCGGCGTTGGGTATCTCCTGGAAGAGGATGGTGGTGCTGGCGCGGTCAACTGCGACGAGGTCCCCACGGCTGTCTGAGCTCCACGCCAAGAGGAGGCGTGGGTGAAGCTAGCATCGATGGAGAGGCTTGACCAGGTCTCCAGGACGCGGTTCCCTCCAGTACGCTGGGTAGGTCGTCAGCTTGCCTCGGTGCGCAAGCGCACCACCATCGCCGCCACCGTCGTGGTGGGCTCCGTTCTCTTGGCGGCCTTCATTGGAGTCGGCGTTACCCTAAGAGCTGCGCTCACTCGCAATGTGGTCAACACCGCCAAGAACGAGGCCGACGATATCGTTTTGTTGGTAAAGGATGGCCATCTGCCGAACCCGCTCCCTATCCCCCGCGGTGACCTCGCAGCGCAAGTTGTCACCAGCAAAGGCGTCGTTGTTGCCTACTCGCCTAACCTCAAGGGTGCAAAAGCCTTGCGAATGCCCAACCAGGTTCCGTCACGCGGTATCGTGCAGACTGAATATTCCTCGCGCGCAAATCGGCTTGCAATCAACGGTAATGTTGACCACCATACCGTCTTCGTTGCCGACCGCGTCGAGGTGCCAACGTTCCTCGTCGGAGTGATTGCCCGCTCGAACACCTCCGGTGATAGCCATCTTATGGCCGGCTCCGCTGGCAAGCCTACTACGTTCTACGTCTACACCATCGCATCTCTCTCGTCGGTTGACGCATCGGTGGCGGCACTCAAGAGGGAGTTTTTCATCGTATACCCCCTGATCTTGGCCGTGGTCGCGCTTTCGACCTGGATCCTGAGCCGCCGTGCATTGGCTCCCGTGGACCAGATCCGCCGCGACGTCGAGGAGATCACCAGTCTCAACCTATCAAATCGCGTATTCCAACCTGAAGGAGATGACGAGATCGCCAGGCTTGCGACGACGATGAACTCGATGCTGGCTCGCCTCGACGCGGCCGCAGAGCAACAGAAGCAGTTCATTGCGGATGCATCACATGAACTCAAGAGCCCGTTGTCCGCGCTTCGTGCCTCGTTAGAGGTAGGGCTCCTACATAGTGACATGACCGACTGGCATCAGACAGCGAGTATCGCGCTGCGAGAAAGCGAGCGAATGCAGCGTCTGATCGAAGATCTCTTAACGCTTGCAAAGGCAGAAGCGCACGTCCAAGCCGTACAGGCAACGGTTGATCTCGACGAACTATGCCGTGAAGAGGTTCAACGAATCCGCCGAACTCACCCGGGTGTCAACATCGATATGTCAAAGGTTAGTGCTGTGCGACTCCTCGCCGATCCAGAGCAGATCCGCAGCATCGTGCGCAACCTGATCGAGAATGCCGTTCGCTACGCCAAAACCACCGTCGTCGTGCTCGCAGTTGCAGACGATAAGTATGCTACATTTGCCGTGGCTGACGACGGACCTGGCATCCCTCCGGAACGCAGGGATGCCGTCTTTGAACGCTTTACCCGATTGGATCCCGCGCGAAGCCGCCTACAGGGAGGGTCGGGGCTTGGGCTACCAATCGTACGGAGCTTGGTGGAACTGCTGGGAGGAACGGTTACAATTGGAACCTCCGACATGCAGGGGGCGTACTTCAACGTCCGACTACCTCTCATGACCGAGGGTCACGGGACCGCTGAGACACCCTACGACCCACAACCGACGGTCGCTCAACCTTTGAGCGCCCCAATGAAGGAAACAGTATGACAAAACTTTCTACACCGCAGCCAACGCGACGCACTAAGCACCGCTCTCTCGCGTATCGTCGCATCCGTGCCGTAGTCGTCGCTGGCGTGGTCGTCGCGGGCGGTTATGGCTCGTTAGGTGTCATCGGCGCGCTAAGTGCACCCGGCTCAGCTAGTTTTGGCGTTAAATTCGTCGAATGGGTCCGTGGCAATGGCGGCGCAAGCATTGTACAGACGGCCGAAAACGTCTGGTACGGCAGCATCGCCTCGCCACCAGTAGGAGGAACTCCCCCGAAGGGGTCACTTCGTCCAGTGGCCAGTGTCCGCCAAAGTCACCCTGTCAAGGTAAGCACAGGCGCGCTCCCACCACCAAAGCCGATCCCACCCATTGCAAGTCCCCCGCTACCTCACGAAGGACAATGGACACCAGAGGGTCCTCTTGTACACGGCACTCCCGCACTCTACGTCACGCTGTTGCGACCCGACAAGGTCCACACATCGCTCGTGGCAGGGGTTGCATGGCTAGACCCACGACTGGTCAGCTTCCTGCAGTACGCCGGAGCACAGGAACCTCCAGGTGGGGGGCCGTGGCCATACGTGGCACCTATTCGCGGTGCGCAGGCATCGAACCTCGTCGCTGCCTTCAACTCAGGCTTTCGCATGAGCGATGCAAAGGGAGGTTACTACGCCTATGGACGGATGGCCGTGCCGCTGAAGAATGGTGCCGCATCATTCGTCATTAACTCGCAGGGCGTTGCCACCGTCGAACGATGGACAAGCGGGCAGCACGTCCCGGCCTCCATCAAGGTGGTACGCCAGAACCTCATTCCTATCGTTGAGTCGGGAAAGATCAATCCCGCAGTGTACTCGTCGAGCTACCAAACCTGGGGAGCGACCGTGGGTAATCAAGTGCTAGTGTGGCGCTCAGGCGTTGGAGTCACCGCAAACGGGGCAATAGTCTATGCAAGCGGGCCAGGGCTCTCCGTTGCATCACTCGCCAACCTACTGGTCCGGGCCGGTGCCGTGAACGCAATGGAGCTCGATATCAACTCCGCCTGGACCAACTTCTTCTACTTCAACCACACGCTCGGTGTGCCTGCTAGCCCCGCAAATGGATACCGACTGGTTTACAACATGGAACGACCCCCACAACGCTACTTCGAAGGGACGGCACGAGACTTTGTCGCGGCGGTGGCAAGGAACCAGCCCCTGTAAGACCGCTACGGGCTGCGCCTTAGTGGCAGCGCAGCCACTGGATCTCACGCCCCGTGAACCGGCTCCCAGCAGAAGGATCTCTTCGCCGGGCCTGCAACCCGTGTCGCAGGCCAACTTGGGCAATGGGAACTGTCGTCGCTCCAGAGCATTGCAGACCTATCAGAAGTGAGCAAATGACCGGGGCGCGGTCAGGTTGGCGCAATCGCTTCCACGTTGCCAACAAGGAACCCGAGGCCCAGTTCGAGCCGCGGCTCGCCACGTCCTCCTCGAGACAGCCTAAGACGGTTGGGGCTGCTCGAGGACGACGTGGGTCTTACTCTGTGCTCCGAGACTACAGGGCCTTCGGCACTGATGTGCGCTACAGCCCTTTCGGTGTGAGCACGAGCGTTGGAGCGAGGGACCGCTTGGCTCAGGTTTTCCTCGTCACCACCGGTACGACCCAGGCTGATCCTGGTCGCTATCGCCGTGTCGGTGAGGCACTCATTTGGCTGGTGTCGACTCTGCTCGAGGATGATTCGGTTG
>JAKAQR010000009.1:0-120752 GCA_021819725.1 Actinomycetes bacterium
GCCTGGGGAGATTCAGTTCCTAACATGAAAAGAGTCTACTTGAGCTGGGAAAACCCTTCAAGCACCCCGAGATGTCCCCTCTCATTTTCTCCTCATTTTGGGGGTGGGTTGTTCAGCAGAGTCCTAGGGCGCCGAAATCAGAACGTTCAACGAACGGGCCCACGTCGAAGTGGACCGCTCCAGGATCGTTCAAAGCGCCGTGCGAATGATCTCACCAATCGCCTTCACTTCAACGAGAAATCCATCATGACCGATATTCGAGTCGACAATGTACAGACCATCACAGGTCGGCAACGCCTCTGCGATCGCCTGCTGTTGTCCCACAGGAAAGAGGCGGTCAGAGGAGATCCCAATGACGGTCACCCTTGCCTTCACTCGTCGGAGAGCCTGGAGAACCCCACCTCGATCTCGCCCAACGTCGTGATGGTTCATCGCCTCCGAGAGTCGGATATAGGAGTTAGCATCGAAACGCTGGACAAGTTTTCGCCCATGATGAGACAGGTAGGACTCCACCGCAAAGGAGGGATCCACACCAAGGTCCGTGGCCGAATCGGATTGACGACGACGCCCAAAGCGCGTATCGAGTTCATCAGGACTTCGATAGCTAAGATGAGCGAGTTCACGGGCGAGGCGAAGCCCGTGGCTTGGGACAACCCCGTAACGGTAGTAATCCCCACCGCAGAAGTTGGGGTCGCTCTCTATCATACGGATCTGCAACGAGGAGAGCGCGATCTGCTCCGCTGTCGCCGTTGCCCCAACCGCCAACACCACCGCTCGTTCGCAAGCCTCCGGGTAGCCGACCAACCACTCAAGAACGCGCATCCCACCCATCGACCCTCCAACGATTCCAGCGAATCGTTCGATGCCAAGGAACTGGGCGAGTGCGTACTCAACAGCCACCTGATCACGGATGGTGATCGTCGGAAATCTCGAGCCGTAGACCTCGCCATCGGGTGCGACCGAAGAGGGACCGGTGGTCCCTTGACACCCACCAAGCACATTGGGGCACACCACAAAGTAGCGGTTCGTGTCAATCGCCAGACCGGGACCAATCAGTCCGTTCCACCAACCTGGTGTCGCATGTCCATCCTCAACCTCACCAACCGCATGCGAATCCCCAGTCAAAGCATGGAGTACCAGTATGGCATTGCTCCGATCAGCATTCAGCGTTCCCCAGGTCTCGTAGGCGACGTCGATAGGGCCGATCACCGCACCTAACTCGGTCGTAAAGTCATCAAGAACCCGTGCAAATTGACGGTGTCCGGCAAAGAGGCCAGTGTGCCATGCGGCGGTCGTCACCGCCTCAACTCTCTTTTGCAGCACGGAAACCAGCCTCCAAGTCAGCCAGGATATCGTCGATGGTCTCAAGACCAATCGACAGACGGATAAGGTCGGCGCTTACACCAGTTGCGATGCGTTCAGCCTCGGTTAGCTGCGAATGGGTGGTCGAGGCGGGATGGATGGCCAGACTACGCACATCGCCGACGTTGGCCAAGTGACTAAAGAGCTCAAGCCCTTCAATGAACCGCTGCCCGGCGGTCTCAGAGCCCTTGATCCCAAAGCCGATGATGGCTCCTGCGCCGCGCGGCAAGTACTGCTCTTGGCGTGCGTGCCAGGGACTCGAGGTAAGACCAGCATAGGAGACCCAGGCAACCTCATCCCGTGCTTCGAGCCACTCCGCGACCGCCTGTGCGTTGGCGACATGGCGCTCCATCCTCAGACTCAACGTCTCTAGGCCCAACAGGAACTGGAAAGCGTTGAACGGCGATACCGTAGCGCCGATGTCACGCATGTATTGTAGACGAGCCTTCAGAATATAACGGGCTGGCCGCAACGCCTCTGGTAGTTCCGAGTAAACCAGACCGTGGTAACTCTCATCGGGCTGAGTGAAGTTAGGGAAACGACCCGAGCTCTCATAGTCAAATGACCCACCGTCAACGATGACCCCGCCTAAAGAGGTACCGTGACCACCGATGAACTTCGTCGCTGAGTGCACCACGATATCCGCACCATAACGCAGCGGCTGGGCCAGGAAAGGCGTCGCAAGGGTGTTGTCCACCACCAAGGGGATGCCATGGTCGTGTGCAACGCTAGCGATACCGGCGAAATCGATGATATCCCCTTTGGGGTTCCCGATCGTCTCCGCATAAAAGGCTCGAGTCTCGGGACGAATCGCCGACTCCCATTCCCCCAGATCATCGACGTTGGTGATAAACGTCGTCTGAATTCCGAGCTTGGCGAGCGTGTAGTGCAAAAGGTTATAGCTACCACCGTAAAGAGATGATGATGCGACGATATGACCACCACCCTCGGCGAGGTTGACCAACGCCAGTGTCTCTGCCGCCTGCCCACTGGCGGTGGCCAGCGCTCCTACTCCACCCTCGAGAACGGCAATCCGATCCTCAAAGACCGCCTGCGTAGGGTTTCCAAGACGCGTGTAAATGTTACCGAGTTCTTGAAGTCCAAAGAGCGCAGCGGCGTGATCGGTATCACGAAAGACATAGCTCGAGGTTTGGTAGATCGGTACAGCACGAGCCCCCGTTGTCGGGTCCGCTACTGCGCCTGCATGAATCTGCTGTGTTTCAAATCCCCATTGGGACATTTTGGTAATCTCCTTGTTTGAAATAGATCGACGCTGCGATCATGAGTTCTACGACGTACATACTGCAACCTTGTTGCGATGATGAGATGGATCAACAGCCTCACTAGGCCTATACGATCAGTGTCAGTCGCTAGGGCGAACCAACGTTCGGGACCAACTAGCGAGTCCAAGAAGACAAACTCCGCGCTTACGCATGGGAGCTTGCCATCGACCGAACTGGACGCTAATGGATGAACTCCGCGTACATATCACCGGGCTCACGCGAGCCACTACACATCTCGCGACCACTACGGTGTCGCGCACTAGGCTGGTGAGTTTGTCGACACCACTTCGCACGCACGGCAAGAACACAGGTCCCGGCATTCTTGACACTTTTCTCAGCGTACAACAACGCACCAACCAACGGCTGATTCCTCTGTTGGGTAATATTGAAGTTCTCTCCGCCTCTATCGAGTTGCACGACACGCCTCCCAAAGTCAATGGGAAACCGAGCTATACAGCGAAGGCTTCCCGCCTTGCCGGTCACCACGACCGACCAGCTCTTCCTCCGGTAGCACCGTCTTGCGGGAGCGGTTGCCATTCTGTCATGCCGGAGGGCTTAGGACAGAATTCTTGAGCTACAAACATGATATCGGGCTCCAACACAAATCCTGTAGCTCTCCGAGAAGATAATTGACCGAACCTGCCCCAAGGGTGCAGCGATGCACGCAAAGCGCCATCGACCGCCATGACTATGACCTCTAGCCACGCCTGAGCCATCCGGGCACATCAGAATGTCCTCGCTATCACGCCTCAAGGGCTACTATCGTTCGATAGGGCCATTACGCTCCTCGGTACCCATGGAAGTGCTCGACGACCGTCAACGATGCCTACAGACACAACTCCTTGCTTGGGGCAACCAACATCGGCGCGTATTGCCCTGGCGGGCGACCAGGGATCCCTTCTTGGTCCTCGTAGCCGAGGTGATGCTCACCCAGACACAAGCATCCCGAGTCGCCATCATCTATCCAAGTTTTGTGCAACACTTTCCCACCATTGCCGTACTCGCAGAGGCCCCCATTCAGGAGCTGCTGGGCATATGGAGTGGGCTCGGCTACAACCGTCGCGCCTTACGCTTGCGCGAGTGCGCAAACAACCTGCTCAGCCAGCACCACGGTCTCGTCCCCGACGACTACCAGGCCCTCTGTTCCCTCCCGGGAGTGGGGCCCTACATCGCCAACGCCATCCTTGCGCAAGCCTTCAATCATCACGTCAGTGCGCTCGACACCAATGCGCGCCGGGTCCTTTCCCGTGCGTTCTTTGGCGCCACCAAGCAAACGCGCGAGCTACAACGCAGAGCAGACGACCTGGTGCCCGCCGGACAGGCATGGGCCTGGACCCAAGCCATCTTTGATCTCGGCGCCATGATCTGTCGCCCAAAACCCGCATGTGCCGTCTGTCCACTGCAAGCGGGCTGCCTGTTTCAGGGTCGTGGAGAAGATCCTTATACGATGCCACGACGTCAGTCGACCTTTGAAGGTTCTCATCGCCAGCTCCGTGGACGAGTCATCGCCGCTTTTGCCCAAGGGGTGACGACAAGGAGAGAGCTAGCCCTGCGCACCGGTCTGTCGGACTCGGTCTTCGACCAGGTCTACAACGAGCTCGCAGAGGAAGGTTTTTTTGAACCCGACAGGGCGTGACAAGATGGCGACCAAAGACGGACCTTCACAACAACGAGGGCCCAACTACGAGCTATTCGCACAAACGGTTCACAAAAAAGACCCCAGCACCATCGCAAGGCATACCCCCTGAAACCTCACCCGTCAACTCACCAAACACAAGTCTCGGCCAGCGACACCCCTACCTCCTGCGGCTGGACTTCGTATCAGCGTCCGGCTGGCGACAAATGGGCGTTGGACACTCGGCTCAGGGGTTAGGACCTCTCCTTCGTCGCCAAAACGAACTCTTCCATTGCCTTTGCAAAACCCTCATCGTTGTTCGATGCAGTCACCCGATGCGCCTGGTCGCGCACCTCCTTCGCTGCGTTGCCCATCGCTATCGACAACCCTGACACGGTGAACATATCGACATCGTTGGGCATATCCCCAATTGTGGCGATCTGTTGTGGATCGAGATGATACTGTTCGGCCAGATAGCTCACCACCGTACCCTTATTCGCGAGGGGGTGCGTGATATCGAGATAGTAGGGCTGCGAGGCCTCAGCAGAGACCTGCTGGCCATAGGCCTCTTGGATCTGTCCGGCCACCCGCTGGATGAGGTGATGATCGTCGCTGACGCCCACCACTTTGACGATAGATCCCGGCGGGGTCTGGTGCTGGCTCATAAGGGTAGGCGCAAACCCTACGGTGGCGGATTCTCGATCGACGTGAGAACCATCACGACTCGGCACATACCATTTTGATCCAGCGTAGAACCAGGTCTCAAGCTTCGCCTTCGCCAGATCCGCAACGATCTCCTCGAGCACCTCTTGATCGAGCACGTGTTCCACAAGGGTGTCAAAGGCTGGAGAAAGGATCTGCCCGCCGTTGAAGGCAGCAAAAGGAAGAGAGAGGTTGAGAGGTTCGATAAACATCTCCATTCCACGTGGTGGGCGACCACTGGTGAGCGAGAACAGAATCCCCGCCTCATGCAGCTCTCTGACGGCGACAATCGCACGCTTTGTCAACACCTTCTCGTCGGTGACGAGCGTCCCGTCTACATCTGCCAGGACTAAACGTACTGTTGGGTTCTTCGTCACTCTTGCTCCGATCTTCTCAAGGTGCCTACCACGCTCCAAACCGACTCCGCTCACCAAACCAACGCCGCCAACCGATAGGGATAACCATCGTTGACAACGCCATCGAACCGATGGATCACGTCGCGGCCGACGGGCGCAGCCACTTGCTGAGGTCCAACAGGGAAGGTACCTCACAACGCATTGCCCCATCTCTCCTCATCGCCAACCAATCACGTCACCCGACAATTAGAGACACTGAACCAAAGGTCATCAGCGGAGTGCCCACACCACACAGCACCACACCCCACAGATGTAACGATAGATGTAACGCTAGTCAATCCGGCCAAACAAGCAACTCCATCAAGCCGCAAACGAGGAGCGATCCGCTCACTGCAACCGCCTACCTCACTCGGTAGACTCAACGCTAGATCGCGATTGGGCTGGTCCAAGCGATTCGGCCACTTGGGACCTACTCATCAGCTCGCTCACATCGTACATTTGTCGCGTGTAAAAAACTAAGAAGGAGGAGCGTTGGCTTCGATTGGAAAACTGCTAAGAGGGTTCCGCGCCGGCACGCAACACAGCGTGTGGGATCTGCCAGGCTTGATGGCACCAGATGCGATCCACATCGCGAGCCAAGATTTTGCCGATGGTGGCCAAATCCCACTCATTCACTCCGGCAAGGGCGTTGGCCAGAACCGATCACCCGAGCTCACTTGGAGTGGAGTGCCAGATCACACCGTACAACTGCTCTTCATCATCGAAGACACCGACGTGCCACTACCACGGCCCATTCTGCATACGATCGCGCTGCTTGAGCCACAACACTCCAGTTTGCCCATTGGTGGACTCGACCCAAAGACTGAAGGGCTCGTTTTCTTACCGGCTACCTTTGGGCGGCGAGGCTACGAGGGGCCAAGGCCACTACCAGGCCACGGTCCTCACCACTACGGATTTTGCCTTTGGGCCCTCGCCACAAAGATTCCTAAGCCCAACGAAATCAAGAACTTTCCAATGTTACTCGATAGAGTATCGGGCACTGCTCTTGCTCGTGGACGCTTGATTGGGTTGCAGGAGCGGTAGCTGCAAGACAGCGTCGTTACCGATCGCTGGTTCGCGTCCGCATCGACCATCGTTGGCCAAACTGCATGTGGGAGGCACCTACCTCCTCGTTCCTACCCCCATGCAAAGCGCGACATACCCATCAGCTCCTTGATCGTCGTGCCGAGGGCGCCCGCACCTGCCGTCAGCGGCAGCCCTGTAGTCCGCACCTACCAGATACTGACAAGCTGGACTGCTTACCAACGCCAACCAGCTCCCAAATGACAGCGAGCCAAGCACTCTGTATAGTTCTGGATGAGCGATGGGCTGGTTCAGGTGACCTTTCTCGGGACCGGGTAGTCCAACCTCTGTTGATGGGCAACTGTGCGGGTAGGCTCAATGAACGAAGCACATCAAAAATTGTGGCACTCATGCTCCACATCGGAACACGTCAAAGGATAGATCATGACCATGGACAGCGACCTGACCATCGCCCGCGCGGCCAACCTCAAACCCATCATCGATATCGCGCGCGAGATGGGAATCGCGCCAGAGCTACTAGAGACCTACGGTAATAGCGTTGCCAAAATCAAACTTGAGGCTATCGAGGCACTGGCGGACCGACCAAAGGCCAAGTACGTCGTTGTCTCTGCGATCACACCAACCCCACTTGGCGAGGGCAAGACCACCACAACGGTGGGGCTAGGCCAGGCCATGCATCACACCGGCCGGCGCGCCACCATCGCCATCCGCCAACCCTCGATGGGTCCAACCTTTGGCATCAAGGGCGGCGCAGCAGGGGGCGGCTATAGCCAAGTCGTGCCCATGGAATCGCTCAATCTCCACCTCACGGGCGATATGCACGCAGTCACAAGTGCCCATAATCTCCTCGCAGCGATGCTTGACAATCATCTCTTTCGAGGAAACGAGCTCGATATCGATCCCCACGATATCACCTGGAGGCGCGTGCTCGACGTCGACGACCGTGCACTCCGTAACATCGTGATTGGGCTCGGTGGCAAAAATGATGGCATCCCCCGTCAGACCGGCTTTGACATCACCGCCGCATCCGAGATCATGGGCGTCCTTGCTCTCTCTACCTCCTTGCAGGATCTCCGCGCTCGGCTTGGTCGAATCGTCATCGGTTACACCAGCGAACACGAGCCCGTCACCGCAGAACAACTCAGGGCCGCCGGTGCAATGACGGTTATGATGCGCGATGCGATCAAGCCCAACCTTCTCCAAACGCTGGAGAACACTCCGGTTCTTGTCCACGCTGGACCCTTTGGCAACATCGCCCATGGAAATTCATCGATCGTCGCAGACTTGATCGGCATCCACACCGGAGACTTCCTGATCACCGAGGCTGGCTTTGGAGCCGATATGGGAGCAGAACGCTTCTTCAACATCAAGTGCCGTGCCTCAGGTCTCACCCCAGACGCTGCAGTCCTAGTCGCGACCGTACGAGCGCTCAAAGTTCACTCAGGCCAACATCGAGTCGTCGCCGGCCGGCCACTGCCGCCTGCCATCTTACAAGAGAACCCTGACGAGGTCCATGCCGGTGGAGCAAACCTTCGCAAGCAGATCGAGAACATCAAACTCCACGGGGTAAGCCCCGTCGTCGCCATCAACGCATTCCCAGGGGACTTCTCCTCCGAGCACGATGCGATCCGTGAGATCGCCGAGTCGATGGGTGCCCGGGTCGCCCTCTGCACTAACTTCGTCGCCGGCGGCAAAGGAGCGGTCGAACTCGCCGAGATGGTGGCAGAGGCGGCCAACGAACCGAACCACTTTGGCCTACTCTATCCCAATGAGGCTCCGCTACGGGAAAAGATCGAAATCATCGCCAAGAAAGTGTACGGAGCAGATGGCGTCGACTACCTGCCGGCCGCGAGTCGACAGCTTGAGATCTATGAGCAAAATGGCTTCGGGAACCTACCGGTGATTATCGCGAAAACCCACCTCTCAATCTCATCAGATCCATCGCTGAAGGGAGCACCTACCGGCTGGCGGATGCCGGTCCGTGAGGCTCGTGCCTCGGTCGGGGCTGGTTTTGTCTACCTCATCTGCGGCGACATCTCCACGATGCCAGGCTTATCCGCACATCCCTCCGCGGAATCGATCGACATCGACGAAACGGGGGAAATTGTCGGACTCAGTTGATCTTCCCGAGTACCTCGATAGTACCGTCAAGGACTTCATCGACGCGGTCGCCGAACCCAAACCTGCCCCTGCGGCAGGCTCTGTTGCGGCTATCGCGGTGAGCATGGCAGCAGCACTATGCGTCAAATCCGCCCTACTATCGACCCGGCAACTGACGGACGCGAACGATTACGCACGCGCGGCACGAGAGCTGCGCGACCGAGCCAACAAACTGTGCCAAGCAGACGCCACAGCCTATGCTGAGGTAATCCTGGCACAGCGCGAAGAACGGAAACAACACTCCACAAACACTGCCGACCAGGTCAGGGTTCGTCTCAAACATGCCGCCCAGGTATCGCTGGATATTGCCAACCTCGGCATTGAGGTCGGAGCGATCGCTGCCCATCTCACAGAGGTGGGCAACCCCAATCTCACCGGAGATGGTACCACTGCAGCCCTCCTCGCCGAATCTGGCGTCCGGTCCGCCACCACGCTGGCCCTCGTCAACCTAGTAAGTGCCCAAAGCGACCCAAACGCGTACCGACTCACAGAGCTCATCGACCTAGCGGCCGGTTACCGCACAAGAGCACTGGAGTCAGTAGCTGCACGCTCACATAAGTAAGAGAGGAGACAGGTGATCCTCACCGTGTGTCGATATGGCCATCGATCGCTATGGCACGGCATCTCGACACCACGATTGCGGTCGCAATCACCTACCGTGCGACATCACCAGCAAGCTGGCTGCAACCTTTAAGGGGCCTGACGATCTCGGTTTGGCTTTGGTCCTGACCCCATGACGATGAGCACCATCGATTTAGGTTAGAATCGGCATATGGCACGATCAGCTGATCGAACGTATTACGAGGTCCTCGATGTCTCTCGTGACGCCAGTCAGCAAGAAATTCAGTCAGCCTACCGCCGTCTCGCACTCCAGGTTCATCCCGACAAGGGTGGCTCGGCAGCCCTCTTCCAGCTCATCAATGACGCATGGACGACGCTCTCGAACCCCGAGGCTCGACGAGCCTATAACGCGACCCTTGACGGAACTGCAGGATCCAAGACAGGGACAAACCCCAACGGTGATGCGAGTCGTCAGGGGGCCAGCTATAGTGATGCCGGCTACGGTGCTAATGAACACAGCGGCGCGAGTTACCATGACACCAGTGCCAAAACAACACCACAGAAGTCGAGTATCCTTGCCGCGAAACCAGCTGGGTTGCTCCTTGGCGCAGGCCTGATCCTTGTGCTGGCATTTCCCACCACAGCTATGCCTATCGGACTGCTTGCCACCGTAGTGGGAGGTATCGCCGTGGTTGGTAAGTTCCGATTGCGAAGAGAGGCAAGAAGTCGAAGTCGTTTCCAGGCCGATCCGCTGACTGAACTCTCAGGAATTTCCCTGTTTCGAGCCGAGCTCTTTCGCGGTTTTTCTGTCGTCCTGGGCGCGCTGGGCATCCTCCTGGCCGCCGTATTTAGCCCCAGGAGAGGCCGACGTCGACGGTAAGCCACTCGGTCCTCTCGGCACCGGGACGAAACAATCGAGATAGAGAACCTGGACTCTTGCGCTCCCGTCGCGTGACGATCCACAGACCAGGTTGACGATACCCTCACCAACAAAGCCGACCCACAGAGGGTACGCGACGTCCAGTCGCGCGCTCTTCTGCGCGGCAATCTCGCCAACCTTCGCCTGGACGCAACGAGTCACCGGGTGGTACAACTACCTTCTGTCCGACCTAGGCGACGTAGGCGTCTTTGCTTAGCCCGAACACTCTCCGATTAGCCTGGAAAGGCCTACCATCTGGCTCCAGGAGGAAGCTTGAACAATCAACCAGCGGTAGTACTGCTCAGTGGCGGTCTCGATTCCACAACAGTGCTAGCCATTGCTCAACATCAGGGTTACGATCCACATGCTCTCAGCTTCGATTATGGACAACGACACTCAATCGAGCTCCGAGCAGCTCGGCGCGTTGCTCAGTCAATGGGGGTTGTGAATCATGTCATCACCACGATCGATCTGCGCATATTCGGTGGCTCGGCCCTTACTGACGACATTGGGGTGCCCCACCATCGAGATCTTGGGGAACTCAGTGATACCATTCCCACCACTTACGTTCCTGCTCGCAACACCATTTTTCTCTCCTTCGCCCTGGCGTTGGCTGAGACGATTGGTGCTAGCGATATCTTTATCGGCGTCAACGCTCTCGACTACTCTGGATATCCCGACTGCCGACCGGAGTACATTAGCGCCTACGAAACGATGGCGAATCTGGCTACAAAGGCCGGGGTTGAGGGAGAACAGCGCTTGCGGGTGCACACTCCCCTTATCGAACTCTCCAAAGCTGAGATCATCAAACTCGGCCTTAGCCTTGGGGTCGACTACTCGATCACGCATAGCTGTTATGACCCCAATCTCCAGGGTGCACCTTGCGGCACATGCGACTCTTGCCTCCTTCGCAAAAAGGGATTCAGCGAAGCTGGCCTAGATGATCCTGCTCTCGCCGTGCGGTTGCACTGATGTCCTACATCGTCAAGGAGATCTTCTACACCCTCCAGGGTGAGGGGGCACAAGCCGGACGACCTTCGGTGTTTTGTCGGTTCTCACGCTGCAATCTCTGGACCGGACGTGAGTCGGATCGCATGAGTGCAACCTGCCAGTTCTGCGATACCGATTTCATTGGGACCGACGGCCCAGGGGGCGGACGATTTACGACAGCTACCGATCTTGCCGCTGCGGTCTTAAGCACCTGGGGCGGAGAGGCACACACTAGAGCCAAACCTTATGTGGTTTGCACAGGAGGCGAACCACTGCTACAACTCGACACCGACGCCGTGGAGGCGCTCCATCACGCTGGCTTCAGCGTTGGCGTGGAGACCAACGGAACCCAAGCCCCGCCACCTGGATTGGACTGGATCTGCGTCAGCCCCAAAGCTGGCGCACCCCTTCGACTGGATCGTGGCGATGAACTCAAACTGGTTTTTCCACAACTTCTTGCCCCTCCGGTGCAGTTCGAGAACCTCGACTTTACCCACTACTTCCTACAGCCGATGGACGGGCCAGAGCGTGAACACAACACAGCTCTTGCCATCG
The DNA here is from genome assembly GCA_021819725.1 of Actinomycetes bacterium. Next base: position 11,587 of record JAKAQR010000009.1, read on the forward strand.
AGTACTGTCTTGCTCATCCGCAGTGGAGACTGAGTCTCCAGACCCACAAATACACTGGGATTCGCTGATGGAGATCTTTAAGGAGTTCACCTTCGAAGCCGCGCACTACCTACCAAATGTCCAGGAAGGACACAAATGCGCTCGCCTACATGGCCACTCTTATCGAGTAGAGGTCCATGTCCAAGGCGAGGTTGATCCAATCCTTGGCTGGGTCATGGATTTTGCCGAAATCACAACGGCCTTTGCCCCACTTCTCACGCAACTTGATCACCATCTATTAAACGAGATCGGCGGCCTGGAAAACCCTACTAGCGAAAACGTTTGCGTATGGCTCTGGCAACAGCTCATAGAGACGCTCCCACTCTCGGCAATCATGGTCAGGGAAACCCATACCTCTGGCGCGATCTATCGTGGGGAGACGCGGAGCTAGCATTGGAGTGATCCACCTCAGATGAACCGCCTCGAATGCAAGGGGACCGACCAGAATAGAAACGGGGGGGAGATTCTATGAAAGGGATAAGACTCCCTAAGCTATTCATTACCGTACTTCTGACCGCAATCGTTTTGGCTTCGTGCGGCTCAACAACGAAGAATTCAGGAATTACGGTTACTGGGCACGGGGTTTCATCGGTTCAGATAACTAAGTCAGTTTTGGTTAAGCGTTTTCTCATCGTTCGTGGTACGTGCAACACTACCGGATCGACACCGGCAGCACCAGCGATCAAGTTCCATGTCTTCCTAGCACATCAACAAGTCGCTGCAACAGCTTGGGAGTGCAAAAAGCCACAGGCTTCATTCTCCTTTTACCTCCCCTCAAAGGATCTGTCCTCCAATGAGGAGCTACATATGTTCTCAAGACCGGAGAGTAAATGGGTCATCGAGATCTCTGGATCGAATACCAAAGGCAGCTCAAAGGAGTTCGCCTTCTATTCGACATATGTTCCTCCTAAACCCAAACCTCCAGCGTTGCCTGCTAGTGCACCTCTATGCACTCCTGGTCAGGTATCGGTTGGTATTACCGGTGAAGGGTACGTGGCAAATCAGGTGCACGCCTATCTAACGGTCTCCGATACCTCCTCGTCTCCGTGCAGTCTACAGGGGTGGCCATCTATTTATGGAATGACTGTCACTGGCAGGCGTATATCGCTATACCAGTCAAGGGCGATCGGACCCAAGGGCCATTATGTTTCCAAACCACCCTTGGTGCTGATTAAGAAGAATATACAGAGTGCCTATAGTGAATTGGGATATGCGCCAGGATGCCCATCTTTAAACGAAGGTAACAAGGGCACGCAGGTTGATTACCAGTCGTTGTCTGTAGCCCTACCGGACTCTCTTGGCACATATACGATACCGTCTTCAGCCTTCAACGAGGGATCATTAGTGCTTACACCAGTGAGTTGCTATACAGCGTCTAGTAAGCTGGCCGGAACAGTAGGTTATTCCTTCCTAATCCCGTCATTCGGGCTACAATTACCAGCACTGTTCTAGTGGGATAGGATGGAGTGATTCCCAGAGAGTGTTGTTAACTAGCACCCTGGAGTAGTGGCTCTATTGGAGTGATGAACGCTATGTGATCCACCTGAAGCGTGAGAAGGCCGTGGAGGTGAGACAAGCGCTCATAATCCGAAAGAGGCACGTGTGGAGAGCCAAATCGTTGCAACGGTCGCGGAGTTGCAAGAAACCGACGATTCACAAACGAAGAGGACCGGGCTCAAGGCGCCGTCCAGTCCATAGGGTTACAACATGCCCTGACCTGGTGGGCCCGGTAGGATTCGAACCCACGACCAAAGGATTATGAGGTGTTCACAAAGTGTCCGAGCTGGTAGTCATAGTGTCCGAGTACGTCTCATTTCTGCAGCTCATCGAGGTCTTTTGAAAAGCGCGGTGAGACAACCTCGGACTGGGTCGGACGTTCTCGGACACAATTGTTGGGTGAAGTACACGTGGAGACCCCCTCGAGCATAGGTCGATCACATTGTTCCTAGCCAACACTATCGACATGTTCACCTGTTTAAATGGATCGCCTAACCATCGCTGTCCTGCTTTCGAACCTCCAGGTTTACTAGCTACACGGACTTCCATCCAGGGCCAATCGCCAGAACAAATCACTTCGCCCGGGTTAAAATGCGATTCCGATGAGGTGCCGCAAACCGGTTTCGCCAAATATGAAGATCACCTGAAAGTCAAAGCAGCATCGGATCCCCTGGTAGAACCAGATGACCTACCGAATCATCCTACCTATCCAGAAGGATTATGTTCCCAGTGCTAAGATCCTACTCAACACCAGACGAGACTTTTCATAGATGCTATCAAAGGGGGTAATCAATGAGGCTCATGGAGACCGTCCGGGGGGGGGGGTAAGTTTAAGCTCTTTCGCGCGCCTTATGGCCGCAATGAGTCTCCTGATCATCCCTCTCGGACTTACCGCAGCATTCACTTCCCACAAGGCATACGGCTGGATAACTGAACAAGATGCCGAAGGATTTGACTTATGTTCCAGCAACTTCTTCGATAACAACCAAAACTTAGTAAACTTCTGGAATAACACCCCTTGGACCACCATAGGAGTCTATCTAGGGGGATCTGGTGCGGCCTCAGTCGGCTGTCAAGCCACACCCCCGCGTCGAATATGTGGTACGCATTTGGTTTGGGCTACTCCGTGGAAGCTCTGTGGTATGGCCACCAGATGTCGTATGGAAGCTGCCAGACCGAGTTCGATTATCCTCACCAAGTTGCCTTAAATAACAACCAGCTTGCCACTGACCAGGGAGAGCAGGCGGCTCGTGAAGCGGCTTCCGCGGCTCAAGCCGCAGGGTTCAACAGCGGTGCCACCATATATTACGATATGGAGGAAGTGATAAATAATTCCGACTGCTATGCCGCCGCGAAGAACTTTATAAATGGATGGGACTATGAGCTAGCCAATGTCTATCATTACCAAGGAGAGGTATATTCACCAACCTGCTCCGGACACATTTCAATGTACGCTACGATCCCAAACGTGCCAAATGCCATAGCGCCTGCTGACAACCTGGATGATCCGACGGGTGTCTACAACTTGCGCTGCCTTGCAAATGGCATATGGGATATCAATCAGCGGATTCATCAGCTAGCAAATTCCGGAGCGGGAGGATATCAACCACAAACATTTAAATATGGCGCATCGATTTACACTGTCGATGAGGACTGTGTTGATGCTCCGGTTGAAGGCAGTACCGCCTACGGCGGCTCTTGTCAGTTTATTGGAGGTAATGACTAAATGAAATACATAGGCGAGCCAAGTCGGCAAATTACAAAGGTTATCGGAATTACGGTTTCGACCGCGATGCTGCTTGCAGCATGCAGTTCAAACGCTTCCGCAACGAAAGCACCGAATACCTCTAAAGCAGAACCTTCACGGGCACAGGCCATCGCACCTCGCAAAGTCTCGGAGCCAGCTTGGCGCCTCCTAGATAAGGAAGTAGCGGTATCCGTAAATGGTGGCCTCGCATGGACGACGAAGGCCTTGCCACCCGGAATCCAAGTGGAAGGAACTTCAGTGACAGTCACTGAACAAGGTTCGATTTTAGCAATGGACAGTTCAGGAACTAACCTTAAGATCTTTCGCGCGACCAACGCCAACTCGCCATGGACGCATGAATCCTTGCCCATTCGATGGCCGGCCGGAGTAGCGCTTGGACCAACATATGTCCCGAATCTGGTCAACGTAGAGGATAACTATGGTACTGACGTGACCTCAATCTCGGTGATCGAAGGTGGTGCCCAAACCGGTAACGTCCCAGCGCTGTTCGTCTCCGATGACGGAGGAAGGACCTTTGCTCAACTGGAGCTGCCGACCAGCTATGGCACCTATCAAGCTGCCATGCTGTCTGCCAGCGCCGGAGTAATCACCGGCGGCGATAGTGATCAGGGTGTTTGGTTTACGCCCAATGGAGGAAAGAACTGGGAGCCAGCCTCAATACCGGGATTTGCTCCAAGTCCGAACAACACCGTTGGCACACCCGTTGCATTTGGCACCCAGATCTATGTCCCTATCGCCCTCGGAGTTGGTGCGAACGCAAAGACCACTTTGTACGAGAGCACCGATGGCGGTGCATCTTTCAAGGCTCTCACCACACAGCAGCACGTCGGCAGCCTGATCGTAGCGGCTAATGGCCCAAATATCTGGCTCTTCAATGCTCCACATGAAATAGTGGAGTCGTCCAATGACGGATTATCATGGACGACGGTTTCCTCTCCGACGCTCGCTAAGGAGGTAGCCTCCGTCGAATTGGTCTCACCGACCAAGGCCGTAGCCACGACAATCAACTACGGCTGTACTGGATTCAAGACCGGCTGCTACTACAACACCTACCAGCAGGCGACTACCAATAGTGGAAAGACCTGGACTGAGAACGCCCTAAGCCCCACATCCAATGGTTGAGCGGAAGAATTCTCCATACGATATCAACGACGAATATAGCGTAAATCCTTGGAGACGTGCGTCGTAGCTCAGCGAATCACGCCGGATCTAGCACTGTCCGGGACCAAGATGGCCAAATCAGTCGATCAACCCTTCTTTGCGCATACGCGAGTGACTGGCGCTACCGTCATTCGAAGCCACCGATACCTACCCGGAAGCGACGCAGGCTGCGAATGCCTTCATAGTCCGTCAGTCCAAAGTTACAGATAAGCATCTCACGAACAATACAAGATACACACGCATTTTGTGTACAAGCCGCTGGGGTGTTGAACGCCTAGCGATCCACCTCAAAGCGCGAGAGGGTCGAGCGGAGTGGAGATGCGACAAGGGCTCATAATCCAAGAGTTACACGTGTGGAGAACCAAATCATTACAAAGGTCGCAGGTTGAAAGGGGCACTCGTTTCGCTGACACCATAGCCAATTTGGGTCTTGTTGGGTTTTTCTGCAAGTCCATAGGGTTAAAACATGCCCTGACCTGGTGGGCCCGGTGGGATTCGAACCCACGACCAAGGGATTATGAGGTGTTCACAAAGTGTCCGAGCTGGTAGTAAAAGTGTCCGAGTACGTCTCATTTTTGCAGCTCATCGAGGCGTTTTGGCAAGGACGGTGAGACAGTCTCGGACTAGACGGGACGTACTCGGACACAATTGTTGGGTGAAAAGTTGGGTGAAACTGGCTAGTGAATCGGCTTTTTCTTTCGGGAGGTCGGGAGTACCTACTCACAGATTCGGACCAAGTTGTCGGTTCTTTCGCTTTTTTCCAAAGGTTGCAATCTGTGCCAGCGCCTGTTCCATGCCCAACAGACCCGCATCAAGAGCGATCTGGTTCATCCAACGCTCAACTTGCTGACGGCGGTCAGATAGGTCCGTGAAGTCAAGAGATGGATCCGCTAGCAGGCCGCTTGTTCCATACGATGAACCAGAGTCAACAATGGTCTTTAATCCATCGAAAGCAAGAAGTTCATTCACGGGAACTCCCGTTTGGAAGTAAACCCTTCGCGGTTGCCCGACGCGGAGAAGGTCGATACCTGCAAGGTGGGCAAGACTAGTAGTCACATCCCCTTTCGTCATAAGAGCAATCAGGCCATCCAGAAGGATTAATAGGTCTGCTATTTGTAGGCGCCATGATTTCCCGCCATCTTGATCGGCGTGGTCGGAGGCTTGACACTCCCGGATTCGTCCGATGATATCAAGCGTAAACTGCAATGTTCCAGACGTTATTCCATAAATTTGGGGGGCCTTTGCCTCTGCAATCACTTCAACAATCGGAACACTTGAACCCAAGCGTTCAAACCTCATCACGGCCTTAACGTTGCGTGATCGATTGAACCCCTCACGTTCGAAGGACTTCCACTCGGGGAGAAAGTGTTGCCACCACGCGTTCGGCAGCATCTCTAGAAGAGGACCCTCCAGTGCATTCATAAGCGCTGCTGCGTGTTGTTCCGAAAACGGTCGCCACGTCGCTGCGTCCCCCAGTGGAAGCACGAGCCCAGTCTTGATCACAAAGTCGTACGCAATCGAACCGTCTGGTCGTCTCTCGCGTATATTGATGGGGGGAACCATCGCAGACTCGAAATGAGTGGCCGCAGGATTGTCGGCGAACAGTTCACGTAATCGCGAACGATCCGCGACACCGTTACGCCCTTGAAGACGGACCGGCGCGGCGCCTTTGATGAGAATGGGGCGCGGTGCGACAGTGTGATCAACCCTGATGACCAGGATATAGCGGTTACCCTCATTTGACATCTTGACCGGAATCAGTTCCGGCTCCCACGGTGGTTCCAGGGTATCGTGAAGGGAACTGGCTACGCCTGTGACTTCTTGCTCCGAGATGCCAACTAAACGTTGGTCGTCGGTCCCGTCTGCAATGCCAACAAGGATGATGCCGCCGTAGGTGTTTGCCATTGCCGCGACACTCTCTGCAATTTTTGACGTCCGTTGGCGTTTGTACTCCAAGGTAAGGCCTTCTGGTTCCCCTTGATTGACAAGATCGAGCACCCGCTCAAGAGTAACGTCATCGACTGCGCAGCTAAACAGGGTAGAAATTGATGTCATCCAATACTCCCCAAGCTATTCTCACCATCCTTGGTCTTCCGTCGGGCGTAGCACGGTCTCCCTAAACTGGCGAAACTTTCCCTATGTCATCCTACCTCTACCGGGCACTTTGAGAAATCGGCAGCGGCCCGGGTATTCTCGTTTCGACCTGACCGTCACCACCGGCTCGGGTAGCTGGTTCTGGACGTGGTCGACGATCATCATACCGGGCGGTTCGACTAGCACCGTGTTGGAATCGTTGTTATCGTACATGAAGGGAAGCGCGCGAAGCTCGATCGTCCAGTGGTCAGTGGCCGCCTCCACTCCGAGATCAGAGGTGGATGAGCCTTGCATCATCATGGGCTTCAATTGAAGAGCGGTGCTATTGTCCAGCCACTCGTCGAGTATGGCCTTCCAAGTGCGGCCGCCATGTCCGAGCCATGCTGCTACCGTTGCCACGCTATTGACAGGAAGAACCACGCAGTTTGGTTCAATCGGCTGACCATCCATCTGCTGCATCCCGGCAGCGAGGAAGGCTTGATGGTAACCGTCACCAGACGCTTGCCGTGTCTGTAGCTCGGCCTCCGGTACGACGTGTGATCGGGGTCGTTCAACCAACCTCCATCTATCAATTGCCATTGGCCAGGCGTTTTCGCGTACCGAGGCGAAGCGTACCTGAGCTGTCCCGGGACCATAGTTGGCTATCACCAACTGCACTTCCATCCACAAGATGGATTTGTCGTCGTTCATCCATAGCTGGGTCTCTCCGGCGAAGGCCATGACCTCGGGGGTCCAGCGTAACTCAAGCGTTCCACCTGCGTTCCGCCCAGATGCGTCCTTTAGCCGATAAGGTCGACTATCCTCAACAGTCGCAAAGATCGAAATTCGCGGCGTCGCGGCGTCCACCCTGGTCCGAAAGGCTTCAGAGCCGAGTCTCCAGGTTGCAACGGCTAGGAAAAGCGTCACGAGAGCAACAACAAAGGTTGCGATTCCAAGAATCATCACAGTCGCCTTCGTTCCAAATGCCCACCATCACACACGACCACTCCTTCAACTAGTGGTAATCGAACATCTCCGATTGCAACCTCACCGTCTCTACACACCCTCGAACGACCTCCCCAGTGAGTTCAACCATGTAGTAAGGGTCCAATGAAAACTCGTTTGGATCATTCACGATTCTACCTTCCCTGTCCAGCTCGGATCGCATGCCCCCAAGGAAGAGTTCGATGGCGTCGCACAGTCAACTGGCCCTGATTCAACCCCCGCAGCCGGAGACCGTACCCTGATTAGCGAGTCAAACGCAGAACAGCAATAACAGAGACGATCGTGCGGTGTTCAGCTGGCAGAGTTGAAGAACGCGTTCGCTTGCAACGGGCGGAAAAAAACCTCAGATCCACCGACGTCTAGTCGTCACGCCGCCAACACGAGTCCTCGTGTTGTTCCTCTGTCGTTCCCTGGGGATATGATGCCTGTATGCACAGTAAATGTTTGGGTCTATGAAAATCATCGCCACCAGCCTCACAGAGGCTACTCACTTCCCTTGGACCGAGGTTCCCGCTGAGCTTGGGTCTAGGGTCGCATCTGCTACGGGTTTTGTCCAGCCAGGTAGTTCCAACTTATCTTTTCAGGTACTTCTCGCTCAGTGGGACTCTCAGGTGGCACCCACCAAGGATATCTGTAAGACTCTCTTTCGGACCTATCGCTCAAGGCAAGCCTTTCCTCTTGTTGTAGCGCTGGTGAACGCATCTGGATCAACGTATTGTTACGGTCCCACAGAAGACGGCATCGTCGAGGGGCCCTTCGATGAATCACAGGTTGCCCGCATCCTTGGTGCTGCGATGGCGGAGGCGAATCCTGCGTTAGCACGTTCGCTCGTCATGCGCTACTTGGACTCTTTGCGCACCTCAGCCATGCCGGGCATTACCAACTCTGGACTCTTTGCCTCCTACTACCTACGGACCTCAGCTCCCCAACGTCCTGACTTCGAGAACGCGAAATCCCATGCCCTTGCACTCGTTGGTGAACGCGGGGAAACGCTCATCCGAGCCCTGGGATACCACTCCCACTGGGAAGGGTCAACTACCATGATTCTTACTAACAACCAGGATGTCAGTCGAGCTGTGGCCGTCCTGCTCGATCGCAATGAAAGCTTTGCCGAGTCTAGCCCTCGGTTCCTCACCTCTCCGGTGGCCACGGGACTGGCACTCGCCCAGGCCAAGGAGATTCCTTGGATGATCGCCCTGAGGGGATCACAGATCCGGCTCTACTCAACCAAGGCATCAGAAGGAGTGGGCCGCAAGGGCCAGTCAGAAACCTACCTAGAGATTGACCTCGCAGTCGTAGATGATCGCTACTCTCCACTGCTCCCCCTGATCTTCTCGGCCGAAGCATTAGCTCCTTCGGGCACCACGGAACAGCTGCTCAAGGAAAGTGCACGGTATGCGGTAGGCTTGGGCTAACGTCTACGCACCAGAGTCTACGAGGAGGTCATCCCAAAGCTCTCCGTCTCGGTGGCCAAGGCGCTCGAGAGCCAGGGAACGCTACTCGACCAGTCAGGGCTCGACCTCGCCTATAGCGCCACGCTACGGATCCTATTTCGACTGTTATTCCAGGCCTACGGTGAGGATCGAGGCCTCCTGCCTTATGCCAGGAACGACGCCTATGATCGCCATGCCATCAAAACAATCGCCCAAGAGCTGCTTGAACACCCTGGTGAGGTCGGGGCAGTGGACGCATCCGACTCGTACTGGCAAGAACTATCCTTAGCTTGGCGCGTAATTGACAAGGGAGACCATACCTGGGGCGTCCCCGCCTACAACGGTGGTCTCTTTTCCTCGTCCGATATCGAGGGAAGACTTCTAGCCCAGATCGCAATCACCAACACAGCTCTCCTGCCCTGTTTGAGGTCCCTCTTGATCGATACCTCAGAGGATGGAGTCCCTGGACCAGTCGACTTTCGCTCCCTTTCGGTGCGTGAGTTTGGAACGATCTACGAGGGCCTGCTCGAGAGCTCACTCTCTCTCGCGGACGCAGATCTCACCCTGGACCGGTCTGGCACCTGGGTGCCCGCCAAGCCAGGTGATCATGTTGAGGTGCGAGCAGGTGAACCCTATTTCCACAACGCATCGGGTGCTCGAAAGGCGACAGGTTCGTACTTTACTCCGTCATTTCTGGTCGATCATCTCATCGAACAGGCCCTCGTTCCTGCCCTGGATCATCACCTGGCAGAGATCGCCTCCCTCCTGGAGGCCGGAGACGAGTCTCGAGCTGCCCAGCGCTTCTTCGACTTTCGAATCTGCGATCTGGCGATGGGTTCAGGGCACTTTCTCATCTCCGCAATCGATCACACCGAAGCGAAGATGTCGGCCTTCTTAGAGACACACCCCGTTACCCAAGTCACCAAGGAATTGCTGACCCTCCAACAAGCGGCGCTTGAGTCGTTAGGGGAACTAGCTGCGGACACCGAGATCGAACCGGCATCCCTGCTTCGTCGCCAGATTGCGCGCAGATGTATCTATGGCCTTGATATCAACAAGATCGCCGTGGAGCTTGCTCGAGTGGCGATCTGGATCCATACCTTCGTCCCCGGTCTTGCGATGTCTTCACTTGAACATGGACTCGTGCACGGGAATTCGCTGACCGGCATTGGCACTATCGATGAGGCTGTTACGGTGCTTGACTCACCACAGAGAGTAGGGCGATCAGGCATCGCATCTTTGTTCCGAGACGAAATTGAAGATGCTCTGTCGAGGGCGGCAGACCTTCTCAGAGACTCTGCAACAGCCGCTGAGGCGACTGCCGTCGATGTTGCGCGCGCAGCTGAGGCAGCCAGACAAGCGCGGGTTAAAGCAGAATCCACCAAAATCCTCTTTGATGTGGCGGTTGCGATGCGACTTGGCAAAATACCTCCTGACATCGGCACCAACCCTAATGTTTTGCGACGCTGGGCTGAGACTCCAGAGGTTAGCGACGTCATCAACCAGCTCCAACCAGCACATATGCCTTACCTCTTCCCCGAAGTCTTCTTGAGAGACAATGGTGGCTTTGATGTGCTGATCGGGAATCCGCCCTGGGAGAAAATCAAGGTTGAAGAACATGTGTGGTGGGGCCTACAGATTTCTAGACTCCGATCGATGCCCCAGGCAAAAAAGAACCTGGCGATCAAAGAGATGAAGGCGACTCGGCCTGATCTCGTGGAAGCCTACCAGCGGGATGTGGCATCAGTAGACTTCCTTCGTTCTGCCGTTGCAAAGGGGCCCTATCCCGGAATTGGCTCAGGAGACATCGATCTTTTCCAAGCCTTCGCTTGGCGCAACTATCAACTGCTTCGAACCGGTGGATGCTCAGGTGTTTTATTGCCAAGGGGAGCACTTGCAGGATCCGGTACCGTTAAATGGCGCCAAGAGATCCTCGACCATGCCCGATTTGCCCAGGTAACCCTGCTGACTAATTCTCGACGATGGATCTTCGACGTTCACCCCCAATACAACGTTGGCCTCGTCACGATTGAGCGCGCACCTTCAGACATCGTCTCGCTCAACGGTCCTTTCACTAGTTACGAGACTTTCGAAAGTGGTCGCGAGAGCGTAATAGAGATTCCCAAATCAACCTTCAAATCATGGTCCTTGACTTATGCCTTCCCATTCCTCCCAAACGAAACCTCGGTCGATGTCTTCCTCCAGCTGCGCTCACATCCACGCTTCGATGAGACTGATGGTTTTGCCTTCCGGCCAGTGAGAGAGCTTGATACGTCAATCGATAAGCGGTTCTATGATTTTGATCTCGCCAACCCGAGTGGCGACATTGCCGTGTGGACGGGTGGAAGCTTTGATACCTGGAATCCGAACCACGGGGACCCTTATGCTTACGCTCACTCAGAGGAGATCATCCCCTTCCTGGAGGGTAAGCTCCGCAATCAAAGAAACAACCGGCGTTCCGCGTTCTTTGGACTCACTGATTACGAACTCACCCCGCGTCCCTGGGAGCGAGCGCGGATCGCGTTCCGGAACGTGACGAATTCAACGAACACACGCACGATGATCGCCTGCCTGTTGCCGCCGGGAGTATTGACCGTTGAACCGAGCCCATATCTTCTCAGGATTGGCGGAGGTATCGCGTCGGAGGCGTATCTTCTAGGCGTATTAAATTCGATTCCCTTCGATTGGTATGCGCGCCGTTATGTTGAGTTGCACTTTACATTCGAGATTCTCAATCCCATGCCGATCCCACGCCCGCAGAAAGACGATCCTCTGCGAACGCGTGTGATCGAAATCGCCGGTAGGTTAGCAGCAGTCGATGATCGATTCGAGACTTGGGCACGTACAGTTGGGGTGCCCTTTGGATCCGTGAACAGTCAGTCGGAGAAGGACGACCTCATCGCCGAACTCGACGCGGTAGTTGCTCTTCTCTATGGGCTCTCGGAAACTCAGATTCGCCAAATCTTTGCAACCTTTCATGTTGGTTGGAGCTACGAGGCTCGACTTCAGGCAACGCTCGAACAGCTTGAGCGTTGGAAAGCGAGGCGCAGATGAGCCAGAGTGTGTACCTCGGTTCGAATCGACCCTTCCCTCCGGTCTTTGCCACGAATAATCCGGACTCCAATGAGACAGTGGCAGAAGAGATCCGTCGGCTCATTGAAGGCTCCCTAGAGGAGCTCAGACAGTCGCCTTCGGCCTCGATTGCGTCGGCCTATGTGAACGTTGGTGGTTTTGATCTCCTCGCCGACCAACTCGAAGCACTCCCGGCCGTGCGCCTACTTCTTGGTGCAGAACCAGAAGTTGGGATGGGTACCCCCTTGGTGGCTGATTATCTATTCGAACCGACCTGGTTGTCAGGGGTGCTCACCAATCATGATCGATGGCTGGCAGCCGAGCGAGATCTCACCGCTTTTAGCCTACAAAATGACCGTAGCGCACGCCGCCTTGTCGCCTGGCTCCGTTCCCGCAACGAAGATGGCTCCGAAAAGGTCGAGGTGCGCCGCTACACGAGAGGTTTCTTGCACGGAAAAGCCTTCATTGTCGATCACCCAACCCACCCTGCGGTCTTAGCAGGATCATCGAATCTTACGTACGCAGGCCTCATGACCAATCGGGAGCTCAATCTTGGCTATCCAAACGGAGAGCACACCCACCTAGTGCGAGAGTGGTTCGATGACCTCTGGAATGAGGCAGAGCCCTTCGATCTCGCCGGAATTTACGCAACACGGTGGGAGGAGCACTCTCCCTACCTCATCTTTATGCGCATGCTACACCTCCTGTACGGCGACCAAGAACCCGACCGCGCCCTCGAGGCCGGGCTCGGACTCACGAGTTTTCAACGCGACGGGGTTGCGCGGGCTCTGCGGATTCTAGAGACCCATGGCGGGGTCTTGATCTGCGATGAAGTAGGACTCGGAAAGACCTATGTCGCTGGGGAGATCATCCGCAGGGCGACCGAGATGGATCGACAGCGAGTGCTGGTGCTTTGTCCCGCTGCGGTACGCGAGACGGTATGGGAGAAGTTTCTCGACAGCAATGGCTTCTCTCGCCGAGCGCGAGTCTACTCCTATGACACACTTCGTAACCGGCTGTTGGACCAGCAAACAGCCGAGGACTTCCGAAGGGAGCTCGATGACTACGCACTCGTTGTGATCGACGAGGCGCACAATCTCAGAAACGCCGCCGCACAGAGATCACGGGTCGTGACCGACCTTCTGGGAGGGAAGTTCCCGAAGAAAACGGTGCTCTTGACCGCAACACCGGTCAATAACTCTCTCATGGATCTTTGGACGTTGGTATCATACTTCGTTAAGAACGATGGCGCATTGGCTGCCATTGGAATCCCCTCCATTCGTGGCTACATCGCCAGCGCCCAGACGATTGACCCGGAGAGCCTCTCCCCACAACATCTCTTTGACCTCATGGACCAAGTAGCAGTTCGCCGTACTCGACGCTTTGTCAAGCGTAACTATCGGGGCGATACGTTCCGGTCGCCAACCGGTGCGATGACACCGATCAGTTTCCCAACGCCCAGAGTGAAACGTCTCGACTACGGAGTTGCGCAACTGGGGACAGAACTCTTGACCCAAGTTCTTGACGCCTTGATGATCAAAGACGATGACGAGCTTGTGGTCACGTTCGAAAAGCGTCGCGTCAGGGATAATCGTCTCGTCCTTGCTAGGTATACGGCCTCTGCCTACTTAAGAACTGGAGAGATCGAAAAGTTTCAAGTACACAACTCAGGTCTTCTGCGCTCAGCGCTACTAAAGCGCCTTGAGTCTTCCCCAAACGCGCTTGCCTCCACCTTGGAAACCATGATTGGATCCCACAACGCCTTCCTGTCAGCATTAGATCGAGGTTACGTACTAGCTGGTGACGCACTCTCTGAGTGGATTTCGTCTGCTAGCGACGACTTAGACACGGTGCTTGCATCCCTCGATGACGCTAAAGGTGGAACGCAAATCCAGGGGGCTTCGCTCTTTCATGTCACTGAACTCCGAGAGGATGTGGTCGGTGATCGCGATCTACTGGTAGAGCTCCAAGCGATTGCGCAAAGGGTCGCCAGGGACTATGACCACAAGGCGACTCGATTGGTCGAAGAGCTTCGCGAGATCGCTCGCGAAGCAGAGACCGTAGATCGCAGTGGCCTCGATGCTTCGGATCGGCGAAAGTCGGTGATCTTTTCTACCTACACCGATACCATCATCGATCTCGCGGAGAAAGTAACGCGAGCCGTTGAGCTTGCCCCGGCATCCGATCCACTATCTACCTTTCGTGGGCGCATCTGCGCGCCAATCTATGGGGCCAAGGGCGGAACAGATCAGGAAGCTCGCGCCCGCGATATCATGCGATTTGCTCCCAGAACTGCAGGGAGCCTCCGAGACGATGGTACACCTATCTCCGAGGACCGCTACGATCTCCTCTTCACCACCGATGTCCTCTCAGAGGGAGTGAACCTCCAACAGGCTGGACGGATGATCAACTACGACCTGCCTTGGAATCCGATGCGCCTCGTGCAACGAGCGGGACGCATCGATCGCATTGGCTCACTTCACGACCATATCGTCATTGGCTGCTTCTTTCCCGAAACTCGACTTGATGAACTCTTAGGTCTTGAGGCCACCCTGATGAGGAAACTCGCCTATGCAGATGCCGCCGTGGGTACCGGCGAAGTGTTGCCAGGGCAGGGATCCAAGACCGAAGTCGTGCTCGCCGATACCGCTGAGCAGATCAGAGCCCTTCGTGAAGAGAGGCCTGAACTCTTTGAAGGCGAGGGTGATCTCGGAGCGATCTCAGGAGAAGAGTACCGCAGGAGACTCTCGCAAGCTACGAGCGACAACGAGCGGTTCCGTAACCGCCTTCTCAAGCTTCCCTTTGGTTCAGGGTCGGGATTTCGCTCCGACCGGATCGACCGAAACGGATATGTTTTCTGTATCAAGATGGGAGAACAGGAAAAACCCTGGCTTCGCTTCGTGCCGGTAGACGCGAACTGGGACCCTCTCCCAACGGACTCCGACAATACGGAACCCGGTTTTGAGATTTCAGACGATACCTTGACTGCTCTCTCTTACGCCGATCCGGGTGACGAACACACGAGTCGTTGGCTTCCAAGCGAGGTCTACGAGAAGGTGTTTCCAGCCTGGGCAATAGCTGCTTCGCACGCCTATCGGGCATGGAGTTACCTCACCAACCCAAACAACCTACGACCCGAGATCGAGCGCGCATTCCGCGATGGTGCGGAATACGTTCTTGCTCATGGAAACTTTCTTGGATCAGACACTCAAAACACGCTCGCAGAGCGCCTCAGTGGGCGATGGAACGCAGAAGTCAAAAGAGCGCTTCGACAGGTCCTAGACGATGAGCAAACAACTTCACGCGAAAAGGTGGAACGACTGGCCAGCATCGCAGACGTCTACGGTCTCACTACTACCAAGGCCGCAGAACCTCTCCCGCTCATTCATCCCGACGAAGTAAGGCTCGTTGCTTGGATGGCGATTGCACGAAATCCACCAGGTGACTAAGGTGCCAATTGTCCACGGAACCTCTCCCACGGTTGCCGGGCAAGAGAGATCACCGTGACGGACGCCCCTCCTTGTCTGCCAATATCGCGCCGCTATAGCGCCACGAGAGCAAACCCACCTGAGCTTCCCCACCATCCCGGAGCACCAGGAGAACCCGTCGGTGATACCGCAGCCCAAAGATCAGGAGTCATCAAATGCAGATCACGAATCTTCACGCGACTAATCTACTGTCGTTCGACGATATTTCTATCGACTTCCAACCGGGACTCAACGTCATTGTCGGCCCGAACGCAGCAGGAAAGAGCAACGTCATCCTCCTTGCTAGCCTTCTGGGAGACTCTATGTACCGCCTCAGCACGTCTGTTCGCGCAGCCAGTGAATATCATCAGGAACAAGTCACGTATCTGCGAGCTGGACAAGACACTGGAACACTGCGGATATCGGTGACGTTTGACCATGGAGAAGACGAGACATCTATCAATAATGAGAACGAACTCATTCGGCATTTCCTTTTGGCTTTTACGGCGAGCAATGTCTACGCTCGTCTCCAAACGCTTCGACCAAATGACACTGAACAGAACACCGCACTAGCGTATGAGACAGGTCGTTCCTGGGCCGATTCCCATTCACAAGATGTGTTTTCCTCGGGCGCATTCCTGCTCATTATCCACCGTAATCCCGCTCTTGGAACCCGCCTTGGCTTTGAATTTAGTTATAATTTGCACAAGTATACATTATCCCTCAATGATGATCACATCTATTACGACGAGGATACTTTCGCAATACAGCCACAAATCTCCTCGGTGATCCAACCGTTTGAAGTGGGTGTGTCCCAGCAGGACGACAAAGAACTCCTCATAGATCTGCCATTTGCCAACTTTCTTCCGACGAAGCCAACTGAATCGTGTTCGTGGGCATTGGCACGCGACACCTCTGGGAGAGCGTTAGAACCGTGGTTTAAGGGGCTGCAGGGAACCTTTGGATTCCGGTTAACCAGCGCAACCAGCTACTCGGTCGCTGAGGTGCTCACACAACTCTACACCACCAAAGTCATGGCAACCGAGAATCTGAGAAAGCCTGCACGTAGGTCTTATCCCGCGCCCTGGCTCATGGACTCTCATCCCATCACCGACGCAGAGATGATTCCCCTGCGTCTGCTCCAGATGAAGGATCACAGTAACCAGTATTATCAGGATCAGTTTCTAGCTGTCCAACAAACATTCCGCAAATTGACTGGGCACGACTTTGGTGTAGCCGCATCCTACGTCACCACAGACCCAGGTCCAGCATCAAGCGATCACAGCGTCGCAGCTCAACTACAAGTGATCATCGACGTATTCGTACGGGAGGACCTCCGACAGGCGCACATCGATAGAGCGGGCGCGGGGATCTGGGAGTCGCTATTCCTGGCGACGATGCTGCACCAAGGTTCTGGAGTAGTGACTTTCCTTGATGAACCTGCGGTGACTATGCACCCCACACTCCAACGGAAAGTTCTACAGCTTCTAAAACAATCAAATCAGACCATAATCACCACCCACTCACCATATCTTGTTCCCTCAGGAGACCCGGAGGATCGCAAGCGGATTGTGCGACTCTATAAAAGTGGAGGTGCGACCCAGCGGCAGCACTTAGACGGAGATAGTGACGTTGCCACATCCCGTCTCGATCAAATCCACACTCAGCCTGAAGCACGCAGTATGCTTTTCTCCTCCGGCGTCATACTTGTCGAGGGCGACACAGAAACTGGAGCATTTCACACATGGTTCAACGACCCCATAATTACCGATTACAACGGGACGCTGGATGACAATAATTTTCAGATGGTAAGTGTCGGTGGTGACAAGTCATTTGGAGGCTTCGTCACCTATCTTGAGGCGTTCGCAATACCGTGGGCAATCATATGCGATGGCCCGGTTATGTCACCGAGCTATGAGAAGCCACTGACAAACCAGCTACCGGTGAGAAAGAAAAACGACAACGAGCCAGATGGCGATGCTAGCTTCGACGACTGGAAAGAGTACTGGAAATCCCGCAGGGTTTTCACGGTTGCTAGTGAGTTTGGTTTGCGGTCGACAGACGAAGTGGCGTCAAAGTGCGAAACCTGCGGCAGGACCATTGATAGCAAGAAAACCAAAGCTGGCGAAATCGAGGCATTCTTCGAGAAGATGAATGCAGAGCTATGGAAATGCGCCTGTGACAAGAATCCCGCCAGCAAAGTTCGCCAGGGATCCTATTTCGCACAACACATAAAATTCAACACTCCTTCTGCTGAGCTTACAACTTTAAAACTGATCTACAGTGAGGTTGTAAAGACACTGCCACAAACCTAAAGGCGATCCTGATCAGCTTCGCGAAAACCCTTCATCACCTCAGCAATGACCTCTCTTTGATGGGGTGGAGTGATGAACCCAATGTGATCCACCTCTAATGTGATAGGACTGAAACTACTCACGATATGGGAAGAAAGCTCATGTTGGACCAGAAGCACGCACTAGATCAAATCATCGCGAAACTTGCAGAGGGTGATCCGATACTGAACTAGGGCAAAACCGTCGCAAAGGTAAGCGGGGTTCAGTGTCCCATTTGGCGAGCAATTCCAAGCTGATTCTGGAGGCAAAACCAGATCGGAGAGCAGTCGGAGGCAGAAACAGGCGCGAGCGATAGCTTTGTCGGCACGGAGTGGTCAAGGCCCCTAACGAGACTCGCGAAGTACCCGCGTGGAGCCGATGCATCGATGGGAAAGCGTTGTGCCAGCCTGCAAACGAGAATCTCTATGCCAAGGGCATTCGCCGTCGTGCAGCTTCCTACTCCGAAGGGACCGCTCACGTGACTCGATCGGGCGCCGGCCCGAAGGGCCAAGCGCCCGATCGAGGGCGATCATCGAGACATTCCCTTGAAGTAGTAGAGAAAGTTGTAACACCTCGTGCGAACAGGGCAATTGGCAACCGCGACGCACGGATTGAAAGCACTGCTTAACAGCCCTAGTATTAGAGGATGGATACTCCACAAGAGGCGATGACACTCGCCAAGGAACTCCTAGACGGTATGGATCGAAGGTGGTCCCACGTGGTGAGAGTGGCCACTGAGGCCGAAAAACTCGCATCGACAATCTTTGATGACAAGTCCGAGGGAGAAGTTTTGGTCATGGCAGCTTGGCTGCACGATATCGGGTATGCAGCCCCTCTCGCAAAGACTGGGTTCCATCACCTAGACGGAGCAAACTATCTTGGCGAGCGCGGGGAACATCGACTCGCGTGTCTGGTAGCGCATCACTCTTCTGGGGCACAAGAGGGACATCTGCGTGGTCTCGGTCAAGAGATGTCGCGATTCCCGGTTGAACCTGGACTCATCTCAGATTGCCTTACCTATTGCGATCTCTCCAACGGGCCAGATGGTCAACCAATGGAGCTCACCCAAAGAATCGACGAGGTCGAGAGTCGCTACGGTAAGGACGATGTTGTTCCAAAAGGCCTACGACTTGCCTATCCCCAACTCGCCAAATCGTTTGCGCATGTAGAGTTGTTGCGCTCACAAGTCGTATCTAACGAATAAAGGGCTCGGTCTTGTTTGCGAGATAATCCTCGATCCGTAGTCGAATAGAGGGATGAATATCGTAGACCCCTAAGTCCGTTAAGGGAACGAAGGCCACCTCGCTCGACTCCGAGCTTGTTCGAAGTGTTCCGCTGGCGATACTTGCCGCAAAGCATATTGAGAATGCCTGGCGGACTTCCCCATCGTCATAGGCGACGACATGGTTAGGATCCGAGTAGATCCCGATCAGCCGGAGGATGTTAACTTTGAAGCCAGTCTCTTCCTCAACCTCTCTGATGCAACACGAGGTGATATCCTCTCCAGGCTCCATCGTCCCACCCGGTATCGACCAGAGTCCGTTGTCGGTTCTCTCAATCAACAGAATCCGATCATCACAGTTCATAATTACAGCCGAGGCAGCTGGTACGATATTGTTCGCCCGTGGCGCCGCTGGATCGTTGTAGAAGTCTCGTCTAGACAAAGCTCGGCCTGATTGCCCGAGACGTCTCGAAGACATAGTTGAAGCTCTCAAGATACCGCTGGAAGATTCCCTCTTCCGACCCTTGGCGTACATGGAATAGGGGTGCGAGCCGTCCTGGGTCATGACACAAATGAGGGGTAACCAACATTTCACCGTCAAATCGAAAGATTGAATTATACATCGGATAACTTTGTAGGCGAATCTCAATATTAGCTGTGCCAATGACAGGCTCGAAGTAGGTTAGTGACGTCTTGATACGGGCTATGAGCCCTCCTCGAAGGTCCTCCTCGTGATCGCGCTCACTAGCTGCACTCGACTGAGGATCGGCCATAATTATCCGAACCCGACAACCTTCTTTCACCTTGTCTTTGAGCAGGGTAACGAAGTCTTTATGATCTTCATGGAAAAACTGCATGGCATAGCCAAGAAGATCGACATATTCCTCGGCACCTTCAAATAGCTTCCACCACAGATCCTTCGGGCTCTCGCTACGATGCGCCCATACATTGACGATTTCGCTAAGCGCATAGCTTGCGGGTGGGGCCTGATCTGACCAAAGGTCATGGATCAGGCAGCCAAGTATCTTCGCCACCTCCATTTGGGTTTCGCGCCGAGGAATCGAGCCGTGATTGATCCAATTGTTGACGGTCTTTGGATCGACTAATACCTGCTTGGCCAATTGCGCTGCACTCAGACCGGCTCGTTTCATGGCGTCTGTCAATGCGGTATTTATCATGAATGGTCTATCGGTGAGAAAGCTACGGAGCTGAAGAATTGCAGGAACTTTTCGGGAGTTTAGAAGATTCCAAATGATCCCACGGTTCGCCATGGTGTCTTCCCGAATCTTGGAACAAGCTAACTCTGGCCAGAAAAGTATTCGGCCATCGTTAGGAGGTAACTCATGAAACTGAAACTTGACACTGCTGGAGCAACGTTCTTGGCATCGAAAGAGCCGGAGCCAGTTGTGGATATGAATACGAATGCTCAGAAGCTGGATAAGGAGGGCAGGCCAATCTATTTGGTACAGCTCGTCTGGCTCAGTGAAAGTGGCGCGGAGGTCTTGCCTGTCAAGGTAGCTGGGAAACCGGTCGGCCTCGTCGCCGGGACAGCCGTCAAAGTGACTGTCCTCACTGCTTCGCCGTGGAGCATGGGTGATCGAAATGGCATTTCATTTAGTGCTGAACGCATTGATGCTGTCATAAAGTAACGAACCTGGAACTCGGCCCCTGCATTGGTGGCTCGGGGTCGAGTTCCCTAACTCCCTAAGGAGAATCCAATGAACGGTAACAATACTACACCACCGTCATCGACTATTACAGATGAAATACTAGAGATCCTTTGGCAATGGCGTATCGAACTCTCGATTGCAGGCTTCGTTGCAATCGCGTATTGGGGATGCGCCCGGCGTGTCGGCTATACCTGGTCAGCTGTGATCGTGGCTAGTGCGATTGCCGTGCTCCTGTGCCTGCCCTCGATCCGGCGATTGCTGGCTAGAACTCTTCGATTGACACATTGGCGTCGACGATTTGTGCGGGCGTTGGGTTCGCAGAGTTCCCCACTCGCTAAGCGGCAGCCGAAGGTTATCAAGGCTGTGCGGGTGCCAAGTGGAGTGAGATTGACACTGTCGCTGCAAAGCGGGACAGCGTTTCAGGAGTTGGAGCATCTATGTCCATACTTGGCGACTCATTTTGGCGTACGTGGCGTGCGGGTCGTTGCGGATTCCACGAATGCCTCGCGCGTGGAGCTCACTATCTGTAGCGAAGATCCCTTTGGGAATGGCACGGTCCCTTGGCCGAGTGCTACGGGTGAGATCGTCTCTGCCTGGGATCCAATATCGCTCGGGATCGACGAGGAGGGTGAAGAGGTGAGCGTTTCTCTAGTCGAACACAATCTTCTCGGCGGTGGTGAGCCGGGAAGCGGCAAATCAGGGCT
The DNA here is from genome assembly GCA_021819725.1 of Actinomycetes bacterium. The sequence continues at coordinate 33,031 of JAKAQR010000009.1, forward strand.
GATCAACACCATGCTCGCCTCCTTGGTGATGGACCCCGCAGCTGAGTTGTACCTTTTCGACCCCAAGGAGGTAGAGCTTGTGCCGTGGAGATCGTGCGCCAAGAGCTTTGTCGGGGGTGATATGGATGAGGCCATAAGAACCCTGGAGCAGCTCCAGGCTACCATGGAGTATCGCTATGCCCTCCTAGCCAATCTCGGGGCTCGTAAGTTTGAGCGACACCATGGGTATGGTCTCGTTGTCGTCGTCGTTGACGAGTTACCGTTCTACGTCGCCAACTCCGATGCCAGGAGCGCAAGAGAGTTCGCCAACCGTTTGCGCGATTTGATAGCTCGGGGACGTGCGGCTGGGATCATTGTGATCGTTGCCGCGCAGAAGCCCTCTGCCGACACCGTCCCATCGTTCATCCGAGACTTGATTGGACTCAGAGTCGCCTTTCGCTGTCCAACTCGAGAAGCCTCTGACACGATCCTCGGCGGTGGCTGGGCAGCACAAGGATTCTCAGCCACATCCATCCCAACGGGTGACCGAGGAGTGGGTTTACTCCTTGGCGATGATGGAGTGCCGAAGCTGATGAAAACGTATTGGCTCAGCGATGAGGCGATTCGTGACATCGTGGGCCGTGCCTTTGCGCTCCGCCTCCAACGCGCCGAGGAGAAACTTGAAGCATTGCCCAAAGACGGGGAGAAGAACGAGGAGGACGAAGAACCATGCAACTGAGTCAACCGCTCATCGATCAAATCGTCGTTAGAGCTGCTGATGGCTATGAGGAACTCGGTCGCGCAGCCAGAGGAGCACGATACTGTCGGCGACCGATACGCCTTGCGTCAACGCCACTAGATCCAGGTCAGGTGACGGGATTCTTCGAGGATGAGGCTCCCTCGTCTTTGGACTTTGACGGGGTCTACTTCAAGGCCTGTGGTACCAGAAGGCGAACGCTATGTGAGTCTTGTTCGCGAATCTACCAAGGAGACGCCCGTCAACTCATCCGATCAGGACTGCTCGGGGGAAAGGGGGTACCAGAGGAGATCGCGACGCATCCAGCGATCTTTGTGACGCTAACCGCACCGAGCTTTGGAAGCGTTCATCGGCCAACCTTGGGAGAAGGGGTATCGAGTCCGTGCCATCCCAACAGCACGGGCACCTGTCAACACGGACGCAAGCTCGGGTGCTGGACTCGCCACGATGAGAGCGACGATATCGTGGGTGCACCGTTGTGTGATGAGTGCTATGACTTTTCTGGAGCGGTGATCTGGAACGCGGCCTCCACCAAGCTGTGGCAACGAACTACGATCTATCTTCGACGTGCACTCGCCAAGATCGTTGGAGTCACCGCTAAGGAGTTGTCGGCTCAGGTTGGACTCTCCTACGTCAAGGTAATCGAGTACCAGCGTCGAGGGCTCATCCACCTCCACGTTGTCGTACGTATAGACGACTCCCGAGACATGATTTTAGCTCCAGGGATCGTTATCACAGCGGAGCAGGTCGCGCTCGCTCTTCGCATGGCCGCAGCTAAGGTTAAAGTCTGTATCTCAGCTGGTGAGATGACTCACACGGTCGCATGGGGAACCCAACTTGATACTCGTGTCATCGATGCCGACTCAACCGCTGCCATCGCCAACTACATCGCGAAGTATGCCATCAAGTCTGCGAGTGACTCACCCGGCCTCGATCGTCGCTTCCGCACAGTCGAGGCGATTGAGGATTCACGTGCGCCAAAGCATCTCCTCGCGATGGCCCGTGCGGCCTTCGAGTTAGGTGAGAATCCCGACTACAAGGAACTCAATCTTGCCAGGTGGGCGCATGATCTCGGACATCGAGGACACTTTCTCACAAAGTCCAGACGCTTCTCGGTAACCTTTGCCTACCTACGTGGGATGCGCGAAGCCTGGCGGGATATGGAACGCTTAGAACGGGCAGAGGCACTCGATCCCCGATTCGAAGAGACCAGTGAGTTGTACTTCGTTGGTCAGGGCTGGCCCTTTGCCTGTGACGTCTATCTAGTTGGCCAACAACGAAACGAGTATGACGACGCACGCGCATGTGCCAAAGACCAGATCGAAGAAGAGCTGCATCAAGGAGGACAACGATGACACGATCACACCCACGGAACGGGTTTGGAGCCAAAGCGCTCCTCAGCGTCGATGAGACGGCGATCATGTTGGGGGTTACGCGTTCGACCGCTTATAAGGCAATCGCAGACGGTACCTTTCCAGTTCCCATTATCAGAGTCGGTGGTCGGTGGCGTGTCTCGCGAGAGGCGCTTCGTCGACTCTTGGACGGAGAGGGGTCAGTGCCCGACGGGCACTATGTCGCTACCTCGAATACACAGAGTGCCACCAGCATCGAAACCGAAACCGGTTCCTCGACACGAGAGTCAGCTCAGTCGGGATCCATAACCTGTCCGACGTGTGGTTCTTTGAGATCGGCATCGGTTGCGGCTCCCTCTCCAAGCAGTCGACCTATATGTTCGGCTGCTCGTCTATCCTCCTCTGGCACCGAGTCGGTGTAGTGGCGAGCCATGACCGAATTCGTCCACCCGAGGCGCGACTGCTTCTGCTTCTCTGAGATCACAGCATCAAGCGCTGTTGCTTGAAAGTGACGCAGCGAGTGCAGGTGGATATCTCTAGCAATCTGTGAGCGCGCCCTTGCCTTCATAAAACCATGCGAGATCGAGTCGGGATGAGGCGGCGCCAAGCCACCTGGCTCAAAGGAGAAGGCGAAGGCATCGGCATCGAGTGTCAAATCCGCATCCTGAGCTAAGTTCTCTTGGATCTCGCGCAGTCTGAGAAGTTCATCCAGGGTTCCCTCATCGATTGCAACGCTTCGTATGCTCGCTCTTGTCTTTGGCGACTTCACGGTTGCGCTCCCCTTATTCGATACAATCGACTCATCGATGCGAATGGTGCCGAGTGTGAGATCACAATCGTTCCAACGGATTGCACAGGCCTCGCCCCTGCGCATGCCAGTGGCAACGATGATGCGAAGAATACAACTGATGCGTGGATCCAGGCTTTGGGCTGCAACAAGCAACCTCTGCACCTCATCGAGTGAAGGGGCCCTCACCGGCGTGTGAGAGCCAATCGACCAACTCGGCATCTCGGTATCTGCAATCGGGTTGGGCAAGGCTCCACCGCTCCACTTTCGAGCCAGTCGGCACGCTCTTCCGAGTACAGCCCTGACTTGGCGTACACTTGCCTCAGCGAGTCCCTCGTCCTTCAGACTTCGCAGGTACTTCTCAACGTCATAGGATGACAGCGAGGAGATGCGCCTTCGACCAATGGAGTCCTTGATCTTCACGTTCCATAGACTCTCGTACCTGCGCGTCGTGGATGGAGAGAGATCTGCCCAGCCGTTGTCGCGCCAGGCAACGATCGCGTCGTTGATAGTGGTCGTCGAGTTCCACCTCAATTCGGTCTCAACGATTGGCGCTGGCTTTGCCTCCTGCTCCCAGACCAGTCGAGCGAGCTCCCGTTCGGCCTGGCGCTTCGTACCGCGGAAGCGAACGTAGCGATGCTTGACCTTTCCCAGGCTGTCTCGACCCACGAACACACGCAGTTCCCAGGTGTCCGGTTGGACCACGAGCCGCATGCTTCCTGCCATCGATTCCTCCAACTTCAAACCCCTTGTTGGGTTTTCTGTTGGGTTTATCTTATCACAATTAAGGCATATAGCCTCTGAACTGGTGGGCCCGGTGGGATTCGAACCCACGACCAAGGGATTATGAGTCCCCTGCTCTAACCGCTGAGCTACGGGCCCCGAGCTCCGGGGGAGAGACTCGAACTCTCAACCACACGGTTAACAGCCGCGTGCTCTGCCGATTGAGCTACCCCGGAATAGACTACACAATCTAGCAGATCAATCCATGTAACCGGCCATGGCACGTGCCAACATCCTAACCATCGCGGAGGACCTCCTTGAGAGCTTGCGTCGACTCATTACGGCGCAGCCGAGAGATCGCGCGTGCCTCCACTTGACGGACCCTCTCTCTCGAGACGCCAAAGCGATCCGACGCTTGCTCAATGGAGTGCGGCTCCTCTCCGTTGAGTCCGAAACGATACACGAGGATCGCTCGTTCTCGTTCCTCAAGCTGATCGAGAACAAGTTGCACAACTCGCCCAAGATCCTGAGATGTCACGGTCTCCTCAATCGGCGGACTTGATCGATCCGGTACCGCATCACCCAGCACAGACTCCGAACCGCTATCAGTCGTGGGACTCGCCTCAAGCGATAATACCGATTGTGCGTACATCAGAATTTCCTCAACTCTGAAGAGTTCGAGACCACAAGCATCGGCGACCTCCTCAAGTCGCGGTTCACGACCAAACTTCTGCTGCAGGTCGAGCCGAATCTGCTGAATCCGCTGAAAATCCTGTTGCAAGGATCGCGGCAAACTAATCTCATTGCGGAACTCTCCTATCGCCTGCGAGATGGCTTGTCGTATCCACCAGGTGGCATAGGTCGAAAAACGAAATCCCTTACGACCGTCATAGAGCTCCACTGCTCGCATCAGCCCGATATTGCCCTCTTGGATCAGGTCCTCGAGAGGCACGGCCCCTCCGTGCATACGTCGTGCGATGGAGGCGACAAGACGCAAGTTCGATGAGACAAACCGCTCCTTAGCAGCAGCCAAGATCCGTTCTTCCTCGCGCGTGCGCTGATCACGACCTTGGAGCTCTTGCACAATGGCGCTTAACTGAACCTCCTCGTCTCGTGAGAGCAATGCTGCACCCGACAACGAGGCCAAGAAGTCGTCGGCCTCCTTGATCGTGAAACCCGGCCTAATAACCTGCAAAGACTCCCTCGCGGCGGATTGACCATCGTGTCTCCCCTTCGCCGAGGTACGCCTGTTGCTAACCGACTTCGGTGTCGTCGACACCACAACCCCATCATCATCGGTGGTCCTGCTTGTAGGAGCTCGTGATAGAACGGCATCAGCATCCACGACGCTCATCGGAGGATCCAACTGTTGAGTACTCACCTCGTCAACTGCTGGGGCTGTCTCCACCGACTTGGGCCTGTCAGAAGGTGTCGCTGTTTTCTTATGACCGTCTGTCACCTAGTAATCCTCGAGAACTGGGTGCCTGTTCAGAGGGTTGGCTGGAAGATCTCGGTCCACTTCCCCACCGGCATGCGAACGCATGGAGACCAACCAATTGATTAACTCGCCACAGGGCTCCATCCTCGTTCGATCCCCCTGAAGCTCCTCGATCAAGAGTCGTACCCTCGGGACCTCCGCAATCAGCGCGGTTAACTCTCTTGCTGAGACCCGTAAAGAACGCGTCAATTTCGCAAGTTCGAGCTTGGACTCTCGTAGCACGAGCGTGGCTATCACATCAGCGCTGTTGTCACTCTCCGGCTGTTCGCTGGCCAGCCGAAAAAAGAGCTGCAGCATCGTCTCGGATGCTACCTCCCCTAGCCGCTGTTGCACCTCCCAGAGCGAAGTGGTACCATGAATTGCCTCCACGATCCGTCGGTGTGTGGGGTCACGGAAGAGCTCAGCGACGACAATTCCATCCAGCCCTGCAGGGTCGTGGACCAAGAGCCGAAGCGCCTCAATCGCCGGTCGGTCCAGCGCTGCTGCTTCTCCAACCTGTTCGTCGACAACTCGAGAACGTGGCCCCTTTGGCAGCTGCACCATCAGCTCGTTGACAGAGAAACCAGTTCGATCAGCGATCAGAGCCACGTACTCTCCACGAATCAGGTGATTGGGATGTCGCTCAATCATCGCGATCGCCTGCTTCGCCACACGTGAACGATCCTCGGTGGAGCCGAGATCCCCGCTTCCCAACAGACGCTCAAGTCGAAAACGGGTGATCGGGACGGCACGACGAAGGGCCTCCTCCACCAGGCCCGGATCCTTCACCGCCGCATCGGCCGGATCGAGATTATCCGGCAATGTCACGACATCAAAGACCACGCCACGACTCTCCTCCTCGCCCCAGAGACGCTCTGCAGCGTTCTGTCCAGCGGCATCTGCGTCAAAAAAGAGGGTGATGCGACGAGCGAATCGTCGCAAGACATCGAGATGTTCCTCCGAGAAGGCGGTGCCACAGGTCGCCACCACATTCGAAATACCGATCTGATCGAGCGCGATCACATCGGTATAGCCCTCGCACACAATAACAACACCCTTCTCCACGATTGACGAACGCGCCCGATCCAAGTTGTAGAGGGTGCGACGCTTACGATAGACGGGTGACTCCGATGAGTTCTTGTACTTCGCCGCCTTGCCGTCGAGTCGTTCCAACTCCTCAGGAAGAATCCGCCCGCCAAAGGCGACTACCCGGCCGGTCGCATCTCTGATGGGGAAAACAATCCGCCCATGCATGTGATCGACGAGCGTGCCCTGTTGGTCGCGGTAACCGAAACCACCTTCCTCCCAATCACTCGGCTCGATGCCGAGACGCGCGAAGGGCAATTGTACCCGCATGGGGGAGAGCCCAATCCCAAAGGAACGAATGGATTCGGAGGAGATCCCGCGCTCATCGAGATACGCACGAGCTGACTCGCCACGAAGCGGATCACCAAGCTGTGCCTGATACCACTGCGCGAGTCGCTCATACCCGTCATAGAGTCGGGTTTTGACGTTACGATCCGTCGGCGTACTCGTCGTCTGCTCGATCGTCACATGTGCACGATCTGCAAGGTACTCGAGCGCATCGACAAAATCGATCCCTTGGGTCTCCCGGACAAAGGTGATGGCATCACCTTTGGCATGGCAACCAAAACAGTAATAGACGCCGTCCTCGCCGTTGACCGAGAAGGAACCCGATCGTTCTTGGTGGAAGGGACACAACCCCACGTAGCGGCGACCGACACGCTTGAGCGCCACCGAAGCACCGATGAGGGTAACGATATCGGTAGCATCCAGGACACGCCGAATATCAAGCTCAGAGTAGCCCACTCTGCGAGCTCCTTCCCTCACGTACTTCCTTCTATAGGCTAGCACCCTCACGGATCAGTGACTGAGCAACAGCAAGGCGCGCAATCGGCACCCGATACGGGGAACAACTCACATAGTCGAGCCCGATCTTGACAAAACTGGCAATTGAATCAGGATCACCACCGTGCTCGCCGCAGACACCTAGCTTGATATTAGGCCTCGTCGATCGTCCCCGCTTCGCTGCGATGTTGACAAGTTCAATCACCCCTTCAGCGTCGACCACCTTGAACGGGTTAGACGGAAGCAGTCCCTGGGCAAGATAGATCGGCATCAACTTACCCTCCACGTCATCCCTAGAGAAACCATAGGTCAATTGGGTGAGATCATTGGTGCCAAAGGAGAAGAACTCGGCGATCTCAGCGATCTCCATCGCCAAAAGCGCCGCTCGTGGCGTCTCGATCATCGTTCCAAAGAGCACATCAAGCCCGTCATCAGCACCGAGTTCTGCCAGCGCCACCTCCACCCACGCGTGGGCATAGGCTAGTTCTGCTTTAGAGATCGTCAAAGGGATCATCACCTCGACGTGTGGTTCACCACCTGCGCGCTTGAGGTCCATTGCCGCCTCGAGCAGTGCGCGCACCTGCATCGTGTACAGCCCTGGCTTGAGCACTCCCAGGCGCACACCGCGTACACCCAGCATAGGGTTGAACTCTCGCCATGTCTTGGCTGCCTCTAGAAGTTTTGCATCCTCCTCGGTCAACGTCTGATTGCTCTCCTTGATAAGGAGCGCATCGATATCTGGCAAGAACTCATGGAGTGGCGGATCAAGGAGTCGCACCGTGACCGGCAGACCATCCATAGCGCGCAAAATTTGGAGGAAGTCCTCCCGTTGGGCCACGCGAAGTTCTTCAAGCGCCCGCTCCTCATCGGCTGGAGTGTCTGCCAAGATCATTCGACGAACGATGGGCAATCGGTCCTCAGCAAGAAACATGTGTTCAGTACGACAAAGACCAATACCCTTGGCACCAAAGCGGCGAGCTACCTCAGCATCGGGACCAGAATCCGCATTCGCCCGTACGCTCATATGGCCAGCAGAGAGCTGGTCAGCCCACTCGAGGAGGAGCTCGAGCTCCTGCGGTGGCTCAGCTGCCTCAAGTGGCAGTCGTCCAAGCGTTACCGTCCCCGTTGAACCATCGATAGAGATCTCATCTCCTTCGTGCAGCTCAACATCTTCAATCTTTGCAAAGCCATTCTCGAAGATCAGCTGATCGGCACCAACGACAGCAGGTTTTCCCCAACCTCGAGCAACCACGGCGGCGTGTGAAACCAAACCTCCACGGCTCGTCAGGATGCCATTAGCGGCCAACATGCCGTGGACGTCATCAGGCGAGGTCTCCTTACGTACCAAGATGACCTCCTCGCCCCGTTCGTGTGCGCGAACTGCATCGTCAGAGGTAAAATACACCTTCCCTACTGCCGCTCCGGGTGAGGCTCCAAGACCAGTCGTGAGGACCTCGAACTTCGTGGTCGCAAACTGTGGGTGTAACATCTGGTCAAGATGATCAGGAGAGATGCGCAAGAGCGCCTCCTCCCGGGTCAACTTGATCCCGGCATCGCTCGTCATGGCCACCGCCATACGCAAAGCCGCGATGCCGGTTCGCTTACCAACTCGTGTCTGTAGCATCCAAAGCTTGCCCTGTTCGACGGTGAACTCCACGTCACACATATCTCGATAGTGCAACTCAAGACGTTCGAAGATATCCATGAGTTCGTGGAACACCTCGGGGAAATGGGTCTCCAGCTCTGCAAGCGGTTCGGTTATGCGGACACCGGCGACAACGTCCTCTCCCTGAGCATTCACCAAAAAGTCGCCATAGACGCCCTGTTCTCCAGTAGCGGGGTCGCGGGTGAAGCCGACACCAGTACCGGAGTTATCATCTCGATTACCAAAGACCATTGCTTGGACATTGACGGCCGTACCAAGACGATGGTCGATACCCTCCCGTTCGCGATAGGCGATCGCCCGCGGTCCATTCCACGAACCAAAAACCGCCTCAATGGCGCCTCGAATCTGCACCTTTGGATCCTGAGGGAATGGACTTCCAGTCTCCTGAGCAACAATCTCCTTATAGGCGCCGACCAGGTACCGGAGCAGTTCCGCTGGAATCTCACCATCGGAGTCGACCCCCGATAGCTCCTTGGCAGCATCGAGCAACCGGTCGAACTCGTCCGATTCAATACCTTGCACAATTCGGGCATACATCGCGATAAAACGGCGATAGGAGTCGTAGGCAAACCGAGGATCGTTGGTCAGTGCTGCCAAACCCTCCACGGAGACATCGTTGAGCCCAAGGTTGAGCACCGTATCCATCATCCCCGGCATGGAGAACTGCGCTCCCGATCGCACCGACACCAGAAGTGGATCGCCTGGATCGCCTAGACGCTTGCCCATCAGTTCCTCGAGTCCGGCCAGTGCGCGATCAACTTCGACCGTCAGCCCGTCTGGCCAACCCTCGTCGATATACGCACGACATGCGTCAGTCGAGATGGTAAAGCCGTGGGGCACCGGAAGTTTCAGCACCGAGGTCATCTCCGCTAAATTGGCACCCTTTCCTCCAAGCAAGTGCTTGAGATTCATCGGGGCTACCTCATGGGGATAATCGAATGAGAACACAAACTGCACGGTCGTCTCCTTACCATCTGCCTGCCCTGGAAGCGCGACGAACGGGCTGTTCTCCCTCCGCCTGATCGCTCCAGTCTGTCCCTGCCCGCTTGTGGCGGTTTCTTACCTGTCAGCGACGTTGCCGAGGTATGCCAAGAGTATAGCCAGATACCCCGACCACCTAACCAAAGGGTGTGGCGACTGGGCGAGCCGTGGAGTCCAGTCGCTCCTGAAGATACCGCGTAACCTCAGTCATTGGAATACGCACTTGCTCAGTCGTATCACGATCTCGTACCGTCACCGCCTTGTCATCGAGCGTATCGAAATCCACGGTGACACAGAATGGTGTACCGATCTCATCCTGTCGACGATAGCGACGTCCAATCGACTGGGTCACATCAAAATCACAACTGAACGCACTGGCTAAGCTCGCAAAGACAGCATCTGCAGCCCCCTGGAGCTCGGGTTTTCGCGACAATGGCAACACCGCCACCGTATACGGAGCAAGAAAGGGCGACAAGCGCAAGACGGTACGTTCCTCGCCACCTACCTCGTCTCGGTCGAAGGCTGAGAGCAAGAAGGCCATCATCGCTCGCGTCACCCCTCCGGCGGGTTCGATGACGTTGGGAAGATAGCGCTCATTGGTTTGTGGGTCGAAGTAGGTCATATCCGTGCCAGAATGCGTCGCATGGGCGTTGAGATCGTAGGTTCCACGATTCGCAATCCCCTCAAGTTCGCCAAAGCCCCACGGAAACCGATACTCAATGTCGACGGTGCCCTTCGAGTAGTGAGAAAGCTCATCGGGATCATGTGGCCGTAAGCGCAGCTCATCTGCTGGAATCCCAAGGGTGCGATACCATTCGTAACGCTCTGTGGTCCAATACTGGAAGTATCGGTCAGCGAGTTCCGGCGGGGTAAAAAACTCCATCTCCATCTGATCAAATTCGCGCGTTCGAAAGACAAAGTTGCCGGGAGTGATCTCATTGCGGAATGACTTACCGAGTTGCGCGATCCCAAAAGGTGGCTTGAGCCGAAGCGCTCGCTGCACCAACGGAAAATTGACAAACATTCCTTGCGCGGTCTCGGGTCGTAGGTAAGCCACGGAAGCATCATCGGCGACAGGACCGACAAAGGTCCGAAACATCAGATTGAAGTCACGCGCCTCGGTGAGATCCGTGGATCCACAACTAGGGCATACGCCCTCGATCTGGTCCTCTCTCCACCGCGAACCGCATTTACGACAATCGACAAGTGGATCCGTGAAACCCGCTAAGTGCCCCGAAGCCTCCCAGATCTTTGGGCTCGATAGTATGGCCGCTTCGATCCCTACCACGTTCGGACGCTGTTGGACCATGAAGTTCCACCACGCTTCGCGGACGTTGCGCAGCATGAGCGCTCCAAGGGGTCCATAGTCATAGGTCGATCGGAATCCACCGTAGATCTCGGCTGACGGAAAGATAAACCCCCGTTGTTTTGCGAGGCTGACAATGGCTTCCATTCGATCAAGATCAGGCATATCGGGATTGTAGTAGGAGGAGCCTCCCCAACTGGTTATCGAGGCTTAGGAAGGCTGATTTTGGGTGGCCTGGGGCTCGAGCAGGGAGGCTACCACACCGGTGGAACGCAGACCTCTACCCACCACCTCCTTGACCAATCGAATAGCAAACGCTTCAAACTCCCGCCCACCTCGAGCGTCCTTGTCAATGAGCACCTCGCTGACGCGATGGGCGAGAATCAATGCCGCCTTCGCGAAGATCTCAGTTCCAACAGGTTCCCCACCACAGCCAGAACATCTGGGGGCAGAACTCGCGAAGTCAAAACCCGCGAAAGAACCAGGGGCACCACAGAGTCCGCACACGGTGAGGTTCGGGGCATAACCCTCGATATCGAGTAGTCGTACCAGCAGCGCACCCAGTAAGAATGGGCCAGGTTCGTCACCCATGAGGCGCAGGCCACGGTTCATCAGCTCGTAGACAACCGGATCAGGATGCCGATCAAGGGTGAGACTGTCGATCGCCTCAAGCCACTCCAACGCCGAGCCAAATCGGCCCGGATCAACCCTGACGCGAGCGAGATGCGCCTGCACGAGTGACGCCTGTTGGATGACGTCCAACTCTCGTCCGCGATAGAGAAGTAGATCGAGCTCGCTGGTCGGCTGGATTAATCCTGAGATACGACTCTTAGCACCCCGCACACCCTTAGCGACCGCCCGAACCTTACCGTGTTCGCGGGTAAAAAGAGTCACAATTCGATCTGACTCTCCGAGTGGCCAGGTGCGGATCACCACGGCTCGATCTGCGTAGGACTTCATCGATTACGAAAGCGCTGTCGCCGCCCGCCAAGCACCAACAGACCGATCAGCACCACGACGAGAATCATCAAACTCCCAAGTTGTGCCGCGCCACCTCGAATGGCGGCGACCGCCAGAAACAGCAACCCAAGACCGATCAACCATGCCAGAATCCGAGCGATCACATACAATATCTTCATCGACGACGTGGCTCCTTCACTCCCCCGTAACGGCGTGAACGCCCTTGGTAGAGACGCACCGCCTCAAACAGGTGTTCTCGACGAAAGTCAGGCCAATACTCGTCTACAAAGACAAGCTCTGAATAGGCCAACTGCCAGAGCAAAAAGTTAGAGATACGATACTCGCCCGAGGTACGGACCACAAGGTCCGGATCCGGCATCTCGGGCTGGTAAAGATAGCTAGCGATGAGTGCATCGTTAACCTGGCTGGGACGATAACCCGCAGCTACAATCGACTGCACCGCATCGACGATCTCCGCCCGCCCACCATAGTTGAAGGCCATCGTCAGGGTAAGAGTCGAGTTCGCTTGGGTGAGTTCCTCCGCCCGATCCATTTCGCGCAGAACCGAGCGCGGCACCCTCCAGTTCCGTCTTCCAATGAAGCGAATCCGCACACCGAGGTCGTTCAACTCGTCCCGCCGTCGACGAAGCAGGCCTCGGTTAAAATTCATTAAAAAACGTACTTCGTCACTAGGCCGTCGCCAGTTCTCTGTTGAAAACGCATAGACGGTGAGCCAAGAGATCCCTAGATCAAGCGCGCCATATACAGTGTCAAGCAGAGCCTCTTCCCCCGCCGCGTGCCCCTCAGTGCGTGGGAGACCAAACTGCTCAGCCCAACGACCGTTCCCGTCCATCACACACCCCACATGGACAGGAATCTTGGTCGGATCGATACCCTCGATCATGGGTTTCGCCGGAGCCGTGATCGTAGATGCTGCTGCATCGGTTGGCCGACCGCCTCCATCCAAAACTCCACGTCCAGCACATCCCCCTCAAGAAGAAAGATCCGTCTCGTGGCCGCAACTGGTTTCGAGGTCGGGGTATGTCCTACCTGAGTAGAATCCAAGGCGAGGCGATAGCCACCAGCGCGGTCCTCGATCCACCCGGTTAGCACCTCACTGATACCGGTCGGTTGTGCAACCACAAGCTCTGCTTGGCGTTCCCCCACGAACCGTAGGTAACCGACTTCCGTATGTAATGGTGAGCCATCACTGGCCTTGGTCATCTGTCGATAGGTTAAAAAGGGACGGCCAAGATCAGCCACTTCGACCGTCTCATGGTAGTCAAAATCAGCGATGGTCGGGTACCAACCCGATCCCTCGCCGCTCCAACGACCTATCATTACACTGCGAAACTCCATGGCCCTCCGAAACGTACTCCTCATCGAGCAACGCACTCCCCCATCGAGCTTAGCGCTACCATGCTCGACAGAGGAACCCTTCTCCTTTCCACAACCAAGGCCAGCGATGCCGTCGTCTGGGTCACCGGGCTACGGGCAATGGTGCCTTCGAGTACTCCGAGGACCAACCCGATCCTCATGACCCAGGCCAGCCGCCCATCAAACAACCTCAGCGCAGGGCTCATCGGCCTTGCCCGATACGCCAACCTCGCCTTGAGCGAGGAGTTGACAGGACCACGATAGTGATCGATGCCGGCGGACCGTATCGTCCCGCGTTGGCGCACTATAGTGTTCGGCGTTTGCGCACTATAGTGTTCGGCGTTTGCGCACCATGGCGATCTACGAAAGACCAAGAGGAGGGCAACTCCTTCGGGCCCTCATGGTCTCTCCCGCCACATCCTCTCGGTCTAAAGCTGTGGCATTTCAAGCGCTCAGATCGCTAAGGAATCGGCCCTTTGTCCGTGAGCTATGGGACAAAAGACCCCAGGTCTCTGTCCGTTCTGCGCACTAACATTACCACTAGTTGTCATGTTACTCCAGCATCGCTATCACAGGAAGGAACACTATCAAGATGGCTCAGACAAACACCGCCGTAAACCATACTCCCCACGATTGGTTAGCTAGGGCCTTGCCCGGTCCACTAGAGCACGAACGGGAACGTTGGTACACCCCAGAGCGCTCCATCCGCAACATCCATTGGATCCGCTTCCTACTGGTCTTAGTCGCACTGGCGGACGCTGCCGCTCACATCTTCGCTGCACCAGCAAAATCCGCTGAAGTAACTCTCTGGCTTGACGGGGAGGTCGTGATCTACGCGCTGATCGCCATGGTCTACCTGCTAGGTCTGCGAATGTGGTATCTACCCGCGCTTGCGTATAGCGCGCTCAACCTCATCCTCTTCTTCGTCTCGGGTTTCGTCGCCATTCCTGGCGTCACGACCGCTGCCCTCACTGGCCATCTCGCCTTTGCTCACTACTACTTTGGTCGCGGATTCTCATTAGCTGCCTGGATCGTGCTCCTCATCGTCGGAGCCGTGATGCTCAAGGTCGACAAAGGCTCGAAACTCAACGAATTACTGCGCGATTCGTAGGAGTCGCAACGACCGGTCAGCTCACTCCTGGTTGTGGACCCGAGTCGTCACTGATGGCTGGTCGGCTACGATGTTCGACTACTAACTCTTTATCTACACACCAACCACCTACCGGTTCGCATCAAACTCAAGAGGTCTGTCCAAAGCGATAGGTGGTTCACCCGTCAGCTGTGCACAACCTGGCTACACCGTTGCTCATGCACTGCCGTCAGCTTTGGGCACACAGCGTGATCAAAACTCGAATTCGTCAAGGCGACTGGCATCTCGACTCCACTCCTTGGCGACCTTGACCTCAAGCCGAACCCGATATCTCCCTCGAAGCCGTCGATTGACACGGCGTCGCACCGAGCGGAGCCGAGCTCCCCCCTCACCGATGAGTATCCCCTTTTGAGAGTCCCGCTCGACGTAGATAGTGACCGGTACCTCATCTTCATCATCATCCCAATCCACCACCCGGCACTCGACAGAGTGGGGGACCTCATCTCGCAGGCCATTCAAGAGTTCATCACGGACGACCTCGCCAAGCCAGATGCGCAGCGGCAGATCGACCTTGGTCTCTGCGTCGTACATCGCCGCTCCCTCGGGGAGTCGTTGCGAGAGCGCCTGGCGCAACGCGACAACGCCGTCGCCACGCTTTGCCGATGCCAACAGATACTCGCTGAGATCCCATCGCGATAGCTCATCCAACTTGGGCAAAAGCGCACCCGGAGCTACGAGGTCAATCTTGTTAATGACCACCAAATCCTCGGGGTGAAGCCGATCAAGTATCGCGCGTTCACGGTCGCTCAACGGCTTAGTTGCATCGAGCACCATCAGCGTGAGATCGGCACCGTCCATCTCACCCTCGGTGACGGCAAAGAGGCGGGCAGCCAGTTGGTCATGGCCAACGTCAAGCCCCGGAGTATCGACCAATACCAACTCGATATCGGGCTCACGAACGATCACCCGCACCGCTCGACGTGTCGTGTTTTTGTGCCATGACACCGTAGAAAGCCGGGCAGCTGCAATGGAGTTGATGAGTGAAGACTTGCCAACATTTGTACGGCCAACGATTGCAACAAACCCTGACTGCATCAGTTAGCCTCTCCGGTCCTGTCAGGATCGGCGAGGGGCACAATTGTAACGGTGGCGACGCGATGACCCGTCACATGAAGGACTCGAAACCGATACCCCGCCACCTCGACCTCCTCGCCAGCCGCCGGCAAATGTCCTAGTTGACCCACAATAAATCCACCAACGGTATCCCATCCCCCTTCAGGCAAGGTCACATGCAAGAGCTCCTCGATGTCATCGATGGCATGGGTGCCCTTGACCTGAATGCCTCCATCGGCGCCCGCTACCACCGCCTCATCCTCGGTATCGAACTCATCCGAGATGTCGCCGATCAACTCCTCAATCAGGTCCTCCAGCGTAACAAGACCCGCCGTTGAGCCGTACTCGTCGACCACCACGCTGATGTGGAACTTCTCCAGCTTCATCTCCCGGAGAAGATCGGCAACCGGCTTACTCTCCGGAACAAAGTGCGCCGGACGCATGTGTCTGCGCACCGCCTCATGGCCAGTGTCCTTGCGCTCGATCGCAAGCAAATCCTTCGCGAGCAGAATCCCGACCACATTATCGATCGATCCGTCATAGACCGGCAATCGCGAGCGACCAACCTTGACGATCACAGCGATCGCTTCATCGATCGTCGCTGTCGCCTCGACGGCGACGATATCGGGCCGAGGTACCATCACTTCCCGCGTGATCGTATCTCCGAAATTGATTACTGAGTGGATGAGCGCCCGTTCCTCATCTTCGATGACGTCACCCTCCTCCGCAGCATCAGCCATCGCGAGCAGCTCCTGCTCGGAGACGAAGGACGTGATGGAACCTCGACCAGGTGTCAGGAGCCGCGAAAGTCGTGCTACCCCGGAGGCGATCACCTTGATGGGCCAGAACTTGACCAACACCGAGACCAACGGTGCCGCAAAAAGCGCACTCTCGTCCGGGCGGACCACGGCGATGTTCTTTGGCACCGCCTCCCCAAGAACAAAAATTACCAGTACCTCAACAATGGTGGCGACGACCACTCCGAGAGGTCCAAAGAGATGGTCAGCAATGATACCGACCAGCGTGGCGGCAACGAGCTGTGCAACGAGGGTCACGAAAAGTACGGTGCTGAGGTAGGAACCTGGGTCCTCCACCATTGCGGCGAGTCGCTTGGCCCCCCGGCGTTCCTGTTCCACCAGCCCAAGGGCACGAATCTTCGAGGTTCGCGTCAAAGAAGTCTCTGCCAGGGACATGACCGCAGACAGTAATACCAGAAAAATAACGACAACCAGCGACCAGGTGTCTTCAGTGTTCATCGGCCGGCCTACTCACGCCCCCGACCGAGACGTGCAGCTTTCAAAGGGCGGTAGAATTGTTCCAACAACGCATCCTCTCGTGCCTCCATCAGCTCCGCTTCGGCATCAATCTCGTGATCCATGCCTCGAAGGTGCAGCACACCATGGACGAGCAATAACGCCAACTCATCCTCAAGCGTACCGTCATGGCCCCGTTCACCCTGGTGCTGGGGCGCGTTCCCGGCAGCGACGAGGGGGCAGATCACGATGTCACCCAACAGGACCGGGCGTTCCGGTTGCGGCGAGGTCGGACTTGGCCTCCGTGAGTCAGGGGATCCTCCAAAGGGTGGGTCATCCTCCTCAATCACAAAAGAAAGGACATCAGTTGGCCCGTTCATCGCGCGAAACTCAAGGTTCATCGATGCGATCACATCACGGTCGACGAAAAGAACCGAGAGCTCGGCCGGTCGGACCTTATATTCATGGGTGGCGATCTGCTTGGCCAGCGTATAGAACAAGTCCTCGGCTATCGGGACGTCGTCCTGTTCATTGGCGACAAAGACCTCTAACTCACTACTCACGATCGATTTGCCTCCGCCTCACTTCGATCATAGGCGTCAACGATCGCGGTAACAATCGGGTTGCGAACCACATCCCTTGAGTCAAGGCGGACAAAGGCCACACCCTCGATGCCAGAGAGTGTCCTCTCCACGTCGAACAGTCCGGAACGGCCACTCGTCAAGTCGACTTGAGTCACGTCACCGGTCACGACTGCCTTGGAACCAAATCCGATACGAGTGAGAAACATCTTCATCTGGCCAGGTGTCGTGTTCTGAGCCTCGTCGAGGATGATAAAGCTCGCGTTGAGCGTCCTGCCGCGCATGAAAGCAAGGGGGGCGACCTCAATCACCTGCCGTTCGAACAGTCGGGTGACCGTCTCGGGATCCATCAAATCATACAGGGCATCGTAGAGCGGACGCAGGTACGGATCGACTTTCGCATTGAGATCACCGGGCAGAAACCCTAACCGCTCCCCCGCCTCAACCGCGGGGCGGGTCAAAATGATGCGATTGATGCGCTTCTCCTGTAACGCCGCGACCGCGAGTGCTACGGCAAGGTAGGACTTCCCAGTACCAGCAGGCCCGATCCCAAAGGTGATGGTATTGGCTCCGATAGCCTCCACGTACCTGCGTTGCCCGATCGTCTTGGGGCGCACCGGCTTACCGGAGCGCGAACGCGCAAGCTCGACATCAGTGACATCCTTTGGGCTTGCCTCGGCCTCGACCATATCGATGGCCCGTTGGAGTGTTTGGGGTTCGATCGCATCACCGCGGTCAGCAATGGCCAAGAGCTCCGAAAAAAGTCGGATGACCACCGTCGCGTCAGGCCCTTCCACCATGATTTCATCTCCACGGATAAGGATGCGCGAGCGAGTAAATGCGCGCTCAAGAATCCGTAAATGCTCGTCATTACGCCCAAGGACGTTCAAAAGGGCTGGCGGGCTCGTAACCCGCAAGCGGCCCGTCATCGATGCCACACTCATATTGGCACTCGACATCGTCAAATTATCCTCACTCTCTCATCCACCATTGCGCTGCACTCACGGTGTTGGGTATCATCTGTTGACTCTCTGCTGACCAATCGCATGTACACGGTGACTCATTTGATGATTTCCGCCTCCATCATCACTCACTGCTCGTCTATGCGACGCCTTGGGATTGGCAAACGCCACCGCCTCATCCTGACTCTTGCGACTTCTTGTACAGGCACCAGAGTTCCTCGGCCCGCATGGGGGCCTGCGATACGACCGAATAGGTGGCGGGACACGACCCTGATCGTCCACGAGTGAATCAAGTAGTCGAATCAATTGAGCGATGGCTACGGTATGGACTTCAAGGATTTGCCTGCGAAAACGGCGACCGATGAGATCACCTCGAAACTGGTGAACGCACTCGATGAGATCGCCACCGAACTCACCTTCACCGAGGAGATCCGCCGCCACCAGCAGGCCTTGCGACGCCTCGAGACAAGCAGCTTGAGCGAACTCCTCGGATATCAGCATGGCGTCCGACTGACGATCGGTTTGCAGCAACTCCAAGGGAGAATTGCCGCCTACGGTCCCGACGCGCTCAGGCTTCTCACCGAGGGCGGTCGGACCCATCTCATCAGTCCGCCTGCAATCACATCGGTCCAATTCATCACTACACGCACCGAAGCGGCGGACGAACTTCCCTCGTTTCTCGCTGAACTCGAACGCATCACCAATGGGGGAAACTGTCTGTTGATGGACACCTTCGGTCATCGACACGCACTCGAACGACTGATTACGATTGCTGAGGACTACCTGTACTACAGGAGCCACGGAGGCATCCCCACCGCACTACGGCTTTCGTGCATTGCTCTGGTCAGTCCGGAACTCCCGGTCTCGTAAAACGCATTGTACCTACCACACTAGCATCTTGAAGGCCATTTCATCAGCGCTTTGGTCGCAATTATCCAAGCCTCCCTGCACGAGAAATACCCAGACATCGGCACCTATCTTCCTTCCCACATCGCCCCCATTCTCATTGTCCGATGCAGCGGGACCTCACACCAACGCTGCGGTGGTCATCTAGTGGCCACCTTACCCAGTCGATGAGCCGCCTGATCCGATCCGGCTCCGTACGGTCGGCAGGCTGGGGAACGACCCGCATACCCACTGGCGAGCTAGCGATGTGCCACCCCAACTGGTAGGAGATGCAGACAGTCTCCAGGTCAGGGAGGGCCGCTAAGGCCCAGACTCCACGTTGCCCCTCTGCGTTGGCAACAACAGCCACCGCGATGGATGGTCAGTCGCTGCCTCGAGCAAGCCCGCTGACTAAGACAAATGCTGCCATCGCAAGAGAGGCCCGCGCAGCCCGTTGGCCGAGCCCACCCCGGCCACGATGGCGAGCCTTTGCACCCCCGTTTGTTCCGCGGTCTCCCGCACTATTCCTGTGAGCACCAGGAACCCCACTGAGGGGCTAACCCTCTCCCCGGCACACCGACCTGGGCTCACATAAGGCCGGTACCTGGCGTGGCGACCACATGCAGTATTGGGCTACCCGTTGGCTTGGCAATCGCTTGGCTTAACTGCCCCTTGGAATGGCCACTGGCAACGCATCGTGTAACGATGTCGTGGTTCCCTCGAGACGCAGACCTACCTGCACCGTTGTCAAGCAAGGGCTGAGCCATCTCGGATGGGCATCCCAAGATGGCTCAGCCCTTAGGAACCCTCACTTCGCAGGCTGGCATCGACCTCGTCAAATTGGTAAAGATGGCGAAGGTCCCCCGGCGCAATACGGCTGCGTTCAACATAGTCATCAAGATCACCATGACGCAAGCGTATATTGCGCCCAATCTGGTAGCCCGTCAGCTGACCCTCATCGATCAACCGATAGAGCGTACGCAGTGACACACCCAGTCGCTCTGCCGCCTCCTTGGAACTCAACCACTTGCTGTCTACCACAAAGTTCCTCCATCTATCATTGTTTATCATAGTTCACCAGAGGATGACTTGACACGCCAGGGACCCGACCGCTAAGCTCCCGTACCGCAAGGATGCACAAGCGTCGCCAATGGATTGGTACGTGCGCATGCCCTACCCTCGAAAGGAGGGAGATCATGTCGCCACCCATACCCAAGGCGATGCGTCAAGAGCCAGGGAGGGACGATGCGATCGATCAGTACACCTACACGCGATGATGACCCCAGGTGGTCACTCAGGCGCAAACGCCTACGGGGCGCCCGACGCATCGAACCAGCGAGGCTGCGTTTTGTTGGGCTCGTCACCATGCTGGCGATCGCTGTCGCTACGCTCGCTGCCTCATTAGTGCACGAGGAACAACAACCCCATACCGCCTGGGTTCCCGTCGCAAAGATCGCCGTCCCCGCAGGAGCAGCCCTCCTTCCACAAGATCTCGAACTTCGCAAAACGGTGGTTCCCAGTTGGCTCACCGATGCCGTTCCTCATGATCCAACCACCTTGATCGGAGAGGTGACAACCACCGATATCACCCCTGATGAGATCATCGAAACCTCGATGGTGGCCCAGTCTCGCCCATCTCGCCCGTTACCGCTCATCACGGTCTCGGTGCCGACTTCGTCCGTTGGCCCAGGTCTGATCCAACCCGGTGATCGTGTCGATGTCATCGCCACCTACACGGCGGCGAGCGGAGTTGCCTCATCCCAAGTGCTCGCCGTCGATCTGGAGATCCATGCACTGAGTACCAACAACGGCACCTACCTCATCACCGTTGGCGTCGCGCACCTCGAGACCGCTCTCGCGATCTACCAGGCAGAACAAACCGGCAAGATCGCGATCATTGGCGCTACCGGGGTTGCGGGGCACACAACGCTGCAGAGCTATCCGCCGATCGGTGGCCCCCATGTCCCATAGGCCACTCCTTGTCGTCATAGAAGAGGATGGAGTTGCCTCCACGACGCTCGCCCACCTTGCCCCTCACGCCCACGATCTCCGTATCCGATGCCTTGATTCCCCACAGCCACTTACAGACCTCTGCGGTGGTGGACTCGTCATCACCTCCTTGCCATTAGAGAACCGCTGGCAAACGCTCACTTCATCAGTGGCCTTGACGCTCGACCCCTCAACCCTCGTTAAGATGGCGCACCAGGCCACAGCGCAGGCCCCACGTCGAGCACCATCGACTCGGAGCAGCACAACCAGTCCAGCCAGTGTGAACAGCCTCGACGAAGCTGGCGGCGCCGACGAGCAGTCCAGTGCTGCTGTCACGGCATGGACACCGAGTCCGTCAGTCGCACCGATATCCGATGCAGGAGTACCACCAGTACAGTGCTCACCTCCGGCCTCAGCGCCGATGACATCATCGAATCCGGTCTCCCTAGCGGACGGCGCGGTCACGCCTATCCCTCACAACCTCACTCACTCCCCCCGACGATCCGAGCCCATCCCGCCTCGCTCAGAGGAGGCTGGCGCGCCCGGCTTCCCTGGCCAGGAACCCATCCGCGGTTGCTACTTCATTCCGGTTCTGGGCATCGAACTGGGCCTGACCGCCCAACTCAGCTGCGTGCTCGCACAGCTCTTCGCCGAACTACATGAGACGATCTTGATCGACTTTGTTGCCGGAGGACTCCAGCGATTTCTTCATGACCTGCCATTGGAGACTCCCTCGATCGACCACCTTGCCCATGCAGCGGCTCCAGCCTCCATCGCATCATTCACGCAAATGATTGCACAACGGGGCTACCGTCTCCTCCCTCAGCCCCTCACACCACACACCGCCCATCCGCTCGATGCTGATCGACTCGAACGACTCCTCCAGCTCTTTGGCGAGAGTACGGCAACCATCGTCGCCCCGCTTGGGGCATCGTCGTACACCGTTGAAAACGGCTACCAGGCCGAAGGGGTTGATCTTCTCGCCCAGAACCTGCTACACCAAGCCTCGGCACTGGTGCTCACCGCAACGGCAGGCCTCACCTCCACCTACCAGCTCATCAATCTTGTCCGCCAAACCACCAGTGCTCTACCTACGATCCGCGAACTCATGATTGTGATCACAGGAACCCGAGAGGAGTTGCGCCGTGGGCACAACCTTCATCAACTCCTCAAGGAAGCGATACCTGAGAGTCTTACCCGTATCGTCACACTCGAGATCGTGATGCTCGGCACCATCACGCTCGACGACTTTCATGAGGACGTCCTCCCATTTCCATCAGGACTGCTCCGACCGTTGCGTCCCTTTGCCAAAAGGGCCACCCAGTTGCCGCCGATCAACCCGGGCCTGCAAGCTCCAATCGTCACTCACCCGTTCTACGAACGGGTTGATCCCCTGCTGGACTTCTTTGCCAAGGCCGAAGATTAATGCGTAACCCGCACGATATGGTCACCCTCGAGCGACCAGTCACCCTCCTGGGTCAGATAGGTGATCGTGGCGAGCGTCGACGCCCTCGCCGACCAAGCAACGATCGGATCCTCAATCGCGCCATAGATCGCCGCCACGAGGTCCACGACCACGCGATCACCGCCCTCGAGGAGTTGGCGGACCTGGTCGACTCGCTCAAGTCGGTGGGCTCGATAGTACGCGATGACCCGTCGCCCCAGGTCTGCCTCCATCACCGGTCCGTGCCCCGGTGCAATCATGGCGAACTCCGTCGCCTCCACCGTCGCCAAGGATCCAAGGAATTGCCCAAGGGAACCATCTGGGTGCAGAATCGCTGTCGTGCCACGTCCCAGGAGATGGTCACCACTCATCAAGACACCGTCGGCACTGAGATAGCTCACCGAGTCCGCACTATGTCCTGGCGTCGCCAAAACCCTGACCCCGCAGGCCGTCACCACTCGCTGAGCCAGCGGCGAATCACCGATCTCCGAGGCCGTGAGCAACGGCACGCCGAGTTCTTCAGCGGCCCGAGGACCAAGAGCCGCATGGTCAAGATGTGCATGGGTCGTGATAACCGCTCGTACGGCGAGCTGGCGAGCCTCGATGAGCATTCTGATCGCCAGCAGATGTTCCTCCATGTCGGGACCCGGATCGACCACGACCGCTTGCGATCGGTCGGGACCGCTCACAAGGTAGGTATTGGTGCCGTCCAACGTCATCGGCGATGGGTTAGGAGCAAGAATACGAATGACGCCTTTACTGACCTCGATAGGCCCCGGTGTTACCGGTGGCGCCTTGGGATCACGAGGATCTTGCGCGCTCATCTGCACCACCGCCATTCAGGCTCCGCTCGCAGTTGGATCATCGCTACACACAACACCGAAATCCTCTTGGTCAAGTGGCCTCCTGTCGTCATCAGCGTCTGCCTTGCCACAGCCGCCATCTTAGGTCATACTATCGGTGAGGGCAGGACGCCCTCGGATCAAGCCACCCAGGGAGGGCGATGATGCGGTCGACATCGGGAAGGATCACTGGCTTTCTCGAATACTGCGCGCTGGTGGAACAGCGTGTTCAAGCCGTGGCCAAGCAGGAACATCTTGATCCTGACGACCCCAGTTCCACAGCTCGCATCCGCGAACTCGCCCGTTCAGAGATGGAGCATCTCACGCCCGGTATCGACCTCCTCAGTCAAGCGTCAATCGCGGAGCAGGTTTCCGATTATGTCACCCGAAGTATGCTCGGCGCTGGCCCGCTCCAACCACTCCTTGAGGATCCGCACCTAGAGGAGATTATGATCAATGGGCCGCAAGAGATCTTTGTCATTCGCTCAGGCGCTGGTCATCTGCGTTATCCGGAAGGCTTCTACCACGAAGCACACCTACGCCGGATTATCGAGCGCCTCGCCGCTCAGTCGCTTGGCAGCAGCCGCGCACTCGACCCATCTGAAGGAATCCAGGACATCAGCCTCCCTGACGGCTCTCGCCTCCATCTGGTGCACCCGGAACTCTCCGCAACAGGGCACATGCTGATCAATCTTCGCCGGGTCTCGCATCGAAGCAACCACGGCGGCCAACAACCGCTCCATCAACTACTCGTCCGGGCGATGAACGAAGGTGCAACCGTCGTGATAGCCGGACTACCAGGCTCCGGCAAGACTACCCTGGCAAGACTCCTCCTCGCTCAGGTCGACCCGCGAAGCCGCATCGTCGTCGCCGAAGAGGTCGCCGAGACCGGAGTTGCGTTAGCCAATGTTGCTCATCTACAGACGCGACGAGCCCGTCGGGGCGCCACCGCCATCGACCTACGGACCCTGGTTACTGCATTTTTGCGAATGGCACCATCGATCGCCGTCGTCGGAGAGATCCGCGATAAGGAGGCGTTGCCCTTTCTCCTCACCATCACCAGCGGCATTCCTGGACTCACCACGATCCATGCACGAGATGCCCGAGGTGCACTGACCCGGCTACGGCTCCTCTCCGAGCTCAACGGCACCGGCATCGGGAGCTCATCGATGAGTCAGTTGATCGCTGACGGCATCGACATCGTCGTCTACCAAGCAAAAATAGAGGAACGCTTCACCATCACACAGCTCGCCCTGGTCGAAGACATCACGAGTGGAAGCGGACAGACCAACTTCGTCACCATTGACCTTGACATCGCGAATGGCATGCTGATGGCTCCCATTCCTCAGCACGCCCGAATCCTTCAGCGATATCCGGCACTTCGCCAACCCATGACGGCGGTACCAATTGGAGAACTGGCATGATTGGAGATCTCTGTTCGTTCATCGTGATCGGCGCGGTAGTGGCAGAGTTACTTCGCAACCGGCGTCCACGAGTATCAGGTGGTCTGCGCTTGCAACAAGCAATACCCGTACTCTTGATGGTTTCGGTCATTGCGCTGGTACTCTCACCCATCATCGGTCTGCTCGCAGGTCTCGCGGCTCTCACGATCGTCATCGTCGATACCTCACACAGCTCCGAAAAGCTCGCCTTTGCGTTGAGCGGTGCCTGGGCGCTCGTTCTCGACGAGACAGCCACAAGGATATCGAGTCTTGGTGATCCGCTGCCGAGCGCCTTCTTTGGGGCCGCGCACACACTTCCGGGAAACCTTGTGGACTACGTCGATGAGGGTGCAAAGATCTACCAACTCACCGGTGATTTCCAAGGAGCGCTTGGGCCGCTTAGCGCGCGACTCCCCTTCGGAAGCTCTACTGAGACGCTGAAAATTTTGGCAAGCCTCACCAGTCTCTCTACTGCCGAAGCTCAGACCGCCCTCGGGGTGCTTGCCGAGCGCCATCGCGAAGACCACAACCTCACCTTGGAGCTCCAAGCGAAACTCTCAGGCGCGAAGCTGGCGCGAGCCTTCGTCGTAGCCGTCCCGCTCTTCCTCTTACTCATCGGTATCATCATTGGCGGCGGCGTCGCCGCCTATCTCACTCCACTCGGTCTGACCATGGGCACCATCGCGCTGATCATCATCACGCTGTGTTGGCTCTGGGCTGACCATTATCTCACACCGTTGGAGCGTTCGCGTACCAGCACCCGACGCCAATCCCACCTCTTTTGGCTCCTGGTTTGGTCGCAACCATGATCGCTCGGTTGATCACACTGCTGGTGGTCGCAGCATTGATCGCAATCGCTGCTCGCCTCAGCAGACACAACTCCACAACCCGACAGCATGAGCGACTCCTTCGCCACCTCCGACCGGCCAGAGAGCGCCAACAACCGAAGAGGGCCTTGCTGGGCAGCCTCACCCACAGCATCGATCGAGAACTCGCAATCCTCCTTGCCGACCAATCCCTCACTCGTTTCCTTCTGACCATCACGAGCAATGCCACCGCGGTCACGGCGCTCATCGTCGTCATCCTCACGATCATCGAGCCGACCGTATCCGTCGTGGTACTCGCCATCCCCCTCTGGCTGCTACTCGTTGGAGTGCAGCGGCTCCTACTGTTAGGTGCGGCGCAGCAAACCAAGGAGGCGCTCCGCGGCGACCTGCCCCTGCTTCTCAGCGAGATCCAGGCATCCCTCGAGAGAGGTCACTCCCTGACCACCACGCTCATCATCGTCGCACGCACGACGCAGACCGCATGGTCAAAACACCTGGTGCGGGCATCCACCGCACTGACCAGAGGTGAGCCGACCTCCGGAGTACTCAACGAACTCGCCGACGCGCTTGGGGATCCTGAGGTCAGCCGTGCCTTTACCCTTTTGGCGCTCTCCAACCAACATCAGGTCGCGCAACAACTCGTTGGCCAACTCCTCACTAAGGCGAAACTTGACCATCACCATCGACTGATCGCCATCGCCGGCAAGAGGGAGCAGCTGATTTGGATCCCCGTCGCGCTCGCGACACTTATTCCCGGTGTCCTGCTCGTCATCGTCCCACTCATCAGCTCCTTGAAGCTGCTCGCCTTGCGTTGAAGTTGCTCGTCCTGGAACACAGAGTATTGCTGTCGCGGAGGGTGCCTCTGCGAGGGGCACTCGGCCGATCCAAACTCCACACAACCGCTCGGTGGATCATTATCTGTCTGGCACATCCTCTGTCCTGACGGGATAGGTCCTGACGGGATAGCTAACAACGCGCCATCGCGCAGCGGACAGGCAACGGATCCTCACCGAGTTCACTAGGTGAACGACTAGCTGGCGATGGCAGTGATCTACTTCTGGCGTTAGGCTATCTCTGTTGTGCGACAAAGGGGGCAAGCGTGGGCATCGATCAATCCTATCTCGACTACTCCAGCCGTGACGATCGGTTGAGTGGTGGAGCGCGACAAATACCGATCACCACCCAGGTGGGGTCCTTTAACGTTTGGACGAAACGGATCGGCAATAACCCCAGCCTGAAGGTCCTCCTCCTCCATGGCGGTCCTGGGGCAAATCATGCCTATTTCGAGGCCATGGATAGCTATCTCCCCGCGGAGGGGGTCGAATACTACTACTATGACCAGCTCGGTTCGAGCTTTAGTGACAAACCTGACGATCCACTTCTCTGGGAGACAGAGCGTTTTGTCGACGAGGTCGAACAGGTTCGTCAGGCTCTCAACCTTAACCGCGACAACTTCGTACTGCTTGGACACTCCTGGGGCGGCATACTCGCCATCGAATACGCCCTCGCACATCAAGAGCATCTTCGTGGGTTGGTGATCTCCAACATGATGGCGAGCGCGCCAGCCTATACCGCCTACGCAGAGCAGGTTTTGATGCCTCAAATGGATCAGACCGTCCTCGCCGAGATCAAAGCGCTCGAAGCCAGCGGGGACATCGACAACCCACGCTACATGGAGCTCCTGATCCCCCACTTTTACGAGTATCACACCCTACGCATGCCAGCCGATCAATGGCCCGATCCGGTACAACGCGGATTCGATCAGCTCAATCAGCAGATCTACGTCTCCATGCAAGGACCGAGTGAGTTGGGGATGAGTCCGGACGCCAAGCTCGCCAACTGGGACCGCGTCGACGATCTCGCAACCATTGCGGTACCCACACTCGTCATCGGCGCCCGATACGATACCATGGATCCAGCGCACATGGAGATGATGGCGAACATCCTGCCCAACGGTCAGTATCTCTTCTGTCCGAACGGCAGTCATATGGCGTTCTATGATGACCAGGAGACCTACTTCGCCGGACTCCTGCAGTTTCTGCGTCACCTCCCTCGATAATCGCTTCAACCACCATGAGGAGCCTTCCCGGTACGTTTGCGCCATCGTCGATGCACGAGCCTCATCCGCGCTACCCGCTGCCATAGTGGATTGACTCCTCTCGATCACTAGGCGAGCGCACGTAAGCATCAACCCTTGCGGTGCTACGACCGTCGCCCGATCTTCATGCCGGCTGCATGACACATGCAGGTCTCGCTCGACGGGTACCCTTCGAGCGACGTGCCGACACGTACTTGCAGCCGTTGCCACCCCCCGCGGCGAGGCGCCCACCAACCCCCTCGACTCGCAACCTCTACTTCCGACATCCGGTCACCTCGATGTCGGCCGTCCACTACTGCATCGACTCTGTCATCGACTCTGTCATCGACCGCATCTCCTTCGCTGGTTGCCCAAACGAGGGTCCGCAGAGAAGGGCTGCAATATCCGCACCCAAGCACAGCCGCCCTGCACTGACCTCCCTCTCCTCCTTCCGCGCCACCGGACCCCACGATCCCTCCGATCCCCACCGTCCACTCCAACCGATACCAGCACCCACTCTGCGATGCCGTTCCTGAACAAGCGGCGACTACTTGTCGACCGGGGACGTTCACCAACCGCAGCTGAGCAGTCCGGACATCTGCAACCAAGCCGAATGGGCGTCAACGTCTACAACAATGATGCCCAGTGCCGCTCCGCGAAGGGCCGATTTGCGAAGCTAGTCTGGCTCCATAGCTTGCCTTCCACCGCCACCATTCCAGTCTTCTCATCGCCACGCACACCAAGAGTGACAGCTCAACCACTCACCTGGCTATGCCTTTTGTTGAGGAGTGATCACGTCATAGAAATAATCAGATCTACCAAATTTGGCCGCCCCCACGCCACCATACCTGCCCGAAAAAACTCGCCGTGATGCCTTGACAGGTCGACCAGAGCTATCTAAGATAGAGAAAATCCAAGGAAGGAGAATGCAATGCCGACATGGAAGTTGGCGCGAGTATCGTCGACCGTTCATTACGCGGTTAGCCGGTGCATCGTGACCCTCACACTCATCGCCACCGACCTATGGGGGTTTATGGGCACCCAACTCGGCGACTTAGGCGATGAGACAGGCGAAGGGGTCATTTCAACCGCCATCGTAGTAATGATCATGGCGTTCCTCGCTGTGGGGCTCTGGGTCGCGTTCAAGCTCATCATGTCAAATGCGACAAGCTCGATCTCGACCCAGGTCTCACAAATTGGCCAATGAAGAGGCAACTGATACCAGTACCAGGGCTTCAAAGACCGAAGAGCCCCAAAATCTGTTCCACCCTAGACGATAGTACGATCAGCCAATCGCGAGGGTTCCAGCGTGGTAAGATCCGATGGAACCCCCTGGCTGCTAGCACGCCAGGCGATGTCGTAGCCGACGGTCTGCCGACTAGCACAATTCCCAGATCGATTTCCTCGATGCGAGAGAGTGGTGGCTCTTCCTTGCTAACGACACTCGTTGCCGGGACCGTGGGTATGATTCTTCTTATTCTCGCCGTCCAATCCACGACCGCAATCATCGAATGGGTACAGCTCAATGCGCTCGCCAACCGCACCGCAATACTGGCCGCCAGTAATCTATCTCAAGGCATCCCCTTTGCCGTTCATAGTGCCGAAAACTCACTCGCATCATCCGGTTTATTAGGCTCACACGACACCGATATCCACTGGTCCATCAATGGGCAAACCGTGACGCTTACCCTCCAGCGATCCATCCCACTTCTGACTGGATCGACCGCTCTCTCTGCTCGCGCTACCGCGTTGGTCAACTAGCCGACATGATGAGACCATTGGTCATGCCAGCCGAACGGGATCAGGTGAGCACCGGAGGATTCATCGATCTCGTCACCCTCCTCTTTGTCAGCGTCATCGTGCTCCTGGTGCTTATCCCCTTCCTTATCGGCACGATTCGAATCGTCAGCCTCAAACAGCAGCTCGATCAACGCGCATGGAATCTGCTACGGATCTCCACGCTAACGGGAGCCCTACCGCCATCGACGGTTCGCGTCCAGGGTGCAATGGCCAACATCACCCTGCAGGGTGCGCTGCAGGGTTGCCAAACAGACAGACTCATTCTCTCAACAACGCTCACCCTTCCAGGGCTTGCGCTGCTAGGAGCATCGATCGCAACGTATCACGTCATCGGTTCGGCAACGATCGCCACTGGTGCTTATCGCACTCCAGACCAGTTGGGATTCAACTGTGCTCCCTTCACACAGGGAAGCTAACCGTCGAGCCGCCGACAGCGGCTCAGCGCTCATTTTGGTGCCGCTCATCGCACTGGTGGTCGTCATCCTCATGACCATCGCCATCAACACCGCCGCACTCTATCTGGCGCAGCATCAGCTCACCGAGGTGGCTGAGGCCTGTGCCATCCAAGGCACCCGTGCCCTCGACCCAGTCTCCTACTACTCAGAAGGGGTCCTCGCTCTTGCCCCATCGGCCGCTCGAGGGGACGTCATGGCCTGCGTAGCGCACGAAAGCACTCGGCTCACCCACGTCACCGTCTCCTTCCCCACATCACTGAGTCTGACCGTCACGCTCACCCAGCGACAGCGGACACCCCTTCTCAATCTCCTCAGCATCGATCATGACTCGCTCAGTGCATCGGCGACAGCAGTTGCCCTGGCAAGTCCTCCTCATCGCGGCGCCTTCACCAGCGACAGGACCAGCTTTCACTGAGGTCTTGACTCATCGATCTTCGCCAACCCGACACCCCAGGGATCTCAAAGTGAGGGGCAAGGACCGGCTAGGGTGTTGAAGGTGATGCCAATTCAACACGTACCCGTCGATGCACACCTCTCCTCCGACCAACACCAACTTCTCATCGCTCGATCGCTTGGCTTAGCTCTGGGTCTGGAGACACGCGGACCGCTCGCTCGCCTAGAACTCAGTGAACCTTCGCCCGCCCCGGTGATCGCACGCGAGGCCAATGGTGCACGTTATGCCATCGCGAATCGACGAATACTCCTCGATGGGGCGACCAACTTTCGCGATGCTGGTGGTCGACAAGGCGTCGGTGGTGCCTTGGTCGACTGGCGCACTCACTACCGCTCCGAAAACCTGGCCAGGATCACCGCACATGATTGGGAGAGCATCGAACGTCTTGGCATTGACCTGATCATCGATCTTCGCCACGCCGACGAGTCTGACCTTGCACCGTCGAAGGCACCCGGTCACATCACTACCGTGCAGATCCCAATCGTTGGCAACCTCGCGGGTCATGCAGATGCCACGCGTGCACTCCTTGAGGGCCTAGTCGATCGAATCGACGACGAGGCGATGAAGGCGATGTATCTCGACCTCGTTGCTCAACACGAAAAGGATCTCATGACCGCCTTCGAGCTCTATCGCGACCACGACCAACCCGTCCTTGTGCACTGCACCGCCGGGAAGGATCGCACGGGTATCGTCGTGGCACTTTGGCAGCTCTCACAGGGTGTCAGCATGCGCGACATCCTAGAGGACTATCGTCTCTCGTCCCTCTATCGGACGTTACCACGTTTCTTAACTCTTCGGCCAGATCTCCTCGCCGCCCATGTCAACCCACGCAACATCCACAGCTACCTCTCAACGCAGAATGCATCGCTGACGGCGGCCCTCACAGCACTCGACGTCGACGAGATTGGGTCCCGTTAACGACACGGCAATTGGTGGAGCTAGGAACTCGCATCGACCTCCTGGGTCATGGGTGCCCGTATACCCACCACGTTTGTGGGGGTGTCAGGGAGCATGAAAGGCGAGATCGCCTGCCTTGATCGACGCAACACATTGCTCACAATTGCAACCCCCTGTAGCAATATTTGCGAGTGCAACGACTGACACTTGTTCCCTCTAGCATCTCTTGTTGGCGCACCAAGGTCCTGATGGAGTGCGATATTTGCGATCGACGACACCATGACGGCCACAGCATCACCTGCCTAATTGACAAGGTCGTAACAAAGCACTACGCTTTGGTCAGCGACCACGGATGTCGCAGCAGAGAACGAACAGCGTTCCAGACCGCTTCTAAGGGGGAAGAATGGCCGACGATGGCGCAACAATTGAAGCACTATTTTCTGAGGGACGAAAATTCGAGCCGCCAACACATCTGCGAGAGACGGCAGCGATCAACTCGCCCGCAATCTATCACGAAGGTGAGGACTACGAGACCTACTGGGCCAACCAAGCCGAACGAGTGTTGTGGAGGCGCCGGTGGGACCGAGTGCTTGATTGGTCGAATCCTCCCTTCGCACGGTGGTTTGACGGAGCCACCCTCAACATCACCGAGAGCTGTCTCGACCGGCATGCGGCCGCCACCCCTCACAAGGTGGCCTACTACTTCGAGGGAGAGGAGGGTGACACCAGAACCCTCACCTATGCCGACCTCTTGGCTGAGGTATCTCGGCTTGCGAACGGATTGAGTTCGCTTGGGGTCACCAAGGGTGATCGTGTGGCGATCTACATGGGCA
This sequence comes from Actinomycetes bacterium, assembly GCA_021819725.1. The sequence continues at coordinate 65,209 of JAKAQR010000009.1, forward strand.
TGATCCCGGAATTTCCGATCGCATTGCTCGCTTGTGCGCGACTCGGCGCGATTCATTCAGTCGTCTTTGGCGGGTTCTCCCCGGAGGCACTCGCCGATCGTATCAACGATGCTCAAGCCAAGGTGCTCATCACCTGTGATCAGTCCCGACGCAAAGGCCAACTCGTTGAACTCAAAGCTTTTGCCGATCGGGCGCTCGAGAACGCTCCATCAGTCGAGCATGTCGTCGTCGTCGAGCGTACCGGCAACGATGTCGCCATGCAAGAGGGCCGAGATATCACCTATCGGGCACTGACCGAAAGCCAGCCTTCGGTCCGCGAAGCGACCGAAACCTCAAGCGAAGACCCGCTCTACATCCTCTATACCTCCGGCACCACGGGGCGCCCGAAGGGCATCCTCCACACCACTGGAGGGTATCTCGTCGGTGTAGCAACCACGCATGCGCAGGTCTTTGACCTTCGACCTGATGACGTCTACTGGTGCACCGCTGACATCGGATGGGTCACCGGCCATAGCTATATCGTCTATGGACCCTTGGCCAACGGAGCAACGAGCGTCCTCTATGAAGGGGTACCCGACTATCCGGATAAGGACCGCTACTGGGCGATCATCGAAAAGTACCGGGTAACCCAGCTCTACACCGCCCCAACCTCGATCCGTACCTTCATGAAGTGGGGAACGGAGTTCCCCGACCGCCACAATATGGAGTCGCTACGCATTATCGGCACCGTCGGTGAACCCATCAACCCAGAGGCATGGATGTGGTACCGGCGGGTGATTGGTGGAGATCGGTGTCCGGTCGTAGATACTTGGTGGCAGACGGAGACGGGGAACATGATGATCGCTCCTCTACCGGCCATCACCGCCGCCAAACCTGGATCTGCCACGATCCCCCTGCCCGGAATAGGTGCTGACATTGTCAATGAAGATGGAGACTCGGTTCCACTGGGTGGCGGAGGCTACCTCGTATTGACCCACCCATGGCCCGCCATGGCCCGCACGATCTTCGGCGACCCTGATCGATTTGTCGATACGTATTGGTCACGGTTTTCAAACCCAAGCGCGGGAGTTTGGCGCTACTTTGCTGGTGACGGAGCCAAACGTGACGAGGATGGCTACTACTGGCTCCTCGGACGCGTCGATGATGTCATGAACGTCTCCGGCCATCGGATCTCGACACTCGAGGTGGAATCAGCACTCGTCGATCATCCATCGGTTGCTGAAGCAGCAGTCATTGGACGCAACGACCCTATCACCGGCCAGGCGATTGCGGCCTTTGTCACCCTCCGATCGGGAATCGTTGGGAGCGAAGCCCTCATACTTGAGCTCCGCGATCATGTCGCAGACAAGATTGGGAAAATAGCACGGCCAGCCTCCATCGTCTTTACCGATGAACTACCAAAGACGCGCTCTGGGAAAATCATGCGCCGACTGCTGCGCGACATCTCCGAGCAACGCAAACTCGGCGACGTCACCACGCTCGCCAACGCCGATGTCGTGCAAGAGATCGCTGATCGAGCACAGTCGATGAAGGCCTCGACCGAGGAGTAGCACCTCATCATCAGTCACACCGCGCCAGGGGATGGGGGATTGCAGATGAAGACAACAAATTCGACCAAGACATATTGGTACCTCGTGGGTCATGATTGACGAACCCGTAAGGTCAATCTGTCACAAGGACTAAGCGCCCATCGCCAACACCGATGGGTCCAAACAGGGGGGAAATGGACGAGCTAGTTCCACACACGCTACGCCAACAACAGAGACGAAGGCTTCAACCACAGCGCCTTCAGCCACAGCGACAGCGATCATGTTCACCCGTCGATGTGCGATCGCATCGACGGAAAGCACCACCGTGGACAACCACTGCAGACCCCTCGAGCAACGGGTTGACCCTCTCTCCAGAACCAACGACAGGGGGTTGCCTATCGTATTAGAACTTCACGACCGCGGAATCAGGACCTACAACAATCTGCTCATCTACACCAAATCATCGTTCCTGTCGTACAGGAACACGTAAGTACCTTCTCACAGAAGAAAGGAACGTACATGTCAGCTAAGGAAACCTATGCGGATCCCGGACATTGGGCGGTTACTGCATTCTCAGCTACGTCGCTGATGCTGGGTATCATCAATGCCCATCTCATCAGTGGAACAGCCGTCGGCATTATCATCCCAACAGCCTTCATCTTCGGCGGCATCGTCCAGATCATCGCCGCCATCATCGAGGTTGCGCGTGGCAGCACCTTCGGGGCGGTGGCCTTTGGATCATACGGTCCATTTTGGATCATTGTCGGCCTCTATCTACAGTTCTACGCCAAGACCGTAGCTCCGGCAAGTGTCGGCACCGCCTTTGCACTCTTCCTATGGATGTTCGCGATCATCTCCCTCTATCTCTTTATCGCATCACTCAAGACCGACGTCGTCCTCGCGATCATCCTCTTCCTCTTAGTGATCACCTTCGTGCTTCTTGCCCTCGGACAAGGAATGAATTCGACGAGCCTGACGGAAGCCGGCGGTTGGGCAACCATCATCTTCGCTGTCCTCGGCTTCTACCATGCGGCCTCCGGCACGATCGCTTCGACATGGGGGCGGGTACTGCTACCGGTAGGACCGCTCACGCCAAAACCGATGGTACCACCAGATCAGGATCCACACCATGTGATGTCACCAGTAGATCGCTGATCTTACCAACCGTCAACGGAGAGACCCCTCTCCCTGCTCCAACCAGTGGCCGACGTCCCCCATGGATGTCGGCCACTGGCGTTTGCTAGTGAGACAGTCGACGACGTCAGCCCCGGTTCCCAATCATGTTCGGTCTCTAGCAATGTGGGCAATAACGATGGGCTCAACTGGACAGCGAGGCTATCAGCGCAGCGATCAGCGGTTCAAAGGGACCGCCTCTGAGTATCTGGTAGAGACGCGTGGCCGTCTCGTGTGCACCAGTGCGATCCTGCTCCCGTAGGCACACCGCGAGCTCTTCAAGCAGGTCTGGTACAGCCTCATAGACGGGAAGTTGATTCAGGCGACGTATCGCAACAGCCCCTTGGCTGAGACCGACGACGTCGCTCGCGATCGCAGAGCGCAAGGACCGCTCAAGTGCACTGATCACCTCGCGTTGTTGCTGACCGTCCATCTCGACTCTCTCATCCCGCTCTGACGCCACCCGCACCTCGCTCGCCAAGGGACCAACGGTGCCACCATAGCTTCAGGGTAGCAAGATGACCTGCTTTGGATCCCGCAGCTCTATCAAGGTGACCAGGAGATCACAAAACTGCTCCTCACTGCTCCACCGGAGCCGTTCAAGCAACGCCCCCGGATCATCGAGCGTGATGCCGACCGATCGTGACAGCACCTCGAGATTCTCGAGATCGCTGCGGTCGGCCTGGCCTGTTAACAGACCGAGCACCAACGAGACCCGCTCAGCAGGCCGACACTTGCCACGACCTACCTCATCAAGCACATCTCCAAGGGCGAGGGCTACCTTTTTCGAGATCCCCATATCCATGGGAAGAACCGTTGGCTAACTCGAAACGCGAAGGCCTAGATCATCCAAGAAGGCGATCATATCCTCGAATGAGAGTCCAAGAACGGCACCGATGATTTTGAGATCATCGGAACGCACGGTCATGACGCGGCCATTGAAATCCTGCCTTGAAACCTGGATCATCGACAGGTAGCGGCTAATGAGGTCGCGCTCGGGACCAATCATGGACGAGAGTCTGGCGAGGTCGATCGTACACTTGACCGACCCAGTCACCCGGGACCGCGCCACACCGGCGCTGATCTGTCGTTCAAGCCCTGCTAAATCAATCCGACTCTGATCGTCAGTCAACGAAGCTACTCGATCCCGATTGCTAAGTGCAAAGAACTCGCGACCGGCGAGCTCTGGTGGCAATAGTTGATCGACACCGACATGGTAGAACTCCGCGAGCCGCTGTAGTCGCGGTACCGAAATTGACCGCTCACCACGTTCATAGGCCCCTAGAACCGACGCCTTGAACTCCTTTTCAGAGATCGCCTCGACTGCTTGCAGCGAATAACGTTGCTGCTTGCGTACGGATCGTAACCGCTTCCCTACTTCGCGTGCGTAGTCTCGCTCCGCCTGATCCATTGACACTCCTCGCTCCATCCCACAGAGGTCACGCGTTTACTCCGTGTAGCCGTATACTACCAGGGTTTATCGCAAATACATACCAGTGATGCCCGTAATGTCGCCAAAAGTATCGAACCTGCTACCGCTGCCGTCTCAATCCGCAATATCGGTAGTCCAAGGCTCACTCTTGGTATGGAATCAGGTGCCACAATAGCGCCTGACTCGGGTCCAACGACCAGCGTCGTCACCCCCTTGGGTAAGGGGCCTCCAGCGGGATCGAGAATCGCCACACCCTGTCCCACGCTGGCAAAGTACTCATGCGCTGGCTTCGGAGGATCGATCACTGGCAACCACAGGCGTTCCGACTGCTGCGCTGCCTCACGAGCCACCCGCTCGAGGCGTTCCAGATGCGCCGGTGACAACTGTGCTCCACCGCGCCGATCATGGAGATCCGAGAGCAGATGGATACGGTCGATACCCGTTTCGGTCAGTTTTTGCACCGCCCAAGACAGTCGCTCACTTGAGGGCAAGAACATGGCAATCCCGATGTCGGGTTCATCGCGGGGCACAATCGAGATGTCTGAGAGCGGAACCAATCGCACTTGGGCCTGAATCGCCTCGATCGCCACCGTACGGAACCGGCCATGACCGTCCCCGGCGAACAGGCGAGCACCGTTGCGCAGACGACGCACCGATACGAGGTGATGAGCGAGTTGACGTGAGACGACCAGAGTCGCAAGATCGTCAACAATGATAAAAGGGTGGAGGCGCTCCATCCTCCGCTACGGCTTAAACGCCGACTTCAACTTCGAGAAGATACCATGCTCATGGTGACCGAGGACCTGTTCGCCACGCAACTCTGCAAGCTGACGAAGTAGCCCTTCCTCCTCTTCGCTGAGCTCTTTGGGCATCTGTACATCCATCGCCACAATCAGATCACCGCGACCGCGGCCCCGACCTGAGAGGACCGGAACTCCCTTACCCTTGAGGTGCACCGTGGCTCCTGGCTGCGTACCTGGGGCGACCTCAATCGTCTCGGGTCCATCGAGGCTCTCGAACTCCACCTGCGCACCGAGCGCCGCCTGTACGTAGGAGAGCGGCAGCTGCATCCACAGATCATTACCCTGTCGTTCAAATCTCTGCGAGGGCGCGACGTTCACATGTACATAGAGACTCCCCGGCTGGCCACCTCTCGGCGCAGCGGCGCCCTTGCCAGTGAGACGGAGAACAAGACCGTTATCAGCACCTGGCGGCACCTCGATCGTGAAGTGACGCTCAAGGGTTTTGCGACCCTCGCCACGGCAGTCAGGACAGAGATCGGTGATCACCTTGCCCTCACCATGACAGACGTCGCAGGTCATCGTTGTCACCATCCGACCGAGGAATGACTGCGTCACCCGCTTGACGGAACCACTCCCCTGACACTGGGCACAGACCGTTGGAGAGGTGCCCACCTTCGCACCTGATCCACTACAGGTCGGGCAGGTCGTGGGCATCTTTAAGGAGATCTCCTTCTGGCAGCCGAAGACGGCCTCCTCGAAGGTGAGATTGACCGCCGTCTCCATGTCCTCACCACGGCGCGGACCTGGTGCCTCCTGCCCACCAAAACCTTGGCCAAAGACCGTCTGAAAGATATCGGTAAAGTTTGGTTGGAATGGGCCACCACCAAAGGGATCGCTGCCCGCCCCACCGGAGGAGCCATAGAGATCGTACTGGCGACGCTTCTCAGGATCGCTCAGTGTGTCGTAGGCCTCAGTTACGAGCTTGAAACGGTTCTCGGCATCCTTATCTCCCCCGTTCACATCCGGGTGTAGCTGCCGAGCCAGCTTACGATACGAACGCTTGATATCCTCTGCAGATGCGCTGCGCGCAACCCCTAGTACCTCGTAGTAGTCGACCACGTTCCTCCTTATCGCACGGCACGCGCGACTTGCGCACTCAGTGCTTCAACCGCTGCTAGTGCTCGCGAGTAATCCATCCGAGTAGGTCCAATCAATCCGATAGAGCCCACGAGTTCACCATCGATCTCACAGGGTGCCACCACGAGCGAACACTCATTCAGTGCCTCAACCCCACCTTCGTCGCCGATGCTAACCATGCTGCCGGTCTCGATCAACGTACGGATCAGGTCCACAACATGCACATCGTGTTCAAGCGTCTCAAGTACTCTCGCAACCTGATCGAGCTGTTCGAGAGCGGCAGCCGTCTTAGAGAGCTCACGCACACGAAGTCCAACCTCTTCACGCACCCGCAGTTCACGTAGCGCTGCGGCTACTTCGCGGGTGACGGTAGTGACCAACGGTGCTTGGTCGTCCAACGGTGGGGCTACCCCCACGGCACTCGTATCCGTACTAGAAACCGTGTCGAGGTCGATGAGTTCACTCATGTCGGTACCCACCAACATCGTCGTAAGGCGAGCACTGACTTGACTCGCCACCTCGTCACTCACCTCGACGCTGGGGTGCACCGTCGTGCGTTCGACCGTGCCTTTGGACCCCACCACTACGACCAACAACGTGTCTGGGCCAAGGCAGAGCACCTGAATCGCCTTATAATCCTCCGTCGATACAGCCCAAGTCGTCATCACTGCGGTGTAGTTGGTCTGCTGTGACAAGAAGGTCAGTGACCGCTCAAGCACATCCTCAAGTGCGCCCTTTGCCGTACGCAAAAAGTCAGCGACGTCATGTTCAATCTTTGCCAACTCAACAGGATCGAAACGCAGGAGCCGATCAACAAAATAGCGATACCCACGGATCGAGGGGATGCGTCCTGCGGAGACATGAGGTTGGGTTAGATAACCCTCTCGCTCCAGATTGGCCATCTGGGAGCGTACCGATGCCGGTGACAGATCGAGTTCAGCTGACTCCAGGACGTGTTGGGACCCCACCGGAGAAGCAGTACGAATGTACTCGACAATGACCGCGAGAAGAATCGCCTCTTTGCGTGCGCCTAGTGACTGATCAACCATAACCGAGAACCTAACCTCAACAAAATCTTTGACTACGCTATCCCACTGGATTACCCTACTCAGCATTACCCCACTGAGTATTACCCTACTGAGTGCGATCGCACTCAGTAGCTTGTTCTATAGTCTAGCTTTCAAGAGACCAGGGTTGGTTTTTTGCTCAGAACTGCATGCATGATCCTCATCGGGCGTGCTACGTCGCAAGCATAGCTGATTCTGTTGCGTACGATTCGTTGTCGCATGCCCTTCTGTGCCGCATGCGAGGGAACATCGATACGCTGCACAGATGCGCCGCGAAGCACCGACCAGAGAGGGGCGGACCAATGGGACCTTGAATAGGCGACGCCACGACCAGATGGCTCATTCGACTCGGTAGTCGAGAGTTGAACCGACTCGACATTCCCAGAAGCCCCAGCCACAACATGGCAATACTCCAGATTAGGGACTAGGCCAAGCAAAGTACCAAACCACAGACAGCCACCAGACCATTCCGACGCCGACGGATTCAGCCCAAAGACGAGCTTGATCCACGAAAGACCTGTCTCGTACCACGCCACGGCGATACAACCGTGGAGCGACCTCAGCCCTCGACAGAGAAGCGGTAGCTCCTAATCCTTAGCGTGGGACAGCTGGGCCATGAGACGCGATTTACGGCGAGCCGCCTGATTCTTATGAATCACACCCTGGGATGCCGCCTTGTCGAGCCGCTTCAGTGCAAGACGCACGGATGCATCATCCTGGGTGGTAACGGCATTCTTGACGCGGGTCTTGAGCTCTGAGCGCACTGCCTTGTTTCGCTCACGCCGACGCTCATTCTGACCAATACGCTTGATCTGACTCTTAATATTTGCCAAGGTTGACTCTCCCAGTTGCGTTCGCCGCTTAAAAATCCGATCTCCCAGCATAGCATCAGGTCATGACTGGACGCGCCGTGGGCCTAAGCTTACCTCCGCATGCTGGACCAATCTCACATCCGTAACATCTCAATCATCGCCCACATCGATCATGGCAAATCGACCCTCTCCGATAGGATTCTGGAGCTCACTAAAGCCGTGGACCCTCGGCTGATGCGCGAACAGTACCTCGACTCGATGGATATCGAGCGTGAGCGCGGCATCACCATCAAAGCACAGAATGCTAGCGTTGAGTGGGGAGGTCACCGGATCAATCTGATCGACACACCTGGGCACGTCGATTTCGGCTATGAGGTAAGTCGATCCCTTGCCGCCTGCGAGGGTGTCGTCTTGCTGGTAGACGCCTCTCAAGGCATCGAGGCCCAAACCCTAGCAAACTGTTATCTCGCCCTCGAACACGACCTCGAGATCGTCGCCGTACTCAACAAGATTGATCTCCCAGCCGCCGAACCCGACCTGTATGCCAGTGAGATCGAGAACGTGCTTGGTATCGATCGCACCAGTATTCTGCGCATCTCAGCCAAGACCGGTCAAGGTGTAGCCGAGCTCCTTGACGCCGTCATCGAACGGGTACCACCACCAACCGGGGATCGTGACGCCCCACTCCAGGCGCTCATCTTTGACTCGCTCTACGATCAATATCGAGGGGTCGTTAGCTCCCTCAGAGTCATGAACGGAGTGATTCGCTCCCACGACCGTGTCACCTTCATGCAAGCCCAGCGCAGCCACGACGTGGAGGAGATCGGGGCACGTCGCCCAGTCATGACACCAGTCGCAGAACTCGGTCCCGGCGAGGTCGGTTACCTGATCGCGGGGATCAAAGACGTTGGGGAGGCACGTTCGGGTGAGACGATCACCCAAGCGCATCGGCCAGCAGATGCCCCACTACCAGGTTATGAACACCCAAAGCCGATGGTCTTCTGTGGCCTCTACCCGATCGACGGTGACGAGTTTGAGGAGCTGAGGGACTCCCTTGACAAACTCATGCTCAACGATGCCAGCTTCACCTTCGAACCCGAAACCTCGGCCGCACTTGGATTCGGTTTTCGCTGCGGCTTTCTTGGACTCCTCCATATGGAGATCGTTCGTGAACGTCTGGAGCGAGAGTTCGGCCTCTCGTTAATCGCCACAACGCCAAGTGTGGGCTATCGCGTACTCGACACCAAGGGTGAGCTCCTCGAGGTCGCCAATCCATCCGCGATGCCAGCCGCGAACCTCATCACTGAGATCGCGGAACCCATGCTGAAGGTCAACATCATCACACCGGCCACGTACATCGGTACCATCATGGAACTTGCCCAGTCAAAGCGGGGTGAGCTAGTGAAGATGGACTACCTCTCTCCCGAGCGGGTCGAGATCAACTATCGCCTGCCATTAGCGGAGATCGTGATCGACTTCTTTGACACCTTGAAGAGCAGAACCAAGGGATACGCCTCGCTCGACTATGAGCCCGATGGGTATCAGCCGGCCAACCTGACCAAACTCGACATCCTCATCGCTGGTGAACCAGTCGATGCGTTTTCTACCATCATCCACCGTGACAAAGCCTACGACTACGGGCGTCGGCTGGTTGCCAAACTACGTGAACTCATTCCACGTCAGTCATTCGATGTTCCGATACAGGCCGCCATCGGCACCAAGGTCATCGCGCGAGAGACGGTCAAGGCCTATCGCAAAGACGTTATCGCCAAGTGCTATGGGGGTGATATCACCCGCAAACGCAAACTCCTCGAGAAACAGAAGGAGGGCAAGCGTCGTATGAAATCAGTCGGTCGCGTCGAGATCCCACAGGAGGCGTTCGTCTCCGCGCTCAGCATCGGGAGCTAGCGCATCGATCGTCGCTACCGATCCGGCCCGACACGCGATGCCCAAGGTGACCCACCACTAAAACGCAAAGGCGCTAGACTGATGATGTGGTCTTTGCTAAATTCCAACGTAGTCAGGCGAACTGCCAGGGTCGTTCGACACTCGCAAACCGTATCGGAGTGACCGCCTTGGTACTCGTCTCTATTCTCCTCGCCTTGACGATAGGAAACCTGTGGCTCGGGATACCACTTGCCATCGCCGTGGCGGTGTTCGTGATCAAAAGGCGCAGCTGTCTGTACCACCTACCATCGCCGTCCGCAAACGATTGACCCACGACAAGTAGCCCACCACCGCTCATTCGAACGCCTCCTGTGCTACGCCCCACAAGTAACGCACCAACACTGCATCACCCACGCATTTGGCTAGCACCATCTCTCGGAAGCCAACCACAGTCGTGGTGAAGCCCTCTCGCTCACCAGGCCACCGTTATCAGCGACTTCACCATAGCTTTGGGCGACTCACCATCGTTTGACGGGTCCTCACTCGCGAGCAGCATCGGCAGGGCCCCTGCCTGGCACAGACCCAGTGAAGAGGAGGCGATGTACTGCCGATCTACCACCCACCCAGATCTCCATAGGAACACTGATCGGCTCTATAGCGAAGAGCCAGCATGAGGAGGATCCCCGCGTAAGCCTCAGCGCTCACCTCGTCAGATAACGGCATCGGTGGAGGATGAGAGCACCGTGTTCTACCTCCAGACCGGACAGCAGGCAAACGCTCGCCCAGGTCGCATTGCTAGCCCAATGCATAGCAAAGTAATGTGCGCAAAGTAAAGGACCTTTGGCCCTGGCAACTATTTTGAAGACAAACTAAAATGAACATATCGTGAGAGTAGACGCGGTAGTAAGGGTTATGGGATAGGAGTACAATCATGAAACTGACAAAAACGATTCTAGGACTAACAGGTGTTGCGGCATTGACAGCTGGCGCTACGGCGGCGACGGCAATCCTTGGCTTTGGAGCACAGGCATATGCTAATACTCCAAGTTTCACACTGACCTGTCCCGACATTCCTGTGGCCGGTACCGTTCCATTCACGGCGACACTCGTGGGTACAGCTACTCCCAGTATAGCGAGCAAAGGCTCCACCATCTCACTGAATGGACTCACCCTCGATGTAACCGTTCCAAAGAATTTGGTAGAGCTTGGAGTGCAGTTCAAACTCAAAACACTTCCTCTTTCCTTTGTGATCCCAGTCACGACAACGAATGGATCGCCCTCCACTATTGATGAGACGTTCTCCGGTGATCTCGCGATACCAGCAACCCCCGCACCGGTTTCCATCTCGTTACCTGCATCACCATCGACTGCCACTACCACCGCCACCACACCCGGAACCTTGGCCTTCTCTGTTCCAACAACCGGGGTGCAGTTCACTGTCGAAAACACCATTAAGAGTTCCTGCACCGTACCACAGGCCGAGACCATCGCTAGCACGACTGTGACCTCACCGAGTTCAACAACCCCGCCGTCATCATCGAGTACTCCCTCACCAACACGCTTGGTCACCGGACCTCCACAAGCCCCGGGCAGCTCACCCCTTCTGCCGATCGGTGTCGGTGTCGCGAGCCTGGGTGTAACGACTCTCATCGCCCTTGAAGTGAAAAGGGTGAAGGCAAAGGCGGACGCCGGATCCAATTCATAGCCGGCAATTTGCTCAGGGGATCCGCTATCCGCTGACTTCGCACTCCATGGTTACGCTGGTAGTGGACTAAGTGACAGAGCGGAGCTTCGGTCGATTTGCGTCTGGGTCGCTGGACCATGGTCCTAGTCAACGTCACAAGACAGCCATAATCCGGAAACGACAGCATGCACGAGTACTTGCTGTCTCTCTTACCGCCAGCGACCGGCCCAATCAAAGCGGTCTCGATGCGCAGGGTGCATCGGGCGAATACACCCTGCAACACCGATCGACTCGAGTAGTACGGACCACAAACTGGCGCACGTTAGCGGAGTTGAAAGACGAACGCAAACGACAATGGAACCTGTAGACGCTGCCCATTGCGCGGTAGCCTACAAATACGGCCAGATCCTAACGCCCACAATCGAGACGATGGCCTCCGTCAGCACCCTACGACATCGCGTACTCGCTGCGAACGGTGTGCAACCAAACTCAGAGAGACCCATATTTCGCTCCGATCGACGTTCCCACATCATGCAGCAGCCAATACCAGCAGTGTAGCATTTCGCTTGCGAAGCTGCATGCTGATCGCCTCATTAATCGGCAGTAGAACTCCGACAAAGGTCCAGATTCCTACAAGTATTGCCAAACTGATAACATCAACGATAGTACGTCAACAGTGTAGAACGAGCTGAGCCTGATCGATGATTACTGCACAAGCTGGTCGAGTAATAATGATTACCGTTACATAGCCATCACCGTAGTACCACTATCGCATCAAGGACATAATGACTAGCTGACTTACACAGAGTTCGTATACCTCCAGATCCATCCGACGCGAGGAATGCACGGGCCAGTCGCAGCATTACCATTTTGCTGAGAGCTGGAAGCAGCAAATCACTTCCTCAGCGATCTTGACAAGGGGTTCAATTTGTCCCGCACGACGGCCAAGCCATGGGTGATCACTTCCCCCAGATTCGTCTTCCACCCTATCCCACAATCATCGTGCCAGCACTGACCAGTGACGCTTGCTGGCCCTGTACTACTCAGCCCCGAATTCGCCTTCGTGTGTTCCCATCGGAGCGGGCCCGCACGCTTTCTTTCTACAGGATCTCCATCTCGAACCGTCTCGCTGTTCTGGCTTTCATGGAAACATCATGCGGTGCGCGAGTACGTCTGCGGCCGTCGCGTTCTTCCCCTTGCTACCGGGTCCAAGAATCGCGAAGTCCGCCCAAAGCGTATGCACCGCCAGCAAGATCGTTGGTGCTTACCATTGGAAGGATCCCGGTCTGGCCGGTACTGTTTCGACGCACGATTGGTCCCCAGTCAGAGTCAGCTCATCGTTACATAGACCTTCATCGCTTCTTAACTCGCAGCAGCGCCGGAAAAAGTAACTCGCGAATCCTGCTGTACTCCTTCATCGGTTAGGTGGCGATAATCGCGATCGCCACCGATGACGTAGCGTCAGCCTCGTCACGACTGTGGTGGTGTCTTCGTCACGAAAACCCGATGCAGGTCCCATAGACCGGTGCTCTGGCAGGGACCGCAAATTCCTCAGCGCCACAGCTGCTATCCTGTTGGAGACAACCCGAGAGTGCTTTCGGTTTCATCACCGACCATGGTATTGGTGAATCCCCCAACAGCCAACCGACAGGGAATCCTAACGATCACGATTCTCAGCTCAGGAGACTTCTAGCACCGACAGCAGCGGGCTGAGCTGGCGAACAAGGGTTCCTGGAGATACAGTGACTGTGGGCGCGATGGCCTTATCAACTCTGACCTGGCAAGCAATCGGGGTTCGGGACACTCACCACCAACTCAGTACGCGCATTTGCCATCCCTAGCGCGGGGTGCGTGATGATACTCGTGCTCGAGGGAGGGAACTCACCTCACAACACAGCGAACTGCGCCAAAGGGCATCGACCACCGCCGTAGAGGGATATCACCGCCGAATCGAGGACCACAACTAACGAGCCGAACACCACAGAACAACACATTCCTCTAACCAGACGCACCACTCATCACGGCAAAATCGTTCGCGACGATAAACTCCGCCCAACCACACTTGACAAACAACACATACGAGAGCTAGAGTTATTCTAATTCTACCCTAGGGTTGTGTGCCGTGGGGATGAGGTCTTGGTGCTCCCAGGTGGGAGCATAGGGTTGGTGCCCCTCCCCTAGGATGGCCGAAACCACCCTAGGGTTGTGTGCCGAGGGGATGAGGTCTTGGTGCTCCCAGGTGGGAGCATAGGGGTTGGTGCCCCTCCCCTAGGATGGCCGAAACCACCCTAGGGTTGTGTGCCGAGGGGATGAGGTCTTGGTGCTCCCAGATGGGAGCATGGGGTTGGTGCCCCTCCCCTAGGATGGCCGAAACCACCCTAGGGTTGTGTGCCGAGGGGATGAGGTCTTGGTGCTCCCAGGCGGGAGCATAGGGTTGGTGCCCCTCCCCTAGGATGGCCGAAACCACCCTAGGGTTGTGTGCCGAGGGGATGAGGTCTTTCATTGGGTCAACACGCTCGCTCGTGCACTGTGGTGTTGAGCAACTGACTTGTCCTGACGTCTCCACCCATCGATGACCACCTGCAGTTCATTCACGCTGGTCATCACCTTGGTCATTAGCTCGTCAGTTCCACGAAGCGCACGCAACTCATTGACACTGCGAGCCACCGCAGCAGCCAACTCCGGTCGGATACCGATCGTGGCACCAACCTCCGAAGGAAGAATTTCGCCAGCCACCAGAACCGCCTTAGTCAACGCAGCCGCGTCAACATCCGGCCAAGCTGCCACACTCAGGTCGTGGGCAAACCCGAAGAGACCATCGCCGTGGCTCTTCATGGCACATCGCGCAACCACCCTCAACCCCCTCTGCACAACCAAGGCTTCGAGACGATCCAGCGAATGCCCGGGATCAAATCCATAGGTCATGAGAACCGCCACCTGGGTTGCCGCACCAGCGGGCAGCTGACCAACTAGTCTCTCCGTCGCCGGGCTCGCATGCTGGCCGCCAACGACCAGACCATCCACCCAAGTAGCCAGCACCATAAGATCGAAATCTGCAACCATGTCCGAGGTAACCTGATCAACTGGCACAGCGACAATCTCATTCGTCACCGAACTCAACAGATCAGCAAGCCGTAAAGCCAACGCTCGCGTCGTGCCTCCAGGCGAGTCAATGCTGATGAGCACTCTCGGTGGACGCAGACGCCCTACCACCGACGGGGCAAGCCTCGAGGAGCGATCCAACAGACTCCTACCCAACTTACGTCCTTGGGCCATCGCCTCAACTACCGTTGAGGGTCCGATCAACGAATCCCCTACGACGTAGATGTGATCCTTCAAGGCGATCTGTGCCCGAGCCCGAGCATGTTCTCGCCCAACGGATAGATCGCCGACGGCCATCCGTCGAGAGACATCATTGGCGAGACCGTTGAAGATGCCACTAGCCACCCAATGGCGATCCTTGATGATTGGAACCTCTTTGCGTACTGGCAGCGACGGAAACGTGGCTAATAGATCAGGTTCAATGCGATAACCGAGGGCTGCGACCACCTCATCTACCTCCATGACCCGGAAGACCTTATCCGTCACCTTGGGCCGCTGTTGCCGGTCTTCCTGTACCGTGGCCACCAACGTCGCCGCGATACGACCATTCGCCAGCGGTCGAAGACTGGCTACCGTCACCGAGAACAGGACTTCAACACCCTCGTGCTCCGCCTCTCCAAGTTCATCCGGACGGACGAGCGAGAACCGACGATCCATCCAGTCAACGCAGGTAGCCGAGCCACCAAGTCGACGGGTCATGCGAGCGACATCCATGGCGGTATTACCAGCACCTACGACGAGGACATTCTTTGGACCCGTCAATCCCACATGATCATCTGAGTGATCCACGATGGTATGGTAGGCACGATCAAGAAAATCGTTGGCCTCGGTCACGTGCACGTTCTCTTTACCTGCTGCGGTAATGGGCAACGGAGCGTTCGCACCTTGTGCGATGATCACCGCATCGAATGAGCGCGTCAGATCCTCAAGAACCTCTAACGATACCCGTGTGTTGGGGACGACCTCGACGCCAAGGTCTTCGAGTTGGGAAGCTACGCGTGACACCACCGCATTAGGCAGTGTGAACTCGGGAATTCCAGAGCGTAACAGACCACCGATCTCGGCACCAGCCTCAAAGATGGTGACTTGACCCCCGCCTCTTGCGACGACATCGGCGACACCTATTCCTGCAGGTCCTCCTCCAACAACTGCGACCGAGAGCCCCACCGGCTCCGCCTTCGTCGATACTGGCGCACTCCGATCCGCTAGATAGCGTTCGATCTCATGAATCGCAACCGGCATGTCACCCGCGAGTGCGAATGAACAAGCGCCCTCGCACTGGGTTCCAGTGTCGCAGACCCGCGAACAGATCTCCGGCATCGACGATGTCGCCGCGAGCACCGCCCGGGCACCATCGAAGTCGAGATTGCGGGCTGCTGCAATAAACGCAGGAATGTCATTATGGGTTGGACAGCCGCGGACACAAGTCGCATCCGGGCAGTTCAAGCAACGGTTCGCCTCTGCGATTAGCTCATCATCATTTAAGAAACCCACGCGAACTTCATGCAAATCCGCTCGAACATCTTCTGGCTCAAACAGGTGTGCCGGAACTCGTGCGTCCACCCGAACCGCTCCCTCGACATGAATCGCAGAGAAGGGGCAGGTCCGCTCGCATTGGCGACAGCCAACACATACCGACTCATCGACATCGACCGTGTAGGTGAACTCGTCAAGGCTGATCGCCTCGACTGGGCATCGCACGAGGCACTCCTGACATCCGGAACACCGATCCTTCAAAACCGTAACTTTTGGAAATTCACTTATTGTTGTCATGTCAATCACCCCTAAGACGCCGCATGCATAATGATGTACAACCAACCGGCAACCCCTCCGAGGGCCACCATGAGCGTGACCGCTGCAACCTTAGCCCCTACCACATGTTGGGTCAGTGGAGCGAGATCGCGACGGAAGATCTTGAGCACCGCGTAGATACTTCCGATGATGCCAATCGCCATCACCACCAACTGCACATCGACGATCGTCGGGTTGGAGATCAGGTGATAGTTCACCAGCGACCACTTCGAGGTATTCACGCCGAAGATCTGCACAATGGCTGGTATCAGTCGTGGAACGTGCTTAAAGAACTTCGGTAGTTGTCGGGCGAAATAATCCATGCCAACGATCGGGATCAGCGCGTACGACAGCGGAAGGAAGACCTGGCGGAATGGATTCACCTTCTCCATGAAGTTGCCTTCTGCATGAACCCCTCGAGCAGGATCAAGGAAGAGCATCTGGTAGCCCTTGAAGAGTGCCGCCGTGAGCAACGCACTTAGGACGATGATCACCAAGTAGTCGATCGGATTTGGATAGTGATTCCACCCCGTCATCCGGTTGAGATAGTTGTCAAGATTGGCATAGACGTTGGTGGCGTTGATCTGCTGATACAGGACCAAACCCCACAGCAACGCTACAGCCCATGCGATATCTGCACGGCGACGCTTGGGTGCGATAACCGAGGTGAGTGGACTCTGTAGATAGAAACCAACGTTGTTCGAGGGGCAGGCCTTGTAGCACTCCGTGCAGAGACCACAGGCCGCATTTGACTCCGCCGAGCCCGGCCAGGTATACCAAGGACATCCATAACCGGAGGTCCCACCACGCATGCAGTCCTTCGTGGTGCAGGCGAGGCAGACCGCCCGATCATTGGTTCGAAAACCAGCCACCGACCCCATCGAACCAACCGACCCGATCAAGGCCGAAAGTGGGCAGAAGTAGCGGCAGAAGGTCCGGCGTTCGAAGACCAGATAGAAGGTCACCGCTGACACCACGATACCGAGCACCATCCACGAGGTGTCGCGCGGTGTCCCTGGTCCAGCAATGTTGAAGTACTCCTCTAGAAAGGTGAGGAAGACAAAGGTTCCCACTGAGAGGGTAAAACCCCACTGCGCCCAGCTCTCAGGAAGCTTGCGGCCAAGGCCGAGCGGCTTCTGTAGACGCTTGAAAAGCGTACGCCGTTGGATCCACTCGGCAAAACCACCAAAGGGACACATCGAACACCAGGCACGACCGATCACCGCCATCATCACAAAGACGAGACAGAACCAGAGATACCAGGTGATAGCCGTTGCGAAGTTAATCCCTGGATCGGCAACACCAAGGAACCCGAGGAAGATCACCAGCCAGAAGATGATCTGGTTCGGGATAATCATCAAAAACTGTGTGGCCCGCTTGGAGAGGATCCGAGCGATCACCGGGTGACTCGCCACATTGGCTTTCTTAGGGAGATCTGTCCCCTTAAAGCGATCTTCACTGGCCACCACCGGTATGTGAAGACGCTTCGAGATCACATCATCCGTTACTAACTTGACTTTTGTCGGTTCGACCTTCGTCACCGTTTCCCTCCTCAGCACACCTATATATCCTCGTCCGAACTATTCATTAGCTATGGACTAATGGTTAGTGTAGTTCAGTGATTTTGCTTTGTCAAGTCCGAGGGTAACCTTTAGCTATGAACTTATCGATGTCACGCCGCAGCGACTATTGCGTACGAGCAGCGCTCTATCTCGCAAGGACTGCGGAGCGCACCGAGGCGACAAAGGTCAAAGAGATCGTGGCAGAGATGGGGATACCCGCCAGCTTTGCCTCTCAGATCCTCGCCGACTTGGTGCGCACCGACGTCGCAACGTCCAAACCTGGACGCGACGGCGGTTATCGGCTAAAACGGGATCCCGAATCGATCACCCTCCTCGAGCTCGTCGAGGCTGGTGAAGGTCCGCTTCGCGCCGATCACTGCGCGCTTGGCAATGGACCCTGTCGATGGGACACCGTCTGTCCACTGCACACCAGCTGGCAGTCGACCGTCGCCGCCGTACGCGAACAGCTCACCACGATCACCCTCGCCGCCATTGTTGAGGAGGATATCCGTCTTGAAGGCAAGCACGAGGAACCCGTCGATGGTCACCGTTTCTTCCATAGCATCGAAGCGGAGGACTCTAGCTTTGTCGAACTACCACTTCCTAGGGTCGAAGAGTCGCTTGGACACCTTCGCGACCAGCAACTCCTCGAGGAACTACGCGACCCGCTCCACAGTATTGAAACCAT
The DNA here is from genome assembly GCA_021819725.1 of Actinomycetes bacterium. Next base: position 83,816 of record JAKAQR010000009.1, read on the forward strand.
CGGCACTACGAACCTCGCAATGGCCTATCTCCTCGAAGGAGGAAGGCGGCTTATCCTTGAGCTGATCAGCTCTGGTGAAGAGACCATACGCCTTGAGCTCAACCTCGAGCCCATCGCGATCGACCCCCAGCGAGTGGAACTCAAAGGGCACGCCATGATCCGTACCAATAGATCGATCGATCCTGCTCCACTGGTCCGCCTCATCCTCAACAGAACCGCTCGGCTCCTTGAGACCGTAGCGGCCCAGCACTGACGCTCCGGGGAACGATTCACCGAGTCCTCGCGTTAGCACTCACATATGACCTGTGCTCTTTGGCTGCGTGGCGATCTCCGACTCTCTGATCACGCTGGTTTTGCGTTGATGTCGGAGCAGACCAAGCCCTGGGTCGCGTTCTTCAACCTGGACCCGTCGCTTGCTGACGCGCTGACACCCCATAAGCGTGCGTACCTCATGTCGGCACTGGCAGACCTCGACGAACGCCTCAGCGCAGGACTAAGTCTGCTCTCCGTTGACCCCGTAACGACACTGCCGGGGCTCCTTGCAACGCACGGCATCGACACCGTCTACACCCATGGTTCAGTCGGTCCTGGCATGCGACGCCGGCTCAACCGTGCCGCAAAGGCCTTTCGCAACCAAGGCATCACCTTGGAGGCTCTCGATACCGCCTACGCCGTGCCCCCTGGCACCCTACGAGTGCAGGGCCCATCAGCCGCCAACACGTCAACGGTGCAGGGTTATCGTGTCTATACCCCCTTCTATCGAGCCTGGCGTCCGTTGGCGCTTGAAACCGAACCCATCGAAACTCCCTCTATCCTCGCCCCCGAGCGGCTCGCTCGCGACTTTACACTCGGCACACCCGACGAGGCTGGGGGTGAACGTGTCGCTCATGCAGATCTCGAGCGTTTTCTCCGTGAACGACGCGCCCGCTATCGATCTGATCGAGACTTTCCCGATCGGGCGGCCACCTCGGCCTTAAGCACGCACCTCCACTTTGGCACCCTGCATCCACGTACTGTTATCGCCTCCCTGGGGCCAGATGATGAGAAGTTCCTCGCCGAACTCGCCTGGAGGGAGTTCTACGCCGATGTGCTCCACCACCACCCAACCGCCACGACGACAGAACTCGACCCTCGTTTCCGATCGATGCAATGGAGACAGGATGGCGACGAACCTGAGCTCCTGGCGGCCTGGAAACAGGGGCGAACCGGCTATCCACTGGTCGATGCGGGAATGCGGGAGCTACGCGCAACCCATCTGATGCATAACCGTGTCCGCATGGTCACCGCATCCTTCTTGATCAAGGACCTGCACTTTGACTGGCGTATCGGTGCCCAGTACTTTGAGGAACAACTCCTCGACGGCGATCTCGCCTCTAACCGGATGAACTGGCAATGGGTCGCCGGCACGGGGACTGATGCTGCCCCGTATTTTCGTGTCTTCAATCCGATACTGCAATCGAAAAAGTTTGACCCCGATGGTAACTACATCAGACGATGGGTGCCAGAGCTGGCTGGACTCAGTGCAGACGCGATCCACGCTCCGTTCGAGCATCTCGATCCGACAAGTATCGGCTACGTCACCCCAATCGTTGACCATCGCATCGAGCGCCAAATCACCTTGGCGCGCTATGAGGCAGCGAAACGATCGGACTGACCCAACTCGCCACGACGAATGCATCCAGGCAAGAACCTGAATGCCACACCACTAATTTAGTAAGCATATATACTATCTGCATGATTGAGATCACTCGCGCAAGCGCCAACTCGAAGGCACAACCCTCAGCCATCTTCGCCCGTTGGGCAGACCATGCAACCTGGTCAGAATGGGACACCGATACCGAGTGGGTGCGTCTCATGGGTCCAGTGGCGACGGGGACCCGTGGGGTGATGAAGTCAAAAGGGGCACCCAAGATCAAGTTCTTCATCAGCGCCTGTGTTCCTGATCGTGAATATGCTGACACGACGAAGCTCTTTGGTGCAACGCTTGTCTTCGCCCACTGGGTTCAACCCAATGCGGACGGTGGTGGCTCTCGACTCGACGTCGCTGTCAACATCGAGGGACCATTCGCCTTTGTGTGGGCAAGGATCTTGGGTCGAGGATTCAAGAGGTCGGTAGGGGCAAGCCTTGACCGGCTCGTAGCGCTCGTCGAGGCGCCATGAACGCCTGGCTCGGAGTCGTCTCCGCCGAGCATGTGCGCCGGGGCGTAGGCGCTGGCATCGCTCAGATCGGACATGGCAAGCGTGCGGGGCTCGCGAGGATGGCTGAAGGTGACATTCTGGTGTACTATTCGCCAACCGAGCGTCTGGGCGATCAGGTAAAGCTGCAGCACTTCACCGCTCTCGGTACGGTCAGTGACAGCGAGATCTGGCAAGCCGATGAGGGCGACTTCAAACCCTATCGTCGCCGCATACGGTACGAGTCCATACGTCCACTCCCCCTCCGAGAGGTCAGCTCGCTACTCGATCTAACCGCGGATGCCCATTGGGGCTACCAGCTCCGCCGTGGTCTCATCCCACTCACACCGCACGACCGCGAGCTCCTCTGGCAACGGATGGTGCTCAGTTGACGGGAACGAATCATGGGCGATAACACCCTGCAAAAGCGAAGGCTAGCGAGCAACTTCTCAACTGATCAAGAGAGTCCAGGCCTTGGACTCTGGCGAGTCAGCAACCGTTGGCAAGCCCACCAGCGACGCGCTCTTGTGCCCTTTGGTCTGACCCATGTCCAATTCGTCCTCCTCGCATCCCTCGTATGGCTGGAGGGAACTGAGCCCGTTACTCAAAACGAACTTGCCCGATTTGCTCACGTCGATCCGATGATGACCTCTCAGGTCCTTCGCGCGTTAGAGGATAAGGGGATGTTGCGCCGCGAGCATCATCCAAGTGATGCAAGGGCCAGAGCGCTGGTCGCCACACCGGAGGGAGTCGCAGTAGCGAACCGTGCCAATCGTGCGGTCGAGGAGGCCGATGCCGCCTTCTTCGCACCGCTCACCATCGACGAACGCGCCTTATTCTCGCAGCTGCTCGCACGCCTCAGTGAAGAGGTACCGCCACGCGAACCCGAGACAGGAACCCAACGCCACTGACAGTCGTCCGCACCCTCCTCCTCAAGGAGCGTTGGGTGATCACCCAAACGCCAAACCATCGCAGAGGTGTCACTCACGCCCCGACAAAGAGACGGGCGATGCGTGCAACGAGCAGTTCAAGAACGGTATCGGGATCGAGCATGGATGCACCGCGCAGATCCCGTGCCGCATCGGCGAGCCAACCAACGATCAATCCGACTGATCGGTAGTTGAGACGTCGTGCAGCGGCCAGCATGTTGCGCAGGGCAAAGTCGGGCGGCTTGCGTGCACCTACCGAGTCAAGGGCCGCCTTGGCCTGCTCAATACTGCGGACCCCCGGCGACACCAACACCGCGATGTCGAGATAGCGACGCTGTAGCACCGTGATGAGAAGCTGTGGGGCTTTCTCTGCGGCGAGGAGCCGCTCCAGCGTACCCATCGCCTTGGCGACATCACCACGTTCGATCGCGTCCGTCAAGTTCCAGAGTGGGACCTCTCGTGCCTGACCGAGATAGGGGCGAACGTCCTCAACATCAAAGCTCACGTTGCCACGCTGAAGCCCTGCCAGCACCTGGGCCAGCGGATTGACCTGGGAAAGGTCAACACCCGCGTGTTCGGTGACGAGCGCAAGTGCCTGGTTCGTTAAACGAACGCCAGCAGCCTGGAAAACGGAACCGATGAAGCTGCGTCGTTCGGCCTCCTTCGTGACGGAGAGCTCCACCTTCTCGATCACTGGATCCTGCAGGCTGCTCAGAGCCTTCGGCAAGCGCTTGTCGGTGCTATAGAGCGTGACGATGTGCTCCTTGGCCATCGAGGCAAAGCCTTCCGCAAGGAAGGGCGCGTCCTCAGCCTTGACGACCTCGAAGGAGCGAACGAGGATCCGAAACCGGTTGACGAACATCGGCACCTGCGAGAGCATACCGACAAGATCAGCGATCTCATCTTCGCGCAAATCAAAGACCCGCAGTTCCTCACTGGCGGGATCAAAAGAGTTCATCTCCTGGACGATACGCTCCTCGAGAACGATCGGGTCGGCCGCGACCACCAGAGCTATCGTGCGCGCCGCCATCTAGGGCTCAAGCGCGGTCGCGAGGGCCCGATCCCCACGGAGCGCGGCGATCGCATCGAGGGCCTTAACGGTGCCAAGGACATCATGTACTCGAAAGATCGATGCCCCCTGGATCATGGCAAAACTTGCCGCTGCGATCGATGCCAGGCGTCGTTGACCGATATCGAGGCCAAGCGCCTCTCCAAGGAAGCCCTTATTGGAGGCGGAGATTAAAACGGGGTAGCCTGTCTCTACAAGGTTGTAGGTTTGACCGAGGAGAGCGAGCGACTGCGTAGTCGTCTTGCCGAGATCGAACCCCGCGTCAATGACGATAGCGGCCGGATCGACACCGTCAGCGAGTGCCTGTTCGACCCGCCGATTCAGGAAATCACGCACATCCGTGACGAGATCGTCATAGATCGGGTTCGGATCGGGTACTCGAGGTTTGAGACGAATATGGGTAGCCACGACTCCCGCTCCATGGCGTGCGGCGACCCTCGTATACTCTCGATCGCCGAATCCGGAGATGTCATTGCCCAAATGGGCACCCGCCGTCAACACTGCATCGAGCACCTCCGATCTCCAGGTATCCACCGAGATCGCAATGTCAAGCCTGCGAGCTATGGCCTCGACCGCTGGCACCACCCGCTCAAGCTCTGCCTCAAGGGTGATCTCCTCACCAGGGCCTGCCTTCACGCCACCGATGTCGAGAATATCGGCGCCCGCAGCGACAAGGCTATCAGCCTTGTCGAGAAAAAGATCAAAGTCAAAGTAGCTACCCTTGTCATAGAAGGAGTCGGTCGTTCGATTCAAGATACCCATGACGATCGGTCGAGCTAGATCAAGAGAACGATCCTTGAGGCGCAAGCGGTCCAACAGGGACCTCTTAGAAGAGTCGAGAGGTAAAACGCCGCCGGTACTGGCCGATCCTGGCATCACCATCGGGTAGCAAATTGAGCAGATCCAAGAAGCGTTGACGCGCATCCTCATCGTCCTTAACCGCCTCGAGGAGCTCATCGAGCTGTTGGGTGATCTCGTCCTCGCTCAGCCCAGCGTCGCCCTCCTTGGCCAGTCTGATCTTGGCCTTGAGCTTTGCGATCTCCGGGGTCTCTGGGAAGCGAGCGAGAATGACCTCCGCCTCATCGAGCTCCCCTCGATCAGCCAAGAGCTTGGCGAGTAAAAACCCGGCGACCTCATTGGCTGGTTCAAGCTCAAGTGCTTGCTTCAGCGCTGGCTCGTTCCCCTCCTCGATCAAAACATCGACCACCGTCTTGGCCGGTGCAAGCTTGGCAACAAACTCGCGAACAGCAGACTCTGGGTAGGCACCCACAAAGCTATCGACAATCTTGCCATCCTTGATCGCAAAGACGGCGGGGATCCCTTGCACCTTGAATGCTTGGGCAGAGGCAGGGTTATCGTCGACGTTGATCTTGACGAGCTCAACCTTGCCATCGGTCTCAGCCACCACCTTCTCGATGATCGGGCTCAGGGTTCTACACGGTCCACACCAGGGTGCCCAGAGATCGACCACTACCGGTCGATCCTTGGAGGCCTCAATCACATCCTGCTCAAAGGTAGCATCAGTTACGTCCATAGCCATGGATTCTATTCGGAATGCAACGGCTCTCAAGGTCATGACCTCCCGGAAGGAGCAGAATCGGGTACCATGAGACCATGGCCGCATATGACAGTCCCCTCCCGGGCGATGCACAGGAGTGGATCCGACAGACCACAAACCTCACAGGCCACCTTGAGGCCCAACTGTGCCCGGGGGGACGCTCCAATCTCACCTACCGCGTGCAAGATGCCAATGGGCATGCAATTATTGTGCGGCGTCCCCCACAAGGGATGGTACTGCCCACCGCCCACGATATGGCGAGGGAGTTCCGTTTCCTCTCGGCTCTGGCTCCACTCGGCTTTCCAGTCCCGACACCTATCGCCTTCTGTGACGACTCTTCCTTGCTTGGCGCACCCTTCTACCTGATGAGCGAGGCCCAAGGGTTGATCCTTCGCAACGAGGAGAGCGCACAACACCTCACGGTTGCGACCCGAGCAGCGATTGGACCAAACCTGATAGCCACCCTTGCACTGCTGCACTCCTATGATCCAGCGGCACTGGGGCCGGCAGGAGGGGGCGATCCCCGGGAGTATCTCGCGCGCCAGCTCAACCGGTGGCTCCGACAAGTCACGAAGGTCACCACCTTCGCCCACAGTGTGACAGAGACAGTGACCCGAGTAGGCGACGAGCTCCTCCAACAGATGCCAGCGACCACCCAGATCGGTATCGTTCATGGCGACTATCGACTCGATAACGTCGTGGTCAACCCCGATGGGACCGTACAGGCCGTGCTTGATTGGGAAATTGCCTCCATCGGCGACCCGCTCGCCGACATCGGTATCTTTGGGGTCTACTGGATGGACTCCGACGACACTCGCCTCAACGGTATCAACAGTGCTACCAAGCTTGAGGGTTTCGCCTCGAGGGCGGAGCTCTACGCGCTCTATGGGGAGCTTCGACGGATTGATCCCGCGCGTATCAGCTACTATCAACACTTTGGGAGCTGGAAGCTGGCCTGCATCCTCATCGGCGTCGTTGAGCGTTACCGCATGGGTGCCACAGGAGGTGACAGTTCAAGTGTCGACGACTACCCAGCACTCATCGAGGAACTGCTTGGGGCGGCCCAGCTCAGCCGATGATCGACGAAACCCAGCTCCCGCAGGACTTCGCTACCGCCAAAAGCGCACCAGCGAGGTACTGGTGGTTCGCCACTTGACACTTCGTCATCGACGCCCACTTTCATCTTGGTGCGCTTCTCCTTAGCGAGCCAGACGGACCTCTCGGTGCCATACGCCGTTCAGTGCATCGGGATCCAGCTAACGTCGCGGTCTGCGGATGAGCGTGGTCGCCTGGTGCGGCCAACCACATTTATTTGATAACGATTGGTGACATCTTCGTTCACGATCGTGATAGAGCCTCCCACCGTTCCCCCCGACCGACTCCAAAATACGACTCCGACCCGACGTGCCGACTCCAGCTCATCCACGTTCACGTCCTCCTCGATCAGACTCGTCTCCACAAGGGAGACGATTGTTGCAAGATCAACCTTGGTCTCCACTGACCATGACTGTTGCGCGTGTCCATCACTGCCGCTACTACCACCACCGCGAGCCATCGTCACCTGTGGCGAGCGCATCAGTGCATCCAATTGCGGGAGCTCTAGCATCTCGGGATGACGACGGCCGTCCCCGAGTTCCATCTCGACCATGCGCCGGCTCATTGTCCGCACCAACGATCTGGTCATCTCGCCCTCGGGGTAGAGAGTCACATCCCATCCTCGGCCCAGCTCCAAGGAGGCGAATCGGAGCTGGATCGTTCCTTCCTCCAAAGGCATTTGTCGAAAGTGCGGTAGTTTCGAACCAGTGATCTCTCCCATTCCTTCTCGCTGAAGTACAGATCGATACATCTCCGCAAGTTCTTGCACCCCCTGAGCAGAAAGGCAGGTCACCACGATGTGTTCCTCTTCATCCTCTAAGCGCTGATAGCGCGAGAGCACCTCAAGAGCGTCATGGGGAAGCGGTAGTGGCACTCCCAGGTTGGGGACGGCCATGTAGCGGAGCGTCTCCTCACGCATCCCCCGGCCTCGCGCGCCAAACATCGCCTCGACTGCTGTAATAGGCACCAACTGCTCACTTGGACTACTGCGGCTCATCGAATCCCCACCTTTCGCCGCCACCACCTTACCAGAGACAATTCTTACTGACAATACCATGTCACAATATTTCTTCTGCCTCAGTCTTCTCCCATGGTCGGTAGAATTGTTCGCCAGCTTGCTGGCGACACGAATTCACCGGAGGCCAGAGAACCTTGGTACCGAACCGCTCGCCGCTCCGTCCAGCTACGGTACCCTTCAGCCCACAGGGCGCCTAACCGACGACGAAGTTAATGACTCTGGGCAGCTTGGCGATCACTCTCTTGATCGCGACACCGTCGAGATGGGTTGCGATAGCCTCCTCAGCCAAGGGGAGGATCGTCTCCTCCGTGGCACTCGGATCGATGGGGAGTGTCCCTCGAGTCTTCCCGTTGACTTGGATGACCAGCGTGACCGTCGCGGCCTCCAAAATCGCGTGGTCGGCCTTGGGCCAGCTCTGCACATGCACGTCGGCCCCATAGCGCCGCTCATAGAGCTCGCTGGCGATATGGGGTGCCATCGGGGCGAGTAGCTCAAGGAGTGTCCGGTAGCCATAGTCAAGGGTAGCTGCGTCAGCGCCATCACCTTCGGCTTTGGACAACCCGTTGGTCAACTCCATGAGCGCGGCCACCGAGGTATTGTACGCCCAGCGTTCGATGCCATCAGTCGCACGCGCAATGAGCTGCGAGATGGTGAGGTAAATGGGAGCGCCTCGATCAGGATCACCATTGGTGACGGGAATCCGATCCGCAAGTGCCCACACTCGCTGCAAGAAACGGTGACAGCCCTCGATCATCTCGTCAGTCTGATCGGTCCAATCGAAGTCATCAGCAGGCGGCCCTACAAAGAGATGAAAGAGCCGTAGGGCGTCAGCACCAACGGTATCGAAATACCGCTGTGGCGTCACCAGATTGCCCTTTGACTTTGACATCTTGGACCCGCCCAAACGAATCATCCCTTGCGTGAAGAGCCGTTTGAAGGGCTCGCGTAGCGTCGAGGGGATGATACCAAGGTCTGAAAGAGCCCTGGTGAAGAACCGTGCATAGAGCAGATGCAAGATGGCGTGCTCTACCCCACCGATGTACTGATCGACCGGCATCCAATCTTCGACCGCCCTCTTGTCAAAAGGGCGGTCCTCCGAAAACGGATCACAAAAACGCAAGTAGTACCAGGAAGAGTCCACGAAGGTATCCATGGTGTCGGTCTCGCGGGTCGCTGAACCTCCACAGTTTGGACAGGTCGTCAATCGGAACGCATCACTATGCAGTAGTGGCGACTCGCCGGTCGGTCGGAACTCAACGTCGTCGGGCGCCAATACGGGAAGCTGATCCTCGGGCACCGGAACCGTTCCGCACCGATCACAGTAGAGGATCGGGATCGGGCAACCCCAAAATCGTTGCCGCGATACCAACCAATCACGGAGACGGTACTTGACCGAACCCTCGCCAGCACCCAACTCCTGAAGACGCTGGATGATCTTGTCTTTCGCTTCATCGGTCGTGAGACCATCAAGGAACTCGCTGTTGATTTTGACCCCGGGTCCGGTATAGACGGGACCTTCAAAGCTGTCGGGGCGCTGCACCGTCTCCACGACCGGAAGGGAGAAGTTTTGCGCAAAGGCGTAGTCACGCTCGTCCTCACCAGGAACCGCCATGATCGCGCCGGTACCATATTGTCCAAGCACGTAATCTGCCGCATAGATGGGCAGACGGTGACCGGAGACCGGGTTGATCGCATAAGTACCTAAGAAGACACCTCGCTTGGATGCGTCTTCTCCAGCCATGCGCTCCAGCTCACTGCGAGTCGCCACCTCCTCGATGAAGGTAGCAACCTCTGCCTTGTGATCGGGTGTGGTTAACCGTGCGACATCAGGGTGTTCGGGCGCCACCACCGCAAATGTGGCACCAAAGATTGTATCCGGACGTGTGGTAAAGACTTTCAAGCGATACTCGTCAATTCCCTCTACCTCGAAGGAGATCTCAGCCCCTACGGAACGACCAATCCAGTTCCGTTGCATGGTCTTTACCCGTTGGGGCCATTCGAGTTCATCGAGTCCTGCAAGTAGTTCGTCCGCATACTGAGTAATCTTGAAGAACCACTGGGTTAGTTCTCGACGAACGACCAGGTCACCGGAGCGCTCACAGGTGCCATCAGCCAGTACCTGTTCATTCGCGAGTACCGTCTTACACCCAGGGCACCAATTCACCGGCGCATCTCCCCGGTAGACCAGCCCAGCTCGGTAGAACTGAATAAACAAGTATTGCGACCAACGGATATAGCTGGGATCATGGCTATAGATTTCGCGGCGCCAATCGTAGGCTGCGCCGAGTCGCGCGAGTGAAGTCTTCAGCTCTGCCATGCGTGCCTCAGTAAAGACGCGAGGATGGACACCAGTCTTGATAGCAGCATTCTCCGCCGGCAGCCCAAAGGAATCAAAACCGATCGGAGACAACACGGCTTCGCCGTTCATAGTCCGATAGCGGACATTTAGATCGCCAAAGGTATAGTTCCGCACATGTCCCTGATGGGCGGGCCCAGACGGATACGGATACATGCAGAGAACGTACGATTTGGGCCGCGGGTCATCATTGCTGACATGATAGGTCTCAGCTTGGCTCCATTTTGCTTGCCAAGTTGTCTCTATCGCTGGCGGATCGTATCGGTCGGTCATGTCCGAAAAGCCTAGTACACGCATGAGGTTCGCACCCCAGTTGGCACGCAGGACTGACCTGAGATCGACGGTCGGATACTACACTGTGGTGGACGACCTTTGGGGGTGTAGCTCAGCTGGTAGAGCGCTTGACTGGCAGTCAAGAGGTTCGTGGGTTCGAGTCCCATCACCTCCACCAACAAACACCAGTTCAGAAGCTGTTTCTGTCCTCATTACTCTATTAGCAAACCAAACGTGATTGCCTATACGATTGCCTATCACCTCAGTGCCCACTGAGAAGGAGCTCCACTGTGATGCGAGGCTACTCAGTACACTTCAGACGAACAGGAGTTCCCAACCAACCGCCCCGGATCCCGTTGCACATAGGCAGCACCACATCACGAACGACAACGCACGTCGAAAGTAACTACCCACCCATTCCTAAGAAACAGTTAACTCCACTGGCCCTACCTCCAGCACGTTGATCGAGAGTGAACTACCACAGGCCTTACAAACCAGGCAATCCACCCCATAGATTTAGAAGGTTGGGAAACGATTCCTCCGATCCCTCACGCCTAGACACATTGGGTCATTGCGGACGCCACATAGTGCTTCGAACAACGAATCTTGCGACGAGGTGATGCCGGATCCTCGCAACATCATTGGGAAAACAAGGCAAGTGCTGAGGCTCGTACTAACAGAGACGCAATATCTGGAAGATCTCTAACGCCTCTTCGCCCCCAAGAAGACGCGGCATCTGACACCGTCAGGCAAACCACACAATCGCGGCTTAGCCGGACCCTTCCTCACGGTTTCGATGACAACACCCTAGGCGAGCAAACTTCGCATCAACAGAACATCAAGGAACCTTACGGCATACCCCAGCAACATCTCCAGGTTATACTCCGTACATAAAGCAACTAACGGGAGGGGAACGACAATGGAAACAACAAATTCAGATGATCTTGCGCGCGCTGAGGTAATACTTAAAAACCTAGCCCTATTTGACTTTATTCAATATATCGACAATCGCTGCGAGCATTATCCAGCTGACGCTACCGACATTACATCAGCAGCAACCGTAAGTATCATCGACGATTTTCTTACCTCTAAATCTTGGAGTATTTCAAACCATCAGGATGCACAAGAATACGGCATTCTGCCATTTCTTCAAATGAAGACGACCCCACCTTTTTTATTCCCAATGATGAGCCTCCTTCACCAACAGATTAAACGGGAACAGACTAAACAGGACCAGGTTAAAGATGACAATGATAGAGATGAGAATGATAGAGTTCTGAGGGACGAGGACATCACGGAGCTCAATAAACTCTGGAATGTTGTCTCGTCGTCTTCGGACACTCCCTCAGCTCGCAATTCGCCTGGCTCCGACCCCGCGCCGCGCAAGACGGTCGCACTCGCGATTCAAATCATTCGCAATTCCCTTGCCCACTTCCTAGAGGGCGTGGAGACGACTGATATTCGTGACAGAATTGGCGGACAAAGCCCAAATGGCGGTCGAAGCCATACAGAGACAACTTTTATCGACTTCGACAAGCGGGCGTTTTTTTCAAGACAAGGTAGTGTCAGCTTCACGGAGGACAATTTTGCTGCGTTTTTCTCAGTTAGTAGATCGATAACAATGCGCATTTGTTTGCAAATTGTCAAGCCAGACAAGGCTAGTGCGCAACAACTCCTTTGATCCCTGATGGCTCGACTCCAAATGGATGTTCTCTTGAAATCAAACGATGTGGATCACGCGAAATGTGAATATTGCTTGATCCTAGATTCTTCGTATACTGAGCTCAATCAAGGTCTACGCACCTTACGTACTGGTCAGTGGCTGCTGTCTTTGATCCTGACTTCGCTAAAGAAGTGATAGGGTAAATAGAGTCCTCTAAGGACCGCCTCTATTGACCGCGACTCGGTCCGCCTTTACGCTGAAACGCTCTGGCGGCCCTGATGCGTAGCACAAAACTCATAATGTGACTCACGAGACCGGACGCTCCTCCGCAGGTCAACGAAGTTACGGTTAACAGCCGAGAGGGTTTTCCACATAACTGCTTTACATGCTAGGAGTGAAATGGAGCCCAGTTCAGAGTTCCGCAGCCATCCCATACTGACACCGCGAGAGGGCGTTAACCCAATGGAAGCGTTAACTTCATCCATTCACTCATCGCCAAGACTTGACACGTTCTTGATCGAAGGCGGGATGCTACGCGCAGTCGAGCAACCCGGCGGATGGGAAGTATTAGACAAGACGATTACATCCTACGCTGCGACTCAGAACGTCGATCCTGGCGCGAGCGACTTGAAGCCAACCGATTGGTGGGATCGGGCCGTCGGCAAACCGCCACCCTACAACCGAGTGTTAGAGCCGTTCGAACCCACACGAGAGGGACGACTACACCGGCCATCAACCTGCTTTGAAGGTGTCAAACACTCATTAACACGACCCAGGCCTGGCACAACTTTGTACCTCGGTCAAGGTACAGGTCATACTCACGACAAGCTTTGATCGACCCATAAAGCGGGCCCGCATCACGCGCAGCGTCCGCTGTCAAGTAATCGATACCAGCACGGTGACAGGAATGCAACCCCTTGTCCGCAGACTAGTTACGGTCATCAAGATTTAGGGAGATTCTTAATCCCTGAGCATGAAGAACAATCAGCTCGCCCTCGCTCAAAATCCCCGTCAATTCGCTCGCACACTTCGAGAAATCCAGAGAGATCTTGCTCTCATCCCCGTTGGTTGGTCTGGGCAGTGGGACACCGCACTCATAGCGTTACTCAAGACCCCTTCCGCCAGAACCTATCCGGTGTATCAGGTTTTATAGCGAGAAGAGATCCGTAAAGCACCAAGAGCGCTTCACGACAGAGAGGGACTGACTGCCACCAAGCACTCTAACTGATCTCGACCCTCACTGTCACCCAAAAGAACTCATCAATGTCATAGGAAGCGGCCACATCAACGGTACCGGTCTAACCGTTACTACAGGGGCCACGCCCGAACTGCTAACTCCGCAAGTCGTTCCGCTCGCCGAGCAGCTAATTCAAAACTCCAAGTATCGTATTGACTTAGCTCCCGGGTAAGGGAAAATGCCGAATCACCATATGTCCTATGCTTATCATCGAATCGTTTATTTTCAAGACTGGCATTGAGGGTGCGCTCAAGAAGAGTAAGGTTTTGCAGTTGATCTCGGAGAGCCACAAAGCGTTCGTATTCGTCAATAGTTTGAAAGTCACTTGGCCCACTAGACTTTGCAAAAATGTGCTCCACAGTGACCCCCTTGCTGCTCCAATCCGGCATCGACTCAGTGTTCAATCCCTTTTCGCTAAGCTCCTGCTGTTCAAGCCTCGCGAGTATATACTTTGCGCGCGTCGTCGTGATCGTGCCATATGAAGTAAAAGCAGCCTTGAAGGCGAGATCATCCGGAACCAGGCTCCGAACCAATTCCCTGACATCTTCAGGTCCTTTGGCCTTACCCTGGGAAATCGCTACCGCCGCCGCAGAAAATGCAGACTCCGCGCTTCCACCACCAAGAAGCCCGGCCATCCACGCCCGGACTGACCAGGCCGCGACGACGTCAACAAACCGTACTGCCTCGCTGTGACTCCACTCGCGAAACGCGGCAAGTAGAAGCGGAGTACTAGCCTCGAACCCGAACCGCCGGAACGCAAGGAGAGAATCCTTTACCTCGATAGCTTGTGAGGACCAACTAACATCGTCGGGCTCGCGGAGGGCTAAATACTGCTGCGCAGCCTTTTCGAGGCGATCAACGTAGGTGCGCACTACCGTGGCGCCCTTTCCGATGCGTTCTTGCAACGCCTTGTAGAGTGCACGATTCGTGACGCTGCCCCATTGCGACATATATTCGTATCGTAGTACCTTCACAAAGTTTTCTGGCTGTTCGAAACGACCAGTAAGCCGAGTCCAAACAGCCTCTACGTGGTCAATCTCTTGCTCGCCTGCCACACTGAAAAGATAGTTCTTTAGGAGGTCAGCTGTCGTCAAGTCCGCGCCACGGTCATTGAGAGTCTCGAAAATGACATAGGCTTCGGGAAGCTCGGATGCTACTGCCAACAGGACCTGAACCTGAGTGTCGAGGAAATCAACCAAATCAATCAGGCGTCGGTATTCCGAAGGAGTGGGCGTCAAATCATCGAGACATCCTCGGATCAGATGATAGGCATTCGCTAGCCCATCACGCGGGTCATTGACGGGTTTACGCTCGAGCATACGGCTATACGTGTCATGATCGTCAGGGCTAAGCATCAGTTTCGCCACAGTATCCTCTTTAGTGAGCACATAGTCGCTAAGATGTGAGGACTCAAGCCCCTGAGCAGCGCGGTCTTGCTCAAAACCATACAGTCGATCCCGCGCAGCAATGAGGAGAACTGCGGTGGTCGTAATGCGCTGTTGGCCATCGATGATAAGGTCACGGCCGTCACCTGACGAGTCGGAAGCGAGAACAATAGTGCCCATGAAGTAAGAATTGTTTGCTTCACGAGCACGCTGAATGTCAGCCCAATACTCTAAAATATGCTCGTCCCTCCAAGAGTAACGACGCTGAAAACGCGGGACCTTCAGGAGCCGGTCTGATAGAAGGTGCCCGAGATGGTCATGATCAAACTTTGCAGAATCAGTCACGGGCACCAATCTAAACCAGCAGCCAGGCTAACCGTGCACTCCCGGACCTATTACCCTAACATTTGTACAGATCTCCACAAACTCCCGACGCCTACGCCGCTCCGAAGATGAGATGATTCTGAGCAGATTCAGATTTAAAGGATTCAGTAGGTTCGCAGAATCTAGTTGTAGTACGTCGTATGAGCGATCCGGCCATGCTCACTGAGTAGACCGCAACATACTTCGCACTCAAACGCCGATCTGAATGATGAAGGACAAGCTCAGCCTTCGACTGATCATCAAGACTTCCGCTCGGGGTGTGCAGTGCATGGCGCAACCATAGTCTACGGTTCAAGTGGTAGGGTGAATCATCACAGGGTAGTCGGCTGATCAGGCGCTGCCTCGAAAGTCGGCGGCTCAGTGTCATGGGGAGGGGGTTGATAGCGTGGACGTCTTTGAACTTCGCGACCGAATGGTGGGCGAGTACGAGAGCTACGTGATGAGCTACCTCGCTATTGCCGACAAGAGATTGGAAGCTCGAGTCCGAGACGAACTTGATCAAGGCTTGCTCTGGCCCAAACCCCGAATCGGCCTTAACCCAAGTTTCGAATCTGGAGGCACAATCTCAGAGCTCGTTGCCGATGGGGTTCTCCATCCTGAGTGTCTACGAATCTTTCAGATCAAGAATGAAGCGGGTGCTGTTCTTAGCCCACTTGAGTTGCACCGCCATCAGCGCCAAGCAATTGAGATCGCGAGATCTGGCGTCAACTATGTCCTGACCACTGGGACTGGATCTGGTAAGAGCCTTGCCTACATCATTCCAATCGTGGACGCGATTTTGAGAGAAGGGCCTGGCAGGGGTATCAAGGCCATCGTCGTCTACCCAATGAATGCTCTCGCCAACTCCCAGGCACAAGAACTCACAAAATTTCTTAATTATGGCTACCCCAATGCCCAGGGCCCCGTCACCTTTCGGCGCTACACCGGCCAAGAGAGCGATGATGAGCGCCAAGACATTATCGAGAACCCACCCGACATCTTGCTGACTAACTACGTGATGCTCGAGTTGATCCTGACACGGGTCGAAGAACGACGCCTGATCGACGCCGCAACAGACTTACGTTTTCTAGTCTTCGACGAGTTTCATACCTATCGGGGACGACAAGGTGCAGACGTTGCCTATCTGGCAAGACGGACACGACTTGCCTGTGGTGGTGACCGACTTCAGATGATCGGCACGTCTGCCACGATGTCGAGCTCAGATGACCAAGAGGGAGAGATTGCCAGGGTCGCAAGCTCGCTGTTTGGAGCCCAAGTCACGAGCGAGGCTGTGATCGGTGAAACCTTGCGAAGGGCAACAAGACCTCGTGACTTCTCGGATCCCGCGGAACTGAGCGCGCTCATCGAACGCCTTCGATCAGGAGAGGATCCTTCCGAATTATTCGAGGAATTCGTCAATGACCCGTTGTCGAGTTTTGTTGAGCAACAATTTGGGCTCGTTGAGGATGCAACCGGTCACCTGATCCGCCAAGCCCCTCAACCGATTGGTGGACCCTCTGGGGTGGCTTCGCGCCTTAGCGCCTCAACCGGTATCGACGCCTCCACGTGCGAGCAGGCCCTTCGCAAGCAACTCTTGGCTGGATATCGCATTTGCCCAAAAGGCGCGCGGTTTCCAGTGTTTGCCTTCAGGGTTCATCAATTCCTCTCCCGAGGAGACGCAGTATCAGCGACTCTTGACGCACCCGAACATAGAGAGATATCGTTTGAGGGCGAGTCCTGGATCATCGGTGATTCTGGTGAGCGTGAGGCGCTCTATCAACTGGCGTTCTGTCGAGAATGCGGGCAGGACTACTCGGTCGTTTCGTTGGTGGGAAGCAGCGCAAAGACTCTGCGCCGCGACCTTGAGCTCCAGCGTGATATCGTACCGAGATTCGTGCCGCGTCCATTCGAGGATCGCGGTGCAGAGATCCAAGGGGAGAGCGGGTATCTCTTCTTCGGCCCTTGGGATGACACCAGCAACGATTACTTCGATGCCCTGCCAGAGCAATGGGTTACTTATCGCAACGATCAACCCGCCGTTGAGAGCCGGTATCGGGAACGATTACCCCAAGCCGTCCAAGTGCACAAAGATGGAGTCATTGGGCACGGTGGAGTGCGTGCTTACTACTTTCGTGCGCCATTGCAGTTCTGTCTCGCCTGCCATGTCTCCTATAGCCCGCACCAGCGCTCAGACCTAGCAAAACTCTCCACGCTTGGTTCTGGTGGCCGCTCAACAGCGACCACCATTCTCTCGCTCTCAGTGCTGAAAGAACTGCGCACGAGCGATGCGAGCCAAGAAGCAAAGAAGTTGCTGGTCTTTACCGACAACCGCCAAGATGCCAGCCTCCAGGCTGGGCATTTCAATGACTTTGTGGAGATGACCCAACTGCGCTCTGGGCTCTACCGAGCCCTCAGGGCCGCTGGTGAATCCGGACTCACGCATGAGAATCTGACCAACGCCCTCCATGAAGCCATGGGGGTGGATTTTGCAACCTACTCAGCCTCCCCTGATGCGCTCTTTAGTCAGCGCGAGAGCATCGATCGCACCTTCCGAGAGGTTCTTGGATATCGTACCTATCGCGACCTGGAGCGAGGATGGAGGATCTTTTCGCCAAATCTTGAACAGACCGGTCTCCTTCGGATCGACTACGCGGACCTCGATGCCATCGCGTCCACTGAAGGACTTTGGACTGATCTGCACCAGGCGTTAAGTGGTGCAAGTCCCAGTACTCGAAGGGCACTCGCCTCCATTCTTCTCGACTACCTTCGCAAGGCACTCGCCATCAAAGTCGACTACCTGACCCCTCAGTTTCAAGAGCAGCTAATCCAAAAGTCTGGTCAACATCTGAGACCACCTTGGGCTCTGGATGAGAATGAGCAACTCCTCAGTGCAACAGTTGCCTACCTCGGATCGGCTGAGGGGAATTCGCGACGTGAGGCGAACATCATCAAGCTCGGACGCCTGAGTGGCTACGGTCAATGGCTTCGACGAAGCTCGACCTTTCCCCATCTCGCTGCTCCACTTCCCTCGGATGAGGTCGAAACGGTAATCGCCCAACTCCTTGAGATCCTCATCCGGGTGGGACTCGTCGAAAAAATCACGCGTCGCCGCGAGGGATCCGTAGGCTATCAGGTGAAGGCATCGGCAATTCGGTGGCTTCAAGGAAACGGCGAAATCGCCCCCGATCCCATTCATATGCCAAGAGCTCCCGAGGGTGGTCGTCGGCCTAACTCCTACTTTCAGCACCTCTATATGGGAGGCGCCAATGATTTCGCTGGACTCGAAGCAAGAGAACACACCGCCCAGGTCCCAGCTGAAGTACGCCAAGAGCGGGAGCAGAGGTTTCGCCGGGGTGAGCTCGCTGCACTGTTTTGCTCACCCACCATGGAGCTCGGCGTCGACATCGCAGAGCTCTCGGTGGTTGGACTTCGCAACGTTCCACCAACACCGGCAAACTACGCGCAGCGTTCAGGACGCGCGGGGCGTTCGGGTCAACCGGCACTCGTTTTTGCCTACGCGACCACTGGCTCACCTCATGACCAATACTTCTTCAAGCGACCCGACAAGATGATTGCTGGTCAGGTCTCTCCTCCCCGGCTCGATCTCGCCAACCAGGATCTCGTCAGGAGCCACATCCATTCCTTATGGCTCAGTGCGGCTCACTTTAGCCTCGAGAGGCGCCTGGCCGATCTGCTCGAGGTCAATGGAGACCCTCCGCCACTCAACCTCAAGGAACGGGTTGAGGCGGCGCTTCAGGACCAGACACCAAAGATCTTTGCGACGGAGCGGGCGCGACAGTTGTTAGCTCCCTTGGAGCCCGAACTTAAAGAGGCGGGCTGGTGGGGTGACTTGTGGCTCAGTGAGACCATGAATCAACTGCCAAGGCGATTCGAGGAGGCAACTCGGCGCTGGAAGAGTCTGTATCGGGCTGCGAGTTCGCAAATCGCTATCCAGAACCGAATCTCCCAAGATGCCGCGCGATCACCCAGGGATCGGCAAAATGCCGATCGACTCCGCAACGAGGCCAGAGCTCAGCTCGAACTGCTGCTGCTTGATAACAACGCTTCGACACAGTCGGACTTCTACTCCTACCGCTACTTTGCCGCAGAAGGGTTCCTGCCTGGATACTCATTTCCTCGCCTTCCTCTCTCGGCCTTTATCCCTGGCAGGAGACGGGGCTATGGAGAAGATGGCTTTCTCGCCAGGCCTCGCTTCCTTGCCATTAGCGAGTTTGGACCGCGAAACTTCATCTATCATGAAGGATCTCGCTACGAGGTCAATCGCGTCATCCTACCCGTTGGGCAGGGTGCAGGTGCAAACGGTGAGGGCGTTCTGACTCGCCGAGCCAAGCTCTGTGACAAATGTGGCTATCTGCACCCCATGAGCTCTGATGTCGGTCCGGATATCTGTGAGAGCTGTGGTTCTGAACTTGGCGTGGCCATTCCGAACCTCTTTCGCCTTGAGAACGTGGTCACCCGACGTCGAGAACGCATCAACTCCGATGAAGAGGAGCGGCGTCGACAAGGGTATCAGGTCAAGACCAGCTACCGACATGCTGAGACCTCTACCCTGCATGGTGAAGTCATGATCGACGAGGCCGTTGCCCTCCGGTTGACCTATGGGCAGGCGACAACCCTGTGGCGCATCAACCAAGGTTGGAGGCGACGAGCGAATCAGGCAGAAGTTGGCTTTGGGCTCGATGTCGAACGAGGCTACTGGGCAAGTCGACCCGACGAGCAGGCAGAGTCCGCTGAAGCCGACACTGATCCAATCAACGCTCGGATGATTCGCGTCGTCGTCCCCTACGTCGAGGATGCACGCAATGTACTGGTCATTGAACCGGTGAACGGCCTAATTGATGGGAGCAATCGTACCGGGACTATGGCCTCGCTCCAAGCGGCATTGAAACACGCGATCCAAATCGTCTATCAGCTCGAAGACAATGAGCTTGCCGCGGAGCCACTCCCTGACACCGAAGATCGTCGATTCATCTTGCTCTATGAGGCCTCAGAGGGTGGGGCGGGTGTGCTCCATCGGCTCATCGAAGAACCCCATGCCTTTGAGAGGGTTGCTCGGATCGCGCGAGAGCTCTGTCATGTGGACCCTGACACCGGTCGAGACCAAGTGACCAACGGTATCGCTCCGTGCAGCGTGGCTTGCTATAACTGTCTGCTGTCCTACTACAACCAGGGTGATCATCGCAATCTCGATCGACAACTGGTGCTCCCGTTGCTTGGCGACCTCATGCGCTCGATCACACATGCCACCGGTGGAAGCCGCGATGTCGAGGCTGCACTCAAGAAGCTGAGAGCAGTCACCGCCAGCACGCTCGAGAACACCTGGCTCGACTATCTCGTCGAACACCGGCTTCGCCTGCCATCAAGCGCGGCATGCCTCGTCGAGGCCGCGAGCTGTCGCCCAGATTTTCTCTATGAGCGCGATTATGTGGCGATCTTTATCGATGGCCCCGTTCATGACTATCAAGAGATCCAGCTCCGCGACGAGGCCGCGACCAGTCGGCTGCGCACCCTTGGCTGGAGCGTAATCCGATTCGGGTACCAAGACGACTGGAGCCAAATCTGTGCCAGTCGGCCCGATATCTTTGGAGCAGACTCATGAAACATGCCGTTGGCAGCCTGGTGCGGGCCCGTGGTAGGGACTGGGTGGTGTTGCCTGAATCTGAGGAAGACTTACTTGTCCTTCGTCCACTTGGGGGGACTGATCTCGAAGTCGCTGGTGTCCTTACCTCGATTGAGCCAGTTGAGCCTGCGAGCTTTGCTCTCCCAAGCACGAAGGACCTCGGAGATCTGCGGTCTGCACGAATGCTCACCGATGCCCTGAAGCTCGGATTTCGCTCATCAGCGGGGCCCTTTCGCAGCTTTGGCCAGCTTGGCTTTGAGCCCAGGCCCTATCAGTTGGTTCCCCTCATGATGGCCCTCAAACTCGATCCGGTTCGCCTCCTCATCGCCGATGATGTCGGAGTTGGCAAGACCTGTGAGGCACTGATGATCTGTGCTGAGCTGTTGGCCCAAGGCGAGATCAAGCGAGTCTGTGTCCTTACGCCTCCTCACCTTGCCGTTCAGTGGCAAGAGGAGATGGCGACGAAGTTTGGCCTCCAGGCCGAAGTAGTGCTCGCTTCAACAGCGGCCGCCTTGGAGCGAGGATGTCGAACCGGCGAGACTCTCTTTGACCGCTACCCCATCACCATCGTTTCCACCGACTTCATCAAGGCCGATCGACGACGGTCTGAGTTTCTGCGCAGTGCGCCAGAGATGATCGTGGTCGATGAGGCCCATACCGTGGCTGCGGACACCCGACTGCGCTCCTCGCGGCATCAGCGCCACCAGCTCATCGAGGAGCTTGCTCGCGACCAGCATCGTCACCTCATTCTCGTGACTGCTACGCCGCACTCTGGCAATGAGGGTGCCTTCCGATCACTGCTCGCGCTCTTGAACGAGGAATTCCAAGACCTACCCGAGGATCTCTCGGGCGATAGGAACCGTCGACTTCGCGAGCAGGTCGCACGCCACTTGGTACAACGGCGCCGAGCAAACCTCGTCCACTACCTTGGTGACACCCAGTTCCCCGAACGCCAGAGTAAGGAGGCTCCCTACCGGTTAAGCGAGGACTATCAAACCCTTCTCAATCAGGTGCTCAACTACGCACGAGCCCAGACCAGCGAAGGTCATGGTGGGCTGGCGTCTGGTTCGAGGACGAACGAGGCTTGGACCAATCGCCTGCGTTGGTGGTCCGCACTGGCGCTTTTACGAGCGATTGCCTCATCGCCAGCTGCTGGTGCGGCCACATTGCGGCGCCGAGCACAGACCCAAGAAACAACCGACCCCGAAGACGCCGAGCGCATAAGTCGCCAACGAGTGCTGGACCTTGTTGGCGACGACGAGGATGCCCAAGTCGATGAGGAGCTAGGAGTCCTTACCGATGTTGGCGAAGACACGGCGTCCAGTGCCCAGCAACGCAGGCTCCGCGAATTCGCCAAACTGACTGATTCATGTCGGGGCGAGAAGGATGCAAAGCTCATACTCCTCGTTGACGAGGTTCGTCGCATGCTGGGTGATGGGTTCTCTCCCATCATCTTCTGTCGGTTCATTGCAACCGCCGAGTACGTCGCCACTGAGTTGGACACCCGACTCCGTGGGGTCGAGGTCCGCCCCGTAACCGGCAATATTCCCTCCTCTGAGCGCGCCAGCATCGTCGACGAGCTCGCCAAACACCCAAAGCGCGTGCTAGTCGCCACTGACTGCCTGTCCGAGGGGATCAACCTTCAGGATTACTTCAATGCTGTCATCCATTATGACCTCTCATGGAACCCAACCCGCCATGAGCAGCGCGAGGGTCGAGTTGATCGCTTCGGACAAACCTCACCCGAGGTACGAGTCGTGACTTGCTACGGTAGCGATAACCGCATCGATGGGTTGGTAATGGAGGTATTGCTCAGAAAGCACGAGTCGATCCGCAACTCCCTCGGCGTCTCAATTCCCGTTCCAGGTGATCCCAACACGGTCGTAGAAACCCTCATTCGCGGAGTGCTCTCTCAAGGAGAGCAGCTCGGCCAAGGGACCCAGCTGACCCTCGAGGGTCTTGGACAAAGCGAAGCCGAGCTCGCCGAGGCTTGGAATGCGAGTGCGAAGCGCGAAGAGGCACTTCGCAGCGTCTTTGCCCAAAATATCTTGAAACCTGATATCGTCGAACGAGAGCTTGCAGAACTCACGCAGGCGATTGGTACCGTGGCCGACCTACGCCGCTTCACTCGAGATGTTCTGATCTCCGAAGGGGTATCGGTCAGCAATGACGACCCCATGGTGGTCCAGCTTAGGAATGCACCGACCGCGATCCAAGATCTTGCCCATGGAAATCAAGAACTCAGCTTTCGATTTGGGTCCCAGCCCCGAGACCCTCGGGAGCGAGTGGCTTCAAGAGTCGAGCCCTTCATCGCCGGCCTTGGCGCCTGGGTGCTTGATTCGGCCCTTGATCACGCCGGTCCAGCCGCGCGTGCTAGCGTACGTCGCACTCCAGCGGTCAAACAACTCACCACACTCACCGTCGCGCGGTTACGATTCGAACTCACGACGCGGGTCTCTCAGCTCTTAGCAGAGGACGTCTTGGTCGCTGGCTTTGGTGCTGAGATTGTCGACAACCAAAGGCTCGTCCCCACCTGGCTCGCTCCCGAGGAGTCACTCGACCTCCTTGATGCCGAGTCAACTGGCAACGTGGGTGAGTCCCAAGCTGAGGAGGTTCTCAATCTGGTGCTCGACAACTACCATGATGGTTGGGAGTCCGGACTCATGGAGTGGGCCGAGCTTCGAGCTCTTGCGTTGCGCGAGAGCCATCTCCGAGTGCGAGAGGCCTCTCGGACCCGAGGGACCGTCGAAGTGCGCCTCATGTTGCCACTCGACCTCGTTGGGCTCTATATCTTGTTACCAGGGAATCCGAGATGAGTACTCAGGCAACAGGAGTGGGCATCACGAGTGTAGGCGGGTTGTTGCCGATCGAGTTTCTCGCTCGACTCCGCGACCCCAATTCTGGATTAGAAGGGCTTCGTCCAAGCGATTATCACTTAGGGGCGAACGAGCGTATCACCGAGATCGTCAGCCGATCCTGGAATCGACTCACCAACGCGTGGAGGGGATTCAGTGAATCCCTGGCCCAGCTTGACGAGACAGACACCGCATCTGGCCTCACGCGAGACAAGTGGCTTGGGGTTATCTTTAACGAACTCGGCTATGGACGACTCCAACGAGCCAAGACGATCGAGATTCAAGGAGAGACCTATCCCCTCAGCCACGAGTGGGGGTCTATCCCTATCCACTTGGTCGGCGCCGGAGTCGCACTTGATCGACGAACACCCGGCGTTCGAGGTGCTGCGGGCAAGAGTCCTCATTCCCTGGTCCAAGAGCTCCTCAATCGCTCATCCGATCGTCTCTGGGGAATAGTCTCAAATGGGATCATTCTGCGCATCTTGCGCGACAGCACGAGCCTTACCCGTCAGTCGTACTTAGAATTCGATCTTGAGGCGATCTTTTCCAACGAGCGCTTCGATGACTTCGTAACGCTCTGGATGATCGTCCATGAGAGCCGCTTTGAAGGAGACGAGCCAAGTACTTGCTGGCTCGAACGTTGGCGGGGCAAGATCAATGAATCCGGCATTCGTGCGCTCGATGCTCTCCAAGGTGGGGTACGACACGCCATCGAGGCCATCGGAGAGGGTCTCATCACTCACCCTAACAATCAGCAGCTGCGTGGCACCCTAACATCAGGGGAACTGAGCAGTCTTGACCTCTACCGTCAGATTTTGCGGCTCATCTATCGGATTCTTTTCCTCTTCGTCGCAGAAGATCGCCAGCTCTTGCACGGAACCGCAGTTGATCCGATCGCCATCAAGCGTTACGAGCAGTGGTACTCGACCAAAAGATTGCGCGAACAAGCGTGGGGTGCACGCTCAGATCGCCACGCGGACTTATGGGAGATGCTGAAAGTCGTCATGGACGGACTCGGAGACCCAGCTGGTCTTGCCCCCCTCGGCCTTGGTGCGTTGGGAAGTTTTCTCTGGAGTGATCAAGCGATTCCCGACCTTCTCGGTACCACGATCAGCAACCGGAGCCTTGGTGCGGCCATTCTTCATCTCTCGACTACCGAGTCAGAGGGTGTACGTCGCCGAGTCGACTTTGCCAATCTTGGGGCAGAGGAGCTCGGAAGTGTCTATGAAGCCTTATTGGAGCTCAATCCTCGGATCCACGAAGACGGCAAGCCGTTCGCCTTACGAGATACGCCTGGCAATGAGCGCAAGACTTCCGGTAGCTTCTACACGCCAAGTGAGTTGGTTGCGAGCCTGCTTGAGAGCGCACTTGACCCGGTGATTGAGGAGGCACTTGCGAAAAGCGATCCTGAGGCTGCGCTCCTCTCAATCCGGGTTCTTGATCCCGCCTGTGGATCTGGTCACTTTCTGATTGCAGCCGCGCATCGGATGGCAGAACGGCTGGCAGCCTTTCGGGCCGGAGAGTCGGAGGCTCCCCCAGCTCAGGTACGCCATGCCCTACGCGAGGTGATCGCCAAGTGTTGCTATGGGATCGACATCAACCCAATGGCTGTCGAGCTGGCAAAGGTGAGTCTCTGGATGGAGGCGATGGAGGCGGGGAAACCCTTGACGTTTCTTGAACGCCATATCGTTACCGGTAATGCCCTCATCGGCACCACACCAGAGCTCGTTGCCGACGGGATCCCCGACGAAGCCTACAAAGTGCTCGATGGGGATGACAAGACAACCGCAGGCAACAGTAAGAGAAGAAACAAAGATTTCCGACGTGGGAGGTTGACTCTCGATGTCGAAAGCATTGGTCTTGAGGTAGGCGCCCTAGCCGCCCAGGCTGCGGCCCTCGACGCAATAGACGACGACAACATCAATGATGTCGCGGCCAAGGCACAGCTTTGGGAGGAACTCCAGCACCAAAGCTCCTTTGCAAGCGAAAAATGGGCAGCTGACGCGTGGTGCGCTGCCTTTTTCTATCACAAAGTTCCCCAGGGCGGTGAGATCACCAGTGAAACAGTGGAGAAGGTGCGGCTAGGCGGCTCCCAAGCGCTCAGCGAACGCGAACGCGAACTGATCGAGAAGGCCGCAAAGGACTACCAGTTCCTCCATTTCCACATCGCCTTTCCGGAGGTCTTCTTCCCCACGGCTCGGCCGGGAGACGAACACAAGACGCGCGAGAACGCAGGGTTCGATGTTGTACTTGGAAATCCTCCTTGGGGTCAAGTGGAGCTAGATCCAGTCCAGTTTTTTGCCATTGATCATCCCGAGGTCAGCCAGGCGCAAAACATGGCGGCACGTGACCGGATGATCAAGGAACTTCTAGAACGAGACGCCTTATCGTATCAAGGTTACGTTAGTGCCAAGCAGGCACTCCAACGCTTTCAAGCTTTTGTTCATTCTTCCGGGCGCTTTGCCTTAACGAGCAGAGGCCGCCTCAATACAGCACCCCTCTTCGCAGAACTTGCTCGTCATGCAATAAACCCAATGGGACTGGTAGGCATTATCGTTCCTTCGGGCATTGCTACCGATTCATTCACCCAATACTTCTTCCAGGACATTATCAGCGCTCAATCTCTCGCAAGCCTCTACGACTTCGAGAACAGAAGCAAGCTATTCCCAGCAGTCGATAGCAGACAAAAGTTCTGCCTTCTCACAATCACGGGGGTTGCGAGACAGCACCCTGCAGCCGACTTCGTACTCTTTGCACAACAGGTGGCGGACCTGAACGTCCCTGAGCGTCACGTGACGTTATCGACGGCCGACTTTGAATTAATCAACCCAAACACGGGGAATATGCCAATCTTCCGCAGTCGAGACGATGCAGAGTTGGCGCGGGACGTTTATGCCCGTGTCCCAGTGCTTGTCCGGACCGAACCAAGTCGGGTATCTCCTTGGGATGTCAAGTTCAAGCTCATGTTCATGATGAACACCGACAGCAATAGGTTTCTGACTCGGCGATACTTCGGGGAAGGAGGCTTCACCCTCTCGGGCAGCGACTTCGTTAATGGAACCGGAGAACGCTACCTCCCCCTCTACGAAGGCAAGCTGATCCATCACTTCGATCATCGGTTTGCCACCTTTGAGGGTGTCGTCGGGGACAAGCCAATTGAGGCTGATAATTCGCTCAAGACCGACCCCAAATGGGCAATCTTGCCGCGTTACTGGGTGAGCGAGGCAGAGGTCAAAGAGAAGCTCGATGGATGGGATCGGGAGTGGCTGATCGGGTTTCGGGATATTGCGAGATCCACGGACGAGCGGACCCTGATCGCATCGGTCGTGCCCGCCACAGCCGTCGGGAATAATCTTCCGCTACTGCTAGCAGCCAGTGCTTCAGGCCCTTTGGCAGGTGCTTTGCTTGCATGCCTCAATTCGTTTGCCCTTGACACCATTGCCCGCATGAAGGTCGGGGGAACACATATGAACTTTTATGTCACCGAGCAATTGCCGGTGCTACCTCCAGACGTCTTCGACCAGCGAGTCCCCTGGGAGGCTGATTCGAATCAGAGCCTCGCTGACTGGATCGCCGTCCGAGTCCTCGAGCTGACGTACACCGCATGGGATCTTAAGCCTTGGGCTCGTGAACTTGGTTATGATGGAGAACCCTTCATCTGGAATGATTCACAACGTACAAAGCTCCGCGCTGAACTCGACGCGTGTTTCTTCAATCTGTATGGCTATTCGCGTGATCAAGCGGACCGAGCTCTGGGGAGTTTTCCCATCGTGAAACGGAACGATGAACGCGACTATGGTGAGTTCAGAACAAAACGCCTCATCCTGGAGCATTTCGATCGTTATTCACAATGATGATTTGGGAAGGTTGGTTTTTCAGCTCAAATCAGAGTGAGACGGCGATGAGGGATGGGGTCGACCTTGTGTCTCGGCGTTGACCGTGGAGCCTTTTGGGATCGCTCACCATCGATCATCGGATAGTTGAAGGGGACAAGTCAGGCAACTGGAGCAGCTGATCCCCGATAAGCGTTGGTCTCGCTGACTCCAGAGCGTTGCGCCCAAAGATCAGAGCAGGATCTCGTCGACGAGGGAGACGTGGACCACTGGAGTGGATTTCTGCCGGTGCCGATAGTATCGCCGCCAACCCATCGTCGCCATTGGCCCCAAGATAGCTTGCCGGATCTTCGCCCTCTGGCCAGGCTGCAACGAGACCCTCACGTCCTCGCTTGACCAAGGCCAATGACCACTGATGGTTTGCCTCGCGACCAGGTGCATCCCCGTCAGCACACAGAACGATGGCACCCGGATGGAGATCAAGAATAGCATCCCACTGGGAATCAGAGACGGCTAATCCGGACCCGGCTACTGGGGCAAACTCCGCTGATCGACCGGCTGAGGCTGCGACCGCGGCGATCGCGAGTGCATCGATCGTCCCTTCGCAGACAACAATCCGTGCCGCAGGACCAAGAGTTGGATAACTTGGGCGATAAAGGTTTATCGACTTTTCATAGGCCACAGTTCTAGTGCAGTTCAGATACTTCGGCACTCCATGGCGCTGGCCGTCGTACCGTCCGACGAAGCCAACCACGCTCCCGCTGTCGTCTTTCACGGGCATCATCACTCGATGGCGAAACACATCAATGATTGCGCTTTGCTCGTTGCGCCTAGCCAGGCCCGCATCGACAACCTCGTCATCAGCGAATCCTCGTGCTCGGAGATGGCTAATCAGCCGATCAGGCGCACCGTGAGGTGTATGCCCGACAACGGGCTCGCCGATATCTGTTTCCAGAGCATCGACGAAGATCCTTCGCCCCCGCAAATAGCGACGCCCCTCATCATGAAGTCGGCCATGGCTGTAGTAGGACCAAGCCTCTCCGAGGACAGCCTTCACCCGTTGGATAGAAGTTCGTTCGAGATCTGGCGCCTCGCACTTGAGTCTGACGCCAGTGCTCCGCTGATCACGGGACCCGACCGGAGACCTTGTGACAACGGCAGGAAAGGCAGTCCTGGACTCGATCATCCCACTAGCCTCACCCACACTGACGCGATAGACGCTTTCGACCCACTGGATCACATCGCCATGGGCACCACAACCAAAGCAGTGGAAGCGATCGGTGCGAAGATGCAACATCATCGACGGATTCCGATCATCATGGTCTGGCATCGGACAACAGACTCTGTAATCCGTTACCCCGGCCGGCACAAAGAGTCCGGTCCGAGCGACTACCTCAGCGAGTGAGTGTTGCGCACGAATCGACGCAAAGTCAAGCGACATCATCACCTCCCGAGTGTCAGTGACGGCTGGGTCAGTTCATTGGTGCCAGAGAGTTCACCTGCACAAGGAGTGAGGGACGCAGCATCAAGGGGTGAGCAACCAACCAGGTAGCTCTCTCTGAGTTGGGTGACTGGCGAGGAGGTGGACAAAGACAAGTGCTGGAGGGCGGGATAGGTCTCGATGAGATCATCGACGAGCGATAACCAGAGCGCGAACCGTGGATCACCATTGGCATGCTTGAGTGCCTTCTCCCATCGCGAAGTCTCTCGCTCCCGAAGGGATACGATGGCACGCTCGACGAGAGCGTGGTCATGACGGTCAAGCCACGTAGCCATCTCAGAACGGGTTCTCTGATCCGGTGGAGGCAAAGGGTGCCCCAGCTGCGTCCACTACGAGCTCACTGACATCGCCCGCATCTGCATCTCGCTGATCGATCCACCACGAGGCCGAAGTAATGAGCCGGGCGGGCTGCTCCACCTCAGCGATGTAGGCCTCCTCTGCATCGAAGAGTTCATAGGCGGCGGAAAGTAGCTCAAATCGAACCCTCCGAGCCCACTCGACTGCCTTGTCTGAACCATCGAGGCAGGGCATATCGGCCCTTACCTCCCACGAGGTGATCTGTTTCATCTGCTGTGCCCTGTGCTCGGTGAGCCAAGCTTGTTGATCGCTTCTCTGTTGGCGGCCATGAGCTCTGTGCCAACACGCTGAACAGTCTTTGGTGGCGAGCCATCTGGCATAGCCGGCGCGCCTGCTTGCCCGCTTCGCCGAGAGATCGTGATCTTGGGAGTGCCCACAAGCATGCTCCACCGACCATTCTGTCCTCACTGTCATACCTGGCTCCTTTCCTCGTGCCCTGTGAAGAGTCACTTACTTCTGGGCCAAGCCGGTGGGAATTCGTCAAGCGGGGTGCAGGCTCAAAGGAGGCGATGAGCCTCCTCATCGCGGGCCAAGAAGTGCTCCCACGCGTCGTCATCAATGGCGCGAGGTGGAGCTGGAGTCGATCGATGAGTTGAGAGACAGCCCGCATGCGCAGTCCACTCACGCAGACGAGACTCAATCTGGGCGAACGCCCACTGCCATTGGACTGGACTCGTGGCCGGTGAACTCTGGGCAAAACTGATTCGCTCGTGATCTCGCAATGCGACCAGCGCTTCGACATGACCATTGTGCAGATACCAGCAGCGAGGGATCACATGATGATCAAGGTGGGGATATCTGTGCACCAACTCTTCCACCCAAGCACGAAGCGAATTCCACTCGCTACGCCGATCACCAACACGGATAGCTGGCCAGAAAGTTGGTGCACTGAGGGCAGGATCTTCCTCGTCTCCCAGTTCTTCGAGGAGCTGTCGATAGGCATCATGGGTCAGGCTCGCGTCTGGTGAGTCGATCGTCTCCGACCCGCTACACTCTCGATCCTCTGGCATGTCTTCTAGCTGCTCATCAAGTACTAACCCCTCGAGATCCTCGGAGTCTGAATCCATCGCTAGATCCCCACCCTCCGCGTCCGCTGCCGACGTAGCTCGGCAACCAGCACATCTGTTGCTTGCTCACGCGGGCGCTTTCGCCATTCAGGGTTCGTCTCCATCAGCTGGTGAAGGGTGATATGACACGAACGACAAAGGGCGATAAGGTCGGTAAAGCTCTCGTGCCCAAGTCGCCCATAGCTGCGGTGATGGAGATCGCCACTTCGCGTCGTCCACGGAGCGCCACAGATGAGACAGAAGGGATCTCGACCACCTGCAAGTCGTCTCCATTCCCCCACCCACCGTTCTCGTCGCAGGTACCACGCACGAGATCGCATGTACGTCGAATACTGCTGGCGAATCGCAGATCGCCGGGGAGACCAGGACAGGCCCGTGCGTGGTCTACGCATCTCCCAAGATCTCACCAGCACCCTGTCGGAGTAGGGCCTCGACCTGGGACCGATCACTTTGTAACTGGCCAGCGTCATGACGTCTAGTCCAAGGTCTCAACGTCAGCATGATCGGTTGTGAGGCACGATAGAGGAGCAAGCCATAGCCGAGCTTCAAGGTCCGAATCGTCGCTGGATCAAGGACGCTTTGGCGGCGAATGGAGGTCGATATCGACCGACCTGTCGATGACGAACCACTCTGATACGATTGGCTTGACTCAAGCACCTCTCGTTCGCCGACCAAGCGCGAGATATCCGCCAGGTCATTTGCATTCGAGCTCCCACCAAGAATGACCTTCGCAGTGGCAGAGTCCCAGATTGCCCCAGCTGTCTCTGACCCCCATCGGTCTCTTGCCTGGGCTAGCGACTGGAGAACCACCATCGTCGGGATACCCGTCCCTCCTCCCTCGGACATCAAGGAACCAAGGGAGGGAAGTGGATAATTGGCAGCCTCATCGAGTATCAGCGTCAAGGGTGGATCAAGACGTGCGCCAGGTGAGGCTGCAGCCAACCGTCGCGCCACTTCAACCACATCCTCAATCAACGCAGAGACCAAGCCAGCGGTCGCCGAAGCGCCACTAGCAGTCCCCAGCAGAAACAGGGTTCCACGATCTCTGAGAAAGTCACGCGGGTGAAAGGATTCTCCCTCAGCTGGCGACACCGCCTCAAGGACTCGGGGGTCCGCAAGTGGCGCGAAGGCATTGCCAACCATTGACCAAACCGAGTCGCGTTGTCTTGGATCGGCCGAGACAATTGCATCAAGTGCGCGATCCCAGCTGGGGGTTGCCCTTGGATGATTGGAGAGGATGGCGACCGCGTCTCTCGCCGCAGCCGCCGAGAGACTCCACTCATACAGCACCGAAGGAGGTTGTCCCGCGATCGCCGCAGCGTGGAGCATGCACCGGACTGCGTTTTGAGTCTGTTGCTGCCAAAAGTTCGCCTCGGTGACACCGCGCCCTGAGTCCGCACAAAGTGCCTTCGCTCTGACCATGGCGGTTTGTGCTCGCTCGCAACCTCGCACCGGCGACCAACGCAAGGTGGATGGAGCACCGATGGCCAATCCTTGAGGATCAAACACTCCAACAGGCCGACTATCAGATCCGCGCCGCGTGAGTGTCACCGCCAGATTGTCCGGCCGAGTAGAGGTCGTGATCACCGCGCCTGGGGCATCAAGAATGGAGGGGATGATCAGGTTCAGGCCTTTGCCCGAACCGGGAGGTCCAAGGATCACAAGCGAGTCACGCACGCCCATCCAACAGTCCACCCCGCGACTCGTACCGAGATAGAAGCCAACGTCGCATGGCTTGGCATCGGCAATGGAAGGACGAAGTACCCCGGCTTGACTTAGCAGCACCTTTGGCCCCGCCAGCGCCGCGATGTGCGCACGCTCTGCCATGCCTTCAAGTTGTGCCGGGTCCGCAGATGCCACTTCAGAACGAGGTGCTCGAGGACTCAATACTCTCCAACCAAAATAGAGCATCATGGCAACCAACAACAGCGAAAACGTTTCGGCGCTCCAATAGACCCAAGGTGAACCAACCGGGGAACGCCAAGCCAACGAAGGATCGGTTGGGTGGGCTAGCGCATTAATCGGACCATCGAGACGATGAGGAACTTGATGACCAGAGATCCTCGCGCTCACCAGCGCACCACCATAGAGTGCGCCCATCACCAGCATGGCAATTGCGATCGCAACCAGAGCAACATCAACATTGCGATCGCCATTTGGTCGCTGGGGCACTGGGGCTAACATGCCGATCCCGGTAGAGCTTGGGTCATCACGATCGGTCCTCGCAGACATGAGTGATCCAACAACATTATTCCAAACGAAAGTCGGGTCAGCATCAGCTTCGCTGGCGAGGACAACCCAGTGCGATACATTATGAAAACCGAAGACTCATTCTGCAACCAACAACTGGTGCCACCCTTGTTCCCAAAGTCACGAATTGGCAAGGTACTCACGATCGACTCCGTACGAAGCCACAAACCGCTCGTTTTGGGGCGCGCCTACTGCTCGCTCGTTGCTCTTACGTTCGATCGCCTCTTCGACACCTGGAACTCTTCCCCCAGGGGTTTTCGGTGCTGGAGACGCTTCCAGAATCAATCGGGCCGCCGAGGAGACTCGAGCCTGCGTTTGAGCGATAGCCTTCACGGGATCGGCACCAGCCCAGGCGGCGATGCAAGGGAAGCTGTAGTCGTCGCTTGCCATACCATGCGCCGCTGCCACGATGAAGGCCGTCGACTCTGCCTCGACCTCTTGACGTGAGCGCTCGAGAGCCGCGCCAAGACCCTCGGTATGGAGCAGAACGTGCGCGACCTCATGAATCATAGTCTTCACCATCGCTGCATCATCCATGTCATCCCGAATCCGAATGGTGTGCGCCGTAACATCAGTCATCCCATTAGCTCCACCTAGCTCAACTGCAGACCCCACGGTCTCGACCGCATAACCACGCTCTATGGCAAGGTGCATGATCGCCTCTCCAAGACCAACAGGGGCCATACCGTTCAGTAGCTTGGGACTCGCCACTTCTGGCAAGGGATCACCCGAGGTCTGAAACTGGGAAAACACGTGCTCGATCTTGAATCCACCGAGGGTCATCGCCATCGTCTCGTGCTCACTCGGACCAGGGAGTTCATCGTGCCGAAGTACCCTGACCTGCCCATCTGGGCTGGACGCGACACGGCGGCTATAGCGAATCGGAGCCAGGATTGCGTAGCCCTTTTGTCCCCGTTCAACTTGGCGTCCAAGTGCCTTCCAGGTGTGAAACCCAGCCACGAACCCAGGATTCGGATCGGGAACACGCCCCTGCTGGTAAGCCATCGCGTGCTGGGCAATGATGAGCTGAGCGTTATTTGGGGTATACGAATGGAGCTCGGCCGCGAACGCCAGGTATCGCTGCCAGTCGTCTCCAGATCGGATCTTGACAATCTCAGCCTTGAGGATAGCTTGGGCAGCTCGTACCTTCTCTGTCTGTGCCAGCTGCACGCTCTCCTTGTGCAGGTCCTCCAAAACCATGAATGCCCCTTTCCAGACAGACGAGAAAGCATTGATCTCTCACCCAAGATGGCGAAGCCAGGAATTCCGTCAGAACGCCCGCCACCAGGCTTTTGCGCTGAGGCGACGAAGCGAGCTCGAAGACGGCGCTCGACATCCGCGATCATTACCGGACACCTCGTCATCGCCCTTTATCCATGAAGGCCCCCGAAGCGAGGCGGGACCGCCGCCTGTGGGTTCATTCTGCGCATCCGAGATAGGAGGAGCAGATTTCCGATTCAAATGCTCACCAACCACGCAGGGGCTAAACAGGACCGCGAGTGAAGTCTCCGCTGTCGCCGTCTCGCGGCCTGTCACACACCCAATTGAGACCGATGAGCTCCCGGGACCAAACCTAGCAAGCTTGGGCCGACAACAACGCAGCGCTCTTGCTGAACTCCATCACGGACGTCTTGGCTCAAGAGGAGGCTGGGAAAGTAGATCCCTGAAATTCTGTACTAAACGGGTCCAGCTTGTCCAATCAGGTCGCAAAAACCACCTGACACCCACTTCTGCTGTTCGCCTAATAGCAGGCGAGCACTCAGAGGAATTCGTGACACACAAAAGCCAAGCAATCCCGACAGACCATGGCTGATGCTATTGTATCGAAAGGTTTTCCACTGAGGAATACTCAAAAGCCTGCCATCTGAAGCTGATCAGCTCCACGACTAATGATCGCGTCCTGCGACATCAAAGTGGCGATTCAGATACTCCAAACCTAAGGGGGACACCTTGTGTAAGAGAGGCACCCTGCGGTCTTCGCAGACACCGTGCCGGTGTATGTGTCTCCAATTTCCTCCCTACAGCGTAATCTCGCCAATCACCGGAGCCCCGAGGTGGGTGTTGGCATTGGAACCCTCAAAGGGGGCAGTCCCGAAGTTAAAGACTCCGCCATCGGCTCCAAAGAGGTAATAGCCCGCTTGGCTCCCTGGAACATAGGTTCCACCAACGATTGGGGCATTCAAGGGATGGGTTCCTTTGAGACCGGTGATCCCAAGGGTGTAGGTGTTGCCGAGGAACTTGGCATCGCCCAAGTTAAAGACTCCTCCGTCTGCTGCTATGAGGAGATATCCATTGGCACTCGGGGTCAGTGTCATGCCAACGATTGGAGCGTTTAAGGGATGGGTGCCCTTCAAGCCGGTGAGCCCAAGGGTGTAGGTGTTGCCAAGGAACCTGGCATCCCCGAAGTTAAAGACTCCACCGTCTGCTGCCACCAGATAAAGACCCTTGCCGTCTGGGGTTGGGGCAAGTCCTACGATGGGAGCATTCAAGGGATGAGTTCCCGTGAGACCGGTGATCCCATAGATCGAGACACCGACAAAGCGCATGGCGTCACCGAAGTTATAGATCACCCCAGCATTGGTCACCACCCAGTAGCCATTGTCATCAGGAGTAGCGGCCATGCCGATGACACTACCAACTGGGTTGGTGACACTTCCATAGGAGTGAGCAGTTCCAAAGCTCTCAACGGTACCAGACTTGGTAACGAGCCAATAGCCATTGGTACCACTCGCAGCTCCTCCAACGATGTCATTTGCTCCGCTCCCGGTCTTTGAGGAAAAGGACGAGTCCTCGTGGGTGAAGATCCCACCGTTGGCGGTGATGAGGCCAAAGGGGATGGGAAGTTGGGAGGTTGGGGAGGTCAAGGGAGGTGGAGTGGAACTTGAGGGCTGAGTCGTTGGGGTTGATGGGGGAACCCTGACCGGCGGTGCTTGAATGGTAATGGTCTGGGGTTCTCCACTGAGGCTGGTGTAGTCAGTACCTTGGGCGACTTGGGGGGTTAGGGTGCATTGACCGGCACCGACGTAGCTCACCACCAGGCCCCTCGCGCTACAAACACTCGCTGGGCCAGCTGTTACTGACGTGGTCCCGTCTCCGGAGGTAGCCACCGAAGCGGTGAAGCCTCCCCCGACGATTCCCCCAGTTGGCAGGTTTGTGATCGCGGGAGGGGTCGGGGTAGCCCGGATAACAGTGAGTGACTCTTGGACCTGGGGGGCTGAGAGATAATCGTCGTTTCCAGCTTGGTTCACGTCGATAACACAGGTGCCGATACCCGTGGAGTTGACCGTGGAGCCATCGGTACCAGAAACATTGCACACCTCAGTGCCACTTGTAGAAGCGACACTGAAGACGAGCGGTTGACCCGATGATCCACCACTTGCCGACAGCGTCCCGGAAACGCCGTAGGACAAGGTTGTAGGACCCGTAAAGGTGATCGCCTGGTTGAGAACCTGGGTGGATCCAGCATCGCAGGATACTCCACTAGAGGTCGCGAAACCTCGTTGATCGGTGGTGGGGCACAACTGCACGGATTGCTTATTAACAGTAACTGACGTCCCAGCTGGGATGAGGCCTATGGCTGGGTTGCCCGTCTCGGGCAAGATAGTCTCGGTGGGCCCTCCATAGTTGCCAAGGGAGGTGAGGTCTTCGGCAGCACTTGAACTACTGACACTGGTGGAGGTGGACGAGGTGGTAAAACCACAGGTTGAGTCATCGGAGACGTTGTAGCCTTCGTCGGTGAAGGTACCCTTGTATCCGGCACACTCACCGCCACTTGGGGCACCGTTGAGTGTGGCAAATAGATCAGCGGCGAAGTACACCTTGCCGCGGCTGTTGTAGATGCCATCTCCACTAGCTGTATTACCGCCGCTGACAGCGGTGTTGTCGGCGATGGTGGAAGCGGTCATGTCGAGGACACCGGAGCTGTAGATACCACCACCGTAACCGATCACACTCTGACCACCTTGGGAGGTGTTGCCCGCAATCGTGGAGTTGGCTATGGTGAGCGTCCTGGCGTTGTAGATGCCACCGCCGTAGGCAACATTGTAGTCATGCCCTCTAGCAGTGTTATCAGAGATTGTAGAACCGGTTACGGTCAGTGTCCCGGCGTTGTAGATGCCACCACCACTAGCTGTATTAAGGCCGCTATCAGCAGTGTTATCAGAGATTGTAGAACCGGTTACGGTCAGTGTCCCGGCGTTGTAGATGCCACCACCACTAGCTGTATTAAGGCCGCTATCAGCAGTGTTATCAGAGATTGTAGAACCGGTTACGGTCAGTGTCCCGGCGTTGTAGATGCCACCACCACTAGCTG
>JAKAQR010000009.1:120762-125793 GCA_021819725.1 Actinomycetes bacterium
AGTGTCCCGGCGTTGTAGATGCCACCACCACTAGCTGTATTAAGGCCGCTATCAGCAGTGTTATCAGAGATTGTAGAACCGGTTACGGTCAGTGTCCCGGCGTTGTAGATGCCACCACCACTAGCTGAGCCATCACCACCGGTGACGCTCATCCCAATGAGGTTCAGGTGAGTACCACTGTTGTTCGTCATAACCGTACCGGAGTTGGTCCCATCAAGGGTTGGATCACTGACCCCTGGGGCTGGTTCAATTGTCACCGGGGAGGTCACTGTGGTTCCGGTCGTGTCGACAGTGAAGTTGCCGTCATAAGAAGCAGAGGAGCCCGGAGTCACCAACTCGATGGTTCCACCCGCGCCGACATCGCCCAGGGCAGTGGTGAGCGAGCATGCGTCAGCGACATCAGCACAGCTACCGGTACCAACTGGTACGGCGGCCGCAAACAACACGCTCGCCAACTGCACTGATCCGGCGTCGCAGGTTACTCCAGTAGGGGTCGTGAAGCCTCGTTGATCGGTTGTGGGGCACAACTGCACGGATCGATTATCCACCAAAACTGACTTACCAGCTGGGATCAGACCAATGGCTGGGTTGCCTAATGTCGGGAGAATGGTTTTGGTGGTTCCTCCGTAGTTACCAAGGGAGGTGAGGTCTTCGGCCGTTGAGCTAGTGACGCTGTTGGCGGTGGAGGTAAAGCAGGACGAGTCATCGGAGACGTTGTAGCCAACGTCAATGAAGCCCCCGCCCGTACACTCATCTCCGCTTGAGGTGCCCCCTGTAGTGGCGAGTAGGTCACCGGCTAAAACCACCTTGCCGCCGTTGTTGTAGATACCATCTCCGCTGCCGGCGACAGACCCGGAGGTATATCCGCTTCCGCCAGTGCCAGCAGAGTTGTCTGAGATGGTCGATCCGATGATGGTAAGGGACGCGGTGGTTGAGATTCCCCCACCATTGCCACCGTTGCCACCAGTGAAACTGTTCTCAGCACCGCCACTCCCTGCAGAGTTGCCTGAGATCGTGGAATTGGTGATGGTAAGGGACGCGGTGGTTGAGATTCCCCCACCATTGCCACCGTTGCCGCCGGAGTTAGTGCCGCCTCCGCCAGTGCCCGCGGAATTGCCTGAGATGGTCGATCCGATGATGGTAAGGAACTTGGTGGTGTAGATTCCCCCACCACTTCCGCCGGTGCCCCCTGTGTCAGTGCCGCTGTTGCCGCCACTCCCCGCAGAATTGCCTGAGATCGTGGAGTTCTTCAGGGTGAGCTTCGCGGTGGTTGAGATTCCCCCACCATTGCCACCGTTGCCGCCGGAGTTAGTGCCGCCTCCGCCAGTGCCCGCGGAATTGCCTGAGATGGTCGATCCGATGATGGTAAGAGACGCGGTGGTTGAGATTCCCCCACCATTGCCTCCGCTTCCGCCAGTGTCGCCAACGCCAGTGCCACCGACACCCGCCGAGTTGCCTGAGATCGTGGAATTGGTGATGGTAAGGGACGCGGTGGTTGAGATTCCCCCACCATTGCCTCCGCTTCCGCCAGTGCCAAAGCTGCTGTTAGCGCCACCACCCGCCGAGTTGTCCGAGATGGTCGATCCGGTGATGGTAAGAGACGCGGTGGTTGAGATTCCCCCACCATTGCCTCCGCTTCCGGGAGTGCCAACGATGTTCGTAACGCCAGCTCCCGCCGAGTTGCCTGAGATCGTGGAATTGGTGATGGCAAGGGACGCGGTGGTTGAGATTCCCCCACCATTGCCTCCGTTGCCCTCAGTGCCACCAATGCCGCTTTGGCCGCTATAACCCAAACCTCCGGTGATGGTAACCCCAGAGAGGTTCAGTGTTCCTGTTCCTGTGACGGTTAACACGGTTCCTTTAAAATCACCATTGAGTACAGGAGAATTACCGTTGTAGTTCTCGATGGTCACGGTGGAACCGGTTGGGATATCGACCGAGAAGTTACCGTTGTAATCAATTGAGGGTCCTGTGTAGCCATCTACCGGCGCTAAAGAAGGAACTGCGCCATCTCCATTGGTGATCAGGTAAATGGCGGTATTGGTGTTGGATGCTTCAGCTTCACTGAGAGCCTCGGATAGGGAGCACCCAGATGTCGGAGATGATCCTATGCATGAACTAGAACTCTGGCCGTTGGTGGCGGACGCTGAGGCAAAGAATGTCTGGAGCGCCAAGGATGTCAACTGCCCCTGGTAAGTCGAAGCCAGTGCCAATGACCCATAAGCACCACTGCCGAGCACCAAGACCAAGGTGGCAATGAAGCGGAAAATAGAACGTCCCTTGATTGGGGTCATCAACTGCTTCATCGAAGCGCTCCTCTCGATTTCCCCCATGGTTGACTTCTCAAGGGAGACTACTGGCACACAATGTTCCCACAGTACCAGAGGAGAGAGCAGTTCAACCAGCTGATTCGCACCTATTTGAACCAATTTGACAGTCGGCACCATCACTTGTCACGTAATCGCTTCGCACAAACACTCAGGGTGGTGAAGTACTTGTGTGACGGAGGCAATGTGTGAGAACCTTCGACGCTCGAGAGCGGAAGATTTCCCCAGGACCATCGTGGGTGCCCGACTGGGAACTCCACCTTTGGGCGGTATCTTCGCTTGGTGCCCACGTGTATCGAAACTCTTGAATACGTAGAGACAGGTGGGACGACTCCCAGTTGTCAGACGAACTGAGCCCAGCCCTTGAGGCGCACCTAGGGCCTCTGGCGGTGAAGAAGGAGAGTTGATCGTTGTTAATTTTTACCTGGACGAACGAGAATCACCACAGCAGCGTCCTAATTTTGTAGGATACGAGTGGTTTCAGTATCGCACTGTATGTGGAAGGCCCCTAGTGCCGGGGTTAACTAGCGAACTCACGCCCGGTGGCTCGCTCGAAAGCGCAAAGAACATAACGAAACCTCATATTGCCCTTTCAGTGGTTTCAGATATAGGCACCAAGTTCCCAAACATCGGGCTCCATGACAAACCACATGCTTCCTACTATCTGCCCCTCTTCACCGTGATCATGAATTCCATTTCTGGCGGATCACTC
This sequence comes from Actinomycetes bacterium, assembly GCA_021819725.1. The sequence goes on from JAKAQR010000009.1 coordinate 123,802, forward strand.
CACTGGCAGCTCAAGCAGAGATTGCAAATACAGTATTTTGGCGGTTTCGTGGGAGCGGTAGAGTTCAAACCCGCAACCAAAGAATTATGAGACCTCCATGTACAAATAAACCGGTCAGGCTAAGCGAAGTCGTTCGCTCCTCGGACCTAGGGCATATCTTACGTCGGCGAACCTTGAACAACCATCCGCTGATTGGTGTCGAAACAAGCGAGTTCGGCTGGGGTGAGGACATGGCGGACGACAAAGGCTCGCTCTCCAAGTCGCCAGAGTCCCTCGCCACGTTCGAGATCAGGAAGTTGGGCCACCTCGGTGCTCGAGAGACCGAGTGAGATACCGGTCTTGGTCGCCTCACCTGACTCCTGGGCATAGATGATCTTGGTAGAACAGTCGGCGAGGAGTCCAAGGGCAAGCCCACGTGCTTCGCTTCCGGCATCACCCACTGCATCGAGATCAGAGAGGCGGTGAATGACCATCATGTTGGCGATGCCAAGTGCTCTCGAGAGTTTCCACTGGGATTGCATCCTTGCGAGCAGTGCGGGTTGGGCGAGGAGTCGCCAGGCCTCATCGTAGATGACCCATCGCTGGCCAGCATTTGGATCGGTGAGCGCCGCCTCCATCCAGCTTGAGGCACACGTCATCACCATCCCTATCAAGCTATCTGATCCCGAGATCCTCGAAAGGTCAAGACTCACCATGGGAAGCGTTGGATCGAACCTCACGGTCGAGGGGCCATCAAAGAGTCCGGCGAGATCACCCGATACCGTCCGGGTAAGCGCATGGCCGATCTCCCGGGAGTCAGCGGCGAGTTGCTCAATGCTCGAACCCGCTACCGCTCTTCTTGGCCGAAAGAGCGCATCAACAATATGGGGAAGAATAGGAGTGGTGTTCTCCATGACTGCGGTCTCGAGTGCTGCATCGAGGGCAGAGTGTTCTACTGCCAAGAGTTCACGACCCAAGGCCGATTCGGTAAGGGCACCGATGAGTGATCGCCGGCGTTGTCGAGTCACTGCCATCCACTCGGCGTCAGTCATGGAGCTTGGTCGTGGACCTTCATCGAGGGGGTTGAGTCTGGCGGGCAGACCACCACCGAGTTCGATGGCGATACCGCCAACCGCTCGTGCCACCACGCTCCACTCCCCTTTCGGGTCGCCAGGTACATAGATCTTCCGACCAAAAGCAATAGAGCGTGTAGCGATACTTTTTGCGAGTGCACTCTTTCCTCGTCCGATAATCCCAGCAAGCAACACATTTGGGTTGGTCAGTACTCCTTTGGCGTACAGTACCCACGGATCAAAGACAAACGCCGCCCCAGACCAAGAGTCATGTCCAATCAGCACCCCTTCGGAACCAAGTCCCGCCTCGGCAAGGAATGGATAGGCGCCAGAAAGCATCTCTGTCGTTGCACGATGCGGCTTAACCCGGAGTGGCCGCCACGAGCGCAGGGCCAATGGGCCAGGTTCGCCGTTGGCGGGAAGGTACTGGGCATCCCTGCGTTCCGCTCGCAGCGCCGCCAACTCCTGCCGTCGCTCCTCCATCAGCGCCTTGCGATGATCAGCCGCTACACGAGCGGCGACCTTCGCTGACGCTTTGCGCTCCCGACGAGATGCCGTAGCCGGAGTGTAGAGTGCCGCTCCAAGGGCCCTTCCACCGTCTGGGTGCAGCGCCTTTGGCACCGCGGCTGAGCGCTCTGCAGCATTTGGCTCGTCGAGGAGCCGAGATGACTCTGGTCGTCCACTCGGCACCCCTTGTGCGTCGACGGCGTCTCCACCCGGGATGTCCGGATGATCAAGAACCTTTCGCCTGAACATCAAAACGCCTCTCGAGCGAGTGGCAATGCTGCAACGACAAAACCTTGGGTCTGCCGGCCATAGAGGATCCGAGTCTCACACGCTGACTGTGCGGCAGCCAGCTCAATCTGGGATACGGCTGCTGATAACGCCTCTTCCGTGGGTGCTGAGATTGCGATGAAGCCAGAGAACTGCACATCTGCGT
>JAKAQR010000074.1 GCA_021819725.1 Actinomycetes bacterium
TAGAACCTCTGGAAGACCCGGATTCTTGGACACGCAGGAAATATCGAAGTAACGCCATGCTCGAGTTCTGGATCGCGGGCCATCTAGTTCTGACCAAGGCCTACGTTTCCCCGTGCGTTCAGATGACATCCGTCTACTCATAACCCTCTTTGGGCTCGAGCTTCGGCCCCAACCACCTGAAGTTCCACATACCATCACTCACCCCCACACGGATCCGTGCGCACGCCTCGCCCTCTAGCACGCTCCTCAGCAAACCCGTCACCTCAAGGATCTCACCACCGCGCTGCTCCCGGCGCCTCTGGGAGGTCAGCCTTGACAGGCTGGTCTCCGTTTGACGCGCAGCACTCAATGCATTCGCAGCCCAGAGAGCCGACCCGCCAACCATCGTACTCAAACCTGCCTTCGCATGTCTATCACAAAATCACCGCTGGCACGAGCGGACGCACAGCATCACCTCCCAGTCGCCAAAACCGCCGAATTTTGGATCACTCGGATCCGTTGCCCAAATTTCTCGACTTAGCTGGTCAACTCTGGAAAGTCCTCTACCCGCCAGCCATTAGGAGCAGTCTCAGTCGAACCGCCATGCATCTCCTGCTCCCGTTGGCGAAGGTCGACGCGACGAATCTTACCTGAGATAGTCTTTGGCAGATCGAAGAATTCAAGTCGACGGATTCGCTTGTATGGGGCAAGATTCTCGCGAGAAAATCTGAAAATACTCAGAGCGGTAGCACGGTCGGGTCCAAAGCCAGCTGCAAGCGATACGTAGGCCTTCGGAACACTCAGACGCAGCTCGTCAGGTGACGGCACGACCGCTACTTCGGCAACCGCCTCATGCTCCAATAATACGCTCTCCAGCTCGAACGGGGAGATTCGGTAATCCGAAGCTTTGAAGATGTCGTCGGTACGACCAACATAGGTTATGTAACCCTGATCGTCTACAGATGCCACATCGCCGGTATGGTAATGGCCATCTCTCATCACTTCTGCGTTGAGTTCCGGGTTACCTTGATAGCCGACCATTAAGCCGATCGGATGTTGTGACAGGTCGATGCAGATCTCGCCATCGGTGCCAGCTTTCCCCGTCATCGGGTCGAGAAGGGCGATCTTGTATCCTGGTAGTGCTCTGCCCATGGAGCCGGGTTTAACGCGCTGCCCAGGAGTGTTGCCGATCTGTGCCGTAGTTTCTGTCTGCCCGTAGCCATCACGAACCGTCAGACCCCAACTGTCCTGAATGTACTCGATGATGCTGGGATTCAAGGGTTCGCCAGCACTAACTACTTCACGCAGCTTCGCGGGCCGACCCCCAAGGTTCGCCTGCGCCAGCATTCGCCACACGGTTGGTGGCGCACAGAAGGTGGTCACACCACAGCGGTTAATCTGCTCCAGCAGCGCTGTGGCGTTGAACCGCGAGTAATTGTAGACAAGGACTGTCGCCTGGGCGTTCCAGGGTGCAAAGAGGCTACTCCATGCGTGCTTTGCCCATCCCGGAGATGAGATATTCAGATGCACGTCGCCGGGCTGCAGCCCTATCCAGTACATCGTCGAGAGATGGCCCACTGGATACGAGGAGTGCGTGTGTTCCACCAACTTCGGCTTAGCCGTAGTTCCAGAGGTGAAATACAGCAGAAAGGTCTCATCGACACCGGTCACACCGTCAGGAACGAAGTGGTCGTCCGCCAGGTGGGCGTCTGCGTAGTCCAGCCAACCGTCATGCATCCCTCCAACGCTAACGCGTGTATAGTCGCCCGCAATGCCATCGAACTTCTCAACGACGTCTGAGTTGACTACGACATGCCGGGCATGGCCACGGGCGATCCTATCCTCTAGGTCTGCTCTACCGAGAAGCGTCGTGGCTGGGATCAGAATCGCACCAAGTTTCATGACCGCGAGGACCGTCTCCCACAGCTCCACTTGATTCCCCAACATGACAATGATTCGGTCTCCCCTGACAACACCATGTGATCGGAGCCAGTTCGCCACCTGATTCGACCGACTTGCCATCTCCTCGAAAGAGAACTTCCGCTCTGTGCCATCCTCCTCGACCACCCACAACGCAATATCGTTATTTCCACGTCCGATCGCATCGAACCAATCGATTGCCCAGTTGAACTCGCCAAACTCCGGAATTGCAAAGGCTCTTAGAGCCGAGTCGTAATCCTGCCGATGACTCAAAAGTGAATCACGGGCTCGCTGAAAGATCTCGGTCGCCTCGTTCGACATTGCCATCTCTCCTACCTCCTAAAGGTCACCTCGAGATGTTCGGCCCTTGAAGCGATTACGATCTCCCAAAACACATGGGCACAAAATAACCAACTGGATCGAGACCCGATCTCATCGATGTCGGGTGCAATGCTAGCAGCTTCGAGAAAATCCGGCAAACTCTGAACCTGCGGTCTCACCCCTCCCGATCTGATGCCAACTTGTCGAGTCGATCCCGGCGGTGACGATTACCCCATCCCACAACATCCGCGCCAGAGGAGCCGCTAGGATCAGAGTCAGGCAAACTACGAACTCTAGGAGATCACCGCAGCTATTGACGAGCATCTTGCCGTATGTCCCGGCACATCGGTACAGATATGTCTTGATATGAACTCGCGCGACGTTGACCACGCGGAATCGGGAGGCGACGTCTTCCGCCGCACAGTCGGCACCGTCCACCTCGCGAGTGCTGCATAATGTGACGTTATGTGCAGGCCTCATTGGCGAACGACTCCCGAATTCAACAAAGGGCTTTGGATGGACTCCCAACGGCGCAGCGAGGAGGCTTACCTCCAGTCAAACTGTTACTCGCGGCTTGTCTCTTCCTAATATGACGCTGCCAGACTTGCACGAGTGGCGCATCTCCATCCCTTGGTTTGCGGATCTCTATGAGCGCTCCTCCTGTACGAGGCACTCGATCCGCGCACTGTGAGTACTGTCCCTCCGCAAATGACGAGAATTACCGCGGTGACCAACGCCCGCAATCTATCCACGTCAAGACTGCGGTGCCGAAGCAACCTTCGGATGGATGATTCTCACGCACCCCTGGCCCAACCCCGCGAGAACCAGGAAAATGCCAGAGAGCGCGAGATCACTACCGTGCCTGACGGCAGAAGGCCCCGGTTACGGGTGATGACAATACAGCCGCTACCAGCAATTGGTCAGGCAAGTGTCGCGACGCCGACAGCCAGGATCAGCGTGGCGGACCATCCGACAACTCGTGACAGGCGAGCGGCACGACGTAGCGCATGGACGTCTGGAGGATCTCCTCCTGGTAGGCGTGGCGTGCTCACTGGACGACCTCGATACCGGTTGATACCACCGAGTTCAACGCCAAGCGATCCTGCAAAGGCCGCCTCGATCAGCCCCGCATTCAATGATGGGTGTGCAGGTGCAGAGGTAAGACATGTCAACGCCCGACGGCGGCCACTTTGGCCGGCGAACATCCATGTCACAGCGCACCCGATTACGGCCGCCGGGGCAACCACCAGATCATCAGCCTTGGCTGACACGAATCCAAAGTTCCGATATCGGCTGTTTTGATGACCGACCATCGCATCAAGGGTATTGATGCTTCGAAAGGCGAGCGCGCCTCCGAGCCCGGCGATCGCGTACCACACCAGTGGACCAAGCACTGCATCCGTGGTGTTCTCCGCAATGGACTCGATCACCGCCCGAGCAACCTCTCCGGCATCAAGTGCATCGGTATCACGACCAACGAGGCTGCAGAGCCGGCGCCGGGCGCCAGGGAGATCGTCACGCTCGAGCAACGCTGCGATGGCCTCAGCCTCACGGACCAGCGAACGTCCTCCGAGCGTCAACCAGAGAGCCACACATTCAGCTACACGACCACCGGGAGCAAACAGGGTCGGTGCGAGCGATACCGATCCAAGAGCGAGAGTGAAAACGGTTGCACCTCGGCTCTTTGAGTCCCGATAGAGAACGCGCTCGAGTCGAGTGATCGCTAATCCGAACCAGCGCACGGGATGCCATGTATCTGACGGATCGCCAAAGAGTTCGTCAAGTGCCATGGCACCGAGCATCACCGCCGCCGACGGGGACCTCGGCGACCACCTAACCATGGATCCTCAAAATCGCCGCCACCATCAGCATGGTCGACTCGCCCACAAGCCCAACGGCTCCCACCACGTCGCCGGTGATGCCTCCAAGCCGATGAATGGCAAACCCGAGGATTCCAGATCCACCCAGGAGTCCGACGAAGATGGGAATCAACACCCACAGGCTCGAGAATGCCACCGTGGCAACGCCGATAGCCACCGCCTCGAGTACCAACACCCAGATGAGCCAGCGTCTGCGCTCGTTGGCAAAGATCTTGGTCAGTGAACTCTCCTTGGCAAGCGGAAAGCACAGCATCGACAATGCCATGAGCGCTCGCCCGAGTACGAAGAACCCCACGAGAAAGACGGGGAAGCCCAACGACGACCATGCACTGACACGAGCCAATACCACGACTACCACGGACACTACAGCAAAAGCGCCGACCGTTGGCTCATCCATAATCGCAATCCTGCGCTGGCGACCGACGAAGCCCGCGAGACCGTCTGCGGTATCCGCCACCGCATCGTAGTGCAAGCCCCGAGTAATCGCCGCATCCACGAAAAGCGCAAGCACCGCACCGACCAGGGACGACCCCGAGCGGTCGCCGATCCAAAACCCAAGGGCTACCGCGCCACCCACAATCAGACCCGTGAGTGGCAACACCACCAAACTCGCTGCATTCAAAACACCACCCAGCGGAAGCAGGGTCATGAACGCTACCGCACCTCTGACTCCGTTGAATAGCCGTTGCATCAGCGCCGTGCCAACTTAGCGCTCAAGAGTCTACCCACCGTGACGGAACTCGTGGAGTGCAATCGGGATACCGGCAACAACCAGAAATACCTGGGATGCCTCACGGGCCAGTGTCTGGTTGATCGCCCCCAGGACATCAACGAAGCAGCGTCCAGCCGCAGTGACCGGATGAACCGCAAGCCCCACCTCCTCCGACACGATCACGAGCGGCATACGCCGCACCCGCAGTGTAGCGATGAGCTGCTGCGTCAGGACACCAATGGTTTCAGTTTCGCAGACATCGATGCGGGCTAACCAGGTGCCAATGGAGTCAAGAAGTACAGGATGATCATCAAAGGCAAGCAGTCGCACGAGGTCGCGCGGCTCTTCGAGCTCGAGCACCGAGTACCGCGGACCGCGGCGCCTCTGATGCAGCGCAACCCGCTCGGTGAAGGATGGATCCGATGAGGATGCCAGTGTCGCTATGTAATGGACAGCTGGTTCATTATCAAGGAGCGACTCCGCGAACGCGGACTTTCCCGAGCGTGTCCCACCAAGGACCAGGGTCGTGGGACTCACCTGCCGTCTCGCTGTACCGGAACGATGAGGGTGGCGAAATACGGCACCGCCTCTGGTGCATCGGCCAGCGCGATGATCTGCATTTGGTCGGTACCGAGCTCTAATCCAACCACCGTTCCTTCCTGCCTGCCCATTGCGGCGATCAACGAACGAACCGCCGCAAAATTGGATGCTAGCTTATAGATGACGACGGCTGAACCTCGATCGCACAGTGCATCTCTGATCGCCCGCACACCAGCGGTCCCCGGAACAAGGTGCAACCGCTCATCATTGTCCAACAGGTTGGAGGTGGTCAGGCCGGCCAACGAGAGAAAGGCTGGAATGCCAGGGATGACCTCGGGTGTAACTGGTATACGTTCAGCGCTCAGCGCCTCGACGAAGAGGGAAAACGTCGAATAGAGCACCGGATCGCCAAGGGTTACAAAAGCACACGAACCGGCAGCCTCCAATACCAGGTGATGCTGTTGGATGAACTCTCGCACCACCCTTCGTCGTGCGAGCACACCAACATCGCCAGGATCCATTGGTATCGGGACCCGCAAAACCTCCCTATCCGGCAACAACTCACGAACGACCTGCTCCGCTCGACCCACCTGCCGAGCGTGACTCGTCGGGGCAATAATCAGCGCGGCGTCCTCGAGCGCACGCACGGCGGCCAGAGTGACCAACAAAGGATCGCCTGGCCCGAGGCCCACCCCGTAAAGCCTGATCGCTGATGTCGTATCCACGCATTCACTCTAGGGCACGCGCGTCAGGTCGCGTCGAAGACCTCTCGTAGGTGGAGCGTAAAGCGGGTTCGCACCCAGTGTTGGGGTAGGACCGGCACCATAAGGTGCTGACGCAACGAGGCCAACAACACTCCAAAGTTCGGGGTGCCAAGACCGGTGGCGAGGCTGTAGTCTCCACCAGCTCGGAATCGTTCAGGGTGCAGATGTCGATAGTCATTGCCCCCCTGAACCACTGGCCGGAAGGCACGACCACCTGTCGCAAGCGAATAGAGCCACGGATTGACAAGCCCTAGTCGCTCGCCAATGCGAGACTCGAGATCGGCCAGGCCAGCGGCGAAGACCGAGGCGGCAAGGCTCGTGCCGCCGACGGAGGTCCAGCCGCTGTGAGGTGCGTCGATTCTTGCGCCCACAGCGATCATCGCAAGGTCGGGTACCAATCGACAACCGCTTCGCAACGGGCACAGCCGTGCGACCTGCGTCTTTATAGCCCGGTAGACATCATGTTGGTACGGTGGCTCTGCAAACACCTTTGAGACTCCGCCACCGCTCGCTCCTGCGTAGGTCGCGCTATTGAAGACCAATGCACGGGTCCGTTTGCCTAAGGGGCCATCAAACTGCTCTCCACCAACCGCCGTCACCATCGGTTGCGAAGCTGGATTATCCACGGCGAGACCATCTCCGCCGCCGTTCGCAAGGCAATCTGAAGAGCCATCATCGCCGCTTGCCGCCACCACAGTCTGGCCCTGGAGAGTCGCCTCGGCAAAGGCAAGTTGCTCGATACGCAGCTGTTGCGATGGCGTGTCAGCCTCGCAGGATCCCCACGTCGTGAGGAGGATACTCGCCTGATCCTCAGAGACCATCCGTAGATACAGCGCATCAGCATTGCCCGAACTCGCGGTGTAGACCAGGAGGTGCACGCCCGGTGCATAGGCCAGCAGGGTTTCGATGTCAAGTGCCGCCTCGACGAGGTGCACACGGGCAGTATTGGTTGAACCCCCATTGACGGGTCGAACCTGTAGGTGCACGCCCACGCCCAGGCAGTGCGCATAGTCAGCCACGCTACGTTCCAGTGGACTCGAGCGTGAGGCTCCAACGGCTGCAAACTCAGCGATCCCCACCGTCACAGTCCGAGCTCGGTCAAAGCGGGCCAAATGGTAGTAGCGACTTACAACCGACGGCGAGTACCCTTGCCCCGGTGCATTCTCGCGGCGTAGAGCTGCGCACGACGATGGGCCTCGGATGCTCAAGCCCTTCGGTGTGACCGGAAAGTAGCCATTGGCGAACAGACCTGTGACCCCAGCGATGATCGCACGCAAAGAGTTAGGTATCGTCGGGTAGCTGTCTGCTACCACTACCCTACGTCCGCCCGAGAGCTTAGCGACATCAAAACCAACCCCGAGTGCCTTGGAGGCTTGAGCAACAGAGCCCGTCACCGGCACGACAAGTCCCCCGGACCACAGCGCCCCCGTCGCGAGACCACGGACTTGAAAATAATCCTTGACGAGGTCCACCGCGTCGGGGCTGGGTGCGTACTGCTGGGCAAACTGCAACGGCGTGAGGTACGGACCTGGAGGTTGGGACCCTCGTAGCCAGGCGCTCGCCAGTAACTTTTCCTCGTTTCGGGGTCTTAGCACCACCTCAAAACTCACCCGCTGATTGTCCGGCGCACTGCGATGATTCACCAGCGCCCCACTGATCGGTGGCACCGCAACAGGACGACTCACCGCGAGTACGATCACCGATGATACCAATACCACCAGCACCACGTGCAGCCGGTTCGATATCCTGGCTCGCCAACTCTTCAATCCCAATACGTTCCCTCACGCACTCATCGTCTGTCGCTCTCTCGCCTTACACTACTCACTAGGGAGGTGTCATGGTCTACCTTGGGTTACTCTTATCGCTTGTTCTCGGCATTCTGGCAGGCTACCTTGTTGGCCAACGGCACCAAAGCGGTCAGGAGTCACTCGACGCTGAGTGCCAGCGACTGCGTCAGGAGCTTGAGACCAAGACAGACGCCCTGTCCCAGGCGCTCCAAGAGCGGGCCCGACTCGAGGAGCGCCTCAGTGCCGCCACCATCATGCAAGAGGAGTTCCACCGCTCTATCGAGCATATCCACGCCCTTCTTGAGACCAAGGTGTCAACGACGATGAAGAGCTACACCGACGAGCTTACCAACCGTGCCGAAAAGGCCTTTTCGACCACGGCAAAGAGCTCCTTTGACCTGATCGTTAAACCCGTGGATGACGAGCTCAAACGCCTCAACGCTGAACTGAGGGACCTCCAGGACAATCGACGCCAACAGTTCGGCGCGCTCGGAAAGTCTCTCGAAGATCTCATGACTATCCATCTCCCACAACTTCGGCAACAGACCAACAACCTGGTCAAAGCGCTTCGCCAACCTGCTGTTCGTGGTGGCTGGGGTGAGGTGCAGCTCCGGCGGGTCATCGAGCTCGCTGGCATGACCCGCTACTGTGACTTTGAGGAGCAACCCACATTGACCGATGATGCTGGGCGAAGTCGACCCGACGTTGTCATCCATCTTCCCGGGAACCGATGCATTGCAGTAGATGCCAAGGCACCGCTCGATGCCTTTCTTCGGATGACCGAGGCAGAGACCGACGAGGAACGACTCGCACTTCGCGCCACCCACGCCCACCAACTCGAAGAGATGGTCCGCAACCTCGCCTCACGCCACTATGCGGAGCGGCTCGACAACAGTCTCGATTTTGTCGTGCTCTTTCTCCCAGGCGAGGCCTTTCTCAGCGAGGCCCTTGCCGCCAAACCCTCACTCCTGGAGGAGGCTTTCACCCAGTCGGTGATCATCGCATCGCCAACTACCTTGCTACCACTTCTCAAGGCAGTGGCCTTCGGCTGGCGCTCCGAGGCACTTGAACACAACGCAGCTCAGATAGCCGCGATCGGCCATGAGCTGTACCAGCGACTCGGCGTCTTTCGGGATCATCTCGCAAAGATGGGGGGTGGTCTTTCTACCGCGGTGAAGGCCTACAACGATGGTGTCGGCTCCCTCGAACGACGGGTATTGCCTTCAGCACGGCGCTTCCTCGAGCATGGCGTCGATGGCAAGGACGGCGAGCTGGACGAATTGGACTTGGTGAGCGACTCGCTGCGCATGAGC
>JAKAQR010000075.1 GCA_021819725.1 Actinomycetes bacterium
GCCTGTTAACGGCCATGAAACAGAGTATGAGAAGACGTGCCTTTCGACGTTCGGTATCTGATGCCGGACTCGGGGCCTTTGGACCAACACTCACCTACAAGGCCAAACGCGCCAAGGTCAAGGTAGTAGTGGTTGATCGGTACTTCCCCTCATCTCAGATCCACCACAACTGCACGGGTAAACTAACAGGTGCCAAGCTCGCCACGAGACTCACCTGTGATACCTGCCACGTTGAGGTAGACAGAGATGAGAATGCTTCGTTCAATATCCGTGACTGGTCGGTTATCAGTTGAGTCCAGCGCCCTGTTCGTTCCCGGGCCACTTGTTGGTACAGGCGACAGTTCAGATGATGGGTTGACTCATCACCTGGAGAGAGCAGATAAGTCCAGTGCTTACGCTGGCAACGCTTGGAGAGGCAAGAACGAGTCTATCGCAGCTAAAGCGCTATGCGCGATAGAGGAGAACCCCCGCACGGGGACGCGAGTGACATGCGCACGAAAAGTCACTCGGGAGCAACGGTAACCTACCGATCATGGGTGCGCACTGGCGAGACTAGTGCTCTGGTAACTGCGGCATTCATGCATGCGTTGGCATTGACCGTCAGGACGGTTGATCTCCACCGGTGGCGCAGGAACCTACGTATAATGGCCGCTCGAGCGCAGAGCGCCTCACCCCCGCAATTTCTCGAAGTCCACCGCCTACAGGATACCGATTTCGTTCGGTAGACGCAAGGTCCAGCCGCGCGGGCTTTCTATGATGCCCATATGGAAAAGACTACCGAGCACAGCTTGTCCGATTGGAAACTTCTCGCTGAGAATCTCTCGCACTCTCTCCATCTGAGCGTCGCACCAATTGGTATCGCCTTCCTCGACCAAGCGCCGACCGATATTCCCGCCTTCGATGAGCCTATGTCCTTGCCGTCCGAAGATGGACGGGCAGGACGGGTTCCGGCAAGCTGTGTCCTCTGGGTAAAGGCAGCCACCGCCACCTTTACGACCTCCCCAAATGATCACGGCAATTGCTCTGTCGGGCGCTACACCCACGGGCTCGCCTCCTTTACTGAGGTTGCTGACAAGGCCGACATCGCCGCCCTTCTCGAATCAGGATGGGTGAACGATTCCGTAGTCGGACAGATACCGGCTATTTCAACTCGAGCCAAGGCGATCTCCTACGGCCCGCTTGCGGATGCAGCCTTCGCACCTGACGTGGTTCTCTTGAGGGTGAATGGCCGACAACTCATGGTGCTCTCCGACGCAGTCCCCCAGCTTCGCATCGAAGGCAAACCTCAATGCCACATCGTTGCCCTAGCCAAAGAGTACAACCAAGTCGCCGCGAGCGTAGGCTGTGCTCTCAGTAGGGCCAGGACCGGCATGGGAGCTGACGAGATGACGGTCGCCATTCCTGGTCCCCGGCTGGCTGCCGTCGTGGAGGCCGTCCGACAGACAGCAGCAGTCGATACCGTTGTCGCCAAGTACGCAGCTGATGACGCGAGACGTTTCAAAGAACGGCCGTAATCTGGCAATTGCGCCGACCGAATAATCCCAGCCGTAAACTACGGAGATCTCCAAACTTGGAAGTGGTCAACGCTTGGTCGATGCTGGCGACTTTACCCACTGCCAGGAGCGCCGTTTGCCCTGCATCGCATCCACCGGAACTTCCGTTCCGCTGGCAACCATCGTGGAGCTCTACCGCGAGCGGGTGTAGATCATTGGAGGGAACCCAGCGATCCTCCCAACCTATCGTCCATAAGGTGGACTGCACGTTCTCTCAAGGGTTATACATGGAGGAAGGGCGCACCCCTACCGTTTGATTTCCGGCCGGCTGGTTGGCCTGAGTACTGCCGGAACCCTGTTGAGAACGTGAATACCGCTTATGTGGACCACGAATTCGGTTCCATGTAGCGTGGGGCCGTCCAACTGGTTGTGCACAAAAGCGAACGACGTTGAACTTTGCCACGGAGGACCTATGCTCTCGTGCGTTCTGTGGTTGCGACAGATTGGGCCAATCTCGATGACTATCGCGTAGCACTTCAGGCCATGACCCACGCCCGGGGTTGAAATTCGCGAACCAACCACTCGAAGCCGAATCCGTCAATAATGTCTCCATGGCACACGAGCCATGGAGACCGAGTAGTTCGCCTCTAGTCGAGGGATTGATTGGTGCTGGCATTGCAGTCCGAATTCACGGCTCCAGACGCTGGATCGCCTGGAGCAAAAATTAACGAGACGTTGTGACCACCAAAGCCAAAGGAGTTTGACATCACCAATGCAACAGGTTGAATCTTTCGAGGCTCAAGAACTAACCCTGGTGGTGCGTCGGCCGATGGACGCTCAGCACCAGTATTCGGTGGTGCCGTCTGTGCACGGAGAGCCAACACTGAAAGAGCCGCCTCGATAGCGCCCGCAGCCCCGAGCGAGTGACCAAGAGCTCCCTTAATCGAGGACACTGGTACCGCAGCACAGTCAGCAAAGACACGTCGCAAGGCGGCAGACTCCGCAGCATCGTACCAGTGGCATGGGCACTCACGTAGCCAATATCCGTAGGTACTGCATTCGCCGAGCGCAAAGCCATTCTCATCACACGTTCTGCGCCGAACCCGCCAGGTTCAGGAGCGGTCACATGGTAAGCATCGTTGCCTGCTCCATAGCCAACCAAAAACGCATGGATCGCAGCACCACGAGCGCGCGCGAGCGCCTCCCGTTCGAGCACGAAGAACGCTGCACCCTCCCCTAAAGCCATGCCGCGTCGTCCATGACCGAAGGGGCACACGGCACCCTCGGCAGACTCCTCCGGCCCAAGCGTCGCCAGAGCTCCCGCGGCCACCAAACTCAGCATCAACGGGTCGACAAAGAGTGAGTCGGCGCCACCGACAAGTGCTCGATCGGATCGTCCTGCAAGGATTGCCACCATTGCTTCACCCAGTGCCTGAGCCGAAGCAGCGCAATCCCCCAAGTACGTCATCACTGGCCCAGTAATGCGATACTGGATTGCCAAATGTGATGCCAATGCCGATGGTATCGCTCTGGTGACCAGACGCGGCGAGACCCGTGCCTTGCCATCGCGAGTCCGACGATCCTCCTGGATCAAGGAACCGATCCCACCAAAGGAGGTGCCCACCATGATCGACATGCACTCAGCATCGATATTGCCGTCCTTGTCGCGAGATCCCACTGAAAGCCTCGCCGACTCCATAGCCATCGCCGCTGCGCTCACGCCAAGCAGCGTCACTCGATCAGAAACGACGCGGGCACGATCATCCACCCCGACAAGATCCTCGGCCTCGAGCGCAGCGATCGCCACTCGATAGTTGGTGTCCAGCAAGCGACCCTCGATGGCCGAGGCGCCCTTCAACAGGCGAGACCATGTGGATTCTGCATCGAGGCCGAGCGGCGTAACCAATCCGAAACCCGTGACCGCCACCCTCTCAGCTCCACTAGTGGGGTTCCGAGTCAAGATCCTCCTCACCCACGCCATCGTCGGAGATGCGCTCTCTCGCCAGCTGGGCGAGCAGATACTTTTGGATCTTGCCCGTCCCGGTCATCGGCCACTCAGAAGGCTCCACGAAAAAGTAATAGCGCGGCACCTTGAACTTTGCAAGATGTTCTCGACACCACTCAATCATCTCCCGCCGACTTGCGGTCGCTCCCTGACGCAGTTCAATCAACGCGGCTCCGGTCTCTATGGTGACTGGAGACGGCACGCCGACCACGTATGCCTGGCTGACGGCTGGGTGACGCGAAATCACCTCCTCGATCTCCTTCGGAGATACGTTCTCACCGGAAACCTTGTAGAGTTCGTTGGCCCGCCCATGAAACTCAAGGTACCCATTTTCATCGATCCGACCAAGGTCTCCGGTACGAAACCATCCATCTTTGTCGATATGGCGAGCAGTTTCGTCAGGCTTGCGGTAATAGCCCCGCGTTACGAAATTGCCGCGTACCGCGAGCTCACCAACCAGTCCTTCGGGGAGATCTTCACCCGTGGCAGGGTCAACCACTTTGTACTGACTGTTAGCCCACCCGAACTCCTCGAGCCCGCTGGGTCCACCTGGCTTGATACGTCCTACCTTTGTAGTGATAGTGTCCAGGCTATCCCCGATCTCAGTATGCACCGTGGCCGCCGACGCTTCGGTGCCACCATATCCTGTCACCATTTCCGTCAGTCCAAATACTGCGATTGCCCGCTCCCAAAGCGGCACCGGCGCCGGCGCCGCCGCACACATAAGTGCATAGAGTGCCGTGAGATCGTACTGCACCCGTTCAGCTTCGTTCACGAGCGCCAACAGAATCGTCGGAACACAGAGAATGTCGTTCGCTTCGAGATCCTGTACCATCCCCAGTGCCTGAGCCGGCTTGAAGCTCGGCATGGTAATGATGGTTCCCCCAACGAAGGACACGGCCATCAGCCCCTCAACCAAGGCAAAAACGTGATAGAGCGGCAGGGGCGTGAATACTCGCCGACCCTCTTCGAAAGCCCGCGAAAGTGCACTCGAATAGCCACAGCGCAACAACATGTCGCTAGTCAACATGACACCCTTCGGCAGACCCGTGGTGCCAGAGGTGTAAATGATGTCAACCACTTCGTCCGGGTACCGACTTGCCTCACGACGAGCATCAAGTTGACCTTCGCTCACCGACTCACCTCGAGCCTTGAAGTCCTCCCAGGTCTGGAACTCATTCAGCACCCGCTCATCCGTGGTAGCAAGAACCACCACATTCTCAATCGCCAATGGCTCACCCCGTCGCCGGCGGGATTGGATAATGGACGCAATGGCTTTTTCATGATTGATACCTGCCACGTGCTGATGAACAAACACCCACTTCGAATCAGACTGGGCGAGGAGATACTCGAGCTCATCCTCATGAAGCATGGTATTCAACGGAATGGCGACACCGCCGACCATCGACACCGCCAACGTGAGGAAGACAAACTCGGGCTCATTTCCCAGGAGTATCGCGATGTGGTCGCGGCGGCACACCCCCATCGCCAACATTGCCCGTGCCAAGTAGCGTGCCTCACGAACGATCTGTGCATAGCTAATCGACCGATCGGGAGTCACGAGCAACGGGCGCTCTCCAAATCGCGAGGCAAGCGCGGTAAAGTGATCACCCAACGTCCGCCGCGACCAAGGTGAATACTGCTCGACCAGCCAATCACGACGTTCAGATGGAGTCAGCATGTCTCATACCTCCTGGATCTCAGAAGCGTCTCGGTTGTTGCGAACAACCGAGGAGCACAATTCCAGATTGTAGTCATCAATGTATTTGGTACATGCAACTTCTTGGCAACGAACCTTTGTCAGCAGTGCCGGTGTGCCGTGCCAGCGCGGTCTTCGGGCGTCGCGCTAGCGCATGGGGTACGTATCACGACTGCACGGCTCACGCGATCGAAACTCAGAACGGCCGACAAGTTTGCGATGAGCAATTCCCGCTCAACACGAGGCAAATGCTGGCCTCCCAACAAGCCTGTCAGCGACAAACTCTTGCACATTGCCCAGAGCTACTCCGCAGACAACGGCTGAGTTGACTGCATCCACACCTTGGGTTTCACACAACACCAACAGCCAGGCGTTGCAGGGTGACAATGCCCAGTATTTCAAAAATTCCGAGTCGCCAGCTGGCACATCCACAGCTCAACGTTGGAACAATATTTTCCAAAAAGCGATCTCGTTGCGCTTGATCCACTGCGGATCCCGACCCCAGTAACTCAACTTCTGTCACAGTCTACGAGACAAAACCGCCACCAAAAGAGGAGAACGCGAGACACCTTGACCCACACGATGGCTCTCGGAAAATATCAACCACCAAGGCCCGCATCACGCGGGCCGATCGAAATCGACGGGTGAAACCGCCGGCGTCAGCCTTAGCCACGCCGATCACTTACCCGAGATTATCCTTGCTATCGACCGACCTCACGGTGCCAGACGGCGTGGCCTGCACCTGTTCAGTGGTTACCGTATGGCGGCGGCCACTCGCCAACGTCACAATGATGCCGAGAACAATGGTGACAATCCCCACTATGAGCAGGATAAGACCAGCTTCCGTGATGGAGAATCCTGTCGTACTGGTGGTCACCGCGTACTTCATGATCGCACCAGCTGCTGCCACGATGATTCCAAAAACTATAATTCCTGTACCAATTGGACGATTCATATTCTTTCGCCTCCTACGTAAATTGTAGCTGCTTTGGTGGTCCATATTTCGAAATCTACGGACAAGCATGCATACCTTACAAATAACTTGCCATGGGTGCTCACGCAAGAACCACTCGCAGCAGCAACCAGCGGACCTGTCGCCGATAAATTCTCATTGACGGGCGCCACAATGACAACTGACGGGCGACCCACTAGTAACGGTAACGCACGGCAAACTCACATCGTTACATGAGTTCCCCCAGTGTTACCATGGCTCCGTGTCGTCGAACACCCGTAGAGAATAGTCAGCCACACTAGCTAGTAATCAACGTGATACCTCCCCGCCCTCAAGGACGGATCATCTCGGGTCACGTAGGTCGCCTTAGATGATTGAAGCTTGCTAGGGCAGGGGGATACCGAGTTACGCGAGCGGTGCTCCTCTTAGCCTCTGGATCGCAGGGCAGGTTCGTGGCGGCCCTGAGGATCCCTTGGCCGTTGCGGCCCGTAGAGCGCACCTCACAACCCATAGCGGCGTTCGGGACGGGTAGTTACCGTTGGCGTAGGTAACTACTCACCTCTTGGTGTCATTGGGCAAGAGTCGAACATGTTTGACTGATGTTGCACAATCCAGGTAAGGGTGCGCTTATCCTTTACCGGTCTGGAGCTTGCCAACGAATTCGGTCACCGTCAAGAGATCGACTGTTAGGGTGATCCTGGGACGAAGAACCTGACAACAGCGTAATCGCGTGGGTGAATATGATGATTCTTAGCTACGGAGCGAGCACAATAAACTCCTTGTCCAAGTGCTCACGTTGGTGATCGATCCATGCGGTCCACTACGTTGATGGCCCGATTCCAGCACTTGGGGAGGGAGGTGAAGGCCCAACCCCTTAAGGTGGGAGGGTGCACCGTAGTCTCGACCTACCTGACGCAATCCAATCCGCCATCTGCGTCAGCGATTCCGAAATCATCGCAAACTACTGCCACGACTGGACGGGACGCGTGCACGGAGCCACCGATCTGCTGGTGCGGCCCCGCACCCACATCGAAGTCGCTCAACTGATCCGTGAGACCCGCAGACAGCAAATGCAGGTCCAAGTGCAGGGAGGCAACACATCGCTCGCGGGCGGATCGATACCTCTCAACGGCGAGATTCTGCTCTCGACCGAACGACTCAAGCAAATTGTGGTAGAGCCGAACTCCATGACAGCAACCGTCGGAGCCGGAGTAACACTTGAAGACCTCCAACGAGAGATCGCCAACCACGGTCTCTCATTCGGCGTTGACATCGCCTCACGCGGCTCAGCCACTTTGGGGGGGATGGCAGCAACGAATGCCGGAGGCATCCACGTTTTGCGCTACGGATCGATGGCAGATAACGTCATCGCAATGACGTGCGTCTTTGGTGATGGGTCCACGATCGAGCCTCGTCAACCGCTGATCAAAGACGCGACCGGCCCGTCATTGACTCGCCTTCTGGTTGGCTCGGAGGGTATCTTCGGAGTGATTACCTCGGTGACACTACGCCTACTCGCGCTGCCGCAACAACGGGTCGCTGCGTTGACCCCATTGGAATCGATCGAAGAGGGCGTCCAGATATCAACGCAACTTCGCCACCTCATGCCAGAGGTCGACGCCATCGAATATCTCGGCCCTGAGGCAATTGCACTCGCGCCAACCAACCCACCGTGGAACATCGCTGACGGTGGCGCATTGCTGGTCCAAGCGCTGATGGACGCAGCACGCTTCGCCGAAGAACTCAGCCTCTTACACCTGGAACGGCAATGGATCCTGACAGATGATACGTCACGACGGCAGGAGTTGTGGTCGTGGCGCGAACGCATCCCTGAGTGGATTGCCACCGTAGGCAGCCCGCTCAAGCTCGATCTCTCGGTACCTATCACGCGCATAGGCGACCTCTATCGCCAGGCCATGGCCGTCGCAAGCCTTACAGGCATCACCTGTTACTGCTTCGGCCACCTCGGCGATGGCAACCTCCATGTGAATCTCGTTGGCAATAACAACGAGCTCACGGCTGCCGCCCAGGCTCTCTATCAGGCGACGTTGGAATTTGGAGGGTCGATAAGTGCTGAACACGGCGTGGGAACCCTCAAGAAGGAAGCCCTCCGGCTCATGCGCTCTCCGGAAGAGCTTGCGCGGCTCGCAGCGCTGATCGAAGTCTTGAATCCGCGACGAGTAGTGAACCCAAACGTTATGCTTGACATTGCACAAGGAGAGGCACATGACACAAGCCCAGGCATGGAATGAGCGCTACGCCCAAAACGATCGACTTTGGATCCCGGAGGCAGACTCCTCCCTCAAAGAGGCGGCTGCCGACATCGAACCGACCGACGCGTTAGATCTCGGCTGTGGAGAAGGTCGCAATGCTCTATATCTCGCGCGCGCCGGCTTCCAGGTTACGGCCGTCGACTTCGCCAACGTCGCCCTCGAGCGGCTCAAAGCCGTTGCCACCACTGAGGGCCTTACGGTGCAGACGGTCTGTGAAGATATGTTCACATACCTGACATCCCCTCACCAATTTCACTTTGTCGTGCTCGCAAACATCCACCCGCCGCGAGATCGACGCCAAGCCCTCTACAAGGCTATTCGCCACGTGATCACGCCCGGAGGCAGACTCTATCTGATCGGTCACCATGTTGACTCCCTTGGAATCGCTGGTCCACCCGACAAAGATCTCCTCATCGACGAGGATGAAATCAAAGACGCGTTCCGGGATTTTGTCGTACGCACCCTGAGGAAGGTATCCGACATCAGCGATCATGGCCACTCCGCACCGTCGCTAGTTGCGGTCCTTGATCGCCCGCTCGAGAGCTAAATCTCAAGCCGACACGACCTCCCTCTCCGCCAAGGCCATAAGACCCTCCTCAGAGTCCTCCTTTGCCACTTGATTACCCCCACCGTGCCTCTTAGAGCTAAGGGTAGCTCTGTTGAGCATGGGATTGCAAAGGAGTGATCATGG
>JAKAQR010000076.1 GCA_021819725.1 Actinomycetes bacterium
CGCTTCGCCGTCGCCCTCGCGGACGCCGACGCATGACTCGGGGTCATCGTGGCTCGCTATGCCTTCGATGTAGAGCTCTTTCATCTCCTCCTCCATGCCGGTTTATCCCGGCGCTCCGAGTATCCAGGTCATGTTCTTGATCTTGAGATCCTCAAGGACAATCACGGCGTAGTTGCGTAGCACCTCGGCGATCCGGTCCTTGGGCTTATCTGACTCCTTGGTTGTGAGCTTGGCGAGCGCGGGTTTGGAGGGCGGCTTTGCCATGTCGAGGAAGAGTCGGTGGACAACGTTCGCCTATGAGCAACTCCCGATCCAAACCGACGATCTCACCGGTTGGGGGATCGATGGGTAAAGCTCGCGAACCGTCGACGAGTGACTCTGGCAGATGATGTGTCCTTGGTTGGGCATTACGGTGACGTGGAGTCTCACTTGTGCTTGGACCTCCCCTCCACTTGCGGCTGAGCCTCTTGACGGGCAGGTCCTAGATGATCCTTCACCGAGTCAGGTGTTCTAGCGGATGTGGGCTTGGTGGTGATTCTTATACGTGTGATCGCATCCATAGGTTGCGTTGTTCGAGTGCCGATTCCCGACCTCGTGAGCATACGAGAGCAAGGGGCTCGCGTGCTCGTGCTTGCACTATTGGTCAAGGATCGGACGCAAGAGGAGCTCGATCGACCTTGCCTGACAGACGAGTTTGTGCTCGCGTTTGATCTGCGAGAACCTTCAAGCAGCCGTAAACTCAACGCGGGGTCGATCCGCCGGACGGCCCGATCATCGCTGCTGCTGGTTACTAGCTATACGCCACACGCGATCGCTCGGCAAGCAACCAGGACGGTGTCCCCGAATGTCATCGCCACTCGACACGACATCTCCCGTCCATCTCGTACGTCGAAGCTCCGCCAGCGAACCCCCCTGCCCTCATTCTGTGCGCACTGGCCGCGTCTGGATCAACGAAAACCCACAAACCTTGACCTCAATTGCATCGCGACTTCGTTAGCCAAGAAGTCATTCCAGTCTGAGCTGAGAATCATGCAGCGTACTCCGACCCGACACACACCAACATCACCCTGGAGGTACTCATTGGTCAAGACCCGCTCGATTGCTCGATATCGACACGACCGGAGCTGTATCCTCTCTACCCTGGCCCGCCTAGAGCTTTTCGATCACAACTTTGGATACCTTGGCAGGAACACTTGCATCGCCATAGACCGGGTCCTTGAGATAGAGGGTTGACGGTGTCGCCACCACTGTTGCGAGCGTCACATTTTGACTCGCTGAAAGGACGATTTTGACAAGTGCCCCTGGCGGGCCGTAGCGACCAATCACCAAGCGAGGATAGCCACCAGTCGTATCACACGAGGCGGCCAGGATACCGGTTGCACCCCCTCGCGCCTCCAAGAAGCCGACCTTGATGTGCGCCACGCTACCAGTCCAAGTCTGAACGGTGTTGCAGAGGCGCTTGGCCGCAGGAGTGATCCAGGATCCGGTGCCGAACTGGCGACCGGCGGCCCTACCGTTTGGACCATAGTCCACAAACGGCTGGTTGCCAAGCTGAAGTTCGTTCGCCCGCAAGATAACCTCTTTGGCAGCCAACGCCTCCGAGGTATCGAACTGATGAAGCTCAATTGGTATGGAAAGGACGAGCACTGCACCAAAGGCGAGCATGCCACGCTTGACCCACTTGCCACGGTTGGCTTGACGCCGCTCGAAACGCTCCTCGCCCGAACGCCGCCAGTACGGAACTGACGACGTCGATCCTTGGTCCATGTCCTCGATCTCCCTACCACGAAACGCAGTGTACGACAGACATACCCATCAATGTAGTCGTCATAGCCGTCCGACACTCGTCCCAATCCGAGGACGGACCTCCGTTCGACTGCCAGCCTGTGCACGTAGACTCAAGGGATGGTCACGAACATGATCAACACGAGTTCCACACACCCTCTTGAAAGGTGGCAACTACTCGAGCAGCACCTCCAACAGTTCTTGGGGTTATGGCCACCATCGGGCTGGCTCCAGGTGCATCCGTCCCCACGTCGCCGTCGACCAGGATGGGACGGATCGGTCCGCCAGATCGTTGGACTTATCTCACCAGATGACGGCGCACTTCTCTCAATAGACCCAGCACTCGCTCATTACTTCAGTGATCCAAAGCCAAAGATCAACACCAGCGTCTCAGTTGACAAAGGTGGTCCCAGTGTCCCTCCTGTCCCCCACGACAACCAGACGAATACCGCGACCCCTGAGATGCTCATCGACTTCATACATGATCAGCTCGAAATTGAAGCTGATCATTGCTTCACCGCGTTGTTCCGATTCGCATTCAACGTCCCTGACCTGGGTCGACCTGGCACCTGGGTGCCCTCAGACACCCCTGATATCCCAGCGTGGCTGCATCCCTTTGGTGGCAAAGTCCTCGTCGCCTACGACAAAGGCGGCAGAGTCATAGCTGGCGTAGGCCTCAAGCGCCATGATCGATACGCGAGGGAGCTTGCCGTCGTCACCGAACCTGCGACGCGAGGCCGGGGGCTCGCCAAGGCGCTCGTCGCACAGGCAGCCGAGCAGGTGCTAAGTGCCGGGATGATTCCCACGTATCTCCATGCCCCTAAAAACCTCGCATCGGCGAGGGTCGCCGAAGCGACCGGCTTCATCGACCGAGGATGGCGACTCGTAGGCCTTACCCAAGACGCCCAGCCCCGCATCAGAGCGCTGTGCTCGTCTACAACGCCCCCGACGTCGGGCCTCGGAAGCACTCCTCGCCACGGCTAACATGGGCCATATGGCAACTCTCAAAGGACGAACAGCGATGGTAACGGGCGCATCGAGTGGGATCGGAGCCGCCGTGGCATCCGCACTTCTTGTTCAGGGCGCTCGAGTTGCGGTCTGTGCAAGGAGAGGCCCGCGCCTTGCAAGCATCGCCGACCAATTCATGGCGTCTGGCTTGGACGTTCTCCCGGTTGGAATGGACGTGCGCAACGAGAACGACGTAAACCACGCCGTAGACCTGGTCTACGAGAACTTTGGGCACCTCGATGTGCTCGTGAACAATGCTGGTATCGGAATGCGAACTGTCAACCCCCGATTCTTCGAAGAGCCGCTACCATTCTGGAGGGTAGACCCGGATAGTTTTCGACAGGTAATCGCCACCAATCTCACCGGGTACTTCCTTGTGGCGCGTGCAGTCGCCCATCGCATGGTCGCTCGGGGTTCCGGAACGATCATCATGGTGTCGATGAACCACGAGACAATGAAACGTCAAGGATTCGTGCCATACGGACCGTCTCGCGCGGGCTCAGAAGCGCTCGCCAGAATCATGGCCAAGGACCTAGCCGGAACTGGAGTCACCGTAAATATCGTCCTGCCGGGCGGGGTAACCGCCACCGGTATGGTCCCCGAAGATGCGCCTGAGGAGCTGCGCAGCAATGCCCTGTCTCCTGAGATCATGGGGCCTCCAGTGGTCTTCCTTGCATCTGAGGCGGCGCGCGGCATCCATGATCAGCGGATTATTGCAGCTGAGTTCGACCGATGGCGCGATTCGCTCGATCTCGACCAAGTAGATTGAGCTGGAGCTGATGTCTTCGCGATCTTTGGTGCCCTCGCGGTGGCTTCTCCTTCGTACATCTAAACCAACCAAGGGGGGGGTAACGACCGTCAGGATCCAGGCACTACAGTCTCACCACGACTCCGGCGCGGCGAGGTCTCTTTCACATGGAGAGCATCTGACGTTGCGGTGAACTTGGACGGCCTCTACGGTGCCCGTTGACTTGCGGAATCATCTAAACGTGTGCGATAACATAGATCAGCCCCCACGACCTCACCTAAGAGTGAACTGCAGCAAGACTCATCGGCCACAGGTGGACGCTCAACTTGCACACCACTCTCTGATGGCTAGGGCTGACGCGAACACGATCGCCCTCACTCGGCCATCGGCGACCTCTTGGAGGTAATAGATGCCCAACTCGCAGACGAGCTTCGCTGCACCACGGATAGCGGAGATGTGCATTGCAGTTGCGCAAGGCCAACCATTGGATGAGATAACGCCGATGACGTACTCACGACCTGCCCACCTCCCATACATTCAACGGTGTGAATATCCCCGGGTTTCTTTGCGTGCTTGAGCCAAGCCGATCATCTGGTTTTTACAGGGGATTTTCTGTGAGCGTCCGCGCTGCCAGAACAAGTCGCGTTGTTCAAGTCCTAGGTTCCAAACATAGCGTGCGTCCCCACAGTGGCGCGCGAGAAGAGGTAGATCACGTTCGCGTGGATCAAGACGCTCACGAATTCTCATGCTCTCAATTACGGGCTGAGTGTAGGACAGCATTGACTTCAAAATGCAATCGAGGCAGCTTGACCCCCACCCTTACCGACTGGGGTTGCGCTCCCGTTTGGTCAAAAGGCACTAGGCCTTTGACACACGGTGGGCGGCGTTGGCACGGTGGCTTGCCACCAGCCAGCCGAAGGTTCCCAATGCGCTCAACCACTCTGTAAACCGCGTAAGGAGGCGAACGGCGGGCGGGCTCAGCACCAATACAAAAAGCCCCCCAAAGATCAGTCCTGCGACCACGTCCCCTGGGTAGTGCATGCCAACATACACCCGCCCGAATGCGAGCATGATTCCGACAATGAACGCGAGAACAGTCAAAAGCTTGTCGCGGCTCAGCCAGAGTCCAACAATAGTCGCACCAGCAATGGTGGCATGGCCGCTTGGAAAGCTGTAGCCATTAGTCCGAGTGAGTAACACCTCGACGTGGGCCAAGGTGAGATAGGGTCGTCGCTCGGCAATTAGCGGCTTCAAAACGTAGTGCGATATTCCTTCAGCAAGCGTCGTACCGCCGGCCGCCCAAAGCACTTTGGCGACACGGCGTTGCGGGTCAGGTCGTGAGCGGGCACGAAACCATGCCACCAGAAGCAACAGCGCCAAGAGTCCGATTCCAATCAGGTGAGAGTATCCAGCCATGAACGCATGGGCCCATGGCGTCGAAACGGCAAAGTGGTTGACATCGAGGTAGAGTTTGCGGTTCAGGGTTACAATTTCAGGCATTTCTCCGCTCCAGTCGTGGATAAGGACCAGGATGAGACGGAAGTTTACCCGATGGAAACTGTGTGTTAACTATCGGCGCTCTTCTATTGCTCCACGAAGCGCTACGAGATTGAACCCCTTGCGGAGTAGAAGACCCTGGTACCTTACGAAGAGTGAGCCTTGGAATAGTATCCTTTGACCAGGAAATCGGCGTCGGTTACGTGCCAGGAGCTCACAATCGATCTATAGCGCGGCTGACCTCTCCGGCAGCACTCAGTTAGAGCCGGCTCGCCCACCGAGTCTGCGACAGCTGTCTACCGACGTCACCCCGTCCAGTCCATCACAGGGGCTCGAACGAACTCCTCGTGCTGTGAAACGGATGAGATCAGCTATTCCGACGCAGACCGAAGTCAGTCCCAATCTGCAACACGCCGCGATACCATGGTCGCTGCACCTCAAGAGGTGTCTGAGCCAATGTTCGACCTCGGGACCTGTCACTCGCTGGTAAGCCTTCCTTACCCGGCCCAACTACTCAAACACCCGAACGCATTCCTGTGCAGCCAGCCTGCTTACGGTCGCACCAAGGGAGCATCCATTGTGTCCGAAAATAGTTGAGCATCTCCATCAGATCCTGCTGCTGTATTCTCCCTTACCTCATAGGAGCTGCCTTAGGATAGCGGACCCCTCCGCGGCAACCGGCGCTTCGATATATTGTCGCCCAGCCGTTGATCATGACCGTCTCAGCCCTTGGCGACGATAACGCGGTGTGAGCTTGGCACCTGATCGTGAGATCCTCTGAGACGATCAGGTCACCGTTGGATACCCGTATCTGGTTCTCAGCTCGAATGGAGCCGGTGGTCTATTCTGGCGAGCCTTCACCGTTAACAATCGTCACGTGTGGCTGTACGCCTTTGCGTGGCCCAGAGGGGGGCTAACCTATGGAGTTCACCGGTGATGTTGGATTGGCCAGGTTCACCCAACATCGAGGATCTCGGTCTTTGGTGTTCGAGTCGATGAGCAGATGTCACCTCACGCGCTTGGTCCAGACATCGGCCCCTCTGCTTGGCCAGATGGTCCATTGGCTTCGCCTTGCTAGCGAGTTTGGCTGTGTCCGGGACTGGTGATGGAGCGCGAGTCACACACTCAAAGGTGGCATGTTGGCCACGTAGCCCAGCATGCGTCATCACCCAAACAGGGCACCTGTGTATCGGAAGGCAAGCTGCCACTGAGCGTATCATCCCCCTATATCTGATATCCAAGCAGTAGTATCTGCTGGGTTGCCAACGACCGCTGACTGCCTTGCCCCATCAAACGCCTCCTGAACAGGCATTCGTGAATCGCTGCGGAGCGCAACCCCTACCAGTTACAACCGACAAGAATCGCGCCCCGAGTAGTATGGCTATACCCCATAAGGTATAAAACAAGCTGCAAACAAAACAGGGAGGAATCCTTTGGATCTCGAAATTCCAATCCACGAGTTCGAAGCCATCCACAACGAGGAGGTCGAACTCATCGATGTACGGGAGGAGTGGGAGTATGTCGCCGGTCATGTCCCGGGCGCGGTTAACGTCCCTCTTTCAACGCTCGCTGACAATCTCGATTCGATCCCAAAGACGCGCCACTATATCATCTGTGCCTCTGGTGCAAGGAGTCTTCGAGCCGCCGAAGCGCTGCGAAACGCTGGCTATGAGTCCGTCTCCGTTTCCGGTGGGACCATGGCATGGATCGAACGGGGCAACCGGGTGGCCACCGAGGACAGCGACCAGCAATCCGCCTAGTCGCAAGTCCAACACTGGCGACTCCCCTCTGCACTATGGTTCCGTAGTCTCACACTTGGTTTTCCGTTGAATACGCGATAAATTGGCTCCTAGCGGCATCATGCCGCAAAAAGGGGGAGTCATGACCACTATCGAAAATCTACCTGATCTGCCGCCGATGGTCCGCGACAGTCGTCCTATGGAGCCCACACTACCGCCGTCCTCGCGTCTGCCTGTGCGTAATGAGGCCGAGTTCTTCGAGTTGTATCAGCGCTCCTTGGCTGACCTTGGAGCCTACTGGCAGGGGGTAGCAGGCACTTTCGAGTGGATCGATGGTTGGCCAGCTTCAGTCACTTTGGGTGGCAGCTTTGCCGACGGCTATCGATTTTTTGACGGTGCCACAATGAACGTCAGCGTCAACTGCATCGATCGCCACGCTCGCAGCGATCCTGACAGGGTTGCCCTACATTGGGTCGGTGAGGACGGGACTGAGCGCGCCTGGACCTACGAGCAACTCCTTGACACTACGGCTCGTTTTGCCAAGGCCCTGTCCAATCTTGGCGTGACAAAAGGTGACCGAGTAGCGATCTTTCTCCCGAACTTGCTGGAGACATTCGCCGCTGTTCACGCCTGCTTCCGTATCGGAGCGATTTACAACATCATCTTCTCGGGTTTTTCAGCCAATGCTCTAGCCGACAGGATCGTCGACACCTCGGCCAAGGTGGTCATCACGGCCGATGGGTCAATGCGGCGTGGCCGACCGGTAGCCCTCAAAGCAACGCTTGACAGTGTGCTCGATCGGTTGCCAAGCGTCAAACACGTCGTTGTCGTTCGTCGAACCGGAGCAAATGTCGCGATGCAAGCCGACCGAGATCACTACTTCGACGAGCTCATTGCGACAACGCTCGACCGTGCCGATCCAGTCGCGATCGAAGCGAACGAGCCAGCCTTCATCATCTACACAAGCGGAACGACGGCCAAGCCCAAAGGACTCGTCCACAGCGGCGTAGGGTTCCTCATCGGAACGTACCACGATGTCTTGTGGTCACTTGACCTGGGCCCAGAGGACGTCTATTGGTGTACCGCCGACACTGGGTGGCTGACTTTCCCGATCTTTGAACTCGTTGGCGGGCTTGCCCACGGGGCGACAATGGTGGTCTACGAAGGGGCACTCGACTATCCCACGCCTGATCGGGCCTACGAACTCATCGAGAGGCTCAAAATCACCAAGATCTTTACAGCTCCAACTTTCCTACGAATGTTAGCTCGCAACGGCGATGATCTCGCCAAATCGCACGACCTCTCTACCCTCCGATTGATCGGTCTCGTTGGGGAGCCGCTTGACGCGAAGACATGGAACTGGGTTCGCAACAATGTCGGCGATGGTACCGTTGAGATCAACAATACCTATGGCCAGTCCGAAACTGGAAGTGCATGGACTTCATCGGCAGTCGGCGTCACACGCTCCAAGCCTGGCTCCTGTGGTCTCGCCCTGCCCGGGCATGCGTGGTCGATTCTCGACGAATCAGGAGCGCCTGCCGGCGTCGGGAGAGTCGGATACCTGGTGATTACCCAGCCCTTCCCCACGATGTTCCGCACCATCTGGAACGATCCAGAGCGCTATCGGGCGCAGTATTTTACCCGCTTCGGTCCAGAGCGATACGATACCGCCGACGCTGCTCTCGTAGACAGTGACGGTCACATCTGGGTCGTTGGACGCGTTGACGGCGTCATCAACGTCGCGGGCCACCGTCTCTCTACCATGGAGATGGAGAGCGCACTCTTGAGCGTGCCAGGAGTGGCAGAAGCCGCAGTCGTTGGTGTGGATGACGAGACTAAGGGTCAAGTGCCCGTCGCCTTCGTATCGCTTGGCGCCTCCGCCGTGGACATCACCGAAGACCTGCTCAAACAGAAAATCACCGATGAAATTGGAGCGATCGCGCGACCAAAGAGCGTCTACCTACTCTCGACCATGCCGCGGACGCGCTCGGGCAAGATCGTCCGCCGGCTGCTAAAGGAGCTTATTATTGACGGTCAAGCCAGTGGAGACATTACCGGTCTTGAGGATCCCGATGTCCTGGCCAAGCTAGAACAGGAACTGCGCTAACCCGCCCGTGACTGTGCTGCTTGCGTCACGCAAACGACGAGCCTCTCGCTGAGTAATCTGCGCGGGTTACAGTAGTCGACGCACGCATGTACCATGAGAGACTCCGTGACCTTAGGTGAGTTGGCGCTGTCTCAACATATACACCCGCAGACGACATAGGACAGGCAAGATGTCCGTGCCAACTCGTCGC
>JAKAQR010000077.1 GCA_021819725.1 Actinomycetes bacterium
TAGTTCCAGGAGCCTTCTCAGTACTCGTTCCTTCTGTTCTCTCGGGTATACCTTCATCTGACTCCTCGTTCCCCGCCCTTGATATGACTGTAGTGGATCTCCCTTCAAGGGCTCTGATGGCTAGGGCTACACAACACATCGAGTGTGCCAAGGGGCTGATGCGCCAGTACTTTATTGAACTCGAGGATCCTGATCTGGCCTATCTCGTGGAAGGCACCGACGAATTCAACGCCTATATCGAGGATATGCGTTGGGCTCAGGAGTACGCCTTTGCGAATCGTCAGGCGATGATGGATGAGGTGGTACGCCAGGTAGCTTGGTTCCTTGGACGCACATTGCGACCCGAACCAGCGATCAACTGTCACCACAATTACACGGTCATGGAGCATCATGATGGGCGTGATGTCTGGCTCACGCGCAAGGGTGCCATTCGTGCGAGAAGCGGGGACTTGGGCGTTATCCCTGGTTCGATGGGAGCCAAGAGCTATATTGTCCGTGGCCGAGGTAGCAGAGCCAGCTACACGAGTTCATCCCATGGCGCTGGCAGACGCCTGTCAAGGATGGAGGCGCGTCGGAGTCTCTCTGTCGAGTCGCTGAATGCCGAGATGTCGGGTAAGAGCTGGAATGCCCCAAGTGCCGAGGCGCTTCTAGACGAACACCCCGATGCCTATAAACCGATCGCGGAAGTGATGGAGGCACAGACTGATCTCGTTGAGGTTGTTCATGAGCTGCGTCAGATCTTGAACTATAAGGGGGTCGAAGAAGTGAGAAGGAAGGGACGGGCACGATAGTCCGTCGCTCTCGGGGGCGACCGGGAAGAGGCCATAGTACAGATCGCGAGGGGTAAGTGGAACAAAAAGTCGAGAGACCGCCCAAGCAAATGGTTGGGCGGTCTCTCGACATTGACGAATGCCGGCGCCTCGTCTTAGATGAGGCGATAAAAAGCCGAAGGCTCAGATGGCGTCAGCGAGATCGGCCGAAGGTGCCTCTGCGGACGACTCAGCATCCGAACAGACGGTGTCGATGATAAGACGGCAGACCGTATA
Source organism: Actinomycetes bacterium (assembly GCA_021819725.1). Next base: position 1,047 of record JAKAQR010000077.1, read on the forward strand.
CGGATCCATGTTGGCATTTGGACGTCGATCCTCGAGCCACCCCTTGCCTGCCTTAGCGGCAGCCCACGGGATGCGAATTGAGGCGGCACGGTTGGAGACACCGTAGCTGAACTCGTCATAGCGGGCGGTCTCATGCTTACCGGTGAGCCGACGCTCAATACCATCGCCGTAGTTGGCGATATGCTCTTCGACTTTTCGGCCAAGCGCCTCACACCCAGCGATAATAGGATCGAAGTCGTTCCGCATAGCCAGGGTGGAGAAGTTGGTGTGGGCACCGGCACCGTTCCAGTCGCCGGCTACGGGCTTGGCATCCCAGTTGACCTCGACCTCGAAGTCCTCAGCGATGCGCATGAGTAGCCAACGGGCGACCCAAAGCTCGTCACCGATCTCAGGTGGTGCGAGCGTGCCAATCTGGAACTCCCATTGGGCCATCATGACCTCGGCATTAGTGCCTTCGATATGGAGACCAGCCTCCATGCAGGCGAGTGTGTGGGCCTCGATGATATCACGGCCGACGATCTTCTGCCCGCCGACGCCGCAGTAGTAGGCTCCCTGCGGCGCAGGGAACCCGTTGACTGGCCACCCCAATGGCCGACCATCCTTAAAGAACGTATACTCCTGCTCGATGCCAAACATCGGTTCCTGGTCGGCAAAACGCTCTGCCGTCTGCACTAACGCCGAGCGCGTATTGGTGGGGTGTGGGGTGAAATCGGTGAGAAGAACCTCGCAGAGAACGAGGACATTATCTCCGCCGCGAATTGGGTCTTGACACTGGAAGACCGGTTGCAGGACGCAGTCAGAGTTCTCCCCAGGGGCCTGGTTAGTACTAGAACCATCAAATCCCCATATATCGGGTGCCTTGCCATCTTGGATAATGCGCGTCTTGTTTCGCATCAAAGGCGTTGGTTTTGTTCCATCAATCCAGATATATTCAGCCTGGTAACTCATGGTATTTTCGCTTTCGGTTTCAGGTGTGGCTGATCCCGATAGAAGGAATCTAGCCGCACTCCAATTGCTTCACCTGTAAGAGTATGCGTTCTGGCTCGTGCGTGTAGGGAGTTATGTTAACTCACTGTAACGATTGGATCTGTACCGTCCAATACCCTGGCGGTGCGCGTGGGCGACGGACCATGTTCGCTATGGAATGCGGTGGTGGAGGTCGCTACAGGATAAGCATCCTGTGCTTGATCGTTGCCTGTCAAGTGCGACTGTGTTGGCGATAGTCAACTTGTTCTTTACCAGACATCGTGAAAGCCTGGATGAGATGCAGTCGCAGTCGCCGGACTCGTGGGCAGCAAAGGAGGCAAGGAGGCAGTAGTCGCCAGATCAGAGCATTCCCAAAGTCATGCTCGGTGCGGCAGTAAGTGGAGTCGATCCGCTGTTGGACATGCTGATGTTTTGCTCGGTGTGTTTCTTCTAGGTGTAGAGTAGTGGCGTTGATCGAAGAGGAGGAATCGATGACTGAGGACGTGAAGCCAACTGAAAAGTCGAATAGACTTCGACAAAACTCGTTGAGCACCGCTGATATTCTTGGCGTCTCGCTGGCCGACACGGCGCCGGCGATGAGCTTCTTCTTCTCATTCGCTGCCATCGCGGCAGCGGCGGGTATCGCGAGCCCGTTGGCGATTATCGTTGCAGCGGTCGCCATTCTGTTGAAGCTGAACAGCCTGACGGAATTCACCAAGGTGTCTCCGAGCTCTGGCTCCTATATCTCCTACATCGGGAAGGCGTTCGGAGCGATTCCGGGGGTGATGACGGCGTGGGCGCTCTCGGTCGGCTACATCGTCGCGGTTGGCTACGTCATGGCGATCATGGGTGGCTGGACCAGTCTGATCTTGCTGAAGTACCTCCATGTCTCCATCGCCTGGGAGCCTATCACGATTGTGTTTGTCGCGTTCGTGAGTTTTCTGGTCTATCGTGGCGTCAAAGTCAGCGCACGGTGGGCGACGATGGCATTCGCATTCGAGCTGCTGCTGATCATCGTCAGTATGGTAGCCATTGTCATCACCAACTCCTCGCATCTGAACTTTGCGAGCTTTGAGCCCAGCCTGATCCATAAGGGTATATCGGGATTAGGGCTTGCCTTCCCACTCGCGATGTTTCTCTTCATCGGCGTTGGTAACCCTGGTGCTATGGTGGAGGAGACTCGTAACGCCAGACGTGCAGTGCCACGGGCCATCTACATTGCGACGATTTCGGTGGCGATCATCTACGTTCTGATGGCTTGGACGACCTCGGTGGCATTCCACAACAACGCTACGACCATCGGTGGACTTTCGGCCCCATTCGTCACCGCCGCCGATAAGGCTCTTGGACCGGTATCCATTCTGGTTTACCTGGCTGGTCTGACCAGCACCTTCTCCTCGCTGATCGGAGCAACAACCGCGCAGACCCGTATTATCTTCAGCGCTGGACGAGAGAAGCTGTTGCCGAGCGTGCTCGGAAAGCTGAGTGACCGATATGGAACTCCCGTAGTCTCGTTGTTGGCCTATTCTTTGATCGCGCTGATTATCACGCTCCTGTGGGCGAGCCACGGTAATCCCCTGGACATCGCTGGTGATATCGCGACGCTTGGAACGATCCCTATCATCCTGGTCTATCTTGCGCTGAACGTTGCGTTGCCGGTCTACTTTCTCCGTGAGCACCGAGAGCTTTTCTCGGTACTCCGACACCTTATCATTCCTATTCTTGGTGTCGTTGCGTTGGTGCTACCTCTCTGGGGGTTGATCAAACCTGGGCAGCCCTATCCGTTTGATATTTTCCCGTGGATTGTGCTCGCCCTCTTGGTTGTCAGTTTCGTCTTTGCCGTGATCCGGAGGCGCCAGATCCCGGATCTAGGGAAGAAGATCGGAAGCGTGCTTGCCGATGACTTCGAGTAGCCAGCGGATCGGGGTGAGCGTTCGTCAGAGTCTTGGTGCGCCGTTTGCAAAATGAGTGGATGTCCTCTGAGTTCCGATCACTTTGCTGGGCGAAGCGCCCATCTCCACGGCTGACGCCCGTATCGTTGCCAAGGTTCGCCTAAGCAGCGCCTGCACTGGTATGCCTGAGTGAGCAGCATCCTTGGCGAAGCGGTCTTGGCGCGGAGCTCTGATTGGGGAGCTTGGTCAGCGAGCACCACGGGTCATCGAGACGCTATTGCGATCGATTGCGAATCAGTCTTATTGACATGATCAGGGGCCGTGGAACCGCCGACGATACTGTTGGCGATCGAGCGACCATAAGTGGTATCGAGAGCCAGACCGATACGTCATTGCTGCATCGACCTCACGCGTTGACCGTACCCATCGAGGTGTGTGGTAACGTACGAGAGGGTGGAGGTAATCGATGTCGAGTACACGCACATGGTTTGAATCGGTGGCGGAGGCGGAGCGTCGTGCTCGTCGGATACTCCCGCCCTCTGTCTTCGCGGCGATTCGCGCTGGTGCTGAGGGTGGGGTGACCTTATCCGAGAATGTCGCAGCGTTTTCTCGTCTTGCACTGCTGCCGACGGTAGCTGATCTACCGGCTGAGCGAACGCTTGCTACTGTCGTCATGGGAACACCGGTAAGTTTCCCAGTGCTTCTCTCGCCCACTGGTGTCCAAGCGGTGCACCCGGAGGGCGAGGTTGCCGTGGCGCGCGCAGCGAAGGAAGCGGATACCCTGATGGGGGTCTCTGCCTTCGCCTCCTCCCCGCTTGAAGCCGTCGCGGCGGTGACGGAGAAGTTTCTCTTCCAGACCTATTGGTCAGGATCTCGGTCGCTCTTGACGAGTCGGCTTCAGCGGGCGCGCGAGGCGGGCGCACGCGGTCTGATTGTGACCTTAGATTGGTGTTTTGACTTTCGGCGTGATTGGGGAAGTCCGTGGATTCCCCAACGCCTCGACACAAAGGCAATCGTTAGGTATCTGCCGGAGCTCGTGAGGCGACCAGGGTACGTGCAGCGCTACCTTGCCGCAGGCGGTCCGCCCGACCTTGGGGTCCCTAACATGGCTGATCTTCGCGGTGAAGTTCCAGGATTCTTTGCGGCATTCGAGGAGTGGATGCGTACCCCTCCTCCGACATGGGATGATCTCGCTTGGCTGCGCGAACAGTGGGATGGACCCTTCATGATCAAAGGGGTGACTCGGGTCCAAGACGCCCGTCGAGCGCGAGATATCGGAGCGACCGCTATCTCGGTCTCCAACCATGGGGGGAACAATCTCGACTCGACTCCCGCTACGGTTCGTTGTCTGCCTGCTATCGTCGACGCCGTCGGTGACGACATCGAGGTACTGCTCGATGGGGGTGTGCGGCGGGGCTCTGACGTGGTAAAGGCACTAGCACTCGGTGCTCGAGCGGTGATGATTGGCCGCCCATACCTTTGGGGGCTCGCGGCAGGGGGCACACTTGGCGTTACCAATGTCCTTGAGATTCTTCGTGCCGGCGTCTCGGAGACGCTCTATGCGTTGGGCAAGGCATCGCTCGCAGAGCTCAATCGCGCGGACGTGCTCGTGCCAGATGGCTTTGCCATCGGTGATCGGCAAGTCGATGGGTGAGGTGCGAGAGCACTGTGTTCGCAGGTCGGACCGTCTGCGAAACCGACCTCCCGCATCGGCGCTACATGCCAAAGACCAGGTTGACCCTGGCCAAGGTGCTCCATTGTAAGGGCAGTTACGTCGTCTTGGGCTTTGGTACGCTTGTCCCACCACCGCGCAACCCCGTCGCGAAGGCAAGCGAGGTATCACCTTGTCGCTGGAGATGAGCGTTTGAGAGGTTGACCATGGATTTGAGAGGCTGACCATGGATTTGAGAGGCGATGCCTTGCGGCCCCAGCAAGATGATCCTGTTGTCGTCATTGATGCGATGCAATAGGCGCCGCGCTCACTCTGAGGCTCTTCATGCAGCTCTTGATCTTCGCGCTATTGGCTGCAACAGCAGTCGAGGAGGAAGGAGCCTGCGAGCCTCTGTTAGATGATAAACTTTCGAAAATATTGCACGATGCCATGTCGTTGTCGCCACGACGTGTTAGGTTCGGTGTCGTGCCGGACGACCACTCTGATGACGATGATAAGCGCAAAGAAGGCGATGATGCGCCGACAAAGCATGGCCGAGAGTGGCGATTGTCGTTGCTAACCTCGCTATAATGGGACTTTGAGGGATCATCCTTGACGGCCAGCGTCGAGTCGGATACTACCAACGCAAATCGAATAGGTACATCTGGCAGCCCAACTCCTCTCACCTCCCCTGACACGGCGTCCGCTGCGGTGAAGAGTCTTCTTCCTCGTCGTTACTATGCCTATCACAGTGTCCTCGGGCGGGCTGGGACCCCTCGGCATTACCCTGCTCCGAACGTGTACCGCCGTGCAGTAAGGGATCGACGAAGGATCGGAATGGTTACTGTCGTTCGCGCGAGTGCCTGGGGCGATCTTGGCTACCCTGGTCTCCAATTCGGCTCACCGAAAGCCTTTGACCTCCACAAGTTGGATGTGCAACGCATTCTGGAGAGGATCGGTCATGCTCCAGTGGAGAAGCGATGCCGCGATACACTGCGCGCCTCTCGCTCCAGTCCCGACGGTGACGAGAATCTCCAAGTGTGCCTGCAGACAACACTGCATCCCTGCCAACGTGACGGCGCGATGCAGGTTAGAGACCCGCACAGCGTCGCGCGTTGCACCCGACGATCCCCCAGATTCAACTGCTGTCCAGATTGTCTTGCGTGAACACATCGCTATAGAAAGGAGCACATCGATGCCCTGGAGCGGAACACCACCCTCCGATCTCGTAGATCCGAGGGAGCCATGCACCTACCGGTGCGACAAGATCAACACCGCAGAGGTGCTCTACCAGGGGAACGAGGGCTACTACGAGGATATCGCCTGTACTTTAAAACATGCGCTCTTCGGGGGCTTCGCTATCTATGACGTCGGCTTCTTCTCGCCATGCATGCTTGACAACCCTGTTCCCCTCAACCCAGCGGATACGACGCATGTGTTTGTCAATACGGAATCGACTGGCCACACACCCCGTACTTGGTGCCTTGCCTCTATCTCCTACACCACCGCCGCCCATCTACGTGCGGGTCGAGCGATGCTCTAGTCATTAGGAATCGAGGGCCAGGATAGTTTGTACAGCGATCCCCCGGACCTAGCTCCAGGTTTCAATGGAGAAGATCGCCATCACTTTTCCCAATCTCCACAGGGGCACAACCACTACTATCCAGAGGGTGTCCAGAACTCCGAGCTGGTAACCGGCCTTGAAGAACCCCCAGACCTCATTGGGAGTCTGGTCTTTGATGGCTGGCCGGACTACCAGCAGAAAGTGACCCAGCTGACCTGGCTCCGCTTGGGACCACCGGCTCCATCCATGGCAGGAACCCAGCCACTGCATCTTCACGGCCGTGACGAGGAGCCTCGCGGCCGAGACATCACTGATGAACTTCTGGAACTACCACTGATCCCTGGTACCGAGCAACGACTCTCATCGTTGTGGCTCCTTGGAGAGTACCGAGCCCCCGTTCTTGGTGCCCACGCCTTTTTTTGCGATCCAGGGTCCCGAACGAATGATCGTTGGGTCGCCTGGCATCCCGACAAGGATGCTAGCCTCGCCGAGGTGCTCGAAGCAGCGGCCATCGCCAACCTGCCAGCTGGGACGATGGCCTGTCTTGAACGCAGCAGCTCCTCACCCCACTAATTGGTCTCGAGCGCGAGAAACGATACCGCCAACATGATGACCCATATCGGGGATGGCCGATCCCAAGAGGCGCTAAATTCTTCTAGTACCGAGACGCACGCTGAGCAGTGTGTCGTATGTCCACGCCAGGCGAACTCGGGCTTAGAAAGGTTTGAGCCCAGCAGGTGTGGAACGAGTATCAATCATGGGCGAGCAGGCGAGGGGTGCGCTGGACGAACCAGGCACCGATGAGAATGAGCGCGGCCCCGATGGGCTGGTACCAGATGAGGCGCTCTTCCAGAATGAAGGCTCCGGCGAGGGTGGAGAAAATGGGCATCACCAGGGGGGTGAGCGAGGCGCCTAATGCTCCCACCTGATGAATGAGTGCGTAGTTCAGGATATAAGCAACACCTGTTCCCATCACTCCTAAAAGGAGGATCGCAATGATCGATCGTGGATTGATCGCTTGGGTACCGTGCCAGAACAGCGGTAGGACGATGAGAGCCTCAGCGGCAGCCATGAGCAGCTGTCCTCCAGCGAGACCAAGACGAGCCTCGTCGGTAATGGGGATGATCTTGCGGACAACGACGAAACCGACGCCGTAGGAGACGGCGGCCAACAGACAGGCGGCACTGCCAAGCAGCGATCCTGAGGCTATGTTGCCACCCACGCCGAGCACGACCAGCACGCCAAGGAAGCCGAGAGCCAGTCCAAGGATACGCCGAGAGGAGGAGTGTTCGATGCCGGCGATGATCGCTACTGGGAAGGTAACCAACGGTGTCATCGCGTTGAGAAGGCCCGCCAAGATGGCGCTGATATGGGTCTCTCCGTATCCAAAGAGCACATAAGGAATCGTGTTCGAGACGGCTGCTGCGATGGCGAGCCTCCACCAGAGTCCACGACCATGCGGGAATTGGAGCCCTCGTGCGCGGACGATGACGAGAATCACGGCGGAGCCTAAAAGAGTGCGCAGGAGCGCAATCTCAACAGGTGAAAAGCTTTCGACTCCCACCTTGATGAAGATGAAGGAACAGCCCCAGATGAGCGAGAGGCAAAGAAGCGTGAGCGTGGCTCGAGTATTCACGTCGCTGGTGCTATCAACGCATCGACCACACTTTCCTTACCCGAGAGTCGGAGCTAGCCTAGTCCTCGCTAACGTCACCAGCCTACTGGTCGGGCAGGCCTCATCATTCTGCTCCTGGCAGGCCTCTCCTTCGTAGGGGTTGGCATCTAGGCCGTTGGGGAGTGTGCAAGAAAAGCCACCAACTCCCCCTCGTAGATGAGGGGGAGTTGGTGTGTGCCTTGGGGATGTGGATTAAGGTTTGCGGGTCTCGGCTGGTTGGGTCTCAGTTGGAAGAGGACGCTGG
>JAKAQR010000078.1:0-3486 GCA_021819725.1 Actinomycetes bacterium
GAAGGGGATCGGGTGATCGCGGAGCGAAAGCTCTGAGGAAGGTCGGGGCTCCATAGGGCAGGATGCTGGCTAACGGCCAGTCGGGGTGACTCGCAGGAAAGTGCAACAGAGAACAGACCGCCGTTGGTTGTCAGCAGCAATGTTTGACCCAACGGTAAGGGTGAAACGGTGCGGTAAGAGCGCACCAGCAGCTTCGGTGACGAAGTTGGCTCGGCAAACCCCATCCGGAGCAAGGCCAAATTTGAGTTAGGGCTGCCCGTCCGATACGACTCGTGGTAGGCCGCATAGATGGATGATCACCCAAGCGAAAGCTGGACAGAACCCCGCCTACAGATCCCCTTCGTCCTCCGCCACGAGTAGCGCGCCGCACTCCTCGCATGGCGACAAGGCTGACGGATTCGATGCGACCCTACCGCGCAACGCGCTGGACAGAGCCATATGGCAGTTGCCACAATAGCCGCCGTGCACCAGTGCGAGCGCCGGTCGTATCCCCCGCTCATGGGCGGCTCTGATCAGTGCTGCAGTGGGTTCAGGCAACTGAGCAATAAGCGCATTGAGTTCAGCCAGTTTGGCCTCACGCTCGGCCGTAAGCTCGCCGCGAAGTCGCTCCTGATCATCTACCAAGGTGGCGTAGCTGGCTCGTTTGAGTTCGAGTTCGGCGACTGCATCCGCGAGCTTGACTTTACGCTCCTCAGACTCCTCCATCAACTCAAGTTCAGCCTCCTCGACCGCATCGAGCTTGCCTTGGAGTACCTCGGTCTCATGCTCGATCTGGGTTGCCTGGCGATAATCACGAGCGCCCTCTGCGGCTCGAACACGGTGTAGTCGTGACGCCAGATCAGCCTGTTCAGCTGCCAGCTCCTCAGCTCGTGCAGTTGCGGCCACCTCAGCTGCTTCGAGGCTCCGCACCTGCTCCTCAAGTCGGGAAATACTCTGCTTGGCCTCTCTCCGTGCATCGCGCAGACCTGGAGCCTCTAGGGCTGACCCGGCGCGCTGTAACTCCGTCTCCAATAGAACGACTTCACGAAGTGCTGGCATAGACAATTACGCTAGCACCCCAGCCCCAAGACTTGCGGCGACCTCGACCCAAAGACTCTCTGGAACCACGACAGGCACCATTGCAACTACTTTCCCATCACCATTGAACGAAGTGTCGCGGAGCCACTGACGAACTCTCACAACACCGCGACGATCGACGAGACTCAGTCGCATGAGACGCAGCCGGCACAGCATTCCTGGACGCCGTGGAGCAAGCGATCGACCAAGCAGTGTACCGGCGATTGATGCAGCGCAGCCACCCTACGACGACCCCCGCTGGTCATCATCCCTTGCACAACGATAACACACCACGTCTCCGGCCATTCATTGACTTCCTCACCACATCGCCGTTAGCTGGGCCAGCCTGTGGAATGCGACACAAACGGAGTCCAAACTTCGTACTTCATCCTGAGATGAGTAGGATCAGAGGCTACCATTGCTCGCGGATGCTGAAGAGGACGATTTCGAACTCCCTACTCTCAATCGCTAGTTTTGCGCACCTTCAGACCCGCACTCGACGAAAATACTCCTACGGTCAGGAGCGACGATCAGCGTCTGATCGTCAGCATTGCAACGTTCCTGCTATCGATGGTGCGCCCACGAGCGCAAGCAGCCCGAGGTCGAGCAACGCTCGTTATTGAGCAATGCCGACGATTGGGGCGGAAAGTGGATGGCTACCACCCAACCCACTTAGCCCAAGCGAGTAGGTGTTGCCAAGGAAATCAGCATCGCCAAAGCTATAGATGAACCCTGCCTGAGTCGCCATCCAGTAGCCACCACCATTCGCTGTTGGGACAATGCCGACGACCTGGGATACGAGTGGATGGCTACCACCCAACCCACTTAGCCCAAGCGAGTAGGTGTTGCCATAGAAGCCAGCATCACCGAAGTTGAATATACCGCCGTCAGCGCCCACCAACCAGTAACCAGCTCCATTCGGGGTCGTCGCCATGCCGACGATCGGAGCAGAGAGAGGGTGGGTTCCACTCAAACCGGTGAGGCCATCGGAGTAGGTGTTGCCGTAGAACTTCGCATCGCCAAAGCTAAAGATTCCGCCGTCCTTGCCGACCAGCCAGTATCCACCGCCATTGGGTGTCGAGGTGATGCCGACGATCGGGGCTGAGAGAGGGTGTCTTCCACTCAAACCGGTGAGGCCAAGCGTGTAGGTGCTACCGTAGAACTTCGCATCGCCAAAGCTGTAGACCGTACCATCTTGGGTAACCAACCAATAACCTTTCCCATCGGGCGTCGCCGCCATGGCCACCACGGGTGAGGCAAGGGGGTGGGTTCCACTCAAACCGGTGAGGCCAAGCGTGTAGGTGCTGCCGTAGAATCCCGACGCGCCAAAGTTAAAGACTCCGCCGTCCTTGCCGACCAGCCAGTATCCACCGCCCATCGGGTCTTCAACCACGCCTACAATCGGAGCTGCAAGCGGTCGTGATCCAGTGAGTCCGGTGATCCCGTCGCTGTAAGTAGTGCCGTAGAATCCCGACGCGCCAAAGTTGAAGACTCCGCCATCAGCAGCGGCGAGGTGATAGCCCACCGCAGGCATTCCAGTTGTCACCGATGCACTTGTTAAACTTGTAGCTGATAAAGCGACGCTGCCAGAAGATACCGCAACCCCAAGGAGACCAGCCAGACTTAGCACTCCCAAACTAGCCATCAAACCGCCACGGCGAACTTTCATTGACATCTCCTCGTCTCGGTGCAACCGGCATCAGTAGAAGACCGATCACACTGGTCCTTCGGAACCGCCACCGAATCCAGATGTACAAAGAGAACTATTTCTCCTAGATCTTTACAACCAAGAAGGAACGTATTCACTCTGCGACGAAGCATTGAAGCCCAGGAGCACCTGTCACGAAGGAGATTCGTCGGACGATGGTGGGTGATCAAGCGTTCTCTCAACGAATCCGCTCGGATCCACTGGGACTAGAACTGGTTGGAGGGCCCCAGGATTTCAGCGTTCTCATCGCTCGTCAGTAACAAAACTGGAAAGAGACAATGCTTAGAAACGACAAGCCTTGCAAGAGACAAGGTTTGAAACAGATAGCGATCATACCAGCGGGTGCGGTGAGTGATCGATGGGGGCACCCGGGTCCGATGACTCACACGAACAAAGCAGGCATGTATCGGTGGCATGTCGTTAAACCTGGACATTTGAACCCTGTCCTTCGTTCTAGGTTGCGCGCTCAACCACTACACCCAACACGTCGTATTCGCCCTCACAACCCACAAGAGCTGACCTCCTTGGAGCCGTCTTTGCCCGCTGACAAGGGAGTGTTTCGTCTCCCCAATGACCCTGTGTCTCCCCAATGACCCTGTGTCTCCCCAATGACCCTGTGTCTCCCCAATGACCCTGTGTCTCCCCAATGACCCTGTGTCTCCCCAATGACCCTGTGTCTCCCCAATGACCCTGTGTCTCCCCAATGACCCTGTGTCTCCCCA
>JAKAQR010000078.1:3496-8776 GCA_021819725.1 Actinomycetes bacterium
CTGTGTCTCCCCAATGACCCTGTGTCTCCCCAATGACCCTGTGTCTCCCCAATGACCCTGTGTCTCCCCAATGACCCTGTGTCTCCCCAATGACCCTGTGTCTCCCCAATGACCCTGTGTCTCCCCATGGGCCGCTGCGGCTTGCTCCGACGGTTGGCGGGCTGCTTGTTGCAGTCAGGGGCTCGTACAACCTTTGTGGGCTATGGGGTGACGGTGGCAGACTCCCAGACGACGATCGTATGGGCGATTCGGTCTTGTAGTGTTCTGCGCTCAGGATCAAAGAGTGCTGGCAGGTAGCCAAGAAAGATCACCGCCATCGAGATGAAGGCGACAACCAGCCGGATGAGGACGGTGACAGGCTCAAGCTCAGTCCCCTCCATGGGAACTACTCGTACATGGGCCGCACGCGCCCCGAGGGTCTGTCCGTTGACCATGACACGCATCAGGACAAAGTATCCAACGATAAGCGCGATGTTGATGATGTAGACAATCGGACCCATCTCAAAGCGAACGACCGAAAAGATCGGATTCTCAAGCCCACCCATACCTCCGAGCAACAGCTCGAGTATCAAGCTACCAAAGAAAACGACCAGCGCATCGAAGATAAAAGCTTCGACTCGACGACCGATCGAAGCAAGCTCCGCGCCCGGTACTGCATCACTCACTCTGTCGCTCCATCCCACTCGTTACATCCACATGATCGATCGCTTGGATCCATCGGCGCTCGCGAAGCGCTAGCGCACCCCACACCACGAGGCCCAGCACCCCAGCAATGGTACCAGCGATCGTGACGTCTGCCCAACCACCGATCCCATAAAGTATTGAGGCAAGACTGGAACCGAGCACGCCGCCGAGGAAGTAGAAGACCATGTACACCATGGTGATGCGACCTTGTGCTCCGGGTGCGAGCTGATAGATCAGACTCTGATTCGACAGCTGAGCACCCTGGATACCCGCGTCAAGGGTCGCCGTCAAGACAACGAAGAGCACGATCGAATCGTGGGTCAGGAAAAAGGCAAAGTACGACAGTGCAATAAGCGCAAAGGAGATGACGGTCGTGAATGCAGTGTGTCCGCGATCAGCTAAGGCGCCAACGACGCGAGCCGAGAGCACACCTGCCAACCCAGCGAAGCCAAAGAGCCCGATCAGGCCCGAACTGAGGTGATACGGATGCGCCGACAATGCAAAAGCCATCGTCGTCCAGAAGATCGAAAACGCCCCAAAGCTCAACATGCCGAGGAAGGAGCGAAGCCGAAGGATCGGCTCTCGTTGCAACAGACGGAAACCATCACGCCACATGTCGACAAAGGCAATTGCATGTTTGTCACTCTCAGCTGGGAGGCGCAGCCAGACGACGAGTGCAAGAATGGCCGAGGCAGCGGCTGCGACGAGAAAGACACTGTGGTAACCGGCGAGATCAGCAAGCGCCCCCGAATAGGTGCGTGCGAGCACAATACCCGCCAACAGCCCAGCCATGACTTTTGCAATCTCGGAGGATCGAACCTCCGGCGGTGCTGCGGCCGCCACATAGGTGACGGCCAGCTGAGCGACGACCGAAAAGATCCCGACCCCGATCAGCGACACACCCAGCGGGATCGTACCGGTGACGAGTCCCGCACCGATATCGAAGAGGCCGGCCAACAACAGTGACAACACGATTAAGAACCGCCGGTCGAAGCGATCGCCGAGCGGGAGCAGGACGCCGAGACCGACGACAAAGCCGGCCTGGGTGACGGTGATCAAAAAGCCCGCGTTGCCGCCGGAGAGATGGAGCGCGACCGAGACGATATGCAGCAGTGGCTGCAAATAGTAGGTATTCGCTACACCAACACCGGCCACAATCGCGAGCAAGAGTGTAGGTATACGCTTATGAGCCATAGAGTTGCTTTGTCTACCAGCCTATCAGGGCAGGTAGACTTATAGGGTACCTCGAGTAAGGAGCACGACCCATGGACCCGATTACCGCAATCATCGAGATCCCGCGAGGATCCAAAAACAAGTACGAAGTCGACCACGAGACCGGAGCGGTCTGGCTCGATCGCACCCTTTTTACACCGATGAGCTATCCACTTGACTACGGCTTCATTGATGACACCCTCGGAGAGGATGGTGACCCGCTCGACATCCTCCTCCTCGTCGACGTTCCGACCTTCCCAGGGTGCCATGTCAAGGTTCGACCAGTGGCGTGCTTTGTCATGTCCGACGAGAATGGGCGTGACGTGAAGATTCTTGGTGTCCCCGCCAAGGATGTCCGTTACGAGCGCTACCAAGAGTTGAACGACCTACCAACGCATGTCCAGGACGAAGTCGAGCATTTCTTTAGCCACTATAAGGATCTTGAGCCGGGTAAGTCGGTCACCATTGAGGGTTGGCGCGACCTCGCCCAAGCGCGTGACGAGATCGAGGCCTCCATCAAGAGGTATCAGCATTGATGGCTACCGTGGACCAAGAGCGCCGTGCCCAACTCGAAGCGTTGCTTACCAAACTCCGACCTGCCGTCCAGGCCGATGGCGGTGATCTGTACCTTGCCTCCGTCGATACCGAGACCGGCAAGGTCGTCGTTGGCCTCTCAGGGGCATGCTCGAGTTGTGCGATCTCAACGACCACGGTCAAACTCGGTGTGGAGCGCATTCTCAAGGCCAAGCTTCCTTGGGTGACCGATGTCGAAGGCGATCTCGACACGTCACTCGACTTCGAAGAAAGTGCGCGCCTTGGCACTGGCGCCTATGTGCCGATCTCGATTCGCAAGAGTTGACCCGTGGGGGTAATCGAGCGCTCCGACCATGGTGCGACCGCAGTCCTCAGGATCGATCGGGCCCAAAAAAAGAATGCACTCAGGCTTGAGGACTTCGACGAGCTCGCAGAGGCACTCACCGCCGCCGATCATGACCAGGCGGTGCGGGTGATCGTCCTCACTGGTACCGCGGATAGCTTCTCTGCAGGCGCTGATCTCAAGTCGCTCGCCAACTATGAGCAGAACCCCCTCGCCCATCTCGCCCGGGTACATCGCTGCGCACGGACACTTGCCACCGTGGCAAAGCCAACCATTGCTGCCATGAACGGCGTCGCAGTAGGTGCGGGACTCAACCTCGCACTCGCCTGCGATCTGGCCATCGCTGGTCGATCGGTGATGGTGAGTGAGATCTTCCTCGATCGTGGCCTCACACTCGACTACGGCGGTTCAGCACTTCTTGTCCAGCGGATCGGGCTCCATCGAGCCAAAGAATTGGCCTTCTTCGCCTCGCGGCTCGTCGGTGAAGAGTTACTTACCTGGGGACTCGTCAACACCGTCGTCGATGACGACCAAGTCCTCTCCACTTCGCTTGAATGGGCCGATCGACTCACGCAACGCTCCCCTACTGCCCTCGCTCTCACCAAATCGCTCCTCAATCGAGCGGCGTCTTCGCTGACCCAAGCGATCGACCTTGAGGTGATTGCCCAGGTGGCCGCGCTATCGGATCCGAGTATCGCCTCGACTCTGACCAACTTTTAACTCGAGGTTCTTGCGGTGGCCGAGGAGGGAATCGATCCCATCACCAAAGCGGTCGCCCAGATCCGTTTCGTGCAACCCTACCAAGCGACGAAGTGGTATCTCTGCCCAGGCTGCAACACCGAAATCCCACCGGGGACCGGGCACTTTGTCGTCGTACCGATCGACAACATCGAACTACGTCGTCATTGGCATCGACGTTGCCTCAACTGGGAGACAGAACACGGGCGGATCTAACCCAGTAACATTCACGTAGCGACCAGCACCGACGACGCAGAGAGGATCTTTGACGGGCATCGAGGGTTGGGGCCAGTTGAAGTGGTTGGAACACTTGTGGGGTGATCCACCTGAGATGAACGACCTCGAATGTGAGAGGACCAACCATAACAGATCCGGGGACCAAACACCCCATAGGAGCGAATGTCGCCTGGGCTTTTACTTTCACGTTCGATACCACCGCAGATAGGAAGATGTTGAAGTTATTGCACATCATCAATGAAAGCTCAAGGGCCCTGCTGACTGCCACTGGAACCGTGTAGTGCCAAGAATGGTCTTGGAGTGTCCTCAACGCGTGGCATCTCCACCCAGCTTCACATTCCCGAGGAGAGAGTGAGCGAGGAAGAGTCCACGATTGTCTTGAGCACCGAGCACCACATGATGGAGAAAGAAGCAGGGCTCTACCCCAGCATGGACATTGCCTATTGTTAGAGGTCACCGATCTGGAAGAGGCTCTCAACCTCGATCTGTTTGGCGAGTTCGTCCGCGAAGAGGCAGGGTCTCGACACGTTACCCGACGCTTGCGCTAGGCGCACAGGCTGGTATCGATTGTGATATGCGAGCGATTTTTCGGGACTGAGCAGTAAGAGACAACGTGGGATCCACGAGATTGTTTGACCAGCCTTGCAGGAGAAGGAAGCAACGGATAGTGTAAGCATATCTGCTAGCATTGCAGGGGTGACCGACAAATGGAGCTGCTTCGCTGGGGATTTGCTCAAGCGTTCAAGGGCGCAAGCAGGCCTGTCTCAGCGCCAACTCGCTGCGCTCGCCGGGGTGAGCAATGTGGAAGTAGCACGCATTGAATCCCATCGGGTTCAACCGAGTATTCCCACACTTGGCAGACTTTTGGACGTGTGTGGTTCGGGTGTGGAGCTCTCTGGGCGATACGTCGACAACAGGGTGGATGCGATTACGGCATCGCAGGCGATGCGAGAACGACTCGCACAGCAAGATGAAGACGGCGCGTATCGCAATTGGCTTGTACTTCTCGATGACTTAGAGGCAGTTAGCGCAGTTCGGCTCACTGAACTCGTCCATAGTCCTGCGGTTCCTACTGGAGACTCTCGCTACGACGCCTTGATCGCCGCGCTCGTCGAATACGTCTGTGAACTTAAGGCTGTGGAGCCACCCGGTTGGGTAACTGATCCATGGAGGATGACAACTGATTGGTACGTCTCTGGGATCCTGGCCCTTCGTGAACTGGAGCGCGATGAAAGCCCAGCCTCGTTCTCCAATCGGGGTATCTACATTTGCCAGGCAGACTTGACGCATGCCTGATATACGCTTGACACACGCTCAGTTGGCCTAGGGGTCTGCTGAAATACCCCTACTCGCACAGCCAGAGGGTGGGCCGTGGTCTCCCATCGGCCCCGCCGGTTCCCGGTTTCTTGCTTTGTCCTCCTTCCTTACCTCTCCCTTTGGAGGGGTAAGGGAGGAGGGGAGGTCTTAACTCGCTATCACCCAGTTCCCGTTCTCTCTCGTGAGGTTGTTGCGAAGGAGTACTTTCAAGTTCC
>JAKAQR010000024.1:0-34016 GCA_021819725.1 Actinomycetes bacterium
AGCACACCGTTGATTCTTAGATCTCTACTCTGTTCAAAGAGATGGAGTCCGTCGACAACCTTTGGTCAACGTCATAACCAGACGCCTCGTGATGCCCTCCGATAAGGGCACGGAGCCACTTTGCTCGACACTGTGCCTCTACGCCCCAGTGGTACTACCACGTAACCAATGAGGCGCGGGATCCCTGTATTCGGCGCTCGCTGGCTTCAGCAGCCCACGGCATCGTCAATCATCCCTCGAATGAGATCGGCATTACCGTTGGGGAGCGAGTACTCCTCCATAAGATGTGTCAAGATCCAGCGAAGACTCACTGGGTTATTCACATCGTTGCTGACCTGGTCAAGAGAGGCGAGACCGATCACCTCATTGCTCTTACGGATTTGCATCTCCAAGAGGTGCAGTGAGGCAGCAGAAGAACCGAGCTTGAGATCTTCGAAGTCGGCCTCCGGGTGAACATCGTTGACGTAATAGCTTGCAGGATTACCACAAAATACCGTACTGGTCCAATACAACTCAACCTCACTCATATGGCGTATGAGGCCAAGGAGCGAGAGGCGCGAGGTTGCGACGAGCTGGGTGTCACTCAGCCCTTGGCACTTGAGAACAAGCGTAGTCCGGTGATAGTCAAGCCAACCCTCGAGCATGGACCATTCGTCAACATCCAATGGCGGTTCGCTTCGCCGCTCATCAATCAGATCTCCGACCGCCACGCTCCACCTCCCCGCCAGAGCACCCGAACGAGTAGCTGCCGACAAACTCTGCTGCGGGATCGGCCTAGCTTGAGTCCGGTCGCGCGATGACCTCTCCGTGCAGCGGTCTTGACGAGGACGGCGAATCCGTAGCTACCAACATCTACCCCGGGGCATCGGAGGTGAATAACGAACGAGACTCGGCAACTGAGTCCCAACGTGGATCGCGCTCTAAAAGGCCACCCAAATACCAGCTCAAGGGACTCACCACTGCTTCCTAGTGGGATGCTCCGGAAAGCGCAGCCGCTGAACTGCCACAACAGGCACCGCCAATCTCATGACACTCCCGCTCAGATGCAAGTGCCCCCAGATGTTCACAACCCACGTCTCATTGGGACAGTACGCGAGCGCGGCTCCTTGGTCATGGTTTTCGCCCATACTGGGACTGAGCCCATCACGGCGCAAACCCCGTGGTTGTGACCTGTTTGTCTCTCTCGACGCTCGCCACCCTTCCTCTCAGGGCAGGGGGAGCAATTCAGCCTCAACTCTTCGACGCCGGTCCGCGATACCCACAACCTTGTTGTACGACGTCTACCCTCATCATGTTCGGTCGTGCAGGTCCGCAATACCGAGAAGGCGTCCTAGTTGCGAATCACTCCGGACAGGATTGTCCGCACAAGACTCAAGCCGCAGCGCAGCGCAATCCCCAATTCCACCAGGATCAGTATTAGGCTGGACGACTGCTCGGCGGCCGCATAGGTCGCCATCGACCGATGGTGCGCAAGTACAGCCCGCAAGCGACGTTGACTACTTGATACACCACCCACGTGGGTCACGACCGCTTCAGGCTGATAAACGATCTGATAACCCTTAATCCAGAGACGACGACAAAGATCGACATCCTCCATATACAGCTGATACTTCGTGTCGAAACCTCCGACAGCGCGAAGTGCTTCTCTTGAGCACAATAGGCATGAACCTGAAATCCAAGGGACCACGACTGCGGACTCAGGATCAATGTCACTCATGCGATACGAACGAGTCGCAAAACTCGCCGGGGCAATCCATCCGATCGCCCCATGCCACATGGACTCCCAGAGCGAGGGGAACCGACGAAACGAAGGATAGCGTTCGCCTGCTACGTCTAGGACCTTGGGGCCAACGGCGCCGACTCGATCGCTTGTCATCATGATGTAGGCCAACGCACGAACGGCGCCAGCATGTGGCATGACATCAGGATTCGAAACGAGTACCATCCGCTCTTCGAGCTCAGGCAATACCCGGTTGATCGCGGCACCATAGCCAAGATTTGTGCCAAAAGCCAGCTCGCGGACGCGACAGGGTCCAGTCGTCCACTCATGCCGATAGGCATGCGGCGAACCATTATCGACTACCACGACGCTGGTAATGCCCTGTATGGCAAGCTGCTCGACGAGTGGCTTCACCGGACCAGAGCGATAGACGACCACGACTGCGGCAATATCGTTGTTCACGGGTGATCTAGGTCTCTCACTATACGTTCCAATGCATCATGCCAATCATCGGTCGTGCGGCCGGTCGCGGCCACATACGACGACGTTGAAAGCACCGAATATGACGGTCGTGGCGCTGGATACCGGTCAGCGACCGATATCGCCTCGATCTCCGTTACCTGCCCCGGGTCTCGACCGAGCAGCCTGAGGATCCACTGCACGACTTGATACCATGAGCCTACGCCCCCATTCACAACATGGAAGCAGCCTGTGCAGCTGCTCAACATCAGCTGCACCGCAGCTTCGCTCAAATCATCTGCTACGGTAGGAGATCCCACTTGGTCTCCGACAAAGCGTAATGGTGCGCCTTCCCTGGCAAGGCGCACCACCGTCGATGCGATATTGCCGCGAGAGGCGCTCATCAACCATGCAGTCCGAATGTTGAGATCGAAGCCCGCTCGAAGTTCCTGTTCACCTCCAAGCTTGCTTCGCCCGTAGATTCCAAGCGGATTCACCCTATCCCATTCTCGGTACGGCTGTGCCGCGTGACCATCAAAGACGTAGTCGGTGGAGAAGTTGCAGACTCGACCAGACACGGCTGCGGCTGCCTCCACGATCCAACGAACCGCAAGCGCGTTGATGCGAAAGGCATGATCTGGTTCGAGCTCACAACGATCGACCGCTGTAAAGGCAGCAGCATTGACGACCCAGTCGGGTCGCAATGATCGAATAGCCTCGTTGACAATGGAGCGCTGGCCAATGTCAACCTCACTCGACGTAAACGCAAAGACCTCGACGGGAAGGTCGAGTCCACCCAACCGTCGTGTCAGCCGTTGACCAAGTTGACCGTTCGCCCCGAGTACGAGAAATCTCGGATGAGTCACGTCACGACCCCGGCTGCCACGCAGCCGCCTCCTGGATAGGTGATCGTCCGAGCAATGGGCGCCACCATGACTCGTGAGACCGATACCAAGCAATCGTCTCACGGATTCCTTGGTCGAACTGCACCCCGGGGACGAATCCTAGCTCGGTGCGGATCTTGGACGAGTCAAGCAGGTATCGTCGGTCGTGAGACGGACGATCAGGGACCGTGGTCTTGAGTACACTCGGCTTGCCCAACTCGGCCAAAATGCGGTCGGCGATGTCCTCGATCGAAAACTCCGACCCCGTACCGACATGGTAGGTTTCGCCCGAGGCACCCTTATGTAGAACAAGATCGATCGCTCGTGCATGATCGAGCACATGGATCCACTCTCGACGGTTGTCTTTTGAGGCATACAGAGGCAGTGGTTGGTCCTGGAGCGCTAGCGCGGTGAAGAGAGGAATCAACTTCTCGGGAAACTGGTACGGACCGTAGTTATTGGCGCAGTTCGTGATGCTAACCGAAAGTCCATAGGTCAGTGCATAGGCGCGTACGGCATGGTCTGCCCCAGCCTTTGATGCGTTGTATGGCGTACGCGGCCGATAGGGAGACGATTCAGTAAAAGCATCCTCTGCATCCAGATCCAGATCTCCGTAGACCTCACAGGTCGACACGTGATGAAATCGTGTCAGACCCCCGTAGGCACGCGCTGCCTCCAGAAGGCCTACCGTCCCCATCACGTTCGTGCGAAAGAAACGCTCCGGGTCGACGATGGCAAGCGAATTGTGCGATTCCGCAGCGAAGTTGACTACGACGTCGATCGCATACCGATCGAGTACCTCAAGAACATGACCCGTATTCGCAATGTCAGCATGCACAAATCGGATAGCATCCTCCACGTCTGCCAGTGACTCACGGCATCCTGCGTACGTCAGGGCATCCAATACCACGATGTCATCGCCGGGATGTGCCCCAGACCAATAGCGAACGAAGTTGGAGCCGATAAACCCGGCTCCTCCGGTCACCAACAGTTTCACGATTCTGGCCTTTCATGCTCGGGAGTCATTGCGAGCACAGACTATAGCAACTCGACCCTGGCATGATCGCCCACCACGAGCTTGGTTGCCCTCGGACGCTCGGTACGATGTCCGATCATGGCAAATTTTCCGATCACCGAACCTTCGAGCGAGCCAACGTTGTCAACCTGGGAATCGCTCAGAATGATAGAGTTCACGATCTCCGACGAGGTAATTGTACAACGATCGCCGATGGCGGAGAATGGACCGACATAACTCGACTGCAATGATACGTCCCGGCCGATCACCGCGGGGCCCCTCACGATCGAATCAACAATCCTGGCGCCAGCTTCAATGCGCACCAATCCTTCGACCTTTGAGTCCACCACCTCGCCCATGATCGAGGACCGGATCGCCATGAGGGCAATGCGATTCCCGTCAAGCAAAGCTTCGGGATCGCCCAGGTCCTTCCAATATCCATCGACCATCGAGGACTTGACACCATAGCCCATGGATATCAGGTGGCTGATAGCATCAGTGATCTCGAGCTCTCCCCTTGCGGACGGTGCAATCTGCGACACGGCGTCATGGATGCGACGATCGAACAGGTAAACACCGACCAATGCAAGGTCAGATGGCGGAATGTCCGGTTTTTCGACAAGGCGTAGCACCGTTCCGTCAGGTGATACCTCTGCCACTCCAAATTTGCGTGGGTCCGGGACGCGAGCAAGAAGAATTCCAGCAGCCGTCGAAGCCTCACGAGTAGCGAATCCTTCGACAATTTCTGCAATCCCGCCGACCAGAAAATTGTCTCCTAGATACATAACGAAGTCATCGTCCCCTAAGAACTCTCGAGCGATGAGCACCGCATGTGCCAGCCCGCGCGGCGCATCCTGGGAGAGGTACGTCACTTGCAGTCCGAACTCAGAGCCATCGCCAACTGCCGCTTGGACTTCGAGCGCGGTATGTCCAACTACGACCCCAACCTCATGTATACCACACTCTGCGATCGCCTCAAGGCCATAGAACAATATGGGCTTGTTGGCGATCGGGACGAGCTGCTTGGACGCCGTGTGCGTCAGGGGCCGGAGTCGTGTCCCGGATCCGCCTGCGAGGATGAGTGCCTTCAATTTATGCTCCTACGAGGTCGCAAGCCCAAGGGATCTGGCAATCACCAGTCGCTGGACCTCCGAGGTCCCCTCTCCGATCTCAAGTATCTTGGCATCACGATAGTAGCGGGCGACCGGTGATTCTTCGATGAAACCAGCTCCTCCGAAGATCTGCGTTGCATCTCGCACAATCGAGACCGCAGCTTCAGTCGCGTAGAGTTTGGCTACAGCCGCTTCTCGCTTGAATGGCTGATGGTGGTCCTTAAGCCATGCCGCACGATAGACCAGCAGGCGTGACGCCTCCACTGCAACCTCCATGTCGGCACACTTGAAGGAGATTGCCTGGTAACGCGAGATCGGGCCCCCAAAGGCGTTTCGGTTTGCAGCGTAGGCCAACGACTCACGCAGGCACGCCTCGGCAAGACCAAGCGCGAGCGCAGCAATCGAGATACGGCCGTCATCGAGAATGGCGAGAAACTGGGCAAAACCTCTACCGAATTCGCCAAGCAGCGCCTCGGAGCCGACCTCAACATCGTTGAGACTCAATGGATGGGTATCGGAGGCGTGCCAACCCAACTTTTTGTAGGAAGGCTCAACGACAAATCCTGGTGTTCCAGCCGGGATAATAAAACTTGAAACGCCGCCCTCTCCTCGGGCGGTCACGGTCACCAACGACGTAATTGGGGTTCCCGAGTTGGTGATATAGGCCTTGGATCCATTGATGCGGTATCCATCCCCACGACGCTCAAATTTGGTCCGTGTTGCACCGGCGTCAGAACCCCCGTCCGGTTCAGTCAGACCAAAGCCACCTAAGGCGTTTCCCGCGCACAGATCAGGCAACCACCGCTGCCTCTGTGCCTCAGTACCAAATTGATAGATGGGATTCGCGCCGAGTCCGACACCGGCTGAAAGTGTGATGGCCAGTGACGAATCACCCTTCGCGAGCTCCTCGACGGCGATACACAATGACGTAAAATCACCGCCACCACCTCCGTAGCTCTCCGGAAAAATCATTCCAAAAAGACCAAGCCTGCCCAGTTCGCGTACCTGTTCCAGAGGAAACTCACCACGCTCGTCCCAATCCCTGGCGTTTGGCAGTACCTCAGCACCGACAAAATCGGCGACGACCTTGCGAAGCTCCTCGTGTTCTTCACTAAACTCCACCGACATCTATTCCTCCTCAATCAAGACTTCAGTGCCGCCACCCACAACGAGTGACTCGATTGACGCCAGGCCGTTGTCCATGTCTTGCGTCCAGTCTCCAAAAAAGCATCTCGCTGTGACGCAGGCTCCTGTCACACCGGTCAAAGATCTGCCCTGGGGTGCCGGGGCCCGACTGGTGACAATGCAATCGCGTGACCACTACCGGACGCACGTGGTCTTATGACAAGAGTCCAAAGCGTCCATGGTCGTCCGGAACAGTTCCCCCAAACCCCAAGTCGCTCGACTAGCCACTGACCACCAACAGTCCCCACCGAACATGACCACTTGTCGTATTCACTCACCCAGAACTCCAAGGTGTTCCACATCGCCGACATAGAGAGCTAACTCGCCCGCAGGGGTCGACACCACCAGGCGCCCATCTTCGTCGACGCCCGTGGCAAAGCCTAGCATCTCATGCCCAGGGTATTGAATTCGCACCCGTTGATGGATTGTTGAGCACAGCTGCCGATATGATCTGAGCACGATATCGCCACCGCCCCCGACCAAGAACGCGAGCTGGCTATCGAGTTCGCTGAGGTACAGCGCCAGATAAGCATCGCGCAGTGCAAAGAAATCACGATCCACCAATGGCCCGACAAAATCGACAAGGCGGCCGACTCGGCGACTGTTTGGAAGCTGGGGAGCTGCAATGAGATTGAGACCCAAACCCACTACACCCAGGTAGCCGCGTCGATCGAATACTCCGTCAACCAGAATGCCGCCCAGCTTGGTGCCATGAACCTCGATATCGTTGGGCCACTTGAGGGAGACATCGCGAGCTCCGAGCGACCTGGCGGCGGCTACCGCGGCGTTGCCCACCGCTAATGGAAGGAGATTGATCGCATCCTGCGTCGACAAACGCACCAGGATCGAACACATCAACGCGGTTTTCGGAATGTCGTTAAAGCTTCGGTCCCGTCGACCTCTACCGTCGACCTGATGATCGGCTACAAGCACCAGGCGCTCAAGACTGATGGAGCTCAACAGCTCTGTCATCACACGATTCGTTGAATCGATCTCATCAAGTAGGATTATCCGCCATGGAGTAGAGTTGGCCATGGCCTGAACCCTAGAGGGCAATGGTCGAGTGCAAGGTCTTTGGTGATCGAGGTTCGTACAACCGTGGTAGACGACGCTCGTGTCAACTGGGTCAGGAAGAAAGGTGGAGTAGGTGTTTGAACGGCTACTGGTTGCGAACCGAGGAGAGATCGCGGTTCGTGTGATGCGAACCGCGCGAGAAATGGGCATCACCACTATCGCCGTGTATTCGGACGCTGATCGAGATTCCATGCATGTGCGTTATGCGGACGAAGCCTACAACCTACCAGGAACAACTGTCCGTGAGAGCTACCTCAACACCGAGCGCATCCTCGAGATAATCAAACGCTCCGGTGCGCAGGCGGTCCATCCAGGCTATGGCTTCTTCAGTGAAAACACAGACTTCGCCCGAGCCATCGAAAGCTCAGGTGTTGTGTTCGTCGGTCCACCTCCAAAGGCCATAGAGATCATGGGGGACAAAATCTCGTCTCGTATTGCGGCAACCGCCGCTGGTGTTGCCGGCGTCCCAGGCACAGCTGAGGTGCTTCAAAGCGCCGAGGAGATTATCACCTTTGGCAACCAGCACGGCTGGCCGGTCGCCATCAAGGCCGCCTATGGAGGAGGTGGGCGCGGGATGCGGGTAGTCCACTCCGCGTCTGAGGCAGCCGACGCCCTCTCCTCGGCGCAACGCGAGGCCCTTGCCTCATTCGGCCGTGACGAATGCTATTTGGAGCGGTACCTCGCTTGGCCAAGACACGTCGAGATGCAGATCATTGGGGACACGCACGGCAATATCGTATGGCTCGGCGAGCGCGACTGCTCCTGCCAACGACGGCATCAGAAGCTTATTGAGGAATCGCCAGCTCCTGATTTTCCGAACGATATTCGTGTGCAGATGGGTGAGGCCGCCGTCAAAGTTGCCAAGGCCTGTGGTTACTACAACGCGGGGACCGTCGAATTTCTATATCAAGATGGGCAGTTCTACTTTCTTGAGATGAATACGCGCCTTCAGGTCGAGCACCCTATCACCGAGGCGGTCACGGGTCTTGATCTGGTGGAGCTCCAACTGAGAGTCGCCGCTGGTGAACCCCTCGGCTTTGCTCAACACGAGGTTACCCATCGTGGGCATGCGATCGAGATACGCCTCAACGCTGAGGATCCGTCGGCGGGCCGCTTCATCCCGTCCCCTGGCCCAATTACCCGTTTCGATCGCGCAGACGGCCCGGGAGTAAGGACAGATGCTGGCTACGAGGCAGGGGACGCGGTCAGCCAGTACTATGACAACCTCATCGCCAAACTCGTCGTATGGGCACCCGACCGTGAACGCGCCATCGCCAGGGCCGTACGTGCACTGCACGAAACCAAGCTGGAAGGGGTAACGACAACCATCCCGGCGGACCTGGCCATCCTCACGCACCCAGACTTCGCGGCGGCACAACACTCTACCAAGTGGGTCGAAGATCGGTTGGATCTGAGCGCCTTGCCGGTTGGCCCAACGGCAAACGACACGGACACGAGCCCTGCACCCACCGAGGTGGTGGCCGAGGTGAACGGAAAGCGAGTCGCCGTCAAGCTCTTCCTTCCCGACGTCGGACCAACCCCAGCATCGCGTACCAACCAAACAAGCAATGCATCCCCAACTCCGCGATCCGCTCGGCCACAAGGTTCAACCTCCTCATCCGGGTCCGGCTCCGGCAACGTAACGGTGCCGATGCAAGGAACCGTCGTGAAGGTATCGGTCGAGGTAGGCCAGGAGGTGCAGGTCGGAGATACCGTTATCGTACTCGAGGCGATGAAGATGGAGAACTCGATCCTCGCGGAACGCAACGGGACAATCAGCGAAATCAAGGTACAGCCTGGGGATACTGTCGGCACGGGCGATGTCGTCGCCGTCATCTCATAGCGCCAGGACGAGACACAAGGAGGGGAATGCCGTCACTCGATACCGAGCGCAAGGTGATTCGGTCAGCAGCCGAGCGCAACTACGGTCGTGCCTACGATCTATCTCACCGGATCCATGCCAACCCAGAGCTTGGGTTTGAGGAGGTCAAAGCTTCAGGCTGGCTCGCTGCCGAGCTCGAAGCCATCGGTCTTACGGTGACGAGGGGCGTTGGCGGGCTCGATACCGCGGTCCTTGCCGAGGTGGGATCCGGCGACCTCGTCGTCACCATCTGTGCAGAGTACGATGCCCTTCCTCTCCTCGGTCATGCCTGTGGTCACAACGTCATTGCAGCCAGTGCCGTTTTGGCCGCTGCCGCGCTCATCGAGTTGGTCGGAGAGCTCGGCATCACGCTTCGCGTCGTCGGCACTCCAGCGGAGGAGGGGGGCGGTGGTAAGATTATCCTGCTCAACCGCGGAGTCTTCACCGGCACCAACCTCGCAATGATGCTCCATCCGGCGCCAATGGAGGCTGACCGGATGCACGTACAGGCAGCCCGGCACTTCTCGGTGAGTTTCCGAGGTCGAGACTCCCATGCCGCCGCGGCGCCGCAACTCGGCATCAACGCTCTCGACGCGATGACCATTGCTCAGATATCGATTGGGCTGCTGCGCCAACACATCGGCCCCAACGACCGAATTCATGGCATTATTACCAAGGGTGGTGATGCCCCGAATATCATCCCGTCTCTCGTCGAAGGTGAGTTTCTCACCCGAGCTGGGACCCTTGAGGATCTTGAGCAATTGGTACCTCGTGTCGATCGCTGCTTCGAGGCTGGCGCACTGGCAACTGGGTCAAGCTGCACGATCAGCGATCGAGGGCCAATCTACTCACAACTGGTTACCGATGAGGAGCTTGCGGCGATCTATGTGAACGAGGCGACGGAGTTAGGGCGTACCTTCCCTTCCGAACAAGAGCCGCTCTCCGCTTCGACGGACATGGGGAACTTATCATTAGAGGTTGCGGTTATCCACCCGCTCGTGACCATCAACTCGTGGCCGGCCGTCAATCATCAACCTGAGTTTACGCAGGCCGCCAAGTCACCAGAGGCAGATCGAGCGATGTTCGAAGGTGGAATGGCCCTTGCAATGACCGCTATGGTAGCTGCCAAGACCACAGCCACTCGTGACCGCTTACTTGCGCGGCCATGCCGATGAGATGACACACCACCCTAAGGCAGGTGAAGGACACTTCGGTGGACTTTGACACGGTCCTGCGTCGACGGCGTATGCATCGCGCATTCTCCGCGGAGCCAGTCGGACTCGCTGACGTGGTAGCCCTTTGCGAAGCGGCCTTTCGTGCGCCCTCCGCTGGCTTCACGCAAGGCACGGAGCTGGTCATCATTACCAAACCCGAGCGGATTCAGGCGATTCTTACACTCATTACCACCGAGGGCTGGCTCGAGGCTTCGCGCACGCATCGTGGGCTTCGACAATCTCAGGTCCTCATCTTGCCGATCGTCAACAAGCCTGCCTATCTTTCGCGTTACGCCGAGGCCGACAAGGTGCGTTCGGACCTCTCAAATGAACACAAGTGGCCACAGCCCTACTGGATCGTCGACGCGAGCTTTGCAACAATGCAACTCCTGCTCAAGGTGGTCGATCTTGGTCTTGGTGCCACGTTCATGGGCATCTATCACGGCCACGACGACCTAGCAGAGCTCCTTGAGATACCAGCGGGGATGGATCCCCTGGGTATAGTCTGCATTGGACACCCTAGCGATGAAGCTCCAACCGGATCCCCGAGTCGGCGCGAGCGACGAGAGGTGGCCACTCGGATCCACTTCGAACGGTGGTAGCATGGCTCAAGGAGGCTACCCATGTCTAACTTCCACAATTTGCTGACCAACGCGCGAGCCCAGATCACCGAGGTCGATGCTGATGATATCCTCGCACGTCCAGATGCTTTTGAGGTCTTCCTCGACGTACGTGAACCATCAGAAGTCGACCTCGGGGCCATTCCAGGCAGCATTCATCTTCCTCGAGGGAACCTCGAACTCCAGGTTGAAGGGGTATTGCCAAACAAGAACACCCCTGTGCTCGTCTACTGCGCAGCAGGTATACGCAGTGCATTCGCCGCGCTTACTCTTCGAGAGTTGGGCTATACGAAGGTAGCATCATTGCGAGGCGGTTTCGATGCCTGGAAGGCACACGGTGGTAACTGGGAGATTCCATTCAGGCTCACGGATACTCAGCGGCTCCGCTATCACCGCCATCTACTCCTTCCCGGTGTGGGTGAGGCGGGACAGTTGAGGCTGCTCGCGGCGCGAGTACTGATCCTCGGTGCGGGAGGGCTCGGCTCGCCGGGAGCGCTGTATCTTGCCGCAGCGGGTGTTGGCACCATCGGTATTGTCGATATGGACGAGGTTGACGTATCAAACCTCCAACGCCAAATCATTCACTCGACCGCCACCATCGGTCAACGCAAGGTCGACTCCGCCAAGGCAGCCATCGCTGCTCTCAACCCGGACGTTCGCGTGCACACCTACGACTACCACCTCAACGCCACAAACATCGACGCAGTACTCACGGACTATGACGTGGTCATCGATGGAACCGACAACTTCGCAACTCGCTATATCATCAATGATGCTGCGAGCACCATTGGCATTCCCGTAGTCCATGGGTCGATCTACCAGTTCGAAGGTCAGGTAACCGTCTTCGCACCGCCACGAGGACCATGCTTTCGCTGCTTCGCACCTGTCCCTCCGCCGGTCGAACTTGCACCCTCGTGTGCGCAGGCCGGAGTGCTTGGCGTTTTGCCCGGCATCATCGGCACACTGCAAGCAACCGAAGCGATCAAAATCATCCTCGGCATCGGGGAACCGCTCATCGGTCGCATCTTGACCTACGATGCGACAATTGAAGAGTTCCAAATCTATCGGCTCACCATCGACCCGAAGTGCGCGGCGGCTGGACACCGAGCCAAGGAGGAGCGGGCAGAAGCCCGTGACCTTGCTGACTCAGCCATCGACCTTGCACCGAGAAGAGCCCACCAGAACTCTTGACTCAGATGCGGTTCGAGCAACAAGTAGTATGACAGGGTGACCTCCAGACAGACAGACTCTGAAATCCCTATCGAACCGGTATATTCACCAGCAACCACCTCGGTCGACTATCAGCGCGACCTCGGTGATCCTGGTGTCTTTCCCTTTACCCGGGGCATCTATCCGGAGATGTATCGTCGCCGTGCATGGACGATGCGCCAGTACGCCGGTTTCGGAACGGCAGAGGCGACGAACCAGCGCTTCCATTTCCTGCTCGACAATGGACAGACGGGCCTCTCGTGCGCCTTTGATCTTCCAACACAGATGGGTTATGACGCAGATCATCCTCGAGCTGACGGAGAAGTTGGTCGCGTAGGTGTTGCCATCTCCTCAATCGAGGATATGCATCGGTTGCTCAAAGGGATTCCCCTCGACAAGGTCACGACCTCAATGACGATCAATGCAACAGCCTCCACCTTGCTGCTCCTCTACCAATTGGTAGCCGAAGAGACTGGCATCGACCCAGCCACCATCGGTGGAACGATTCAAAATGATATCTTGAAGGAGTACGCAGCTCGCGGTACCTACATCTACCCGCCCCGCCCGAGCATGCGCATCATTACAGACATCTTCAGCTACTGTCAACGCGAGTTGCCGCATTTTAACACCATCTCTATCTCTGGCTATCACATTCGGGAAGCCGGATCTACTGCCGTTCAAGAGCTGGCGTTTACGCTTGCAAATGGCATCGCCTACGTTGAAGCCGCACTCCAGGCTGGGCTTGCGGTCGATGACTTCGCCCCTCGTCTGAGCTTCTTCTGGAATGCTCACAACAACCTGTTCGAAGAGGTTGCCAAATTTCGGGCCGCGCGTCGCCTTTGGGCACATATCATGCGTGATCGCTTCAAGACAAATAATCCACGCTCGCAGCTCATGCGCTTCCATACCCAAACCGGTGGATCAACCCTCACTGCACAGCAACCAGAGGTCAATCTCATCCGTGTCTCCATCCAAGCGCTCGCTGCCGCCCTCGGGGGAACCCAGTCACTGCACACCAACGGGTACGATGAAGCGCTGGGCTTGCCGACAGAGAAGGCGGCAAAGCTCGCTCTGCGGACCCAGCAGGTGATCGCCCACGAGACCGGTGTCACCGACACGGTCGATCCGCTAGCGGGCTCGTACTTTGTGGAGTCGCTCACTACATCCCTGGAGGAGCGAGCCAAGGCATACCTCGACGAGATCGATGCGCAAGGCGGCGCCGTCGCCGCCATTGAAGCTGGATACATCCAACAGGAGATCGAGCGCGCAGCCTACGCCTATACCAAAGCGGTCGATGCCGGCGACAAGGTCATCGTCGGCGTCAACCGATTCGTCGACCAACAAGAAATGAGTCCAGAGGTGTTTCCGATCGATCCGGCCCTCCAGCGTGAACAGTCCGAGAGGGTACAGGAGTTGCGCCGTCGCCGAGACCAAGGTGCCGTAGACCGTGCCTTGGACGAACTCAAAGTCGCGGCGGAGAGCTCGGCAAATATCTGCTATCCGATGAAGAGTGCTCTCGCCGCGCGCGCAACCCTTGGTGAGGTCAGCGACTGCCTGCGAGAGGTCTTCGGAACCTACACTCCTACTTGATTTCGATGTATTCTATGCTATACTAGTTGAGTACCGCACCAAGGAGGGGTATTATGGGTCAGGAGGGTCCGCGTCCAGAGTTACTGTCGGTTATCCGTTGGGAGGTGCCCCACGAACAGGAACGATGGTGGCCCATCACATCCGATTACGTTCAGCTCCTGTGGCTGCCCGTCCTCGGCCCATCATCTATCGTTTTGCTTCAACGTCTCGATCTTCTGATTGGTACTGCATCGCGAGTCTGCATCAGATCTGAGGAGCTGGCCCAATCACTCGGACTCGGCCACACACCCACGCGAGGTTCGCTGCTGAACCGAAGCCTCGATCGCTGCCGTGACTTCCATGTCCTTCGGGAGCTGGTCCCCGGTCTTATCGAAGTGCCACGTGAACTCCCACCGTTGAGCAGTCGCCAGCTAAGACGACTGCCCGCAAGCCTCCAAGTCGTCGCGGCGACCCGACCAGAATTACACCGCTATCGAACTATTGCCGACCGTGAAGGGCGACAGCACCAACTGAGCGCCACCCTCGCAAGCCTTGGCGCAGAGGACGATGAGATCGTCGACCAGCTCGTTCGCCTCGGCTACGCTCCTCCTAGCCATCCAGGTCCTGGAGCCATCGAACAAAGGTCAGCACACCAAACCCGGTAGCACCGGCTCGCACCCATCCTCGATCACCCTCGGCTCGCGACGGGCCCGCGATGTCGAGATGAGCCCAACGCACGTCCGGTACGAAGCGCTGCAGCAAGAGCGCAGCTGTGATCGCACCCGCACCGCGCTTTCCGATATTTTTCATATCAGCTACCTCCGAAGCGATGAGTTTCTCATAGCTCTTTGGGAGGGGAAGCTGCCAGTTGGGTTCGGCAGCACGCGCTCCTGCAGCGTGGAGCGCGTGAATAAGACCTTCGTCACTGCCCATCAATCCCGCAACCTCGTCCCCGAGCGCTACCACGCATGCACCAGTCAAGGTAGCGATATCCACGATCTCCTGGTTGCCATCCTCGAGAGCCAATGTGAGGCCATCTGCAAGAACCAGGCGCCCCTCTGCATCGGTATTGAGCACCTCGATCGTGCGACCCGAGCGGGTGACCAGCACATCGCCTGGTTTCTGAGCGCTGCCTGAGGGCATATTTTCCGTCATCATCAGGTAGCCATTGACCTCATGGGTAACTCCGAGTGCCCGGAGCGTCGACATCGCCGCCAGAACGGCCGCCGCACCGCCCATGTCGGTCTTCATCGCCATCATGCCCTCGCCCGATTTCAACGAGAGCCCTCCCGAGTCAAACGTGATACCCTTACCAACCAACCCCACTGTTCGACCTGATGTCTGTTCAGGCCTATATGTGAGTTTGATGGCCCTCGGAGGCTCCGCGGAGCCGCGAGCCACACCAAGGAGCCCTCCGAGATGCTCTCGTTCACACGCCTGCTCATCCCAGATACGAATCTCGAGTCCAGACTGCTCTGCGACTTTACCTGCGATGCGTGCGAAGTCCACCGGTGTCAGGCGCGACGGTGGTTCATTGATGAGATCGCGTGCAAGCGCCACGGCCTCAGCCAGCACCGACGCGCGTGCAAGTGCGGCTTCGCCGGCGGCTCCGCCAACAACCTGAACTCGCTCACAGACATACGAGTCGGCATCCTCCTTGGTTCGGTACGCATCGAACCGATACCCCGCAAGCAACATGCCAAGGAATAACTCCTCAAGTTGTTGTTCTCCGAGGTCAGCAAGCAAGAGCGCGGCACTCGCAAAGCGGGCCCGCGATAGCTCATCGACAATCGCTGCACCGAGACTTCTGAGTTGTTCGACAGTTGGGTCAGGTGCGATACCGAACTCGTAGGCGATGTCACCATCATGCAATACCGCGCGCATCTTGGTCGAATGCTCGCCAGGCTGAATTCGTACGACGGGTGTCTGTAAACCGGTTTCGCCTGTGATCGTCACCGATGTCTTAAGACCCACACTTGCCTCCTCCTGAAGTCCGATGTTGGAACAACTATCTCCCAGTACCCTATTCGGCGCGATGAGCGCCGCGCGCTGCCAATGAAGTGCCCTCACTCCACCGAGCCAGAGTCCACAGTAGGTCAGACAGTCGATTGAGATAGATCTGGACGAGTGAGTCGGGCGCATCCCGAACAAAGGCGATACTTTGGCGCTCAGCTCGTCTCACTACGGTTCGCGCGACATCGAGAAAGGCTGCGGTGACCTCCTCTCCTGGGACAACGAACTCCTTGGGAGGTGCGAAACGTGTCGAAATCTCATCGATCAACTCCTCAAGATGCGTCACCATCGATGCCGAGACCAGGGTAGTTCCCGGCTTGAGATGGTCTCGCTTCTCAGGCTGTGTCGCCACCTCGGCCATCAAGATCCACAGATCTAACTCGATATCACGACAGATCAATGCAATTTCCGTCGATGCGTGCGCCCGCGCAACACCCAGACATGCCTGGGCCTCATCAACAGCCCCATTGAGTTCAATCTGCGGTGAGTCCTTGCCTACCCTACCTCCGTAAAGCAACCCTGTCGTGCCGTTATCGCCTGTCTTGGTATAGATCCTCACAACATCACTCCTCGAAAGCCCCCTGCCCTAGCTACTAGCCTATTAGTCATGCTTGACTATGCCCGGTTCGTCCAAGAGCAGGTCGTCATCTTCGACGGGGCGACCGGCACCAACCTACAGCTCAAAGAGCTCACCGCCGACGACTTTGGCGGCGAGCATCTAGAGGGCTGTAACGAGATACTGGTGCGCACGAGACCTGAGATCATTCGTGAACTCCATGCATCCTTTCTCGAGGTCGGTGTAGACGTGATCGAGACTGACACCTTCGGCTCCCTCGCACCTGTTCTCAACGAGTACGGCCTCGCAGCCGAAGCGCGTGAGCTGAATGAAACAGCGGCGCGTCTCGCAGTTGGAGTCGCTCGGGAATATACGACATCGAGCCAGCCACGTTACGTTGCTGGTAGCATGGGTCCAGGTACAAAACTTCCCACTCTCGGTCAGATCGAGTTCCAGACTCTTGTTGACGCCTACTACGACCAGGCATCAGGGTTGATAGCCGGAGGCGTTGACCTTCTGGTGATTGAGACCGTCTACGACATTCTTTCCGCTAAGGCGGCCATGCTCGGAGCCCGTCGAGCAATGAAAGCCGAACATCGTGAACTTCCCATCCAGCTCCAGGTCACGATCGAACTCACGGGCCGTATGCTCCCAGGTACCGAGATCGGGGCGGCTCTTACATCGCTCGCGGCACTCAGGCCAACTGTCTTCGGTATCAACTGTGCGACCGGCCCTACCGAAATGAGCGAACACCTGCGTTACCTTGCCGAGCGCAGTCCGGTACCTATCTCCTGCCTACCCAACGCAGGGCTCCCCTCGGTTCAGGATGGCCGCATGCATTACGATCTGACTCCAGAGCAGCTAGCAGCATCTTTGAAGCGCTTCGTCCTCGATTTTGGCGTGAACGTCATCGGTGGATGTTGCGGTACCACCCCCGCCCACTTGAGAGCCGTCGTGGATGCGTGCCGTGACCTCCAGCCACAACAACGAAATCCCTCGTTCGAGCCTGAGGTGGCTTCTCTGTATTCTCCCGTGTCACTGCATCAAGATACTTCACTCCTCAACGTCGGCGAGCGAACCAACGCTAACGGGTCGAAGCGATTTCGTGAAGCGCTGCTTGCACATGACTTTGACACCTGCATCGCTATGGCTCAGGAGCAGGTCCGTGACGGCGCTCATCTCATCGATGTCTGCGTGGACTATACCGGCGAGAACGGTGTCCAAAACATGCACGAGCTTGCCTCACGTCTCGCAACAGCCTCTACTCTCCCAGTCATGATTGACTCCACCGAGGCGGAGGTCGTCGAAGAGGCACTGATGCACCTCGGGGGGCGGAGCATCCTGAACTCCGTGAACTTGGAGGAGGGAGATGCTCCCAACTCCCGCCTCGATAAATTCCTTACGCTGGCCAAACTGCATGGCGCAGCGGTAGTCGCAACGTGCATCGACGAAGACGGCCAGGCCCGCACACCCGAATGGAAGCTCAAGGCCGCTACCGCTATTGCCAAGGTGGCGACCGAACGCTACGGACTTGCGCTGAGCGATATCATCTTTGACCCTCTTGTGCTGCCTATCACCACCGGTATGGAGGAGTCACGTCTTGACGGCAAAGCAACCATAGAAGGTATTCGCCTCATCCACCAAGCTTTTCCAGAATCGCAAACAATTATTGGACTTTCCAATATCTCCTTCGGGCTCAATCCGGCTGCACGAGAAGTGTTGAACTCAGTTTTCCTCGAAGAGTGTCGTTTGAGTGGGCTAAGCATGGCTATCCTGCATCCATCCAAGATTCTGCCCCTCTCCAAAATTCCAGAAGATATCAAGAACGTATGCCTTGACCTCATCTACGACCGCCGCAACTCTACCTACGATCCGCTCTCGCGCTTGATTGAACTGTTTGAATCCTCGGAAAGTCTCCGCGAGACCGGTCCCGCCCTCGAAACATTGCCCGTCGATGCACGGCTATATCGCCGTATCGTCGATGGCAATCGAGTGGGCCTGGAAGCCGACCTCCAAGAGGCCATTGACAACGGATCAAGTCCACTCGCTATCGTCAATGAAATCCTCTTGTCAGCTATGGCGGAGGTAGGCGACCTCTTCGGCTCAGGTCAGATGCAACTACCGTTCGTACTATCGTCAGCGGAGACGATGAAGCAAGCGGTAGCGATCCTTGAGCCGCTCATGGATCGCACCGAAAAGAGCAATCGAGGCACCATCGTGCTCGCTACCGTCAAGGGTGACGTCCATGACATCGGAAAGAATCTCGTCGACATCATTCTTACCAACAACGGCTTCACGGTGCACAACCTGGGAATCAAGGTGGCGGTAAACGAACTGATTGACAAGGCCCTGGAAACCAAAGCCGACGCAATTGGCATGAGCGGCCTACTCGTCAAGTCCACTCTGGTCATGAGAGACAACCTCCTAGAACTCAATGATCGAGGGCTCGCTCACATTCCCGTAATTCTTGGCGGCGCAGCACTAACCCGATCGTTCGTTGAACGGGATCTACGCGAAGTATACGAAGGCCGCGTCTTTTATGGAAAGGATGCCTTCGAGGGATTAGATGTTCTCGACAGGCTCGTTCGCATTTCCCAAGGAGAACTTGTCGACGATGAATTTGGTCGTACCATCAGAGCGTCATCAGTCAGACGGATGCGGACTGAACTCACTGATGGGGCTACGGAGCGGACCGCACGCTCCGAGCAAGTCGATTACAACAACCCGATATATCAGCCACCCTTCCTGGGAACCGAAGTAATCAAGGGAATCCCGACTGAAGAGATCGCTCTATATCTCAATGAAACTGCCCTATTCCGCCACCAATGGGGGTATCGCCCTCACGAGGGTGAAAGTGATGCTGAGTTCAAGACTCGCATACGACAACAGCTCGCGATTGAACTTGAGCATGCCCAGATCAACCAGATACTTATTCCGCAAGTCGTCTACGGATACTTCCCTTGTTATTCCGACCAAAACGATCTAATCGTGCTAGACCCAAACGATCTTAACCGAGAACTTACCAGGTTCCATTTCCCCCGACAGACTCAGCCGCCGCACCTGTGCATCGCCGACTTCTTTCGCCCAAAGCTCAGCGGGGAGATAGACTATGTTGCCTTTCATGTGGTTACCATGGGCCATCGCGTTAGTGAGATAGCCCAGCAGTATTTTCATGAGAACAGGTATCGCGATTATCTCCATCTGCATGGCCTCGGAGTCGAGATGACCGAAGCTCTGGCCGAACTCTGGCATGCACGAATCCGTGACGAGTGGGGTTTTGGCAACGAGGACGGGCCAACGCTATCCGGACTTTTCAAACAAGCCTATCGAGGTGGGCGTTACTCCTGGGGATATCCAGCGTGTCCCAATCTCGAGGACAATGAACGCGTGGTCGCCCTTCTCAACGCCTCACGGATCGGCGTGAGAGTTTCAGAGAACTTTCAACTCGAGCCGGAGCAGACTACAACCGCAATTATCGCCCATCACCCGATGGCAAAATACTTCATTGCCTAAATAAACACGAGGCTGAAAGTAGCAGACGTTCCGCAGCTTAACAAGTCGCAATAACTGAACTCGCCGGTCACAGTGACCCTACTACGAGAGAACTAACAGTTCTCTTGGTGCTTCGTTCAGCGAGTGTACCCCTTCCCCATCAAGGTATACAATGTCCTCAATGCGTGCCCCCATCCGACCCGGAATGTAGATTCCCGGTTCGATAGAGAAGACAGTTCCTGCTTCCAAAGGCAACTGATTTTCTCCTGACAAATAGGGGTCTTCGTGCTCGTCAAGACCGATACCATGGCCAAGTCGATGCATGAAATACTCGCCGTAACCACCCTCGGCAATCACACTTCTCGCAACCAGATCAGCATCTCTACCTGACATACCAACGCGAATAGTCGCCCTGGCTTCGCTCTGGGCCTGCGAAAGAACGTCATAGAGGGCAGTAAAACCCGGAGGCACCTCACCGACAGCAAAAGTGCGCGTAATATCGGAACAGTAACCCGGCTCACCATCAATCGACAACGTGCCCCCGAAATCCAGTACCAGGGCATCCTCGGGCATAATCGTTCGCATCGTTGGCTCATGATGCGGTGACGCAGAGTTGGGACCACTCCCAACGATCGTAAAGTTAACTTTGCTGTGGCCCTCCTCCAGTAACGCTTCACCAATCTCCTTAGCGACAACTCGCTCGGGACGACGAGCAACTTGAATCTCCCCACGAAGCAATCGCTCAGCAACGCGATCGGCCGCGCCAGCAGCCGCTCTAAGGAGCTGTAACTCAATGGCATCCTTGCGCTGGCGCAGCGGACTCAACAGAGACGTTCCTGAAATAAAGTGAACCCGTGGAACGCGCTCCATCAGTGGCAGGAGCCAACCCGCCAACCATCGATCATCAACCGCCACACAACGAGCTCCGCCGATCATCGAGGCAAGAATCGCGAACGGATCCTCGCCGTCAGCCCATGGAATCAACTCAAGTCCATCAAGCTTGCGGACCCGAGGCGCCTCCAATTTCGGAATCACAAGGCGTGTACTGCCGGCCGCGTCGACATAGAGACAGGTGATCCTTTCCAATGGCATCGCCTCATATCCAATAAGCCAAGGCAACTCACGGCCAAGCGTGATCAGTAACGCATCAACCCCGGACGCTTCGAGTTGCCTGCTCACCTTCATCTGACGCTCACGATAGGCAGCCTCAAACTCGCTCCGCTCGATCACGCGAGGGCCCCGGCAGCTGCGTCGGATCCCTGACGAGCATGGTAGGAAGATCTTGCGAGCGGCGATGCTTCCACATAGCGAAAACCGAGACTCATCGCGTAGTCTCGCAGCTCTCTAAACTCGTCGGGATGATAGTACCTCGATACAGGCAGATGATGGCGGGTCGGTCGAAGGTACTGCCCCACCGTAAGGATGTCGACGCCCACTGACCGGATGTCCCTCATCACAGACTTTAGCTCAGCAATGGACTCTCCCATGCCCACGATCAAGCCTGACTTGGTCGTCAGCCCAAAATCCTTGGCCCGTGCCAAGACCGTTAGCGAGCGTACATAGTTTGCCGAAGGGCGGACTGCTCGGTGGAGACGTAGAACCGTCTCAAGATTGTGATTGAGCACATCTGGTCGGGCCTGGAGCACCGTCTCCAAAGCCCCATGATCACCCTTGAAGTCCGGAATAAGAACCTCGATCGAACAGCCCCTGTTCAACTCCCGAATCTGCCGGATCGTCTCAGCGAATGCTTGTGCACCTCCATCGCTAAGATCATCTCTTGCCACAGCCGTCACCACTGCGAAGTTCAGTCCCAAAACAGAGACCGCTTCGGCGACATGTCGCGGCTCAGTGGGATCGAGTGGAAGTGGCTTTGACGTGTCAACAAGACAGAAACCACAGGCACGCGTACAACGCTCGCCATTGATCATAAACGTAGCGGTTCCATCCTTCCAGCACTCGTAGATATTCGGACAGCCAGCTTCCTCGCAAACCGTCACGAGGTTGAGGTCCTGCACGAGATGCTTGAGCGAACGGTATTCTTGCCCGAGATGTACTTCGCTTCGCAACCACTCGGGTTTGCGCGACACGTATGGAACCGCCGTAGCAAACGCAAAGCCAGCCTTGACCAAGCGCTGGTTTAGCCGGGACGCTACGCTCGTGTCACCATGCAATTGCTCACCAGACACCGTCTCAACCTTATCGACAGCGTCGACCCCTTGATAATCGAGATCATCAAAGCAAAACGCCTCAGCAAAACGAGACGCGTAAGCACGTGCCACCTGCGCCACTGAGGCCCGAACACCTTCTGCCTCCATCGACGTAACAGCCTTGTCAGCGATGCCACAAGGAATTATATGGTCGAACATGCCCAAATCCGTATGCACGTTTAGTGCAAAACCATGCATCGAGCGTCCCCGTGACAGCTTGACACCAATCGCAGCGATCTTACGCGGAGCATCCGTCGGTCCAACCCAGACACCAGGGTACTCAGCGAGCGTATAGGCATCGATTCCATAGTCGCCAAGTAGCTTGATAATGCTTGACTCCAAGTTATGCACATAGCTGGGTGTGGAATCGGGGCCAACGGGTACGTCTATGATCGGGTATCCCACGAGTTGACCGGGCCCATGATATGTAATATCACCGCCCCGATCAGTCCAACAAGCAGTTGCGCTAACTGAGGCTGGATCAACAAGAAGGTGAGAAGGATCAGTACGCACACCCATGGTATACACGTGCGGGTGCTCAAGGAGCAAAAGGTGCGACCTGGTACCTTCACGAAGTCTCTGCTGGAACACCAAGCCATCCTCGTACTCCACTCGCCCCAACCAACGGGCTGCTAGCGTGGGTCGATGTGCAGAATTCAAAGCTCCTGCTCCCAATTCCAGCCCTCCAGCACCTGCTTCAGCTTCGCCAAAAAGGCAGCAGCATAAGCGCCATCAATCGCACGATGGTCAAAGTTCAATGTCAGCATACCTATCGAGTGGATACCAATGGACTCGGTCCCATCGCTGTCCACCACCACAACAGGCTTACGCGCGATCCCATCAGTAGCCAGGATCACCACCTGAGGTTGGTTGATAATCGCACCCGTCATGAACGTCCCAAACGGTCCAGGGTTGGTGATCGTGAAGGTACCACCAGCGATGTCGTCAGCGGCGAGCCGACGAGTGCGAGCTCGGGTCGCAAGATCGTGAATCTCACGAGCGATACCAGTGAGACGCTTGCCATCAGCACCGTGCACGACGGGCGCAATCAGCCCTTCAAGATTGAGGTCCACTGCGATCGAAAGATTGACATCGCGGTGTACAACCAACGAATCGCCCATCACGGAGGCGTTCACGTTCGGATAAGCCCGAACTGACTCCACAACGGCTCGAGCAATAAAAGGAAGATACGTGAGTGTGAAGCCCTCTTCGTCCTTGAACTCCGCTCCTCTGGCTCGACGTACCCGTTCAACCCGTTCGAAATCGACCTCAATCGACATCAGCGTGTGCGCAGAAACCGCCTTGGAGTTGATCATATGTTCCGCCGTTCGCCGACGAATATTCGTGAAAGGAACGACATAGTCCCTAGAGCCAGGACTGATCTCTGACCCTGTATACCCCGCCGGAGCCTCAGCACGACGCGCGGGAGCACTCGAAACTGGGGCTGGGGCTGGCGCCGGTTGTGGGGCCGGGGCTGGGGCCGGTTGTGGGGCTGCGCTGCGCCTCTGCCCGGCACGCTGGTCTAACACCGCCAGCACATCTGCACGCGTAATACGACCCCCAACACCGGTACCCTGAATCGTTGTAGGATCGAGGTCGTTTTCTTCGATCAAATGACGGACCACCGGTGAGAGCACAAGGTCACCATACGGTCGTGCCGGGGCCGGGGCTGGTTGTGGGGCTGGGGCTGGCGCCGGTTGTGGGGCCGGGGCTGGGGCTGGTTGTGGTGCCGGGGCCGGGGCTGGTTGTGGGGCTGGGGCTGGCGCCGGTTGTGGGGCCGGGGCTGGTTGTGGTGCCGGTGCCGGGGCTGGTTGTGGGGCTGGGGCTGGCGCCGGTTGTGGGGCCGGGGCTGGTTGTGGTGCCGGTGCCGGGGCTGGTTGTGGGGCTGGGGCTGGCGCCGGTTGTGGGGCCGGGGCCGGGGCTGGTTGTGGTGCCGGGGCCGGTTGTGGGGCTGGGGCCGCTCCTTGTTCACCAACTCGAGCAACAACCGTTCCGACTGCTACCGTCTCCCCCTCTGGAACCACCAACTCCGTCACAACACCCGACGCAGTTGCGGGTACCTCCGAATCGACCTTGTCTGTGGAAACCTCGAAAAGTGGCTGATCGATCTGGACACTATCGCCAACCTGGACAAGCCACTTAGTAATTGTCCCCTCGGTAACGGTCTCTCCCAACTGCGGCATAACTACATCAGCCAACGTGCAAACTCCTTCCAGTGAGCGAAAATACTGTCTCCCCGAACGCTTCAGAAAGCGTTGGGTGTGGTTGAATGAACTGAGCCAACTCCTCGGCGCTTGCCTCCCAGTTCACCGCTAGGTACCCTGGTGATAGCAGCTCTGTTGCCCAGGGGCCCACAATGTGGACTCCCAGGACCTGATGCGTCACTCGATCTGCGACGACCTTGACGAAACCGTCGACCTCTCCAATAATGCGTGCACGAGAATTGCCGCCCAATGGATCCTTTTTGACGATAGGGTCGAAGCCGTGCTCCCGGGCTTGCTGCTCGGTAAAGCCGGCGAAGGCAATCTCAGGATGTGTGTAGATGCACCACGGCACTCTTGAGT
The DNA here is from genome assembly GCA_021819725.1 of Actinomycetes bacterium. The sequence continues at coordinate 24,755 of JAKAQR010000024.1, forward strand.
AATCAACCGGTGGTGACGCCTCGCCGAGGATAGTCTTGACGACTGCTACACCTTCTGCGAAACCCACGTGGGCAAGCTGGGCGGTATCGATAAGGTCCCCTATCGCATAGACACCCGGTTCAGAGGTTTGATAGTGCTGATCTACCTCGACAAAACCTCGATCCGAAACAGTTACCGATGCACCATCCCCAAAGATGCCTTCCGAGTTAGGCTGTCTGCCAATGGCGACGACGATCTGGTTCACTGTCAATGAGCTGCCATCAGCAAGGGTAAGGGTGGTCACTGCCCCGTCCGGGGTATGACCCGTAACGCCAACACCCGTCTTGATCGCAATCCCACGCTTCTTGAAGGACCGAACCATCACGTCAACAAGGTCCTGATCCACCCCTGGCAGCAGCCGGGGTAAGGCCTCTATGATGGTCACAGAACTGCCGAGATCCGCCATCAGCGAGGCAAACTCACATCCGATCACGCCCCCGCCGACAATCGCCACCGTCTTTGGCAACTCTGTTAACGACAATACCTCATCCGAAGTCAGCACATACTTACCGTCGATGTCAAAGCCTGGAATGCTTCGAGGTCGGGAACCTGCTGCGACGATTACCTTATCACCAACTATTGACTCGCCGGTAGACACCGAGATACGTCCAGCTCCAAGGTAGGTCCCATTGCCCTGGTAGGTGACAATCCCTCGGCTCTTCATCAGGCCCGCCAAGCCACCGGTCAGCTTGTCTACCACGGACTGCTTGCGTTGCTGCGAAACCGCGAAATCTACAACCGGGTCACTACTCGTTATTCCGAACTCCGCGGCACCACGGATCCCACGATACACAGCCGCTGTTTCAAGATATTCCTTGGCAGGAACACAACCTCGTTGCAAGCAGGTACCACCAACACGATCTCGCTCTACAATCCCAATTTTCAGACCAGCTGAAGCACCATAGAGTGCTGCACCATACCCGGCAGGACCTGCACCTAAGACAACGATATCGAATGCTTGCTCTTCGCTCAACACCCTTCCTTCCTTGCACCGCCCCTTATAAGTTTTAGTAGAGATCGGCGCTCGTTAATAAATCCGTCAGCGACCTTCAGATCCCGATGGCCACATTCGCTCGGCCACCTCTGACAGGTCGAGATACTCATCGTCAGTCAAGACCATCTCGGCCGCCTGTGCGTTAGAACGGAGTTGGGCTACCGAGGACGCACCAGGAATCGCCACCACTGACTCATGCGACAACACCCAAGCCAGCGCGACCTGCGCAACTGTTGCATCATGATTCACGGCAATACGCTCCATCACGGCTCGGACCGAACGAAACGCTATCAAAGTACGATCGCTGAACTCGCGCCGCATTCGTCGCAGGTTTGACGGCTTCGCTCCAATGTCATAGCGACCCGAAAGCAGTCCTTGCTCCAGAGGCGAATAAGCAATCACGAGCCGGTCATTGGCAGTGGCCCAGGGCACCATCTCTCGGACCGACCTCCTCGAAAACAGGGAGAGGTGCACCTGGTTCGTCCAGATAGGGAAGTTCACCGCAGCTTGAACTCGCCTCCACGCCTCGAGGGAGTAGTTTGAGACACCGAGCATTCGGATATCACCAGCGTGAAGCATTGGCTCGAACTCGGCTACCTGTGCGGTCAGTGAGAACAATGGATTTGGAAAATGGAGCTGGTAGAGATCAATCTCTTCGATACCCAGCCGGGAGGCGGAACGTCGCGCATGTCGCCTCCCCTTGCCACGAAGGGGTAGGACTGGAGCATACTTCGTTGCAACCAACGCATTACGTCTGTGCGAACCCAGAGCCTGGCCCAATATTCTCTCTGACCGTCCAAAACCGTACACTTCGGCGGTGTCGAAGAGATTAATCCCCAGCGCTAACGCTTCCTCCACCAGCTCCAATGAGACTCGGTCAGCATAGTCGCTGCCATAGCCCCACTCTCGAGAGCCAAATTGCCAGGTGCCCAAGCCAATAACGCTGAAGCGAACACCGCCTACTTCCCGATACCTCACACCTTTAGCCTAGGAGTCGTCAACGTCAACGAGTCACCCGCCAGCCAGTGCTATGAGGACAACAGAACCTCCAGGGGTCAAGCCGAGCGTCTGCTAGCTCGCCGTCCTAAGTGCTATGGCAGTCAGCTCTAGAGCCTACCGAGGCGCCATCCGCAAGGCACCATCGAGCCTAATGACCTCTCCGTTGAGATAGTCATTGTCGAGAACTGCGAGAACCAGTTTAGCGAAGTCACTCGGAAGACCCAAACGTTTTGGGAATGGGACCGAAGAACCCAGTGCGTTGCGCACATCTTCAGGGAGTGTGCCAAGTAGCGGGGTGTCCATAATACCCGGAGCAATGGTGACTACCCGAATGCCCGAGCCAGACAGATCCCGTGCGGCTGGTAGCGTCAGACCGACTATCGCGCCCTTCGACGCCGAGTAAGCGATCTGTCCTATCTGGCCATCATACGCAGCAATTGAGGCCGTGTTCACAATCAAGCCCCGCTGTCCATCTCTCGGCTCGGCGTGTGCGAGATAACTTGCCCCGTAGCGCAGAAGGTTGAAGGTGCCGAAGAGATTCACACGGACCACATGCTCGAAGCTCGCAAATTCATGCGGCTTCCCACTGCGATCGATCGTGCGCTCCGCAATCCCAACTCCCGCACAACTCACCACCAAGCGGATCGTGCCAAAATTTGCAGCCTCGGACATGAGCCGCATCACCGAGCTATCATCGGTGACATCAGTGGGGACAAAGAGCGATGCCTGCCCTAACCGCGCAGCCACCTCCCGACCGGCCTCCTCATTTCGATCGGCAAGCACCACCTTGGTTCCAGCCTCGACCAGCGCCATTGTCGTGGCAAGTCCCAAGCCTGACGCTGCGCCGCTTACGACAGCGACCTCTCCTTGAATATTCATGGTCTCAATCTAGCCTAGGCAACCGACATACGTTGATCATGGTCGATAATCAGCGACCTTAACCGCTTCCGCTTTGACGCAGTTCGCGTGCGGCTTCCTGGGCAAGCAGATCCACCTCGTTGTTGTTGGGATCCGTGCTATGCCCCTTGACCCATTCGAACGTGACCCTTCTGCCTGCGCGCACCACCTGATCGATCAGAGGTTGCCACAAATCACTGTTGGCTACCGGCTCACCTTTGCTGTTGCGATAGCCATTCGACTCCCACTTCTTCCACCACGCTTGTCGAAAGCAATTGACAACGTACGTCGAATCCGACCGAATGAGAACATCGCCAGCATGTGAGCGCAATGCCTGCAATACCGCCATAAGCTCCATCCGCTGATTGGTGGTGACGAGTTCACCACCCGAATCGTGTGCACGTGAGAGTGGCTCGAACCAGGCCCAGCCGCCAGGACCTGGATTGCCGCGACAAGCGCCGTCTGTATAGATCAACAGTGCCAACTGGTTTGAGCCTCCCTCGAATGCTTCTGGCCGGTTGCCAGTGTACCAGGTGGACGTGTTCGCCAAAAGCTGCAAGAATGGAGGTTGTGATTATTGACGGTTTTGCACATCAGATTCCAGACATCGACCCTAACGAGACGGCCGAGTGGGTTGACTCCTTCGACTCGCTCGTTGACGGGCGTGGCAAACAACGTGCCACGTTCCTCCTCATGAAGCTGCTCGAGGCCGCACGCGAAAGACAGGTAGGTTTCCCGGCAACGGTGTCTACCCCCTACATCAACACGATCGCACCGGAGAATGAACCTTGGTTTCCGGGGGATGAACAGGTAGAACGGCGTATTCGTGCCTTCATACGGTGGAATGCGGCTGCTATGGTGACGAGGGCAAACCACCTGGCAGACGGCATCGGTGGGCACTTGTCAACGTATGCAAGCTCCGCCTCGCTCTACGAAGTAGGGTTTAACCACTTCTTCCGCGGAAAGGATTCGGGATCACCAGGAGATTTTGTGTACTTTCAGGGACACGGTTCGCCGGGTATTTACTCGCGCGCTTTCCTCGAGGGTCGCTTGACCGAAGACCAGCTGGATCACTTCCGGATGGAGGTCGACGGGCTGGGCATACCCTCTTATCCACACCCACGTCTGATGCCAGAATTCTGGGAGTTCCCAACCGTCTCGATGGGTTTAGGGCCAATACAGTCCATCTATCATGCCCTCTTCAACCGGTATATGAACGATCGCCACCTTGCGAGTACCGCCGAAAGCCGCATCTGGGGTTTCGTCGGAGATGGAGAGTTTGACGAACCCGAAACCTCTGGAGCGCTCTCGCTTGCAGGTCGCGAGCATCTCGACAATCTGATCTGGGTGGTGAACTGTAACCTACAAAGGCTTGACGGCCCGGTGCGCGGGAACGGAAAGATTATCCAAGAGCTCGAGGCAACCTTCCGTGGCGCGGGGTGGAACGTGATCAAGGTCATCTGGGGCTCGAAGTGGGATGAACTTCTGGCCCGAGACACCGATGGGGTGCTGCTCAACAAGATGAATACCACCCCCGACGGAGACTTCCAAAAGCTCGCAACCGAAAGCGGCGCCTATATCCGTGAGCACTTTTTTGGGCCTGACCCCCGGCTTCGAGCACTGGTCGAGCACCTCAGTGACGAGGATCTCCAACAGCTTCCGCGGGGCGGCCATGACTACCGCAAGCTGTATGCCGCCTACCATGCGGCGGTCAACCATCAGGGATCGCCGTCGGCGATCCTGGCTCATACGGTGAAGGGCTGGACCCTAGGTCCCGATATTGAAGCGCGTAACTCTACACATCAGATCAAGAAGATGACCGATGAGCAGCTACGCCAATTTCGCGACCGGCTGCATTTGAACGACGTTATCACCGACGAGATGCTGGAAGCCCCAGAGCCACCATACATTCGGCTGCCGGAAGGCTCGATCGAGGCTGCTTACCTCGAGTCACGTCGGAGACAGCTAGGTGGGTCGTTGCCACGCCGCATTAATCGCAGCGCTGAGCTCCCGGTACCGAGCGACGACGCATTCAAGGAATTCTACTTGGGGTCAGCAAAGCAGCAGGTTTCGACTACCATGGTCTTTTCCAAGCTATTGCGCAACCTCATGAAGGACCCACTCATCGGCGCCCGAATCGTACCAATCGTCCCGGATGAGGCTCGGACCTTTGGCCTTGAGGCGCTATTCCGGGAGGCCAAAATATATTCGACCATTGGCCAACGCTACACGCCGGTGGATGCTGGGCTCCTCCTTTCCTACACTGAAGCTCAGGATGGTCAGATCCTCGAAATGGGGATCACCGAAGACGGCTCTACCGCAATGTTTACCGCGGCGGGTACGTCTTATGCCACACTCGGGGTCCCTATGATCCCTGTGTATCTCTTCTACTCGATGTTCGGCTTCCAGCGCTCTGGCGACCTGCTGTGGGCCGCTTCCGACGCACGAGCGAAGGGATTTCTGATCGGCGCCACCGCAGGCAGAACTACGCTCCTGGGGGAGGGGCTCCAGCACACCGATGGCCACTCACAAGTTCTCGCTGCGGTCTACCCCAACGTGCAGGCCTACGATCCAGCGTTTGCCTACGAAATTGCGGCCATCGTTCGACATGGTATCGCGGACATGTTCGGTCCTCGAAGCAGGGATGTCATCTACTACTTGACCACGTACAACGAAAACTACCTGATGCCAGCGGTCGATCCCAATCGCAACCTCGACGAACTCAGCGAAGCAATCGTGCAAGGCGGCTATCTCTTCTCCGCTGGTCAGAGATCGAATGTTTTGGCACCGCTGTCCTCCGCTACACCTAGAGATCGGGAGCGGCACGCCACCCTTCTATTCTCCGGCACCGCACAGTCATCGGTGCGCGCCGCGGCCGAAGCCTTGCGAGACCACTGGAATGTGGTCTGTGACGTCTACTCCATCACCTCCTACAAGCGGTTGAGGGAGGATGCTGAAGCAGCTAATCGGTTCGAACGCCTCAATCCAGGTGAAACCGCCGAAACCCCGTGGGTATCACAGTTGCTCGGAGGGGCCGAAGGACCGATTATTGCAACAACAGACTTCGTCAAGCTGGTGCCCGATCAGATCCGACCATTCGTTCATCAGCCATTTATCTCCCTCGGTACTGACGGTTTTGGCCGTTCAGACACCCGAGAGGCGCTGCGTCGCTTCTTCGAGACCGACGAGGCATCCATTGTGGTAGCCACCCTGTCCGCACTTGCTAAGCTTGGCGAAGCCAAGCCAGAGGAGGTGAGCGATGCCATTACCCACTATGGCGTCGTCTACGATCATCATGACCCTACTGTCTGACTGATTGAGAGTACAGCTATGCTGACCGGGGATATCTACCTCACACCTGATCCTGAAGCGAATGACTTCCTCAAGGCCAATGCCTTTGGGCTCCTTGTTGGCATGCTACTTGACCAGCAGATTCCTATGGAACGTGCCTTTAGCGCTCCGTACCTTCTTGATAGACGACTGCACAAGCATCACGGATTGGAGCTTCAACCTGCAGCCATCGTGTCCCTCGGAGAGGAGCAACTCGTCGCGATGTTCTCGGAAAAGCCTGCGTTGCATCGCTTCCCGAAATCGATGGCGACCAAGTGTCTATCAGTTGCTGAGCGCATCGTGGCCGACTACCACAACGATGCGAGCGCGTTGTGGGAAGAGGCAAGCTCGGGGTCTGACGCCCTCTTGCGACTCCAGTCCCTTAATGGTTTCGGTATTGACAAGGCGAAGATCTTCCTTGCTCTGCTTGGTAAAAGGTTCCACGTTGCCCCCGAAGGATGGCAAGCGGCATCGGAGCCGTTTGGCAGGGCCGACGAGTTTCGCTCGGTGGCAGACGCAAGCTCTCCGCAAGCACTCGAGAAGGTTCGCGCCTTTAAGACGTCGATGAAACTCGCGCGCAAGACTGGGCAAAGGATCTAGCTAGTGGAACCTCCCCGTCCTTACAGACGGGACCTCTGGCTTCGCCGTTTGTTTGGGTTGTTGGTATCGCTCGACCTCGACCGACCGGTCTAGTCCCGGTCGTACTGGTAGATGAGCTTGCTAGCTTTGGCTTGCTGATCTGAGTTAGCTCAGATGAGGCCCGGTTCTTCGCACTACTGAGGGCTCTGGTCTTGGGGGACTGCACCTCGCGTTGACCGGGTGACCAACCCTCGACAGCCCGGAGCTACGTTACTCGGACGGTGGTGTCCGGTCTTGTGGGGACGTATTTCACGTGTATCGCCATCTAGAGGATATTCATTCCTAGAGCGTCTCGATGGCAAGTAAATCCACAAGGAAGATTCTGACATCGGTAGTGTCGACCCAATGGTCGGTTGTGTGTTGAGTACGCGGACAGGTCTAGCTTGGTCTTTTCTTGTAGATAGCGCTCTTGGTGTCCTCTCGATCACTGAGACCTAGCGGAACGGCCCGGTTTGGCCTTTTCTTGTAGGAGGTTCACAGACTGGCCTATCTCCCGGCCATAGGTCCACTTCGGACGGGCTACAACTATACCGCAGAGATCCCCCATGGCCATCACACCATGGGAGACAACAACAATCTTCGACACCTCATGGAGAGCGTAATCGAGTCTGGCTTGGCGTACCGCCCGATGACTTGACAGGCGCGCACTCTTGCCTTTCATGCGATTACCTCCCCTATCTGTGCTGGTTGGCCTTCTCACATGAGAGGTAGACCACCTGCGGTGCACCACCACAAACCCAAAGAGTTCGGCTCGTAGCGCTAGAAGAATCTTTGGGATTTTGCGATGCGCCTGAACAGAACGGCCACCGTCTTCGTACTTGTCATTAGGAATCGCACCTTGAAAGGAGCCGCACGTGAGACGATCGAAATCAGCCAAACTCATGCGCCTATGGGGTATCGGCATCAGTACCGGCGTCATCAGCCTCGTCGTACTTCAGCAACCTGCATTCGCCCAGGCGATGCCACAGACACATCTCTTCCCACAGATGGCGGTCCATCAGGTCGCACCAACTAATGGGGCGAACGGCGACACCAACCCGTATGGCATTGCCGTCGTCCCAAAGACGATGGGCATGCTCACTGCAGGCGATCTCTTGGTTGCCAACTTCAACAGTGCTTCGGCTGCTGGTGCGGGAACCTCGCTGGTCGAGGTCAACCCAGCAACGGGCACTTCAAAGATCTTCTACCAGAACGCTGACATCACGGGGCCTGTCGGCATCGCAATCAACCCATCCGCGGACATCGTTTGGGTCGCCTACTACGGATCGACACCTAATGGGTCATCCTCAGGGTACGCAGTTATCTCCAACTCGGGAGATCTTGTGGCCAACTATACCAACGCCTCGAGCTCGTACAACGGTAACCATACGCTTTTTGAGGGCACCTGGGGAGCCGCGTTTGCTCCAGGCGCCTTCTTCTGGACCAATGCTGGCGCTGCCAATCCGACAGCTGGAGGCGCGACCGGCCAAATATGGCGACTGAATCCCAATCCGACTGCAAGCACGAAAAATGGTCAGCCCATCAACGCAACATATTTACCACTCGCTACTAACTTGCCTACATCGGACATCGCAGGAACCGCCCTGACACCAAGCAGCGTGGCGGGCCCGCAAGGGATGGTCTACGATGCGGCTAACAAGACACTCTACATCACGGATGACTACAACAATGCGGTCTATGCATTACCGAACGCCCTCACGGCAACCGGTCCTGTCACCCCAATCATGATTGCTCACAACGGGGTGCTCAACGCCCCTCAGGGTATCGCAATCGATCCAGTCAACCATGATCTGCTGGTAGTTGATGGCGGTTCCAAGAATGACCTCGTCGAGCTGACCACGTCGGGGCGCATCCTGGCGACTCGCACCCTCAACTCTGGCAGCGGCGGAGCGCTCTTCGGTCTCGCGACCACCATGATGGGTAATGGCCACTTGATCGTCTACTTTGACAACTCAAACGCCTCTGCGCTTGATGAACTCAGTGCCCCCACATTCAGCTATCAGTCCTACCAGTTCACACAGTCCAACGGGGCAACCACCTCCTTCGGGCTGCCGACGCTGCTGAATGCACCAAGAACTGCCAACAAAGTCGTCGGCATAGCCTATGCTGCAGGCAGCGACGGACATGGCTACTGGGAAGTTACCTCCAACGGTGCCGTGTACGCTGAGGGAGATGCGAAGAGCTATGGGGGGCTGGTGGGTGCAAGGCTCACCGCGCCAATCGTTGGCATTGCCTCCACACCCGACGGCAACGGCTACTGGTTGGTTGGAGCAGACGGCGGAGTCTTTAACTTTGGCGATGCAGGGTTCTACGGCAACACCTATACCGACGGGCTTACCGGACTCAAGGGAAGCCACTCGCTCA
>JAKAQR010000024.1:34116-36618 GCA_021819725.1 Actinomycetes bacterium
ACACCCGACGGCAACGGCTACTGGTTGGTTGGAGCAGACGGCGGAGTCTTTAACTTTGGCGATGCAGGGTTCTACGGCAACACCTATACCGACGGGCTTACCGGACTCAAGGGAAGCCACTCGCTCACCGCGCCAATCGTTGGCATTGCCTCCACACCCGACGGCAACGGCTACTGGTTGGTTGGAGCAGACGGCGGAGTCTTTAACTTTGGCGATGCAGGGTTCTACGGCAACACCTATACCGACGGGCTTACCGGACTCAAGGGAAGCCACTCGCTCAACATGCCGGTCATGGGTATAATGGCAACCGCTGATGGTGGTGGCTATTGGCTAGTTGCCAAAGACGGCGGAGTCTTTAACTTTGGCGATGCAGGGTTTGCTGGGTCCGCAGCCCGGTCGGGCATATCGTATACTGCAGCGACTAATCCGCTGCTATAGGACTGCGCGCCAGACTGATGTCCACGAGTGGGGATGCAACGCTCGAAGTGGTCCTCCAGGATCTCTTCGCATCATTCTCCCCACTCCTGCGTGCCCAGGTGAACGCGATCGTGAAAGATCCTTCCATAGCAGACGATCTTGTTCAAGAGACGTTTCTTGCCGCTCTAGACCACAAGGACTCGCTGATTCTCGACGCTGAACGTCTCAAGGGCTGGTTGCTGATCGTTGCGCGTAATCGCGCAATCGATCACCTGAGGCGCTCGCACAGACTGGCAGACATTAACCACTCGGATCTAGGTATTTCAGGAGACGACACCATGGCACTTATCAATCGCCTAACACTCGAATCCGCAATCCAATCCCTAACCCTAGACCATCAACTCGTCATCAAGAAGGTCTTGATACAAGGGGTACCAAGTGCGGTAGTAGCCGAAGAGCTTGGCGTTCCCGATGGCACGGTGAGATCGCGCCTGCATTACGCTGTCAAGCTCCTCCGGGCGACCTTGGAGCAGGCTCATGGACGACGGTAGACCCCTGCACGAACTCATCGTTGAATACATCCTCGGCACTCTCAACTCACGTGAGCGTCAAGCGTTCGAGGGTCATCTGCTCGTGTGTGACGAGTGCTTCGCTGCAATGCAACCGACCACATCGCTCGTGTTGGCGCTTCCCACTCAACAGCAGCGAGAATTAACTACCGAGACGCCAGTCGCCCTTGCCTCAACATACAGCCGTTGGCTCGCGCGGATAGGCATCCTTGTCGTCGGTGCAGCAGCCGGACTGGCGCTCGGCCTCACACTCGCTCACACGGCAACTCAGTCTCCCCCACCTACAAGGGTGATCGCGCTATCCTCGTCACCTACCGGCGCCGAAGGCCTCCTCGCACTCTACCAGAGACCTTGGGGAACACAAGTTCACGCCACCTTCCACAACCTACCCTCACACGGACAGCTTCGAATGGTGGTCTCAAGCGTGTATGGCCACGTCACCACCATGTGGCTCGGCACTCCGCATCCCAAAGTATCCTTGCAGACCGCGATCCCCTATCGCCCTAATGCGATTACGTGGGTAGGCATCTACGTCAACAACGGGCGGCTAATCGACTCTTGGAAGAGGTAGAAAACCCTGGTTGGCACCCCTGGCGCAACGGCTGGTAAGTGGACCTTCCTGCCCGCATGGACGGGGCTTTTGAATCCCACCGATTGGTTGGCGTGACCGAGCATCGCTCCCACCACGATAGCTGGACCAACTGGTCTGGCATCGACGAACACATGCTGGTAGACGAGGTTGCAAGCCTGATCTGTCTCAGAGAACGCCCGGCTCTGGGCATCACTCAGAGCTAGTACTTTGCGTTGGTCGAGAGACCAGAGCTCGAGAGCTCAAAGACACATGCACGGATTGTCGTATCCAGTCCATCTGGAGTGTTTACCCCGTGGCACGCTTTCCGGATGATGATTGCTCCTCCCGCGCGCCGCACAGGTGTCGGCTCGACCTCTTGGGACCAGACGGGCTGACAAGGGTGGTACCGGGGTGCGTGAGGGCGGGGCTCATGCCCTTGTGATCCTCTCGGATCATCAGGTAGCACTTGGGTCGTTGGTCTTGGATTCAGTCCTGGGCTGGGTTGGACTCTCGGTGTGGACTTGGCGGGCTCGGTCTTTGGTCCTTGGCCGTGTGGTTCTCAGCGCTCGAGGAGCCAACCGGTCGACATCAGTGCACAGCCGACATCAGTGCACAGTGGGTAACCCCGGTGTCCAAGCCAACGACCTCGCCGGTAGGTCCTTGTGATCTGTCAGCGACGAGGTCGTGGTAGTGGGGCTTCACATCGACGCTTGGCACCCGAGTCGTCCAAGAGCTCGCTACAACATGAGCGTGATCTCGACCTGGTGTTTGTGTTGGGTAGTGCGATCGGGGTTCGTTGGGCAAGTGATGCGCCTGAACCCGGTCAGGTGGGCCTTGGTGCGTTTGGGGGCTTGGGCATTGTTGGTGATTCTCGGCAGGCGTCCTTTGACCCACGTCCCTATGGGTTTCTGGCGTGAGCAGTGGCGGGTGGGGGTGATGGGTAGG
>JAKAQR010000079.1 GCA_021819725.1 Actinomycetes bacterium
CCCCCCTCCACGTGAGGGGGGTTGTGCTGTTTTTGGCCCCAGCTTTGCTGAGAGGAAATTGTTAAATTCTGCGGATTCGTTTGCACTTTTGCCCGATGAGCAATAAAGTAGTACAAATTCAGCGATGCGGCTTTGGATTGCATTGTTGACTGGCGGATCTCAGCGAGGCGTTGCTTTCTTTGGGTTCGAGGTGGCTTGCCCGGTCAGTGGTGCCTCGTTCCTGGATTGTGCTGGATCGAGGGACGATCATGGGTGTTAGGTGGAGTTGTTGATATGCACACTGCCCGTGTTCAGAGGGTCCCAGTGCTAGAGCGCTATGGAGTTCGCCGTAGTGGCAGTGTTCGTGCACCGAAATGACACTTTAGGCTTGTTCGTGATGCGCCATAGTTTCGGGTTCCACCTTCTCTTGTTCGGCCATATTATCGGGGCTATGACGGTTGTAGCCGGTGTTATTTTCGCCGGTGGGGTTCTGGTACGGGCTCGCAGGGCGGAGACAGCGCTGGAGGTTGCTGTGTACCTGAGCCTTGCGCCATTGGCAGTCGTGATGGTTGTTGCTGGCAGTGTTATCGTTGGAGTGTGTGGGTTCTGGCTGGTCGTAGTGGGTGGTTTCGGTTTTGGATCAGGTTGGGTCATAGCAGCCATCCTTCTTTATGTCGCAGTGTTGGGTTTGGGAGCTCTTGGAGGTAAGGCTCCCAAAAGAGCGCGCCTTGCGGCGCGTGAACTTGGATCCGATCCCATTACGCCAGAGTTGCGTTTGCTCCTGTGGGATCGACGGAGTCGCTGGTATAACGATGTTGCGTTAGCACTTATGGTGGTACTCGTCTGGTTGATGGTGTTCAAGTCCTGAGGTGAGGGCAGTAGAGCCGCGTTCTACTCGAGCTAGCGGTGGTCGCGTGATCCAAAGGGGATAATGCCTCAGTCACGAGCATACCGGGGTGGGTAGTTCGAGACGGTATGGCTGCACAATAGATGTAGGGTCAAGGGTGGAACTCGGTTGTGAGAGGTGGTGGATGATGTCTGAGGAAGCGACTCGGCTCGGCAGGACCGGACTCATGGTGTCTCAACTGTGTTTGGGCACGATGACCTTTGGCCTGCAAAGTGGTGAGGAGGAGGCCGTGAGGATCCTGGATCGCGCTTTTGATGCGGGGATCTACTTTCTCGATACTGCAGACGTCTACCCATTGGGTGGTGGCGTCCGCCTCGCGGGAACGACAGAGGAGATCATTGGTCGTTGGCTCAAAGGTAAGCGGGACAAGGTTGTTCTTGCGACGAAGTGTTTTGGGGCGACGGCAAAAGAGCCTTTCCAGCAAGGGAATTCTCGCAAGCATATCTTTGATGCGGTTGATGCCTCTTTACGGCGTCTGGGCACGGACTATATCGATCTCTATCAGCTCCATCGCTACGATCCAAATACCCCGATTGATGAGACCATGAGTGCTTTGGGGGATCTGGTCCATATGGGTAAGGTCCGCTACATCGGATGCTCAAACTATCCAGCCTTTCGCTTGGCAAAGGCAAACGGGTTGGCGGAGGGTCGTGGTTGGGAACGATTCTCATCAGTACAACCTCGGTACAACCTGCTTTATCGTGTGGTGGAAAGGGATCTGCTGGAACTGGCGCGCGAGGACGGCATTGGCGTAATACCCTATAACCCGATTGCAGGTGGGCTACTCTCGGGAAAGCATAACCCTAACCAGACGCCGGCTGAAGGAACTCGCTTTAACTCGACGCCCGCGAGCCAGCTGTATCGCGAGCGCTACTGGCACGAGGAGCTCTTCGCTACCGTGGAGCAGTTAAAGGGTGTTGCCCTGCGTGAGGGTGTCAGCCTGGTGACATTAGCAGTTGCCTGGGTGATGCGTCAGCCAGGAGTAAGTGCCCCGATAATCGGGGCTTCGAAAGCGGTGCAGTTGGACGAGTCGCTTGCAGCACTGAACTACCAGGTGTCTGACGAACTTGATGCCGAGCTGAGATCTTTGACGGATCGCTACCTCGAAGGTCCATCGCTGATCTGACAATCCGGAAGTGTCCGCGGCTTCAAGGGCGAGTTGCAGCTTGGGCTATACTGCCCAGTTGGGTGCGCGTGGAGGTGTACATGGGAGAGATCAGCACAGTTATCGGCCTTATACTGGTCCTGGCGGCGGTGGCTGGCTTGGTGGTCAGTTTTGTGGTCTGGCGAAAGCATCGTCAGCCCACCGGGTTGATGATTCTACGAAGTGCGCTCACCGACCGCGAGCAGCAGAGGGAGGCGTTTGCACATCTGAAGGCGGGCACACTGCCGGATGATCCACATCTTGCCGAGGTCGTGGTAGAGGTCGCACAAGCCACGGTCACCCAGTGGGATCCTTCGCCGATTTTTGCGGTCGTGCTCGTGCTGCTCATAGGGGAATACCTGATGAAGCCTGCTGGCGATCTCATCGTGATCGGCTTGGTTTATGTCGTGGTCGCAGCATGGGGCATCCAATCAAGGCGCAAGATGCGCGAACGGGCCCGGCTCATTCTCACCAGCACCGGCAACTAGCTCCTGTTGCTCAAGTAAGGTCGCTCGCGCCGGACTGGTCAAAGCGGGCGGTGTTGTAGACACACTCATGAAGAGCTGATGGCGAGCACGGGGTCGGTCGTCGGGGCTACTGTAAGGCCGCGCATTACGGAGTTGCTTATCAACGTGAGCGTCGTGCCTCGACTCGCTTGGGGCTGCCAGAACGGTACGGAAGTTCGCTATGGTACGGTACGGCTGGTAGACTGAAGGTTCAAGGGGCGATAGGCCCGCTTGCCTGTCGCTCTGTGCGAAGGTGAGAGGAGGAGGCATGACCAAAACATGGAAAGTGGCGCTTCAAGAGGCAAGTGACAGTTTGCGATCGGCCGGCATGGATCTCAAGCAGGTGCGCGAGGATCTTCGAGAGGCTGCGCTCAACGCAGGAGAGGCTGCCGTCTTTGGCCTGGAAGGTTGGCTACTTAAGTCTTCGATCGTGCCGACAACGCCATTCCTGGATCCTGCAATCTTTCCATGGACTAGCGTGCTCGAGGACGGCTGGAAGGATATGCGTGAAGAGTTGGACGAGTTGCTTGGACGGCGGGATGATCTCCCAAATTTCCAAGACATCTCTCGTGATGTAGCCTCGATCTCTGACGATGATCAATGGAAGACGGTCTTCTTTATGGGCTATGGTTATCGTTCCGAGGCAAATTGGAAGCGCTGTCCCAGGACGGTGGCTTTATTGGAGCAGGTCCCTGGATTGACGACGGCGTTTTTCTCAATTTTGAGTCCCGGCAAGCACCTTCCTCCTCACCGTGGCCCATATCGAGGGGTTTTGCGGTACCATCTTGGCCTGCGAGTGCCCGAGCCAAAGGAATTGTGCGGCATCGAGGTTGGTGGTGAGACCCGTCATTGGGAAGAGGGCAAGAGCCTACTTTTTGATGATGGCTACCAGCACAGTGCTTGGAACGATTCGTCAGAGCTTCGCGCGGTGTTGTTTCTCGATGTTGTCCGACCTATGTCGGGGACAGCCAGGGTGGCTAATGATGCCCTACTCAAGGCCATCGCCTATTCGCCATTCCTCCGTGATGCGAAGAAGCGGCATGAAGCGTGGGAACGCCGGTTCGAAGGGAGTATTCGACAGTAGTGGATTGGATTTGCTCGGTGTTGACAGGCTTGGCCGCAGGGGCTTAGTATGGGAGTCAGTCGTTGCTGACTGCTAGGCGTGGCGTTTGATCTTAGAGAGCCCGACAGCTTATGCTGTCGGGCTTTGTGCGTTTTCGCTGAGTCCAGCTATCGGAGGGGAGCACAGATGAGGGTCGTCGTTATAGGGGCTGGTGCGACGGGGCTGGGTGTGGCTTGGGACCTGGCGTTGCGCGGAGTTGATGTCGTCGTCGTCGAGGCCCATGAAGTTGGTGTCGGCACCTCCGGTCGGTTTCATGGGCTGCTCCATAGTGGGGGCCGCTATCTTGTTACGGATCCAAATGCCGCGCAGGAGTGCTATCGAGAGAACATGCTTTTGCGCGTTATCGCTCCTAATGCAGTCGTTGCGACAGGTGGCTATTTCGTCAAGAAGTATGGAGATGACGATAACTTCGAACGACGCTGGACCCACCAAGCCGAGGCGCTAGGGGTGCCGATACGTGAGGTCCCGCCCGCAGAGCTTCGCCAAGCACTTCCGATGCTGACGCCGGACATTGAGCGAGCCTACTGGGTGCCTGACGGTGTGCTGGAGGGGTTCACGATGCTTACCATGCTCGTGGCCGCGATCCAGGCGAGGGGATCGAGGCTGCTTGAGCGCACAAGGGCGGTGGGGATCCGTACGGAGAGCCACCGTGTGACGGGGGTGGAGGTCGAGGGCCCAGACGGACATCGAACGCTGGATTGTGACGCGGTAGTGAATGCCGCAGGACCATGGGCAGGTCTGGTCGCGCATGACTGGGGGATTGATGTCAAGGTGCAGCCCTCGTACGGACTCATGCTGATTTTTGCAAACCGGCGGATGGACCAGGTTGTCAATCGACTCAAGTTGCCGAGCGATGGCGATATCTTCGTCCCTCATCAGGAGGTGGTCATCCTTGGTACCACGGACGTTGCTCAGCCTTGCCCTGACGCCCCAGAGCCCGATCGGCTTGAAGCGATCCGACTGATGAGCTTGGGTGCCGAGCTCGTTCCGGATCTTGGAAGTTGGAGAGTCCTACGCGGCTTCAACGGGGTTCGACCACTCTATGAGCCGTCAGGGTTGACCGACGATTCGAGGACCGTTTCGCGTGATTTTGCCGTGCTCAATCACGGTGATAGGGACGGACTTGCTGGTGCCTTCTCGGTTCTCGGAGGAAAGTGGACTACCTTTCGACTGATGGGGGAGGTGTTGGGTGACAAGTTGGCGGAGAGCCTCGACATGCGTTTGCCCTCACGTAGCGCAGATACGGTTATCGAAGCTCATAGGACGACGCAAGCGACGAGTCGACGACACCCGGTTGATCGGGGTGCGCTGTTGTGTGAATGTGAAGGCGTTTACGAGTCGGATCTTGACAACGAGACAGCTTCACAGACCCAGATGCGCTTTGGCACCTGGTTTTCGATGGGGCCTTGCCAAGGGACGTTTTGCGCCCACCGGGTGCTTGGTCGGCGCTCTGCAGCGCAGTTTGCACAGGAGATGGCCTGGTTGCGCCATGAACGTGAGCATGGTCTCAACGTGGTTGGTTGGGGATCGAATGCTCGCTTGATAGCACTGGAACAGGCGACTAAAGCACAGACGCTCGCGGAGGATCTGTCATGACCGTCAGCGTTCTTGTGGTCGGCCGGGGCCCCGCCGGGCTCCTCAGTGCCAGTTACCTGCGACAGCGCGGATTTGATGTCACCATTCTCGCCGATGCCGATGGGACGATGTCAATGTGGTCGGGTGATTTCGGCTTTGGGAGGAGTGCGGATGCTTTCGAGTCGTTTCCGGTCAAGCTTTCGCAATCATCCTGGGTAGCTGCTTTCCAAGGGCTGGTTGACATTTTCGATTCGTTTGGCGTTCCACTTCGTCTCGCACCACCTGGAGTGATCCTTCGTACAGTGACGGCCACAGGAAATTTACGACCGACCTTTGCGGTACCCGCCTGGCAGTATGCGAGTGTTGATCCGGAGGACCTCATCATCGTTGGCATCGCTGGGCTTGCCGACTCTATTGCGGATGCTCAAGCGGTCAGCTATCGGAACCATGTCCGTCGGGAGGCCATCGTCGTGAAGCTGACCCGTCCTCCGGGCTGGGACCCTGGTTGGGGAGCGATCCGCTTTGCTAGTTACCTTGACACCCGGGCTGGTCTCGCCTGGTTTACCAGAGAGCTGGGTGCGCAGCTGCGTCATGCACCGCGCGGTGTTCCGGTAATCGTGCCACAAATTCTCGGGCTTGACACCACGGTCGAGATTGTGGCACACCTCGCTGGGGAACTTGGACATCCCATCGCGGAGTTTCCCCTCCTCTCACCCAGCGTTGGCGGCGTAAGGATTCGGGATCGCTGGGAGCGCTCGCTGCGACGTCTGGGCGTGCATTTCATAACTGGACGAGCACAGAGGGTCTCCCCAACGGCTACGGCGATGACCGACGACGGTCGGGAGTTCGCGGCAGACTATGTGCTGCTTGCGACCGGCGGCGTACTCGGTGGTGGAGCATCCGTGACGATCGATGGGGCGATCATCGACGACCTTGTCAATCGCGAGCTCGGCAAGATGGATGACGTTCAAAGTCTCGATCGAGTGGGCCATCCAGATATCGACTGCATTGGCGGTGGTCGAGTGTTGGCGGTAGGTCGAGCTTTGGGGGGTTGGAATCCCAACAAGGATCACAACGGTGGAGCTATGGTGCTCGGGTCCGTACACATGGCTCTATCGATGATTTCGGAGGACTAATGTGAGACGATTTGACCACGAGGATTCCTGTATCAAATGTTCGATCTGTGTTACGGCCTGCCCGGTCTATCGGGTCGATCAGAAGTTTCCCGGCCCAAAGGCGCTCGGCCCCGACTGGTATCGACGCTTACAAGCCGGGCAGGGCGATACGATGGAACATGTTGGTGACTGCACATTCTGTCAGCTCTGCGAGGAGGCGTGTCCCGTCGCGGTTCCCATTGCTCATCTCATTGCGGAGCACAAACGACATGCCCCTCAGTCGCCGCGCCTGATGTTGCGCGACTATCTGCTGACGCATCCACAGTGGTTGGCGAAGGCGCCAGCTCTGGTCAAGCTGCCCAAGGTGCTCGGTGTCCCACTGGGCATTAGCGCCAAGACGCGGTGGCCCGTCCCATCTCCGGTAGATCGGACCCAGCGCCTTCACAGGGTCCGACCAGTGAAGAACGTACCAAGTGTTGGTATTTTTGTCGATTGCTTTACCCGGGGCTTTGATGCGCCAACGCTGGCGGAGGCACGGGAGGTACTCGAGCGCCTGGGTTTTGCGACGGTTCCACTTCCGGCGGCTAGCCATTGTTGCGGTGCCGCTGCTTACGCATCTGGGCTTCTCGACGAGGCGGAACATAGCGCTCGGGCGACATGGCGCGCGCTTGGTCGTGGTGCTGCGCAGCTGGAGGCGATCGTGACCCTGAATGCTACCTGTGATGATACGCTACGCAGTGAGTGGCCCCGCTACTTTGGCCTTGAGCTGTCGACTCCGGTGTTCTCATTTGTGGAGTTCGTTCTCAAGCATGCAAGCCCTAGCCTTTTTGCGTCGCTCCGTGAATGTCCTGCTGGCGAGGTAATCTATACACATGCAACTTGCCGTTCGAAGACCGCGCGGGGCGAAGGCTCGCTGTTGAGGCTCGTCGAGCGCTCGAGCGAGCGGCCACCACGCGTCCTCGAGATCAACTGCTGTGGTGCCGCTGGCTCCTATGCGTTCAAGTCCGAGCACACCGGTGTCGCAAGAGCGCTGGGTTCGCAGGCGAACCAGGTCATCGATGGTCCTGGGATCATCTTGACCGATAGCGGCACCTGTGCGATCCACCTGGAGGAGCTAACAGGTCATCGGACCCTTCACCCGGCACGTTGGATGCACGCGCAGCTCGAGCTCATGGGTGCTCCGCAGTGAGTAGGCAATCGGAGACGATCCGGCCAGATGCGATTCCGAAGGTCATTTTTGCAGCTCGTGATCCTGGTGATGTGTTCGCAATGATTCCAGAGACCGAGCCAACCTGGGTGTTTCTCTTGGGTGGTAACGCGGCAGAGGTGCTCGGTGCCTCGAAGCTGCTAGCTGAGCGGGGCTTTCAGGCTTTTGTGCATGTCGACATGCTCCATGGCATCACTAACGACACCCAGGGAATTGCGCTGCTTGCGAGCCTCGGACACCCAGCAGGGATCATCACGACCCATCCTTCAGCGGCGATCGCCGCAAAAAAGGCTGGGTTACTTACCATCGAGCGGATCTTCCTGTTGGATAGCTCCTCGGTGGAGTCAGGGCTGCGCAATGTCGCGCGAACACAGCCTGACGCGGTAGAGGTCTTGCCAGGGGTGTTGCCTGATCAGATCACGAGAGTGGCAGATGCCATTGAGGTTCCTCTCATAGCGGGTGGGTTGATCACCCGCATGGAGCAGGTGAACGCCGCACTCGAGGCGGGAGCGCTTGGGGTATCGACGAGTTCGTTGCACCTGATTTCCCAGGCACAGGGTTATGGGGCGACGTGATGCGGAGGTCTTTTCGATGGAGTATGGTATGAGTCATGCGGGGTTGGGGTGTTGAGGTATCGCGTGCGTGCCATTGATCCGTCGGGGCTGCATGCCCGCCCGGCAGCACGTCTCGTCAAGACCATGAATGCAGCAGGAGTTACCGGTACGGTGGCCAAGGGGGAGCGAGTGGCGGATCTGCACTCTATCTTGGAGATTCTTGCGCTCGGTATCGATCGGGGCGACATCGTTGAGCTGGAGCTCAGTGAAGGTGAAGCCGAGGTATTGGAGCGCCTACAGGATATCTTCGAGGTTGTGGAACCGGCGTAATTCGATCTAATGAGGGAGGCTGGAGGAGTTCTAGAGTTGGTATAAGTAGAGATCTACAATCTGTCTAGCGATGTGACTCTTGCGCCCTGACGAGGGCTTTATTCTCTGGGTTTCTGGTTGACGGTGCATGGGAATGTGTCGTGTGGTATGCGGCCACTGTGATAGGTGCAGGTTGCATCCGTTTCGGAGTCTCGATTACCCATAAGGTCGCAGCAAAATTTTGAGTTTTGCCGATATGGACAGAGATAATGGTGTACGATCGAGGGTGGGTGAGAGACACTGAGAACCCAAGTCCCTGGCGGGGACTTGGGTTTTTTGCTGTTTT